>NZ_JBQFYW010000005.1:0-250519 GCF_056541825.1 Ruegeria sp. AF8 | reverse complement strand
CCAGTCTATCCTGAGCGTCCCCGCCGTCTCTCCAGCGTGTCCGGCCGTCTCTCCGACCCGTCAGCACCGCCTCAGCAGCGCCGGTGAAGGGGGTTCTAGGCCCAACCTCAAACCTCCGCAAGCACAAAATTCAAAAAAGGGGAAAAAACTTGCGGAATGAAAATTATACTCATGATTTCAATTGCTTAATAGTCAAGCGCCCAGCCAAACCCCGCTCAGAGACACCGCCCGCCCCCATCGCCACCACACCGAATGCCGACTCGCGGTCCGGGTCCGAACAGACTCACATGACCGCATCCACAAAACACGACACCCCCCGGTTC
The DNA here is from genome assembly GCF_056541825.1 of Ruegeria sp. AF8. Classification (NCBI taxonomy): domain Bacteria; kingdom Pseudomonadati; phylum Pseudomonadota; class Alphaproteobacteria; order Rhodobacterales; family Roseobacteraceae; genus Ruegeria; species Ruegeria sp. AF8. Next base: position 250,196 of record NZ_JBQFYW010000005.1, on the reverse strand, counting down.
ACGCAACCGCCCTGCCCCGCTTTCCAACAAACCGAAGCAAAACCAAACCAGCCACAACACACAGGTAAATCAGAGGCTCAATCCGAAAACCCTTCGCCAACATCACATAGTGAAACGCACCAAGCACAACCGCAGGATAAACCAACCGATGCAAACCGCGCCAACGCGAACCCAACCGACGCAAAGACCAGTTGTTCGACGTCACAGCCAAAGGCAGCAACAGCACAAAGCCCGCCATACCAACCGTGACATATGGCCGTTTGAGGATATCCGCCCAAATCTGGGCCGGGATCTGCACATCCAGAACCAGCCAAACCAACAGATGGCAGCACACATAGTAAAAAGCCAGCACCCCGATGGCGCGGCGGAACTTTAACAGATTCAGCCCGGTCCAGCGGCGCAGCGGCGTCACGGCCAGACCGAGGATCAGCAGTTGCAGCGCCAATTTGCCCAGTTCGTGCTCCAGCTCTTTGATCGGCTCGATCCCCAACCCTCCGGTGGCGCCGAGATATAAAAGCCATGGCGCGGGCAAGACGCCGATCAAATAGACCAGCCAGACCGGAACACGGCGGAGATATGCGTTCAGACGATCCATGCGGTCAGAAGTATTTCGCCAGATCCATGCCTTCGTAAAGCCCTGCGACTTCTTCTTCATAGCCGTTATACATCAGCGTCGGCATCCGTTTGGAAAACAGGCCACCGCCGATTCTGCGTTCTGTGGCCTGGCTCCAGCGCGGATGATTCACGTTGGGGTTCACGTTGCTATAGAACCCGTATTCATTCGGGATGGACATGTTCCAACTGGTCGGCGGCTCGGAATCAGTCAAGGAAATCCGCACGATCGACTTGATCGACTTGAAGCCGTATTTCCACGGCACCACCAGCCGAAGCGGTGCGCCGTTCTGGTTTGGCAGCGGTTTGCCATAAATGCCAGTGGCCATCAGCGTCAGAGGATGCATCGCTTCATCCAACCGCAGCCCTTCGCGATAGGGCCAGTCCAGAACCGGATAGCGCGTGCCGGGCATCTCTTCGGGGCGATAGAGCGTTTCGAAGGCCACGTATTTCGCGCCTTCCTGAACGCCCGCCATATTCAGCAGGTCAGCCAGCTCGAACCCGTTCCAGGGTACCACCATCGACCAAGCTTCGACACAGCGGAACCGGTAGATACGCTCTTCGATCGTCATTTCGGACATTACGTCCTCAAAGGAATAGTCGCCGGGGCGCTCGACCAAGCCGTCGATCCTGATCGTCCACGGATCGGTGGTCAAAACCCCAGCGTATCGAGCCGGATCCTCCTTGCCCGTGCCGAATTCGTAATAATTGTTGTAGCCGGTGATCTGTTCCCAGCTGTTCGGCTCCAGCGCCTCGGCGGCCGCCGGGCGGCCCAGTGCCGCCGCGAGGCCAAGACCCACCGCTCCCGCGATAAACCGTCTTCGGTTCAGGAACGCAGCCTCAGGGGTCACATCAGCGAGGCTCAGGTCATTCTGCCAGCGGTGGGCCATTTTAGTCTCCGGTCAATTCACATGTTGTCGATTTAGGCGTGATTGATCAGCGGCGCAAAGCAACTCCACTCACTTTCACGGCATGGAATTGTAACTTGGAAGGATCTCGTTCATCGGAAGCGAACGTCCGTTATCCTGCATGATCCGGACATGACGGCGCCGCATTTGGCGCGGTTCGCTTACACCGACCGAATGGGCGATGATCTCAACCTCGTGGATGATCTCCTTGGCATAGAGAGCCACGCGTTTGCTTTTTTCCTGCGGAACGAGGCCTTTCTGAAAGCGTGGATTGTGCGTGGTAATCCCCGTCGGGCACGTGTTGCGATTGCATTTCAGCGCCTGGATACAGCCCAGCGAAAACATGAAACCTCGCGCCGAGGTCACGAAATCGGCACCGGCCGCCAGCGCCCAGGCCACATCCGACGGGTTGATCAGCTTGCCGCTGGCAATAAGCCGGATACGGTCCTTGAGGCCGTGTTCGTCGCGCAGATTGTTGATCAGCGGCAAGGCTTCGCGCACAGACATGCCCACCAGATCAATCAGCGGCATCGGCGCCGCCCCGGTGCCACCTTCGCCGCCGTCGATAGTGATGAAATCCGGGGCGCAGTCGGTGCCCCGCGCGCTGATCGCGGTAAAAAAATTCTGGAAGACGTCCTCGGTGCCAACCACCGTCTTGATGCCGACAGGCTTGCCGGTGACATCCCTGACCCGGGTGATCATGGTCAGCAGGTCTTCAAGATTTGAAACATCCAGATGCCGGTTCGGCGACAGGCTGTCCTGCCCCACCGGAATCCCCCTGATCGCCGCGATTTCTTCGGTCACCTTGACGCCGGGCAGAATGCCGCCCTTGCCCGGCTTGGCTCCCTGGGCCAGCTTGATCTCGAACATTTTCACCGAGTCCTGCGCGGCCAGCTCGCGCAGCTTGTCATCGCTGATGTCTCCGTGTTCATCGCGCACACCGTATTTCGCGGTTCCGATCTGGAAAACGATGTCGCAGCCGCCTTGCAGGTGGTGGGGGCTGAGGCCTCCTTCGCCGGTGTTCAGCCAGATGCCCGCGTTCTTTGCGCCATGGCTCAGGGCCTGCACCGCGGGTTTCGACAAGGCGCCGAAGCTCATGCCGGAAACGTTGAAGAAGGACGGCGCCAGATACGGCACACGGGCGGTCGGACCAATCAGCAGCGGTTCGGTTTTTGCGGCATCGTCGTCCAGCGTGGGAAAGGGCGCATTGACGAATATCGGGGTGCCCGGAATGCTGAGGTTGCGGGTAGAGCCGAAGGCGACAGTGTTGTCCTTGCCGCTGGACGCGCGCCCGACCCAATCCCTTTGCGCCCGGTTAAACGGGAGCTCTTCGCGATCCATGGCAAAGAAATATTGGCGGAAGAATTCACCTAACTCAGTGAAAATTCTACGAAATCTACCGATGACCGGATAGTTCCTTCGGATCGCATCCGAGGTCTGGAACCGGTCGATGCAAAACAGAACCATCGCGGCCAGAACGAAGAGTCCGGCCGTGGTCACGAAAACAAAGGCCATCACTTCGATTGCATTCACTGCAAAACCCATGCGAATACTCCGATATGTTAATGTGGGCAGGGAGAGCCCCGTAATAATGTTCAGACTGATCGCAGGGATGCTCTGTGGCAAGCCACGACCGATCACAAAGGGAGAATGAAATTGAAACAGTTTTTCTTGACCTCCAGCCTCATATTGGTGGCCTCGTCGGCTCAATCGCAAGATATGGTGAAATACAGCGCCCCTGACAGTTTTGACAATGTGGCTTTCGCCGTGGAAAGCGCCATTGTGGGTCAAGGGCTGGTGATCGACCATGTCAGCTATGTCGGCGACATGCTGGAGCGCACGCGCGAGGATGTGGGATCTGATAAAGTGTTATTTTCAAACGCAAATGTTTACTCGTTCTGCTCGGCATCCGTGTCACGCAAGGTGATGGAGGCCGACCCGATGAACATCGCCTTTTGTCCCTATAACATCTTTGTCGCCGAGTTGCCGGACGCGCCGGGCGAGGTACTCGTCGGGTTCCGGAAATACCCCGACGGGCCGATGCAGGAGGTTCAGGCGCTGCTGGACGGAATCGTGCAGGAAGCCATCGCAGACTAGACGCAGCCGCGTTTTGCTACGAATTGTACAGGCGTCGCCCCCCCATCTGTCTCAATTGTACAGGCAGGACTGGCCACGGCCGCTTCCCACGGGCGGAATGCCTCGTTGGGGGCGACACCTGTGTTTCGGGGTTTCGACTTTGGTGACCGAGGAACGGATCGGGCTTTTGCGGTGCGCTCCTGAATTGGAAGCCAAAATTGGATAAAGCGCAGTGTCGGCCGGGCGCAACTTTGCCGACATATGTGACGCACAGGCATCCGATGTCAGGCAGCAGATCGGATTGAGCCTTGTTTGAGAGTCGCAACTTTTTCTATTTTCGATATAATTGCGGCAGGTGTCTCACCGGAACGTACAATGGCAGAGGAAAGCGTAAAGCGAAGGCTGGCAGCGATACTTGCGGCAGATGTTGTTGGTTTCAGCCAGCTTATGGGCACGAATGAAACGCGTGCGCTTGCAGCTTGGAAAGAGCGCCTCGGCGAGGTGATCGAGCCAAAAGTCTCCGGTCACGCCGGCAGAATTTTCAAGGTGATGGGCGATGGGGTACTGGTGAAATTCAACAGTGTCGTCGACGCTGTGCAATGTTCCATCGAAATCCAGAATGAAATGGCGATTCGGAATTTTGACACCGCTCCGGACAGCCGGTTCGAACTCAGAATTGGGATCAATCTGGACGACGTCATTCTGGATGAGGGGGACATTTTTGGCGACGGCGTGAATATCGCCGCAAGATTGGAGACCCTGGCCGAGCCAGGGAGTGTTTGTATCTCGGGTTCCGTGCATCAGGCGGTGGTAGGCAAGCTGCCCAACCGGTTCGAATTTGCGGGTGAACGAAAGCTCAAGAATATCGAGAAACCGGTGGAAGTTTACAGGCTGGCCGAAAACCCGCATCCGGATGCGGGCACCGGCGCCGCCAAAAACCGGCCTGACCGGCTTCGGAGTCCGGGATATGGAAAACCGCTTCTGGCGATAAAGCCATTTGAAAACCTCAGCGCCGAAATCGGTCAAAGCAAAATTGCCGACAGTATCAGCAGCGGATTGGTCGTTGCGTTGACCAGACTTCCGCATCTTATTCTGGTCGGGGACGAGACACCTTCGATGCAACGGTCGAAAGAGATGTCGCTTGAAGAATTCGGGCAGTCATTTGGCGTTCAGTATGTACTCAAAGGAAATCTGCAGGAATTGGGGGGACAGCTTCGCGTGAATGCTGAACTGGTGGAAGTGTCAAATGGTCGATACCTTTGGGCAGGGCAATTTGACCGGGCGCTTGGCGATATCTCCGGGCTGTTCAAGGTACAGGATGAAATTACCCAAGAAATTGTGGCCGCTTTGGAAATTCAGTTGGCCCACGGTGAAGCCGACCGGTTGGCACGGAACGCATTCCGCAATCCGGTGGCGCTTCAGAATTACTACAACGGTGAATCACTGCTATGGGCTTCCAAAAACAATGCCGAGCTCCATGAAGCGCAACGGCTGCTGGAATTGTCCATTGAGCTTGAACCCGATGCTGCCACCGGATACGCCACGGCCTCTTTGGCCTATTGGCTGGATGCTTTGTCCGGACAATGTGAAATACCGTCGGAAGCTTTGGATTTGGCAATTTCACGCGCGCGGGAGGCCATTAACCGCAGGGACGTAACCGGTTATCCGCATCTGGTTCTGGCGCAGGTTCACTTGACCAATCGTGAATTCGATGATGCCGAGCTGCATGCCAATTCAGCGATATTGGCCCGGCCAAGCTGCCCGGCCGCCTATTCTCTCAAGGCTGCTGTACTGAACTATCTTGGCCGTTCCGGCGAAGCTGTTGATTTCGCCCAATTCGCACTGCGACTGACGCCGGTTCAGCCACCGATGTATCCGGCAATCCTGGCAAATACGCTCTATGGCTGCGAACGGTATCACGAGGCTGTCGAGGCGGCGCAGAGCGCAATCGACCTCGACAGCGAAAACGTTGAACCCTATCTCGCGCTTGCGGCATGTAATGGTGCACTGAAGAGCCATGAGGATGCCCTGTGGGCTGTAGAAAATGTGCGCAGGTTGAACCCGGATTTCAAGTTGCGGGAATACGCACGGAATCAGCCGTTCAGGGAGCGGCACCGTTTGGACAGATTGATGAAAAACCTGAGGGAGGCCGGCCTGGATTAAGCCAACTGGCGTCCAGACCGAAATCTGAGTACCGGTTGTGCCGGGCAATCTTTAGCCAGTCGAAGTTAGTTGAAATGGCTCATATCAGTCTCAAATCCGCCCTTCTCCCCCGGCGTCAGCAGATGGCGGAGCAGCGCGACGGGGTGGGCCTTGAGGCTTAACCGCATGGCGACGTAATCCTCGACCACCTCTTCGCCCAGCGACATCCGCGGCAGGCGGGCGGCGGGTTCGGGCAACGCCTCGCCTTCGATATCCTGCGCAAACAGCGGCAGGGGACGGGCGGTGGCGATGGCCTTGGCGGCCCAGAGCGCCTCGCGCCGGCTGAGGCCGCAGGAGGTAAAGGCGTCGGCCTCGGCCAGGCGTTCGATGACCACAGGGGAAAGGCCGGCGCGGCGCCAGACATCTTCGACCTGGTGGTATCCGTTGCCGCGTGCGGCGGTGAGCCAGCTTGCGTCCTCTTCCGCGAGCCCCTTGATCTGGCGGAAGCCCAGCCGCAGCGCCAGCCCGCCGCGCCCGTCGGGTTCCATCACATTGTCCCAGAAGCTGGCGTTGATGCAGACCGGGCGCACCTGTACCCCATGCGCGCGGGCGTCGCGGACAATCTGGGCCGGGGCATAAAAGCCCATCGGCTGCGAGTTCAGCAGCGCGCAGGCAAAGATGCCGGGATGATGACATTTGATCCAGGCGCTGGCATAGACCAGCAACGCGAAAGAGGCGGCGTGGCTTTCGGGGAAGCCGTAGGAACCAAACCCTTCGATCTGGGAAAAGCAGCGTTCGGAAAAGTCATCGTCATAGCCGTTACGCTTCATCCCGCGCAGGAACAGGGCGCGGAACTCGCTGACATTGCCGTGCTTCTTGAAGGTCGCCAGCGAACGGCGCAGCCGGTCGGCCTGTTCCGGGGTGAATCCCGCGCCGACGATGGCGATCTGCATCGCCTGTTCCTGAAACAGCGGCACGCCCAGCGTTTTGCCCAGCACCTCGCCCAGTTCGTCCGAGGGAAAGCTGACCTGTTCCTCGCCATTGCGGCGGCGGATATAGGGGTGGACCATGTCGCCCTGAATTGGGCCGGGGCGGATAATGGCGACCTCGATCACCAGATCGTAGAAATTGCGCGGCCGCATCCGGGGCAGGAAGTTCATCTGTGCACGTGATTCCACCTGAAACACGCCAACCGAGTCGGCCTTGCACAGCATGTCATAGACCACCGGATCCTCGGGCGGCAGGGTGGCCAGCGTATAGCCGGTCTGGTGGTGCTGGCCGATCAGATCGAACGCCTTGCGGATGCAGGTGAGCATCCCGAGGCTGAGGACGTCGACCTTGAGGATACCCAAACTGTCGATGTCATCCTTGTCCCAGCAGATGACGGTACGACCCTCCATCGTGGCATTTTCGATGGGGATAAGCTCGTCCAGCCGCCCCTCGGTGATGATGAAGCCGCCCACATGTTGCGAGAGGTGGCGGGGGAAGCCGTTGATCTCATAGACCAGTGTTAGAGTCTGTTTCAGGCGGCGATCCTCGGGGTCGAGGCCAATCTCACGCATGCGTTCGGCCTCAAGACCGGCGGCCGAGAAAAACCCCCAGAGCTGGGATGAGAGTGCTGAAATGGTGTCTTCGGTCAGGCCCATGGCGCGGCCCACCTCGCGAATGGCGCGCTTGCCGCGATAGTGGACGACCGTGGCGCAGAGGCCCGCGCGGTGGCGGCCATAGCGGTCATAGATGTGCTGGATCACTTCTTCGCGGCGTTCATGTTCGAAATCCACGTCGATATCGGGTGGCTCGTCGCGGGCCTCGGACACGAAACGTTCAAAGACCATCGTGCCCATCTCGGGGCTGACCTCGGTGATGCCGAGACAGAAACAGACCACTGAATTGGCCGCCGAGCCGCGCCCCTGGCACAGGATGCCGCGCGACCGGGCGAATTTGACGATGTCACGGACGGTCAGAAAATAGGGTTCGTATTTCAGCTTGCCGATCAGCGCGAGCTCGTGCGCCAGCATCTTTTTCGCCTTGTCCGGAGCCCCGGCGGGATAACGCCATTTCAACCCCTCATGCGCCAGACGATGCAGGCGCTCGGTTGGGGTTTCCTGCTCGTTACCCTCGCTGGGATATTCATAGCGCAGCTCGTCGAGCGAGAATGTGAGCTGTTCACTGAGTGCGTGGGCGCGGACGACAGCGCCCTCATGATCCCTGAAAATACGCAGCATTTCGGGTTCCGACCGCAGGCGCTGCTCGCCATTGGCCAGCGCATTGCGGCCCAGTTCATCCACCTTGCGGCGCAGGCGGATGGCGGTCAGTACGTCGGCCAGCTTGCGGCGGGTACCGTGATGCATCAGCGGCGTGGCGCTGGCGAGGGTTGGAATACCGAGTCGCTTTGATTCAGTCTCTAATAAAGAGAAATATGCACTATCTGCGCCATCATACCGGGGGTGCATCAACAGATGCATCCGCCCGGCAAAGCGGCGCGTCAGCTGTTGCGCCTGTGTCCGCCATGCATCCGCGCCGCCCGAAAACCGAGGCGCTTGTGGCCAGAGCAGCAGGTGGAGACCGTCGGAGAATTCGAGCAGGTCCGACAGATGCAGGATGCAGTCGCCTTTCTCGGCGCGCAGGCGGCCCTTGGACAGGATACGGCACAGGTTGGCCCAGCCCTGCCGGTTCAGCGGCAGGGCGGTGACGGTGGGTGCGTCGGTGAAGATCAGTCGCGCCGCCGGGATCAGGCGTGGCACCGCGTGGATCGGGTACGACGACGGTTTGGGAATGTGATCGGGGCAAAGCGGACCTACGGATGTGTTCTGCGCCTCCCACTCCAGCCGTTCGCGCACCTTGCGGGCAATCTCGCGCCCTTGCGTATGGGCGCGGACAATGCCGGCGACCGAATTGTCATCGGCAATGGCAATGGCAGGCAGGCCCAGGGTGACCGCACGCTCCATGTATTCCTCGGGGTGCGAGGCCCCGGTGAGGAAGGTGAAATTCGAGGTGATCGACAGTTCGGCATACATGGCGATTCCATATTATATTCACGTTTTGTTCTTTTTCGAGTCCTTTACGCAGGAAACGGGTCGCTTGGGTCTGGTCCGGTGGGCATGGTCGGGAAAAAAGGAGACCCGAGATGTTCAGAATTACAGCCCTACCCACCGATGAGGTACGCGCCCTTCAGGCCGGCGGCCCGGATGCCTATGGTACTGCGCCAGAGCACGCGGTTTCGACGGGCGCAGGCAACCCCTGCCGCCACTGTTTGCAGAACATTCCCGAAGGAGAGGAGATGCTGATACTGGCGCATCGCCCTTTCTCAGAGACACATCCCTATGCCGAAACCGGCCCGATCTTTCTGTGCGCCGCTCCTTGTGAGCGGTATGAGGGCGAGGCGTTGCCCGAGATTCTGACCTCATCCCCGGATTATCTGATCAAGGGCTATGGCAAGGACGATCGGATCGTCTATGGCACCGGGGCGATCACGCCCACAGACCGGATTGCCGCACAGGTCAGCGATATCTTTGCCCGCCCCGACGTGGCCTATGTTCATGTTCGGTCGGCGCGGAACAACTGCTATCAGGCGCGAATCGACCGGGCCTAGAGCTTGACGCGATGGATGCCCCGGCGTGGCCGGTCCTGATCGTCGGCCGGGTGGTCATCCTGGCGGCTGGAGGTCAGCGCGAGGAACACGTCCTCAAGATCCGCTTCCTCGGTGCGGACGTCGCGGATGCGGATACCGGCCTGCCGGACCGCCTCCAACACCTGTTCGGCGCTGGTGTCGTGACTGCGGTATTGCAGTTCGAGCGTGCCGTCGGCGCGCAGCTCGGCCTGAACGCCTTGGGCCTGTGGCAAAATGGAAATGGCGGCGTCAGGGACGATCACCATGGTCCGGCTGTCCATGCGCCCAAGCAGGTTGGCGGTGCTGTCCTGCGCGATCTTTTCGCCGTGGTTGATGATGGCGATCTCGTCACACATTTCCTGCGCTTCTTCCAGATAATGCGTGGTCAGGATGATGGTCATGCCCTGCTCGTTCAGCCGGCGCACATTGGTCCAGAGCATCTGACGCAGCTCGATATCGACACCGGCGGTCGGCTCGTCCAGCACCAGAACCTTGGGATGATGCACCAGCGCCTTGGCCAGCAAGAGCCGCCGCCGCATGCCCCCCGACAGGGTGCGGGCATAGGCCTCGGCCTTGTCGGAGAGGCCGACCAGTTCGAGAATCTCATCGCTGCGGCGTTCCGATTTCGGCACTCCGTAAAGACCGGCCTGCACTTCCAGCGCCCCGCGCGGGGTGAAAAAGGGGTCGAGGTTCAGTTCCTGTGGCATCACACCAATGGCGGCGCGGGACTGACGCGGGAAACGATCCTGATCGTGGCCCCAGATCTGGACCCTGCCCGAGGTCTTGACCACCAGACCAGCCAGAATGTTGATCAGGGTCGATTTCCCGGCCCCGTTCGGGCCCAGCAATCCAAAGACAGACCCGCGCGGAACGGTCAGGTCGATGCCTTTCAGGGCGTGCTTTTCAGGCTGACCCTTGCCGCCGCGATAGGTCTTGCGCAGCCCGTCGATCCTGATTGCCGCATCGTTCATGTGGCTCTTGCCCCCGGTTTGCTCATCGCTCATAAACGCACCTAATACATGCCCGCGAGGCCGACAACCGAAGAAGGATCGCCAGCCGTGACCATCGAAGCGCCGGAAACCAGGATCGTTGAAACCGCCCGTGTCGCCTGTGACGGCGGCGAAGGCGCATTGGGCCATCCGCGCGTCTGGCTGCAGATCCCCGAAGATAGCGGTTGGGTCGAGTGCCCCTATTGCGACTGCAAATATGTGCTGTCCGGGCGCGAGGCCGAGGCCTGAACGCGCGCCATTGACGGGATCGCCTTGAGGGGCGGGCGTATTTCCATATTTGGAACGAAAAGAAGCTGCGGGTTGCATTGAATTGGCAACTGGCATGCACGGGCGTGTCGTGGCACAACTGCGCGAGCGCAAACAGAAACGAGAGCATCATGTCGCAGAACTTCGGAAAAGGGTGTCATCTGCATCTGATCGACGGGTCGGCCTTTATTTTCAGGGCCTATCACGCGCTGCCGCCGCTGACGCGGAAATCGGATGGGTTGCCGATCGGGGCCGTTTCGGGCTTCTGCAACATGCTGCAGAAATATGTCGAGGACAGCTCCGGACCGGACGCACCGACCCATGTGGCGGTGATCTTTGACAAGGGGTCGCACACGTTCCGCAATGAGCTTTACGACCAGTACAAGGCCAATCGCGAGGCGATGCCCGAGGATCTGCGCCCGCAGATACCGCTGACCCGTCAGGCGACGCAGGCCTTCAACATCGCCTGCAAGGAGTTGGAGGGCTACGAGGCCGATGACATCATCGCCACGCTATCGCATCAGGCGCGCGATGCGGGTGGGCGGGTGACCATCGTGAGCTCCGACAAGGACCTGATGCAGCTGGTCGGCGACGGGGTCGAGATGCTGGACGCGATGAAGAACAGGCGCATCGACCGGGACGGCGTGTTCGAGAAATTCGGCGTGGGGCCGGAACGGGTGGTGGACGTGCAGGCCCTGGCCGGGGATTCGGTGGACAACGTACCGGGGGCCCCGGGGATCGGGGTGAAGACGGCGGCGTTGCTGATCAACGAATTCGGCGACTTGGAAACGCTGCTGGACCGTGCCGAAGAGATCAAGCAGCCCAAGCGCCGCCAGACACTGATCGAAAAGCGCGACCAGATCGAGTTGTCGAAGAGGCTGGTGCAGCTGGATACGCAAACGCCACTGGACTTCACGCTGGACGATCTGGAGGTGCGTGAACCCGAGCCGGATACGCTGATGGCTTTTCTGGCCGAGATGGAGTTCCGGACGCTGACCAAGCGGATCGCCGACAAAATGGGGGTCGAGGCGCCCGTGATTGCCGAGAAGGCCTCGCCCGAGGCCGACGAGGCGGCCATGCCGGAACAGCCACCGTTTGACGCGGCGAACTATGAATGCGTGCGCGATGCCGCGGCGTTGCAGAAATGGATCGACCGGGCGAATGAGCGCGGATGGGTGGCGGTGGATACCGAGACCACCGGCCTTAACGAGATGATCGCCGGTCTGGTGGGGATATCGCTGTGCATCGAGCCGGGGGAGGCCTGTTACATCCCGCTGACCCATCGCGAGGGGGCGAGTGACGATCTTTTCGGCTCGGATGCTTTGGCCGAGGGGCAGATGCCCCTGGAGGAGGCGCTTGCGCAGTTGAAACCGGTGCTGGAAGACCCGGCGGTTCTGAAAATCGGGCAGAACATGAAATACGACGCCAAGATCTTTGCGCGTCATGGCGTCAGTGTCACGCCGATCGATGACACGATGCTGATGTCCTATGCGATGCATGCCGGTGAGCATGGCCATGGGATGGATACGCTGTCCGAGCGGTATCTGAGCCACACGCCGATCCCGATCAAACCGCTGCTGGGCTCGGGCAAGTCGGCGATCACCTTCGACAAGGTGCCGATTGACGAGGCCACAGCTTACGCTGCCGAGGACGCGGATATCACTCTGCGTCTGTGGAAATTGTTCAAACCGCAACTGCATCAGGTGCAGGTGACCACGGTCTATGAAACGCTTGAACGCCCGCTGGTCCCGGTACTGGCCGAGATGGAAATGCACGGCATCAAAGTCGACCGCGATGTGCTGAGCCGCATGTCGAACGCCTTTGCGCAGAAAATGGCCGGGTTAGAGGCTGAAATTCACGAACTGGCCGGTGAGAATTTCAACGTCGGCTCGCCTGCACAGCTGGGTGAGATCCTGTTCGACAAGATGGGGCTGGAAGGCGGCAAGAAGGGCAAGACCGGGAAATACTCGACCGGGGCGGATATTCTGGAAGACCTTGCAACCGAACATGAACTGCCACGCCGGGTGCTGGACTGGCGGCAGCTCAGCAAGCTGAAATCGACCTATACCGACGCTCTGCAGACCCATATCAACCCGGATACGGGCCGGGTGCATACCTCGTATGCCATCACCGGTGCCAACACGGGGCGGCTAGCCTCGACCGATCCGAACCTGCAGAACATCCCGGTGCGCACCGAGGAAGGCCGGCGCATTCGCGAGGCGTTCATCGCCGAGCCGGGGAATGTGCTGGTCAGCCTGGACTACAGCCAGATCGAGCTGCGGATTCTGGCGCATATCGCCGGGATCGATGCGCTGAAACAGGCCTTTGCCGATGGGCTGGACATTCACGCCATGACCGCGTCCGAGATGTTCGACGTGCCGCTGGACGAGATGACGCCCGAGATCCGGCGGCAGGCCAAGGCGATCAATTTCGGGGTGATCTATGGTATCTCGGGCTTTGGTCTGGCGCGCAACCTGCGCATCCCGCGGGCCGAGGCGCAGGGGTTCATCGACCGGTATTTCGAGCGTTTTCCGGGAATTCGGCGCTATATGGACGACACCATTTCCTTTGCCAAGGAGCATGGCTATGTCCAGACGCTGTTCGGGCGCAAGATTCACACCACCGAGATCAACGCCAAGGGGCCGCATGCGGGCTTTGCCAAACGCGCGGCAATCAACGCGCCGATTCAAGGCACGGCGGCGGATGTGATCCGGCGCGCCATGGTGCGGATGCCGGACGCGATCCGGGGCCTACCGGCGAGGATGCTGTTGCAGGTGCATGACGAATTGCTGTTCGAAGTGGCCGAGGGCGCCGTGGACAGCACCATCGCCGCCGCCCGGGATGTGATGGAAGGCGCGGCCGATCCGGCGGTGAAGCTGGATGTGAAGCTGACGGTGGATGCCGGACAGGGCGCGAACTGGGCCGAAGCGCACTAGGGCGCTCAACGGATCCAACGCACCTTCTTCGCGGCGGCTCAGGGGTCGGGTCTGACCAGGCGGGAAACCAGTTTGCGGACGGCGGGCCCGGCGATAAGGATGACCGCAAAGGCCACCGGCCAGCTGAGGGTCCATGCCTCCATCCATTTCGACGCGAGGCCCGGCGCAAAGCCCAGCGTGCGCATGGTGGCAACGCAGGTCACGATACAGGACATCAGCCCCGAAATGATGAGTGCGAACAGGGCAGGTGCGAAGCGGGCGGGTATCATTTGGCAACTCGGTCTGGTGGGCGCATCATACCTCGCATATGCAATATGACTGCCGGTTCGTCAGCACGCATCATTGTCGCATCCAGTGCAGCGAGTCCACCGTGCGGGCCGTGGAGGGCGTATATTCGGCGCTGACCCAGCCGTCATAGCCACCGGCGTCGAGGGCCGCGAACAGGGCCGGGAAATCGATCGGCCCGGATGCGGGTTCTGTCCGGTCGGGTGCAGCGCCTATCTGTACGTGAAACACCTGCTTGTGGAATTTTTCCCAGACGGCCTGCGCGTCGCCATGGATCATCTGGGCGTGGAAGCTGTCGAATTGCAGGCCCACATTGGGGCGGTCGACCCGGTCGAGGATATCGGCGGCGAGATCGTAGTCGTTGAGGAAATAGTCCGGTTGCGAGACCGGGTTCAGCGGCTCGATGGTGAAGCGCTGGTGCGGGGCATGATCGGCCGCCCATTGCAGGTTGCGCACCAACGTCGCAGCCGCCTGGGACCCGGCAGTATAACCCGACATCAGGTGCACCAGACCGGGGCGGAGAACCTGTACATAGCGCATGACCCGGCGGATGTCGGACCGAAACCGGGCCTCCCCTTCGGGCAAGGCGGCATAGCCGGGCTGTCCGCCGGTGTAGTTGGGGGGTGGCGCGTTGATCAGCACCAGGTCCAGCCCCGAGGCCAGCACGGCGTGTTTGGTTTGCTGTGCGGGAGCGTCGTAGGGGAACAGGATCTCGACCGCCTCGAACCCCGCATCGGCCGCCGCCTGAAACCGGTCGAAAAACGGCAACTCGCTGAACAGCAGGGAAATATTGGCGGCAAATCGGGGCATGGCGGCTCTTGCGTAACGTCGCCCAAGTCATAGCCGGGTAATTTTTGTCATGAAAGGGCCGGAAACCGACAGATTGTCGAAAATGAGCCGGACCGGCCGGGACAGCCGGCGTTGCGCCGGGGAAGATCCGTTTCTAATTTTCACCCCGACCCACCGAAAGAACGGCCATGTCCTCCGGCTCGGAGCCTGTCCCGGATGCGGCCCCGGCGCGAAATCCGGCGTCAGGTGTCTTCGAGGTCTTCGGACGGGGCGACCGGAAAGAACCGGCCCGACGACCAGACGCCGAACCAGCCGTCATGATGGCTTCCCAGATCAATCAGACGGTAAAAGCTTTTGCGGTCGATCAGCGCCTCAAGCTCGGCGCGTATCAGGATATAGGGCGACGGTTCCTGCGTGTGCGGGTTGCGCGAGACGCGAATGGGATGGTCGGGGCCGGCGGTGGCGGTGTCGCCGACCTGGGTGGTGAAGGTCAGTATTTGCGCCTCACCCGTGCCCGAGGCCTCGACATCGACGGCGAGGAACGGTGCGTCATCGACGGTGATTCCCACCTTCTCGGCCGGCGTAACGAGGAAATACTTGCCGTCTTCCTTGCGCAGAATCGAAGAAAACAGCCGTACCATCTCGAACCGGTTGATCGGGGTTCCTTCGTAAAACCATGTCCCGTCGCGGGCGATGCGCATATCCAGATCGCCGCAAAAGGGCGGGTTCCACAGGTGAACCGGCGGCAGGCCCAGGGGTTTCACCGTTCTGACCGACGCAGCGAGTGCATCGGCGGAGGGTGTCACGGTATTTTGTCCGCTCATTGTTTTTGCCATTTCCTCTCAGCGCGATACACTTCAATCATATAACTCCACGGAAGGGAAAGCCATGTCCGAACCTGCCGAGCTCGTCGCCGAGATCGAAGCGCTTGAAGAAAAGCTGCAACAGGCCAAATCCTCGATCACCCGCAGGTTCATCGGGCAGGAGCGGGTTGTCGACCTGACCCTCACCGCGCTGCTGTGCGGCGGGCATGCGTTGCTGATCGGCCTGCCGGGTCTGGGCAAGACGCGGCTGGTCGAGACGCTGAGCACCGTGATGGGGCTGCATGGCAACCGCATCCAGTTCACGCCCGACCTGATGCCCGCCGATATTCTGGGCTCGGAGGTACTGGACACCGCAGAGGACGGATCGCGGCATTTCCGTTTCATTCAGGGGCCGATTTTCTGTCAGCTGCTGATGGCGGACGAGATCAACCGGGCCAGCCCGCGCACCCAGTCGGCGCTGTTGCAGGCGATGCAGGAGCGGACGGTGACGGTGGCCGGCGAGGATCGTTCGCTGGGGGTACCGTTCCACGTTCTGGCAACGCAGAACCCGATCGAGCAGGAAGGCACATATCCCCTGCCCGAGGCACAGCTTGACCGGTTTCTGGTGCAGGTCGATGTCGACTATCCCGACCGGCAGACCGAACGCGACATTCTGATCGCGACGACCGGGATCGAAGAGGATCGGTCGGTACAGATCTTCACCAAGGAGGAGTTGTTGGCGGCGCAGGTTCTGTTGCGCCGGATGCCGGTTGGCGACTCGGTGGTCGAGATGATCCTGGATCTGGTGCGCGCCTTCCGGCCCGAAGAACCCGGCGCCTCGGAGCGGGTACGCGAGACCGTGGCCTGGGGACCGGGGCCGCGCGCGGCGCAGGCGCTGATGATGACGGTGCGGGCGCGGGCGATGCTGCAGGGGCGGCTGGCACCCGATGCCGAGGACGTCATCGACATGGCGCGGCCGGTGCTGAGCCACCGGATGGCACTGAATTTCGCCGCGCGGGCGCGGGGCGACAGCCTGGCCGATCTGATTGAAACCACCGCCGCCGGACTGACCCGTAGCGAGGCGGCGGCGTGAATGCGGCGCTGACCCTTCGTGAAAGATCCGAGGCAGAGGCGTCGCGGTTGCCGCCGCTTCTGGCACGGGCCGAGCATCTGGCGGGCACCGTTTTGCTGGGCGATCACGGGCGGCGGCGCGCGGGGCTGGGTGACGATTTCTGGCAATACCGACCGGCGCAGGTCGGTGACAGCAAGCGGATGATCGACCATCGCCGCTCGGCGCGCGGCGATCAGCAATATGTGCGCGAGCGCGAGTGGCAGATCGCCCAGTCGGTGATGTTGTGGGTGGATCAGGGCGCGTCGATGCGGTTTGCATCGGATAAGGCTCTGCCGACCAAGATCGACCGGGCGCGCCTGCTGGGTCTGGCGACCGCGATATTGCTGGTGCGCGGCGGCGAGCGGGTCGGACTGACCGGGACGACATTGCCGCCAAGACGCGGCAACGCGCAGGTGGTGCGGCTGGCCGAGGCCTGGTCGCAGGATGCCGGGGCGGATTATTCCCCGCCGGAGCACCGCGCGATGATCCCGCATTCGCGGGCCGTATTCCTTTCGGATTTTCTGGGCGATCTGGATGAGGTGGAACTGGCGCTGACCAAGGCCGCCGACAGGGGTGTGCGCGGGGTTCTTCTGCAGGTGCTCGATCCGGGAGAAGAGAGTTTTCCGTATCGCGGGCGCACGATCTTTGAAAGCGTCGGTGGCACGCTGCGGCACGAGACGCTGAAAGCGGGCGATTTGCGCCGGCGCTATCTGGACCGGTTGGCCGAGCGCAAGGACGCCTTATATCAGTTGTGCCGCGCGACCGGCTGGCGGCTGGGGCAGCACCACACCGGTGAAAGCGCCCAGGCCGCCTTGCTGTGGCTGTACCGCGCCCTGGATGGAGGTACCCGATGACCGTGCTGGCTGGCATCGGCTTTACCGCACCCTGGCTGTTGCTGGGGCTTTTGGCGCTGCCGGTGCTGTGGCTGATCCTGCGGGCGGTGCCGCCCGCGCCGATCCGGCGGTTGTTTCCGGCGGTGACGCTGCTGCTGGGGCTGAAGGATGACGAAAGCGTGTCGGACCGCACCCCGTGGTGGCTGTTGCTGCTCAGGATGCTGGTGGCGGCGGCGATCATCATCGGACTGGCCGGGCCAGTGCTGAACCCGTCGCGGGACGAGGCGGGCAGCGGGCCGGTGCTGATGGTGCTGGACGCCAGCTGGGCCGGGGCGGCGCGATGGCCCGCGACGCTGAACCAGATCGACGCCCAGCTGACCGAGGCCGGTCGTGCCGGGCGGCCGGTGGCGATCTTGCGCCTGACCGACCCGGAGGAGCCGGTTTTCCTTGCCGCCGAGGCGTGGCGCAGTCGGTTGCCCGGTCTGTTGCCGATGCCGTGGCAACCGGGACAGGATCAGATCGACGCGTCTTTGGCGGCGCTCGGTGCGGTGGAGGGCCGCTATGACGCGATGTGGTTCAGCGATGCCCTCGAGTACGAGGGCCGCGATGAGGTGTTGGCCGCGTTACGGGGCCGGGGCGGCGTGACCGTCTTTCAGAGCGACACGCAGGTGGTTGGCCTGTTGCCGGCCCGGTTCGAGGATGGCGCCGTGCAACTGACCGCTGTCCGGTCGCACCCTGCACCGGCGCGGTCGGTGACGATTCAGGCCCAGGGGCGCGACCCGGCAGGAACGATGCGGGTTCTTGCAACCGCCACGGCGGAGTTTGCCGAAGGCGAGGCGCAGGTGCACGTCGCGCTGGCACTGCCGTCCGAGCTGCGGGCGCGGATCACCCGCTTCGATATCGAGGGCCAGCGGTCTGCGGCGGCAACCAGCCTGACGGATGACAGCCTGCGGCGGCGCGAGATCGCCCTGATCACCAACAGCAGCAACCGTGAGGGGCTGGAGTTGCTGTCGCCGCCGCATTATCTGACCCAGGTGCTGATCCCGACCGCCGATTTCGTGGATGGCGATCTGCATGAGGTGCTGCCCGCCAATCCAGATGTCATCGTCCTGGCCGATATCGCCACATTGTCGGCACGCGAAGAAGCCGAACTGATCGAATGGATCGAAAAGGGCGGATTGCTGCTGCGGTTTGCGGGTGCGCGCATGGCGGCCAGCGACCTGGGGCAGGATACGGACAACGCCCTGTTGCCCGTGCGCCTGCGCAGCGGTGGCCGCACCGTCGGCGGCGCAATGAGCTGGGGCGAGGCCAAGGGTCTTGCGCCCTTCCCCGAGTTTTCGCCCTTTCACGGGCTGACCATCCCCGATGAGGTCACCGTGACCACGCAGGTGATGGCGCAGCCCGGCCCGGACCTTGCCGACAAGGCCATAGCCTCTCTGACCGATGGCACGCCGCTGGTGACCCGCAAATCGCTGGGGCTGGGACAGGTTGTGCTGTTCCATATTTCGGCGGATGCGGAATGGTCCACCCTGCCCTTGTCCGGCCTGTTCGTCGAGATGCTGGACCGGCTGGCGGTGGCCTCTGCCGCCAAGTCGCAGCAGGTCGAGCTGTTGCAGGGCACCGTCTGGGCGCCGGATCAGGTGATGAACGGGTTCGGAGATCTGTCTGATGCGGGCAATCTGCCCGGTGTCGATGGCGCCGCACTGATCGAGGGGCGCGCGGGACCCGAGCTGCGCCCGGGCGTCTATGTGAACGACAAGCAGCGGCTGGCGCTGAACGTTCTGCCCGAAGAAGCCGTGCTGAAACCGGCGATCTGGCCGGCAGATGTTCCGGTCAGGGGCGTGGAGATCGAGCGGGATATGCCGCTGGGCGGCATCCTGCTGAGCCTGGCACTGATCCTGCTGGTGGTGGATGTGGTGGCGTCGCTGGCGCTGTCGGGACGGCTGTGGCTGGCGCGGACGGCGGCACTGGTGCTGGGTGTTGCGCTTGCCGCGCCGCAGGTGCAGGCGCAGACCGACGGCGACACCGACTTTGCGCTGTCCTCGACCAAGGAGCTGGTGCTGGCGCATGTCCTGACCGGCGACCGGCAGGTGGACGATGTCGCGCAAGCGGGGTTGCGGGGCCTGTCGGATACGCTGTTCTATCGCACCTCGGTGGAACCTGCGGAGCCGGTGGGCGTTGATCTGGAGCGCGACGAACTGGCATTCTTCCCCCTGCTTTACTGGCCGATCTCGGTGGATCAGCCCGAGCCGTCCGCCGAGGCCTATGCCCGGCTGAACGCCTATCTGCGCTCGGGCGGCATGATCCTGTTCGACACGCGCGACGCGGATATCGCCCGGTTCGGCGTGGCGAGCCCGAATGGCCGCAAGCTGCAGGCGCTGGCGGCGCCGCTGGACATTCCGCCGCTGGAACCGGTGCCGCACGATCACGTGCTGACCCGCGCCTTTTACCTGCTGCAGGACTTTCCGGGGCGCCATGCCGGTACCGAGATCTGGGTCGAGGCCGCACCGCCGGATGCCGAGCAGGTCGAGGGGATGCCGTTCCGCAATCTCAACGACGGGGTGACGCCTGTAGTGATCGGCGGCAACGACTGGGCCGGGGCTTGGGCGGTGGACCGCAACGGGCAGTCGCTGTTGCCTGTCGGGCGCGGCTACGCCGGGGAGCGGCAGCGCGAACTGGCGCACCGGTTCGGCGTAAATCTGGTGATGCATGTGCTCACCGGCAACTACAAATCCGATCAGGTGCATGTGCCTGCTCTGCTGGACAGGTTGGGACAATGACAGGAACCGTCATATTCGATCCTCTGATCCCCTGGCCGGTTCTGACCGTGGTGGCCGCGCTGGCGCTGACCGGGATCGTTCTGGCGCTGTGGCGGGGTTTGTCGGGCTGGGCGCTACGCGGTCTGGCGGCGCTGATCCTGGTCGCGGCGCTGACCGGGCCGGTCTATCAGATCGAGGATCGCGCACCGCTGACTGACATCGTGCTGATGATCGAGGACGAAAGCGCCAGTCAGAAGCTGTCGGACCGGCAGGACCAGACCGTTGAAGCCGCCGAAAGGCTGGCCGCAGTCATCGAGGCGCGCGACAATACCGAACTGCGCCGCATCCGCGTCGGCGATGGCGAGGGCGACGAGGGCACACAGGTGATGAGGGCGCTGACCGAGGCGCTGGCCGAGGAGCCGCGCGCCCGCATCGCCGGGATCATCGCCCTGTCGGATGGCCTGATCCACGACGCCGGTCAGGCCCCCGACCTGCCCGCGCCGATGCATCTGCTGCTGACGGGCCGGGCCGGGGACTGGGACCGACGGCTGATCGTCAGAAATGCGCCGGCCTTTGCCATCATTGACGAGCCGGTGACCCTGACCCTGCGCATCGAGGACAGCGGCGACGCCCCCGCCGGGCGCGCGGTTGCGCCGCTGGAGCTTTCGGTCGACGGGGGCGAGCCGGAACGGTTCGACCTGCCGATCGGGCAGGATATCGAGGTGCCGATCACCCTGCCGCATGGCGGGCGCAACGTGATCCAGTTCACGGTGCCGGCTTCCGAGGGCGAATTGACCGACCGCAACAACACCGCGCTGATCCAGATGAACGGGGTGCGCGACCGGCTGCGGGTGCTGCTGGTGTCGGGCGAGCCGCATCCGGGCGGGCGCACGTGGCGCAACCTGCTGAAATCGGACAGTTCGGTCGATCTGGTGCATTTCACCATCCTGCGCCCGCCGGAAAAGCAGGACGGCGTGCCGGTGGACGAGCTGAGCCTGATCGCCTTTCCAACCCGCGAACTGTTTCTGGAAAAGATCGACGATTTCGACCTGATCATCTTTGACCGCTACAAGCGGCGCGGCATCCTGCCCGCCATCTATCTGGACAACGTCACCGACTATGTGAACAAGGGCGGCGCCGTTCTGGTGGCGGCGGGACCGGATTTCGCCACCGCAGACTCGATCTTTCGGTCGCCGCTTGCGCCAATCCTGCCCGCCCAGCCCACGGCGCGGGTGTTCGAGGAGCGCTATGTACCGAAAGTGTCCGATCTGGGCCGCCGCCATCCGGTGAGCGCCGATCTGGGCGACCCGGAGGATTGGGGCGCGTGGCTGCGCCAGATCGACGTACACGATCGCACCGGCGACGTGCTGATGACGGGGGTCCAGGACCGTCCGCTGCTGGTTCTGGACCGGGTCGGCGAGGGCCGCGTGGCGCTGCTGGCCTCGGACCACGCGTGGCTCTGGAGCCGCGGATACGAAGGCGGCGGGCCGCAGCTGGAGCTGCTGCGGCGGCTGGCGCACTGGATGATGAAAGAGCCCGAGCTTGAGGAAGAGGCGCTGTGGGCCGAGGCCACCGGCCAGTCCATGCGCATCATCCGCCGCACGCTTGAGAACGGGGTCGGGCCGCTGACGGTGACCCGGCCCAATGGCGAAACGGAGGAACTGACGCTGGAAGAAGTCTCTCCCGGACGTTACGAGGCCCGGTATTTCGGCCCCGAGATCGGGCTTTATCGCCTGCGCGAGGGCGAGCGCGAAGCGGTGATCGGTCTGGGCCCAGCCGCGCCGAAGGAGTTCGAGCAAACGATTGCCACCGGTGAGATCGTCGCGCCGGTTCTGGCCGGGCTGCGCGGCGGGGTCATGCGGCTGGAGGATGGCCTGCCCGCGATCCGTTCGGTGCGCGAAGGGCGGCCCGCCTCGGGCCGGGGCTGGATCGGGCTGACCCCGCGCGGGGCCTATGAAACACGTGATGTCACGCAGGCGGGGCTGTTGCCGCCGTGGCTGGTGCTGTTGCTGGCCTCGGGCTTTCTGCTGGCCGGATGGCTGCGCGAGGGGCGGCACTGATCCCGGTTACTTGAACACCACGCTGACCGTGGGATCGCCGGGCAGGCCGATATAGCTGGCCGAGGCCCCGCCCTTGCCTTTGACGGGCGGCACCAGCGGGCCGAAGGAGCCGACGGAAATCAGGTCACCGGGCCTGAACGCGATCCCCTTGGATATCAGCCACAGGACGGAATTCGCCGGATGGCCCAGAACCGCCGTTCCCGGGGCCGTGGCCAGAACCTCGCCATCCGCCGCGCGCAGTATCACCTGCATGGCGGCCAGCGCCCGCGACATGGCGGCGGGATCGTCAACCGGGATCTCGGCCCCCATGACGCCGAGCCTGGAGCCGACGCCAATGGCGGTCAGAGTGACGGCGGTGATCGGTTCGCCCTCGGCCAAAATCAGGTCGGGCAGTTCGATGAACGGGTGCACCGCGGAGATATGGGCCATCACCTCGTCCGGCGTCGCGGCCTGATTGATGCCCTCGTCCCCCACCACCAGGATCAGATCGGCCTCGAACACCGGGCGTGTGCCCCAGTTGGCGGGCACCTCGGCCCCGTCGGGCAACATCATGTCCCGATAGAGAACGCCCCGGACCGGCTCGCTGACGCCGAACCGGTCCTGAGCGGGTTTGCTGGTCAGCCCTGCCTTGTAGCCGACAAGCGGCCCCAGATGCGGCGTCAGCGCGGCGGCCAGTTTGGCCTGGGTACAGTGCGCGTCCTCCATGCTGCCGTCCCGGATCAATGCCGCGGCCGGCCTGTTCGACAGGTAATCCGCGACAAAGGCGTCGATCTGTGCGTCGGTGGCGCAATCGGCAAGAGCGGAAGTCGCGGCAAAGCTGGCCGCAAGCGCTGCAATCAGGCGTTTCATGAAACTCTCCCTTTCAATCGATTTCGATGAAAATCCGGTCCGACCGGCCTTTGGCATCCACGAGAACAAGCGAGGCATATCCCCGGCCCGGGCTTGGAATTTCGAACTCGCGCTGCCGGATGCCGGTGGCGACGGGACGGCCATCGGCCAGCAGCGAATAAGGCCCCTGCCCGCCGCGCAGTTTCACGGTCAGCGACGCGCCCAGGCTTGCCAGCCGCGCGCCGTCGGGCGGGAACAGCAGTTGCGGCGCGTCGGCAGCGGCCCGGAACGCCGCCGAACGAGGCCGAAACCGCTGCAGGGGCGGCGGCAGTTCGGCGGCGCCGACGATCAGGGTCGCGGGCGGCGGAGGCGGCAGCGGGTCGAAGGCGGGTTTCAGGCGTCCGAATGCCTCGAACAGCACGGGCGCCGCCAGATCGCCGCCAAAGGCGCCCGGCACCGGGGTGCCGTCGGCGCGGCCCAGCCAGACACCGATCACGTGCCGCCCGTCATAACCGATGGCCCAGGCATCGCGGTGACCGTAGGAGGTGCCGGTCTTGTAGGCCAGAACGTTGCCCGGCGCGCCCGGTGGCGGCGCGAGGCCCGCCAGTATGTCGCCGACCTGCCAGGCGGCGACATCCGAGATCACCCGCGCGGTGCTGCCCGCCGGGCCGGTCAGCCGGTCGCGCAGCAACGGCCCCTGCCCTCCCGCCGCAAGGACGGCATAAAGCTGCACCAGATCGCGCAGGGTGATCCCCACGCCCCCCAGTGACACCGCCAGCCCCGGCGCGCCGCCGGCGAGGCGCGGGCGGGTTCCCGCGCGGTTCAGCGCGGCCATGACCCGGCCGGGCCCCAGCGCATGGGTCAGGCGCACGACGGGGATATTGAGCGACATCTGCAACGCCTCACGCACCCGCACATCGCCCCGGAACACGCCGTCGAAATTGCGCGGGGAATAGCGCCCGAACATCACCGGGCCGTCATGGATCAGGGTTTCGGGATGAGCCATGCCCTGATCGAAGGCCAGCCCGTAGACCAGCGGTTTCAGGGTCGAACCCGGCGAACGCAGCGCGGTGGTCATGTCGACGAAGCCGCGCCGCGCATCGCCATATCCGGCGGAGCCGACCGAAGCGAGGATGTCTCCGCTGGTGTGATCGGCAACCACCAGCGCGCCGGATACGCGTGGCCCGGCCCCGGTGGCGGCGCGGGCGATCAGCGGTTCGAGTTCGGCTTGCAGCCGCGCATCAATGGTCAGGTCGTGGACCGGCGATGCGGCCGATGCGGACACCGCGCGATCCGCCAGATGGGCGGCCAATTGCGGAAAGGGGCGCAGTTTCACCGGAACCGGTTCGGTAAGGGCGGCCCGCATTTCGGGCTGCGGCAGCGCGTTCTGATCGGCCATCCTGTGCAGCACCCGGTCCCGTGCCCGCGTCGCGGCAAGGTGATGCCGGTCGGGCCTGCGGGTTTCGGGCGATTGCGGCAGGGCCACCAGCAGCGCGGATTGCGCCGGGGTCAGGCGGCGCGGCTCCCTGCCGAACCATGCCAGAGTGGCGGCGCGCACGCCTTCGAGGTTGCCACCATAGGGGGCGTGGGTCAGGTAGAGGTCGAGGATTTCCTGCTTGCTCAGCCGCCGTTCCAGCGCCAGCGCCACCCGGATCTGGCGCAGCTTGCCGCGCCACCGTCCCGTCGGGCCGTTTTCCAGCAGCCGCGCCACCTGCATTGTCAGGGTCGAGCCGCCCGACACCGCCCGCCGGTTTCCGAGCGCCTGCGCGGCGGCGCGGATCATCGCCAGCGGATCGACACCGGAATGGGTCCAGAAGCGTTTGTCCTCGTATCGGATCAGCATCGCAACAAAGCCCGGATCGACCGGCCCCGGCCGCAGCCGCCACAGGCCGTCCGCCACCGGATAGGCCCGTAGCAACGTGCCGGCGCGGTCGCGTATCTCGACCGAGGTTTCGGCCAGAACCGGCGGCAGGTCGGTGCGGTCGATCCAGTCATCCGCCGCGTCACGTGCAAGACCGGCAAGATACAGCGCGACCGCGAGGCCAAGCCAGAGGCGCGCAGACCTAGCCATCGACCCATCCCTCCCACAGGCCCGGATAGTCGGTGACGAAGCCCGAGGCGTGCACCTCGAGCTCGGCCTCGAAATTCGGCGAGCTGTAGCGGATGCCCGTGGCGTCGATGCGGGTATAGATCTGGTCCAGCCGCGCCAGCATGCCGAAGCCGGGTGTCAGCCAGGCGGCGCTGATATGCACGCTTTGGCCCTTGTCCAGCGACAGGCGGCGCAGCGGCAGCAGGTTGGTGGCCGGGGTGAAGCTGAGGTCGAGGTCGTGGCAGTTGGCGGTGTTGTCCTGCATCTCGTCGTTCAGCAGCCAGCCCTGCGGGCCGCGATGCAGGCGCATGGCGATGGCGCGCCCGCCAACATGACCCGCCACATCCGCCGACAGGCTGTACCAGTCGGGATCGCAGCGCACGTCATAGGTCAGGTTGGCGTCGATACCGTCGTCATGCCACAGCGCCTGACCGACCAGCATCCAGCCCTGGTCCAGCCGCGACAGGGTGCAGCGGTCGGTGCCCTCCATGTCGAGCCGCCGCCAATGGGCCGAGGCGACGGCCTTGCGCCCGGTCATCGCACCACGACCTGCCCGGCGCCGGTCCAGGCTCGGTTGCGGGGGCGGTACATATCCTCGACCGAGGCCGCCGGATGGTGGAAGCGGCCCGGGGTGACCGCCCGGCCGACATAGGCCAGCGTCACCGGGTCGAGGCCGAACCGGTCCACCGCCGCGAGGAACCGGTCGGAACGGAACTCGGCATGGGTCGCCTCGGAGAGGTTCAGCCAGTCGAGCGCACGCACGTCGCCCGAGCGCAGAAGGTTGGGATTGTCGATCTCGATCCCTGCCGGCAGCGGGTCGTCGATCATCAGCCGCGCGCCGCCATCCTCGAATGGCTTCACCGTCAGCACAGCCACGAAACGTTCGCCCATGGCAAAGTCGCGGCGGTCGAGCGGCGCGCCCTCCATCGAGAAATACTGGCGGGTGATGGAATAGCCGGAGCCGCCCGCCTGGGGTGCAACCTCGGGCACACCCGAAACGGTGAGGGTGATGTCGGTGCTCTGGCCATCGGTGGCGGTGATGTTGAGCGTCTCGTCCGTGGCCCCGTCGAGAACCTGCACGAAAGGACCCTCCACCGAGCCACCGTTCACGCGCAGGCCGGACCCTTCGGGCACCCGCACCAGAGCGTGTGCGGCCAGCAGGGACCAGGCCGCCTCTTGCGTCGAGAGCGTGCCGGTCTCGGCGCTGATCCGGGTCACGAGAGCATCGCGGTCGATGGCGGCGCTGCCCGCCTCGGTGGCCAGGGCCAGCACCCCGGCAGCATCGCGCAGCGGCGTGCCATAATCGGCGCGCCAGAGCGTTTCGGTGCGCGGGGGCCGGTCGGCGACCAGGCGCGCGGCGCGGGCGAACATGGCATCGGCGCGGGTCTGGTCACCGTAAGCCGCCAGCGCCGCGCCCAGCTGCGCCGCCGCCAGCGGGGTCGAGAATGCCTCGCCCTTGACATCGGCATAATAGCGCAGATCGCCCATCGCTGCCGCGCCTTCGCGCGCCAGTACCATCAGGGCATAGGCAATATCCCCGCCGCCCTCGTCGAAATCGGGGGCATAGTTGATGCGGTTGCGCAGATTGTCCATCGCCTGCGCAAAGGCGAGATCCGGCACCGCATGGCCCTGCGCGCGGGCGCGGGACAGGAAATCGCTGACATAGGCGTCGAGCCAGAAGTCGCCGCTGTCGGCGCGCCACAGACCAAAGGCACCGTTGCCGGCCTGCCGGGCCAGAACGCGGCGGATCGCAGCGTCGATCCGGCCCGACACCGCCGGGCCGTTACCCAGCCCCGTGGCCTGCGCCACCGAGGACAGATAGAGCAACGGCAGGGCCTGGCTGGTGACCTGTTCGGTGCACCCATAGGGGTAGCGGTCGAGCCGGTCCAGCAGGCCCGGCGCGTCGAACCGCGCCAGTGGCCCGGC
Organism: Ruegeria sp. AF8; assembly: GCF_056541825.1. Lineage (NCBI taxonomy): Bacteria > Pseudomonadati > Pseudomonadota > Alphaproteobacteria > Rhodobacterales > Roseobacteraceae > Ruegeria > Ruegeria sp. AF8. The sequence goes on along the minus strand of NZ_JBQFYW010000005.1, from coordinate 223,173 downwards.
GGACAGGATGGCCTTGCCGGACCCGGGTTGCAGCCCGGCAAAGACATCGTCCGAGAACAGGAAGCTGTCGCCAGCGCCCAGCGCAAAGCGGCGCGTTTGGGCCACGACCGGATCGTTGGCGCGTACCGGCAGGGTCTGCGATTGGGTCAAAGCGCGGCCGTCGGGCGTTGTGACGGCGACATCAATTGACGGATCGCCCAGCGCCACGGCGCGCAAAGGAATTTCGAATACCGCCGTGGCCCCCTCTTTCAGCGTGAAGCTGGCCGGGGAATCCCCCAGTTCCAAAGCGTCCGGCACGGACAGGTTCAGCCCCATATCCCCGGCAGGACCGTCGGCATGGACGATTTCCAGACGCAGCCGGCCGGTGTCGCCGGGGGCCAGAAAGCGCGGCAGGCTGGCGGTTACCACCACCGGGTCGCGCACGATCATCTCGGCCTCAGCCTGCCCCACGGCGCGGGACGACCAGGCGACCGCCATCAGACGCACGGTGCCGTTGAAGGCGGGCAGGGGCAGGTCGATCACCGCCTCGCGGTTGGCGTCCAGTTCCACCGGGCCGGAGAACACCGCCATCAGATCCTGCGTCGGAGGCGGCGATTGCATACGCAGCCCCAAATCACTGTCCCCGCCAGAGCGCACGGTTCCCATCGCACCGTTCATGCCGTCGATGAGGCGGCCATAGACGTCGCGCAACTCAACCCCCAGGCGGCGCTGGCCGAAATAGTACCCTCCGGGATCGGGGCTGTTGAAACCGGTGAGGTTCAGGATGCCCACATCGACCGCCGCCAGCGTCAGCCAGACCTGCTCGCCCTCGGCGGCGCCATCGACCCTGACGCGGGCCTGCTGGGTCTGGCGCGGCTCGGCAACCGGCGGCACCTCAATCGACACCGCAAGTTCCCGCCCGACCGGCGCAACAGTGGCGTGGGCCACGCCCAGCGCGCGGGCGGGGTTCTGACCGGCCGAAACATCCATCGGGCGGATCACGGTCGCGGTCACGTATGCGCCCGCGCCCCAGTCCTCGGTAACCGGCAGAGGGATGACGCTGACACCCTCGGGCACCTCGACCGTCTGGCGCGAGATCACCTTGTTCGACATCACCGCGATCTGCGCGATACCCGCCATGCGCGGCACGATCCGAAGCTGCGCGGTGTCACCGGGGCGATAGCTGTCACGGTCGAGCGACATCTCCAGCCGGTCGGGTGTGACGGTGGCATCCGCCGCCCGATACCAGCCGGCGAGGAAATCCACCGCTGCGGCGGTATAGGCACCGTCAAGGCGTTCGATCACCAGTTCATAGCGGCCCCAATCGACCGGCTGGCTGAGCGGCAGAGGTTCAGTGCCCAGATCGGCCTCGCCCGTGGTGATACGGGTGCGGCGCGTGGTGGGTTCCCAGTTCCAGTTGCCGTAGAGCTGATACCATTGATAGCGGGTCTCGACCCGGTTCAGGGTCCAGCGCACGCGCATGGGTGCGGGCGTCAGGTCGGGCGACAATGCGACGACCTGAAACGAGGCCTCGGCCCCTTCGGCCACCACCTCGTCGAACAGCGGCTTGATACCGATCACCGGGGTCTGCGGCAGGACCGGAGCGGTCAGGCGGCGTTCGACCGGGCGGCCCGAGCCGTCGGCCAGACGGGCAATCACCGTCGCCTCGAGCGGTTTTCCGGGCGCGTCGGCGGTGGGGATTTCTACCGCAACTGTCGCCAGCCCCTGCGCATCGGTTCGGTCGCCGCCGAACTGGCTGGACTGGGCCGAGACCGGCGCGTCATAGCGGCCAAAACGGTAACCCTCAAATCCCGCGACGGTTCCAGCGGCGCTGACCACCACCTGCCCGTCGATGGTCAGGTCCGAACCCGGCGCGCCAAAGAGATATCTGGCCTCGATCCGCAAGGGCGGGCTGTCGCCGGGGCGCAGGGGGGCGCCTGGCAGGGCCAGGTCAAAGTCGATGCGTTCGGGCAGGAAATCCTCGACCAGCACGGTCTGGCTGACCAGCGCCGGGCCCTGCGGATCGGTTCTGAGCTCGATCCGCCAAGTGCCGCGCGGAACGTCCGGGGCAACCGGCAGAGCAAAGACATGGCCGCCTGCCCTGCCCCCGTCCGAGACCGACCGGCGGTATTCGACCCCGTCGGGACGGCTAAGGATGGCGGTCAGCGGCAGCCCCTCGACTGCCTGCGCCCGGTCGTCCCGGGTCAGCGCGGTGACGTGGATGATCTCGCCCGCGCGGTAGGCGCCGCGATCGGTGGTCAGGAATACATCGACCGGCCCGGCGGGCGCGCGGCCCTCGACCCCGCGATCGGACAGGCCGAAGGCGGGATCGGTGAGCGACAGAAAGGAAAAATCCCGCTCGCCATCCGCCGCGAGAACAAGCGCCGGGGCCGCCGCCCCGCGCCCACGCGTCAGGCCGGGATCGAACCGGACATAGCCATCGGCATCGGTGGTGGCACTGGCGATCACCGCATTGGCCCGCGAGATCAGCGAAACCTCGACACCCTCGCGCGGTATGGCGTCACCGAGGCCGCGAATGCCCACATGCAGCCCGTCAGCACCCAACATCGAGCTGAGGCCCAGATCGGTCAGTACAAACCACTGGGTCGCGCCGGGATCGTCATAGGGATCGGCACCCGGCACCCGCGCGGTGAGCGCATAAATACCTGCCGGCTGCCCGGCGATCGCTTCCCCCATCGGCAGGCGCGAGGTCATGTCACGGTTAAGCTCGGATTGCACCCGGGCGGTGCCGGTCCAGACTTCCTGCGCGATCTCCGAGGAAAACTGCTGATCCTGCCAATGGCTCAGCGGGCGGCCAAAGAAGCCTTCCTGCACCGCGCGCAGCAGGTTACGGTCGCTGATCCGGCGAAGTTGGAGGTCGACGCCGGTCAGGTTGACGGTCTCGACCGGCAGCGCCGCGTCGGCGGCCTTGGGCAGGACATAGCTGCGGCCCGGAAACCGCACCGACGGCGTACGGTCGCGGACATAGTGGGTCAGGTCCACGTCCCTGATCAGCGCCTCGCCCGAGGCGGCGGGCAGGCCCTGCCGGAGGACAAGGCGATAGCGCTTGCCATGCTCGACCCCGTCCACACAAAGCTGACGGCCCTCGGCCTGCACCACCAGTTGCGGTTCGGGCAGTTGCACGAAGGGTTCGTAATCGACACCGGCCTGCACCAGCTGCTCCGAGAATTCGGTGCAGATGCGGGGCCGGGACGCATCGCTTTCGACAGTGGTTTCGGTGACACGGAAACCATATTTCGCCACCGCCGTAGCAAGCTCGGCCAGAATATCGGCGCGCGGGTGCAGATCAGAGGCCAGCCGCAGCGCCGACACCATGTCGCGGCCCCGGTCGTTGCGCTCCAGCGCGTCGGCCATCGCCGACAGGGCATTGACCTGCGCCGGCGGGGTTTCTGCCCGCAGGTACCCGTTGACGGCCGCATTCAGGGACCGTTCGGCATTGTCGCGTCTGCGCTGCCGGTCATCGGCGCGGATGTCGAGCAGCAACCGCGCATAGTCTGTCCACAACGCACCCTGATCGCTGAGCGACACGGCGATGCCCATCCATTGCATCGCCTGCAGGGGCGTATCCGCGGCCCTCGCCGCCGCCAGAACCGAATCCAGATCAAGCCCGCCGCCGGGGTGGCTCAGGCCGAGATCGCGCGCCTGATTGCGCGCGCGCGTCAAGTCGTCGTCTTTCAGAAACGCAAGTTCGGCCGCGCGGGTGCCGGCCCGGGCCTGCACATCCGCGTCTGTGGCGACCTTTTGCGCCGAAACCGCGCCTTTATAGGGTTCCTGACGAGTCACACCGGTTTTCGGGAAACAAGCGTTCGACCGGGTGTTGTAGGTGAAGGCCATGCATCTGTCATTGGACGAGCAGGCCCGAACGCAGGACAGCAGGTCGGTGTCGAACAGACCGTCCAGATCCGAGCCAAAGAAATCGGCACCACGGGTAACGACATAGCGGAATTCAGCCGTGCCGGATTGCGCAAGCAGGCCGGCCGCCCCGGAAAAGCTCAGCAAAATCAAGGAAATTGAGAAGAGTGCAAAGCGGCGCATGGCGACCTCCTGTTTGGTCTCAGGGTGACACGGGCAACCGGGTCATTGCAACGCCGGAGAGAGGGCGGGCGCATTTAAACAGTTTTTCACCAAACCACCTCATGCTGGTCCAGGATTGTCAGGGAACCCGTTCAATGAGCCTTGCCGGAAAATTGGCCGAGGAACGCCGCGCGCGACTGGCCGCCGAGCGTCTGCTGGACCTCAAACAGGCGGAATTGTCCGCCGCAAACCGCAAACTTGGCCAGCATGCGATGGCGCTGACCAAGCAGATCGGCGAGACCCGGGCCGAAGTCGCCACCGTGCGACACGAGAACGAAAAAGTAAAATCCGACCTGACGGTCGCCAACGCCAAGATCGAGGTGGCGGAACGCCGGTTGTGGCATTCGATTCAGACCATTCAGGACGGGTTTGCCTTTTTCGACGCCGAACACCGGCTGATCGGCGCCAATGCCGCCTATCTGAGCGTGTTCGACGGTCTGGACGAGGTCGCGCCCGGCATATCCTATATGCGCCTTCTTGAGATCATGACGGATGAAGGGCTGGTCGACCTGGGCGTGCAGCCCGCATCCGAATGGCGCGACACGATGCGTCAACGCTGGCTGTCGGCCAGTCCCGAGTCCACCGTGATTCAGTTGTGGAACCAACAGTATATCAAGCTGATCGACCAGCGCGGACACGGCGGCGACGTCGTCAGCCTGGCGCTCAACATTACCGCGTCCGTCCGTCATGAGGCCGAGTTGCACTCGGCCCGGGAAAAGGCCGAGGCGGCGAACCGCGCGAAATCCGCCTTTCTGGCCAATATGAGCCATGAGATCCGCACGCCGATGAACGGGATCGTCGGCATGTCGGAACTGCTGACCGATACCGCGCTGGACGAGGAACAGCAGACCTATGTCGACACGATCCGGAACTCGGGCGAGGCGTTGCTGGTCATCATCAACGACGTGCTGGACTATTCCAAGATCGAGGCTGACAGGCTGGTGCTGTATCCCGAAAGCTTCGATCTTGAGCGTTGCATCCACGAAATCGTCATGCTGTTGCAGCCGACGATCCGGGAAAAGGGTCTGTCGTTTCTGGTGGATTATGACCTGTTCCTGCCGACGCTGTTTGTCGGCGACCCCGGCCGTATCCGACAGGTGCTGACGAATCTGATGGGCAATGCGGTGAAATTCACCGCAAAGGGCCATGTGCTGATCCGGGTCACCGGGGTTCCTGATCCCGAAAACGGAACATGCTCCATCCATGTGGCGGTCGAGGATACCGGGATCGGTATCGCCGAATCGAAGATCGGCCACATATTCGGAGAGTTCAACCAGGTCTGTGACCAACGCAACCGCGCCTTCGAAGGCACCGGGTTGGGGCTGTCCATTTCCCGGCGGCTGATCGAGATGATGGACGGTAAGATCTGGGTCGAAAGCGAGGAGGGACAAGGCGCCTGTTTCGGGTTCCGGATCACCCTGCCCACAGCCGAGGGACCGCAACCGGTGCCACCCTGCCTGAAGGAGCGTCTGCATCACGTCATGGTGGTGGACGATCTGGCGGTCAACCGGGCCATTCTGGCAAAACAGCTTGGCAGATTGGGAGCGAAGGTGACGGTATGCCAGTCGGGGGTCGAAGCGCTGGAACGACTGGATGACAGCGTCGATCTGATCCTCAGCGATCACCACATGCCCGATCTTGAGGGGATGGAAATGGCGCGCCTGATGCGCGAGCGGGGGTGGAATGAGGTGCCGATCGTCATCGTGACCGCGAATCCCGGCGCGGTTCGCGGCGATGCGGATCGGCATCTGATACAGGGGGTCATGCAAAAACCGGTCCTCCGGGCAGAGCTTTTTTCGCGCCTCGACGCGCTGGGCGCCTCGGTGTTTGATCGGATTCGGGTGCCGGATACCCGTGGGCAAACGGTTGCCGGGCCTGAGCGGGACGCGCCCCTGCAACAGCGCCGCGCCATGCGGATTCTGGCGGCTGAGGACAACAGGACCAACCGGCTGGTTCTGAGCAGGATGATCAAGGATCTGGATATCGATCTGCGGTTTGCAGGCGATGGTCAGGAAGCCGTGGAGGCCTTTGCCGAATTCGCACCCGACCTGATTTTCATGGATATTTCGATGCCGAAGATGGACGGCAAACAGGCCACCGGCGAAATCCGCCGATTGGAAGCCAAAAGCGGGCGGCGCGTGCCCATCGTCGCGCTGACCGCGCATGCCATGGCCTGCGACACCGAAGAGATTCTGGCAGCCGGTCTGGATCACCATCTGACCAAGCCGCTGCACAAGGCACTGATCCACGACAAGATCGTCGCGTATCAGCCGCCCGACGCCCGCCCGGTGACCCCGCCTGACGTCTCGACGGCTTGCCCACCGGCCTGACCGGGCATAGCCTTGCCCCATGACCGAAGACCGAGGATTCCGGCCCAGAGCCCTGGGTGAAATCGCCATCCGTTGCGCCGATATGGCGGCAATGGTTGCATTCTATGAAACCGTGATCGGGTTGGAGCGGCTGAATGGCGACCATAACAGCGCCATCACCTTTTTCCGGATCGCCGAGGGGTTCGGCGGGCATACCACCGTGCTGGCGCTGTTCGATGACGGCGCCGCATCCCGTGGCGGGCCGGTCACGGGCGGCAGTTCGGCATTGCACCATATCGCGCTGTCGCTGCCGTTCGACGAGCAGGCGGCGGTGATGCGCTGGTACGATCGCATCGGCCAGCCCTATCGGGTGGAACAGTTCGGCTGGATCGGCTGGCGGGGCATCTTTACGCAGGACCCCGAGGGCAACACCGTCGAGCTGGTGTCCTATGATCCGTCAATGCTGTCCGGCCCCGCCTGATAGGGGCGCACAAAGACCGGCCTGTCGGGTTCGGACAGGTCGGGACGGTGGACATATCCGCCGGTGTCGAAATCGGTAAGCGAGGCCGGGTCGGTCAGCCGGTGCTGAATCACATATCGCGCCATCGCGCCACGCGCCTTCTTGGCAAAGAAGCTGACGATTTTGGGCGCGCCGTCCTTGTCCTCCATGAAAACGGGGGTGATCACACGCAGTTTGAGCGCCTTGAGATCGACCGCGCCGAAATATTCCTGGCTGGCGCAGTTGACCAGAATGTCGGTGCCGATCCGGTCGGCCTGATGGTTGAGCGCCTTGCTGAGCTGGTCGCGCCAATATTCATACAGGTTCTTTCCGCGCCGGGTTTTCAGCCTGCTGCCCATTTCAAGCCGATAGGCCTGCATGGCATCGAGGGGCCGCAACACGCCGTAAAGCCCGGAAAGAATGCGCAGGTGATCCTGCGCCCAATTCATTTCCTCGGCGTCGAGCGATGCGGCTTCCAGGCCCTGATAGGTGTCACCGGCAAAGGCCAGCGCGGCCGGGCGGGTAACATCGTCAGAGGGGGCGTCGGCAAAAACCTGAAAGCGGTCGCGGTTCAGGCGGGCCAGATCGTCGCTGAGGCTCATCAGTTTCTTCAAATCGCCCAGCGTCAGGTTGCGGGCGGTTTTTGCCAGCCGGACCGCATCCGCCTGGAAGGCGGGTTCGGTCACCGCGACATCCCGTTCCGCCCAGTCCAGCCGCTTGGCCGGAGAGATCACCACCAGCATATCCGCCCCCTTTGGTTCCTGCCATTCGGACGTATCTAGCCCGCTGCCCGCAGGACGTCCAGAAAGGCGGCGCCGAACCGTTCCGCACGGCGTTCGCCCAGCACCTGTTCCAGCGTCCGCGTGTCGTCGGGGCGCAGTTGCGCCACCTTTGCCAGTTGCGAAGCGGAGCAGGTCAGCGGCTTGTCGATACCCTCGGGGCCGCGCGCCAGCTCCGACTGCACCTCGAGCAGCCGGTCATAGACCCCCGCCGTTTCCCGACCGGCCAGTTTGCGCCGCGCCGGATGCAGCGCCGCCGCGTCGCCGGAAATAACCTCCAGAAAGGTCGCGCCATAGCGCTCGAGTTTTTTCGCGCCGACACCGCTGACGCGGGCCATGTCGTCAAGCGATTGCGGCCGCCGCTCGGCCATTTCGATCAGCGTCCGGTCGGGGAAAATAACATAGGCGGGCACGCGGGCGGCTTCGGCCAGCGCACGGCGCCTGGCCTTGAGCGCCGACAGCAGCGGCGCGTCCTCTTCGCTGACCATCGTTCTGACCGCGGGGCGGCGGGTGGCCTTGTTGATCGTGTCCTTGCGCAGGCGGATCGTTGCTTCGGCCTTGAGGATCGGTCTGGCGGCCTCGGTCATGCGCAGAGCACCGTGGCGTTCGGGGTCGGGACGGATCAGATCGTGGCCCATCATCTGCCGGAAAATCGCCTGCCACTGAGGGCGCGTCCAGGCCTTGCCGACGCCATAGGTGGGCAGGTTATCATGTCGGCGGGCGCGTATCTTGTCGGTTTCATTACCGGTCAGGATGTCGATCAGGTGACCGGCGCCAAACCATTCCTCGGTCCGCAATATGGCCGACAGCGCCATGCGCACCGGGGTGGTGCCGTCGAACACATCCGCCGGGCTGTCGCAGAGGTCGCATTTGCCGCAAGGCTCCGCCTGCTCTCCGAAATAACCCAGCAGGGTCTGACGCCGGCAATCCAGCGCCTCGGCCAGTCCCAGCAGGGCGTTGAGCCGCGCATGATCGGCAGCGCGGCGTCCGGGCGGGGCCAGCCCCTCGTCGATCTGGGACCGGCGCAGGCGAATATCGTCGGGGCCGAACAGGGTCAGGGTTTCGGCCGGCGCGCCATCACGCCCGGCGCGGCCGATTTCCTGGTAATAGGCCTCGATCGATTTGGGCAGGTCGGCATGGGCGACCCAGCGGATGTCGGGCTTGTCGATACCCATGCCGAAGGCAACGGTGGCCACCACGATCAACCCGTCCTCGCGGGCAAAGCGGGTTTCGACGATGCGGCGGTCCTCGGCCTCCATCCCGCCGTGATAGTGGCAGGCGTTGTGACCATCCTCGCGCAGCGCGCGGGCCAGCACCTCGGTCTTGTTGCGGGTGCCGCAATAGACGATGCCGGACTGGCCCCGGCGCGCTTCGGCAAAATCGAGGATCTGCCGGCGCGGGCTGTCCTTGGCGGCGAAGGCCAGATGGATGTTGGGCCGGTCGAACCCGCGCAGAAAGGTGCGGGGGGATTGCCCGTCGAACAGCTTTTCGACGATCTCGTCCCGGGTTTCGGCATCCGCCGTGGCGGTGAAGGCGGCCAGGGGCACGCCGAGTGCACGCCGCAACTCTCCGATCCGCAGGTAGTCGGGGCGGAAATCGTGACCCCACTGGCTGACGCAATGGGCCTCGTCCACGGCGATGAAGCTAACGCCGATCCGACGCAACATGCCCATGGCAGAGCCCGCCGCCAGCCGTTCCGGCGCCATGTAGAGAAGTTTCAGCCGCCCCGCCTCGAGCGCGTCCCAGACCGCATCGGTTTCCTCGGCCGTGTTGCCCGAGGTCAGCGCCCCGGCCTCGACTCCGGCCTCTTGCAGGGCGCGGACCTGATCGCGCATCAGGGCGATGAGCGGCGAGATGACGACCGTCACCCCATCGCGCATCAGCGCCGGAAGCTGGAAACAGAGCGACTTGCCACCGCCGGTCGGCATGATGGCCAGCACGTTTTCGCCCGCTGTCACCGCATCGACGATTTCCGCCTGACCGGCGCGGAATTCATCGAATCCAAAGACATCTCGCAGCAGTGGCGCGGCGTCCAGCATGTTCGGGTGGCCCTGTTCAAATCTTGTCGGTCTGCTCTTGGCGGGCAGTTTCACATACTAAGATTCAGTGAACAAGGCCCCGGAGCGTTCAATAAAAATAGACCGCGTTGTTCACGATGACGATCCGCAGCGCATAGACGCCGATCAGCACCACGAGCGGCGTCAGGTCGATGCCGCCCATCGGCGGCAGGATACGGCGGATGGGTCCATAAATCGGCTCAAGTATGCGGTTCAGCCCATACCAGATCTGCGCCACGAATTGCTGGTGCAGGTTCAGGACCTGAAAATTGATCAGCCAGCTCATGATCACATGCGCCAGAATGAAGAACCAGACAATGTCCAGAATCAAAAGCAGGATTTGGATCAGCGACAGCATGGGTACTCCGTTTTCAGATTAGCCGAGACCTAAGCAGCCCCGGCCAAAAGAGCAACCCTGCATGTGCGTGTCACTGCGTCAGGCGCAGTTTCTGGATCGAGGAAGCGATGGACACAAACGCCTTTTCGATATCCAGCCCGTCCACATCATAGACATGGCTGTCGGAACTGGCGCAGTTTTCGATGACTTTCAGGCCGTTCGCGGGGGCTTCGAAGGCGATTCCATAGATGATGATACCCTGTCTTTTGGCGATCCTGCAGATGTTCTTGGTGCGCTGATCCTTGGCGGTCGCGTTGATCCAATTGACGGCTGCCGTGTACCATCTGTTCGGATAGCTCGGAGAAAACGCCTGATTGTGGCCGGCGTTGAACCACATTGACGCACGATTGAACAACTCGGGATAGGTGAGTTGGACGGCATCGCCAAGTTCGTCGTCACCGTAAGGGTGGTCGGACCATACACTGCCGTAATCGTTCCAATAGCCGTAACCATCATACGTTTTATATTCGCGGTCAGGCCAAAAATACCGAAGTTTTCCGCTGGATTTATACGCCGAGTACTGATCCGCCTCGGCGTTGTACCAGACATTCGAAAGGCCTGAACGCATAGAAGGGTTGAGCCATGGCTGGTCGGTGTTTTCCCCGTCCGTCATGACAATCACCACCTTGATCACGTCCTCGTCATATTCGGTCGGGCGGCTTGCGAATTCAGCCGGAACGACGCCACCGCCGCTGAGATTGCTGACGATATCCTTCATGCTGGGATCCAACAGCGCGACGCCCCATTTCATGCCGATCTCGATCGAGGTGCTGCCCAAAGCCGTAAGCGCACCAATGTGATCCTTGAGTTTCGTGGCGCTGTTGGACATCACGGTTATTTCCGAACCCGCGCGAATGGGGCAGGCAGGGATTTCAATCGAACCTTCCGAAACCGTCCACGGATCGAAATGTGCCGTTCGGTCCAGTTTGTCGTCACGATCCAGATCGGTATCGCTGAACTGTTCCGGAATGAAGTTCACGCAATGGGAATAGTCATGTTCCTGCGTGACGTTTGTGAACTGGTCCAACAGGGTCTTGCCCGCGTTGACCTGAGTGGCATAGGGCACGATCGAGATCGACGTTTCGTCGTTTTCCGATTTTTCCAGCAGCAGATCAACAAAATCCTTTGCCGCGCTTTGCAGCAACGCGATCTTGGTGCTGCCGTCCCGGCTGGCATCCGCCATCGACCCCGAGATATCCAGCACCAGCGAAATCTCGACCGCACCGATCGATTCCTCGGCAACGCTGCCCGCGACCGCATTCAGGCTATCCACGCCGGACATATGCATGAAATGCGTAGGCACGACAGTTTCCGCCACTGCGGTAATCTTGCGAAAGCCCAAACCCTCTTCGACAATGGGCTCTCCCCTCAACCGGTCGCCAAGGCCCGCTTTCTCAAGATAGTCCCTGACGACAACCTTGGGGTCGAGTGTCTGATCAAGATCCGCTGCCCCCAGGGTCGCGCGGTCGAGGGTCGATTGCAACAGAACCCGTTCCCGCTCGAACCGCATCAGGTCAACGCCAAGCCCGACCGTGATCAGGATGATCAGGAACAGGAACAGGCCAAGGATGGTCATCGAACCGCGTTCGGCCCGAAAAAAACCCCTGATCGTCAAGCGGGAGGTTTCGGATGGTTTGCGGCGACCATCACACAACCTATCTGAGAACGTCGTCATGAGGGGAACCTCACTGAGCGGAATCCAAAAAACACGATTTTTGAGTACGCCGCCACTAGACCGCGACTGTGGCGGAACTTTGACGGAAGTACAGAAAATATCATCATTTTTTCCTGTGACCCCACGTCATGAGAACAATAGTCCAGAGCCGTGGAAATAGTTTCCAATTCGCCTTCAAATGACAATCGGATCTCCGGATTGGGCATGTGGGCATTGAAAAGCTTGCTTCGGCCCGCCCACTGCCCGCATAAGGAGAATAAAAGGCAGGAGGGGCAGGAATGGCGGCGGTTTCCAGACGCAGGCGTATTTGGGGGTGGTGGTTCTTCGATTGGGCCAGCCAGCCCTATCATACGTTGCTGGTCACTTTTGTCTTCGGTCCCTATTTCGCGGGTGTCGCCGCCGAGTATTTCGCGGGCACCGGCCTGGATGCGCAAAACGCAGCGGCGCGGGCGCAAAGCGTTTGGGCACGATGCCTGACCATTACCGGTCTGATCATCGCTTTCGGTGCACCTCTTCTGGGCGCGCTTGCAGATGTGTCGGGGCGGCGCATCCCCTATATTCTCGCCTTTTCGGTGATGTATGCGGCGGGCTCTGCGGCTTTGTGGTACACGATGCCGGACGGGTCGAACATGTGGCTGATGCTGTCGGCCTTTGGACTGGGCTTTGTTGGCGCCGAATATGCGCTGATCTTCATCAATTCGCAGTTGCCCGATCTGGGGGACGAACACGAGGTGGGGGAAATCTCGGGATCGGGTTTTGCGTTCGGGTATTTCGGCGGGTTGCTGTCGCTGGCGATCATGCTGGCGCTGTTCGTCGAGCAGCCCAACGGCAGGACGCTGATCGGAGTGGAGCCGATGTTCGGTCTGGACGCTGGGCAGCGTGAGGGAACCCGCTTTGTCGGCCCTTTCACCGCCGGATGGTTCATCCTGTTCATGGTGCCCTATTTTCTGTGGGTCCGGGACGAGGACCGCGGCGACCGCAAGGGCAGTTTCGGTGAAGCAATGCGCCTGCTGGGCCAGTCGGTGTCGAATCTGCGCCACCGCACCAGCCTGACGGCCTATCTGGGGTCGTCGATGTTCTATCGCGACGCGCTGAACGGGCTTTACAGTTTCGGAGGCGTCTATGCCCGGCTGGTGTTGGAATGGGACCTGATCAGGATCGGCGTCTTCGGCATCGTCAGCGTGCTCGCCTCCGCGGTCTTTGCCTGGGTCGGAGGCAAGCTGGATCGCCGGTTCGGCCCCAGACCGGTGATCCTGGTTGCGATCTGGGTGCTGATCCTGGTCTGCACCACCATCGTGTCGATGGACAGAACGCAGATTTACGGCATCGCGCTGCCCGAAGGGTCGACCTTGCCCGACACGGTATTTTTTGGCTGCGGCATTCTGATTGGCGGCATGGGCGGCATCCTGCAATCGGCAAGCCGGTCGATGATGGTGCGCCACACCGATCCGCAGGCACCGGTCGAAAGCTTTGGCCTTTACGGCCTGTCGGGCCGTGCCACCGCCTTTGCCGCGCCGCTTTTGATCGATATCGCCACCGTCAGCACCGGTAGCGCGCGGTTGGGGGTTTCTCCGATCGTGGCGTTGTTTATTCTGGGTCTGTTCCTGATGCGTTGGGTCAGACCGGAAGGGGACCAGAAGCAATGATTTTATTACGCATTTTCGCAGTAGTCGGGATTTCGATTCTGGCTAGCGCCACCAGTGCCGCCCCTCTCGCCAAAGAGCTGTTCGGAGCAAAACAGCAGGCCTCCCGGCAAAAACCCGCCGCTTACGGCAGCTATGCCAAGGGATGCGCGGCGGGGTCGGTGCAATTGCCGGAAACCGGCCCGACCTGGCAGGCCATGCGGCTGTCGCGCAACCGCAACTGGGGGCATCCGGAAACCATCGACTTCATTCAGGACCTTAGCAAGTTTGCCGCCAAGCAACGCGGCTGGGGTGGGCTGTATATCGGCGATATCAGCCAGCCGCGCGGCGGGCCGATGCTGTCGGGCCACCGCAGCCACCAGATCGGGCTGGACATCGATATCTGGATGCTGCCGGCCAATAATCTGCGCCTGACCCGACGCGCGCGGGAAAACATCTCGTCCATCTCGCTGCGCCGGGCCAACGGCGCCTATGTCAACAGCAACTGGACGTCCAATCACCACGCAATCATCCGGGAGGCGGCCAGGGACAAGCGGGTGGCCCGGATTTTCGTGTTTCCCGGCGCCAAGGTGCAGATGTGCAACGACGAAAAGGGCAACCGGGCCTATCTGCGCAAGATCCGTCCGTGGTGGGGGCATCACTATCACTTTCATGTCCGGCTGAACTGCCCGCGCGGGGCAAAGGGATGCGCCAACCAGAACCCGCCACCCAAGGGGGATGGCTGCGCCGAAGCGCAGCAATGGGTCAACAACATCCTGAACCCGCCGCCGCCCGACCCGAATGCGCCGCCGCCGAAGAAACGCCGTGAATACGTGTTAGCTGACTTGCCAAACCAATGCGCCGCCGTCTTGCAATCGGATTGATATCCGCCCTGTGCCTGGCGGGGTCGGTGCAGGCTGTCAACGTCAGACAGGCCACCCATCTGGGCAGTTATACCTGGAAGCGCGAAGCGCCTTGGTTGGGAGGGCTGTCGGCGCTTGAGGTGTCCGATGACGGACAACGCATGACCGTTATGAGTGACCGGACAACTATCCTGACGGCGGAACTCCGCCGCAACGGCGATGTGATCACCAAGATCGACAGGGGGCCACGCCAACGCGTCCGGTCCAGCAAGAGCCGCATCCTGCCGTCCAAGGTCGGTGATTCCGAAGGATTGGCGATCGCGCAGGACGGGACGATCTATGTCTCGTTCGAACGGGTGCACCGGGTCGCGAGATACGACAGGATCGGGGGGCGGTCCAACGTGCTGCCGCGCCCGAAGGCCTTTGACGGCCTGGCCAATAACGGCTCGTTCGAGGCCCTTGCCATCGACGACAGTGGCAGGCTGTACACGATGCCGGAAAGCAGTCGCACCGCCGAAGGGCTGATACCGGTCTACAGGTGGGACGGTCAGCAATGGTCGACACCGTTCACGTTGGAGCAGAACGGAGGTTTCCTGCCGGTGGGGGCCGACTTCGGGCCGGACGGCCGGCTGTACGTTCTTGAGCGCGATCTTGCCCTGTTCGGATTCCGCAGCCGTATTCGACGGTGGATCGTTGGTGATGACGGGGTTCGCGGCGAAGAAACCCTGCTGTCGACATCCGCGGGGACGCACGACAATCTGGAGGGGCTGGCGATCTGGCGCGACGGCCAGGATAGGTTGCGCGCCACGATGGTGTCGGACGACAATTTCTTTTGGCTGCAACGCACCGAGATCGTGGAATACGTTCTGCCCGACTGACTTGCACCCGCGCGCCATACCCGGTAAATCACCGCCTTGCCCGCAGAATAGCGGGCCAAGTCGCCGCCCCCTTGTCAAAACGGACCCCGCAACATGAAACGCGCGCATATCCCCGGCATCCTTGCCATGGCCACCATCGTGGTGGCGTCGAACATTCTGGTTCAGTTCCTCATTCTCGACGGCCTTCTGACATGGGGCGCGTTCACCTATCCGATCGCGTTTCTCGTCACCGATGTGATGAACCGCGTCTATGGCGCGGCGGCGGCAAGACGGGTGGTTTTCGCAGGCTTTCTGACCGGCATCGTCTGTTCGCTGATCGGCAGCCAGATCATGCTGCAGGGTGATGGCTTTACCTATGCCGCCGTTCCGTTGCGCATCGCGGTCGCCTCGGGAACCGCGTTCCTGATCGCGCAACTGACGGATGTCGCGGTGTTCAACCGGTTTCGCGGCGGCCGCTGGTGGCGCGCGCCGCTGGTGTCGACACTGGTGGGTTCGGCGCTGGACACGGCGCTGTTCTTCACCATCGCGTTTTCGGCCTCGGTCACCATCTTTGGCGCCGATGCGGATGCGGCAATCAACTGGGCGTGGGAGCTGGTGCCCTTCATGCTGAGCGGCCCCGAGGCGCCCTTGTGGGTGACGCTGGCCTTTGCCGACTGGCTGGTGAAACTGTCGCTGGCCCTGATCGCCCTGATCCCGTTCAAGGTGATCGTCGCCCGCCTGACCGCTCGGCCCGCGTAAAAAAACGCTTTGAGAATGGCACAACTTGTGGCACGCTGGTTTTCAACCGCAACAGATAGAAAAGGAGGTGATCCAGTGTCGAGAAAGAGATTGGAGAGAGGTGTCGGAACAACCGGGGGGATCGCCTGTTAGGGCAACCCTTGGCTGGGCGTTCGCCCTGGCTGGTCGATTGATCTAACCGACCCGACCTCCTGAACTTTCGAAGGGCCGTCCCGCCGGGGCGGCCCTTTTTGTTTCTTCATCCGGCCTGTAAGGTCCGGCCCATGTTGCACGTGACCGACGAAATCGCCCTGCAGGACTGGGAACTGACCGAGAACTTTGTGCGCGCCTCGGGTCCCGGCGGGCAGAATGTGAACAAGGTTGCGACGGCGGTCGAGCTGCGGTTCGAGGCCGAGCGCTCGCCATCTTTGCCGGGGCCGGTCAAGGCCCGCCTGAAACGGCTGGCCGGGCGGCGCTGGAGCAAGGACGGGGCCATCGTGATCCAATGCGACGAGACCCGGTCGCAGGCGCGCAACCGCGAGATTGCCCGCGAGCGGTTGGCCGAACTGATCGGGCGCGCGCTGGTTGCGCCAAAACGGCGCGTCGCGACCAAGCCGACCTATGGATCGGTGAAACGCCGTCTGGCCGCCAAGAAGGCACGCGGCGAGGTCAAGGCGCTGCGCGGCAAGGTGTCCGACGATTAATCTGGCATCTTTCGGGCGTGTTGATACTCTTTCCTCAAACGATAGGAAGAGAGGCACAAGGTCATGAGGCTGGAGGGAAAAACCGCAATCGTCACCGGCGGCGCATCGGGGTTCGGAGCGGGGATCGCCGCCAAGTTCATCGCCGAGGGCGCGCGGGTCATGGTCGCCGACATCCACCACGAAGCGGCCCGAACCATGGCCGAGAACCTTGGCCCCGACGCCACGGCGGTGCATGTCGACGTGGCCGATGGCGCGTCGGTGCAGGACATGGCCGACGCGGCGCTGCGCTGGTTCGGGCATCTCGACATTCTGGTCAACAATGCCGGTATCACCCATCTGCCGACGCCGCTGGAGGATGTCAGCGAGCAGGACTTCGACCGTGTATTCAAAGTGAACATGAAATCGGTTTATCTGACCGCGCGCGCGCTGGTGCCGCATATGAAAAACCGCGGCTCGGGCGCCATTCTCAATGTCGCCTCAACCGCCGGGCTGTCGCCGCGGCCGAAGCTGAACTGGTACAATGCCTCCAAGGGCTGGATGATCACCGCGACCAAGACCATGGCGGTCGAGCTTGCACCGTCAGGCGTCCGGGTCAATGCGATCTGCCCGGTGGCCGGGGAAACCCCGCTGCTGAAGTCATTTCTGGGCGAGGATACGCCCGAGATGCGCGCGAAATTTCTGGCGACCATCCCGTTGGGCCGGTTTTCCACCCCAGAGGACATGGCCAACGCCGCCTGTTTCCTGTGCTCGGACGAGGCCGGCATGGTGACCGGCGTGGCGATGGAGGTTGACGGGGGACGCTGCATCTGAAGCGTCCCCACCCATTCCATCCGAGTTACCCGAACGCATTGGAACAAAGACCGCCATGACGCCAGGCCCCCGAAATCTCATCACCGACGTCCCCGGCCTCAGGGTTGGAAACGCGCAGGACGATGCGCTGAAATCAGGATCGACAGTTCTGATCGGCGAGAAGGCCCTGACCGGGTCTTACTGCGTCATGGGCGGGGCGCCCGGCACGCGCGAGACCGACCTGCTGGAGGCCGACAAAATGGTGACGCAGATCGATGCGGTGGTTCTGTCCGGCGGATCGACCTATGGGCTGGATGCCGCCTCGGGCGTGGTTGCGGGCTTGCGCGAGCAGGGGCGCGGACTTCCGCTGCACAATCTGCGAATCCCGCTGGTGCCCGCCGCAATCATTTTCGACCTGCTCAATGGCGGGCAGAAGGACTGGCAGGACAACCCCTATCCGGCCCTTGGCCGCGAGGCGTTGAGAACCGCGCGTACCGAATTCGAAATCGGCAGCGCCGGCGCCGGGATGGGGGCATTGACCGGAACCGAAAAGGGCGGGTTGGGGTCGGCCTCGCTGGTGCTGGACTCCGGCATAACCGTCGGTGCGCTGGTCGCGGCCAACCCGGTCGGCAATGTCACCACGCCGGGCGGACGGCATTTCTGGGCCGCGCCGTTCGAAGTCGGGGATGAGTTCGGCGGGCTTGGCCCCGATCCGCGCCCGGGGCTGGGGCGCGACTTTACCAGCCTGAAAACTGCGGCGTTCGAACGGCTGGCCAACACGACCATCGGTATTGTCGCAACCGATGCCCAGCTGACCAAGGCGCAGGCAAAGCGCATTGCCACGGCAGCGCATGACGGTATCGCGCGCGCCATCGTCCCGTCCCATTTGCCGAATGATGGCGATCTTATCTTTGCGGTTTCGACCAATGACCGCCAGGCTACGGACGCTGCGCGCGACATGCTGCAGATCGGACATGCCGCCGCGCTTTGCGTCGCGCGCGCAATTGCGCGCGCAGTTTATCACGCGACACCCGCAAACGGAGATCTTATCCCTTGCTGGTCATCCAGAGCGGGCGGCGAATGACCACGATTGCCCGAAGGGTGCGACACAGATGCCGGTACACATCGCCGCGCAGGTTGACTATGCCATCTGACAGCGTTCCTTTTGGGACAGCCGAACCAAATCTGGAGACTCTGCTATGAACCGTATTCTTGCCACCGCCTTTGTCGGCCTTCTGGCCGCGCCCGCCTTTGCCGAAGGCGACGCCGCTGCGGGTGAAAAAGAATTCAAGAAGTGCAAAGCTTGCCACATGATCCAACCTGCGGATGGCGAAGCAATCGTGAAAGGCGGCAAAACCGGCCCCAACCTTTATGGTATCGCCGGGCGGACCGCAGGAACCGTAGAAGGCTTCAAGTATGGCGAAAGCATCGTCGAAGCCGGCGAAAAGGGCCTGGTCTGGGACGAAGCGACTTTCACTGAATACACGACGGACCCCAAAGGTTTCCTGCAAACCTATCTCGACGACACTTCGGCCAAGTCGAAGATGACCTTCAAGCTGAAGAAGGGCAACGCAGACGTCTTTGCCTATCTGCAAAGTGTGACAACCGAATAAGGCGGCCCCCCGTTTCCCGGAAAGGCCGCAGCACCCCCTGCGGCCTTTCGTGCGATTGCAAGGCGCGCAAAACAGCGCCACTTTGCCAGGGCGGATGGTTCAAACGGCCATATCCAGCCTGAAAAAAACACAAGAACAGAGCCAGCCCGGCAACCCTAAGCCCGTCACCGCTGCAAGCTCGGCAGAACGGCAACAGGAGAGTTTGACATGGGAGTCACGATACCGGCATGGATCGACGGCGAACTGGTGCCGGTCGACAAGCTGGAAGCCCACGAAAAGGGCCTCAAGCACAAGGCGGTGTCGGTTTTTGTGGTGAGCGGCACGGAAATCCTGATGCAGCGCCGGGCGCTCGGCAAGTATCACACGCCCGGTCTGTGGGCCAATACCTGCTGCACCCATCCCGACTGGGACGAGACCTCGTCCGCCTGCGCCGTGCGCCGGATGAAGGAAGAATTGGGAATCACCGGGCTTTACCCCGAATACAGGCACCGGCTGGAATACCATGCCGATGTCGGCAACGACATGGTCGAAAACGAGGTGGTCGATGTGTTCCTCGCCCATTCCCGCGGACCGCTGGCGGTCGAGCCGAATCCGGATGAGGTGATGGATACCCGCTGGGTCGACTATCACGATCTGCTGGCCGAAGTGCACCGCCACCCCGACCGGTTCACCCCGTGGCTGAAAATCTATCTGCACAACCATGCCGACACGATCTTTGGGCCCGACCTGATCATCTCGGCCAAGTCCTGAGGCTTGCGCCCCGCCCTGCCACCTGCTTCTTTGAGCGCAGCACAGGGAGAGACGAGATGACGGTCGTTATCGCAGGCGGTGGTATCGCGGGACTGAGCCTGGGGCTGACGCTGCATCAGATCGGTGTGCCCTTTCGCATTTTCGAAGCCACGCGCAATATCCGCCCGCTGGGCGTGGGCATCAACCTGCAACCCAATGCAGTGCGTGAACTGCTTGACCTCGGCCTGGGCGATGAACTGGACGCGATTGCTGTCCGCACCCGGCAATACGGGTTCTATTCCAAGCTTGGCAAAACAATCTGGGAAGAGCCGCGCGGGACCTGGGCGGGCTATGCCTGGCCGCAATATTCGGTGCATCGGGGACTGTTGCAGATGATGCTCTATCACGCGCTGGTGGAGCGTGCGGGGGAAAGGTGTATCGAAACCGGAGCGCGGGCGGTGGGGTTTGACGGCGCCGCGCTGCTGCTGGCGGATGGGCGGAGGGTCGAAGGGACGTTGCTGATCGCCGCAGACGGTATTCACTCGGCCATCCGGGCGCAGATGTATCCGGATGAGGGTGCGCCGATCTGGAACGGGCGGGTGCTGTGGCGCGCCACCACCCGTGCGCCGGCCTATTTCGGCGGAGCGGCGATGGTGATGATCGGTCATGACGATCTGCGCCTGGTGGCCTATCCAATCTCGGATACCGGTGAGGGCGGTATCGCCGAGATCAACTGGATCGCCGAAAAGCGGTTTCCGCTGGATGCGGTATGGAAGAAAGAAGACTGGAACCGCGCCGCTGACATCAACGATTTCCTGCCGGAATTCGAGGATTGGGTGTTTGACTGGATCGACGTGCCGGGGCTGATCCGGGGGGCGGATGAGGTTTTCGAATATCCGATGGTTGACCGCGATCCGCTTGCGCACTGGACACATGGCCCGGTGACGTTAATGGGGGACGCGGCGCATCCGACCTATCCGGTGGGATCGAACGGGGCCAGTCAGGCCATTGTCGACGCGCGGACAATCGGGGCGCGGATGGTGGAGCATGGTGTGACCCCACGGGCGCTGGACGCCTATGAAGCCGAAATGCGCCCGATCACCACCGCCGTGGGTCAGGCCAACCGCGCCGGCGGCGGCCCCGATGGGGTACTGCAACGGGTCGAGGATCTGTGCGGCGGCGATTTCGACGACATCGGGCAGGTCATCCCCCACGCCGAGCTTGCGGCGCATGCGGAGAAATACAAATCCATCGCGGGATTTTCGATAGCGGATCTTAACGCGCGACCGAGAACCGTTCCCGAAGGCGCCAGGGTTGGTGAATAGGTTCAATCGTTATATTTCGGGATCAAACCAGCAACGCGGGACGAAGCGACGATTGGACTTTTGCATCCAAACGCCGCTTCCGGAACAAGGCCTCAGAGACTGACCCGGAAACACCGGGCACAATACGGGTCACACATTCACTAAGGCTCCTGATCAATCCGTTGCGAAGCAGTAAAATAGACCCGCCCCGCCCGAACGCGGCAGATGCTCTTCTCCGCAACCGCGCGAGCCGTGCGATGAGTTCCAGGACACCATGTTTCGGGCATCGTTGAGACCTGCACGGTCATGGTGCCCGACAATCGCAGACCCGTCTTCACTATTCGAGGTCCAGTTGCTGCATGTCGTGTCGCCACCGGCCGTCGAGAAGTACCCGGCGGAATCGGAGCCGGTCAGAATGTCATGTTTGTTCGGCTGACTGCCACGTCCATTGACAGGGTTACCATTTTCGTCGAGCGCGGTCTGTAGATTAATGTTCACACCCTCGCTGTGCAGATCTTCGACGTTGTTGGCGATGAGCTCTCCATTGGCATTGTGCCAAGGACCCGATCCGATCCGGTCGCGTGCAGAAATGCCATTGGTGATTGTCATCGGGTCGGTGCTGCGATCAATGGACATTGAGGTGCTCAGATAGGCCGCAAATGTTTTGGAAGAACCGGCAGCCGAGGCAAGCGCATTGCAATGCGCGTCGGCGCCATCGAGCCCGCCCAGATTGGCACCGTCCCCCTTGCCCACACTGGTGATGAAGAACGACATCTCCTCGCTTCCCGATTGCGCCTGTGCGGTCGCCGCGAAACAGCAGATTACAAGCGCTGCGAACCCATGAGTGGCTATTCTCTTGGTGAATTTCGACATGTGCGTTTCCCTTCATGCTATACGGTCACCGATGCTAGTAGCATGTTCTGGCTGGGTCCACGGGATTGCGCTCACGAATTGGAGAACACAGCAGCGAAGACTACGAATTGCGTGCCGAAGGACTATTGGTTGCACTGAAGTGGTTGCTGACTTTCGCCACCTCCGCTGAAAATAAAAAATTGGGTTCAAAACATAACTCGATCCCAAAGACTAGAACATCATCGCCGCCTGAACTGCCTTCTGCCAACGGGCATAGGCCGCGTCGCTGTCGCTTTCGGCCATTTCCGGTTCGAACCGGCGGTCCAGCGCCCAGTTGGCGGCAAAGCCTGCCTGATCGGGATAGACACCCGCCCGCATCCCCGCCAGCCACGCCGCGCCAAGTGCGGTGGTTTCCTGCATCACCGGCCGGTCCACAGGGGCGCCCAGCAGGTCGGACAGGCCCTGCATTGCCCAGTCCGAGGCGCTCATGCCGCCGTCGACGCGCAGGATCACATCCGCATCCCTCCCCCAGTCGCCCTGCATGGCCTGCCACAGATCGCGGGTCTGATAGGCGATGCTTTCCAGCGTGGCGCGGGAGATCTCTGCCCGCCCGGAATTGCGGGTCAGGCCGAACATTGCGCCCCGGCAGTCGGGGTTCCAATAGGGCGCTCCGAGACCGGTGAATGCGGGCACTAGCATCACCTGCTGCGTCGGGTCGGCCCGTGCCGCCAGTTCGCCGCTTTCAGCGGCGTTGTCAATGATCCGCAGGGCGTCGCGCAACCATTGCACCGCCGCTCCGGCGATGAAGATCGACCCTTCCAGCGCATAGGTCCGCTGCCCCTCCAATTGATAGGCGATAGTGGTCAGCAGGCGGTTTTTCGATGTGACCGGTTCGGCACCCGTGTTCAGCAGGGCAAAACAGCCGGTGCCATAAGTCGATTTCATCATGCCCGGCGCAAAGCAGGCCTGCCCGATGGTCGCCGCCTGCTGATCGCCCGCAACGCCCAGAATCGGAATCTCGCCGCCCAACAGGGTCGTGTGGCCGAAATCGGATGCACAGTCGTGAACCTGCGGCAGCATTGCCTGAGGGATGTCGAGCAGGTCGCAGATTTCGGTGCTCCATACGCCCTGGTGGATGTCGAACAGCAGGGTGCGGGCGGCGTTGGTGGCGTCGGTTGCGTGCGTCCGGCCCTCGGTCAGCCGCCAGATCAGGAAGCTGTCGATGGTGCCGAACAGAAGCCCGCCCTTTTCGGCCCGTTCGCGCGCACCGGGGATGGTGTCGAGGATCCATTTCACCTTGGTGCCCGAGAAATAGGGGTCCAGAAGCAGACCGGTCTGGGCGGTGACATCATCCTCACATCCCGCCCGCCGCAGCCGGTCGCACATCACCGCCGTGCGTCGGTCCTGCCAGACGATGGCCCGGTGAACCGGTTCGCCAGTCGCCTTGTCCCAGACAACCGTGGTCTCGCGCTGATTGGTGATCCCGATCCCGGCAAGTTGTGCGGGGGTGACGCCGAGTTCGTCCATCACCTGGCGGCAAGTTTTCAGAACGCTGTCCCAAATCTCGCCAGCGTCATGTTCGACCCAGCCCTCCTGCGGGAAATATTGGCTGAACTCAACCTGAGCGGTGGCGGCCCGTCGCATGTCCCGGTCGAACAATATGGCTCTTGTGGATGTCGTTCCCTGGTCGATGGCCATGACATAGGTCATCGGCACCCTCCCCTTTTCGCTTTTGGAAAGGACACTAGACCGAAGCGGCGGGGCTGCGCCAGACCGGAGTTCAGAGGGCCGGAATTTCGATATTGTCGATCAGGCGGATGCCGTCGACCCAACCGGCCGCGAACAGGCGCGCGGGTTCGGAAGGGTAATCCAGCGCCGCCAGGGTCTCGGCGCTGCGCAACTCGATATATTCGATTTGAGCAAACCCCGCGTCGAGCAATTCGGCAGTCCCGGCCTTGGCCAGGGGCGCGAAATGCTGGCCGTGCGCCAGAGCGTCCGCGACCGATTGCATGACCCGGTTCAGCCGGGCGGCCACGATCAGCCCCTGATCGGACAGACGCAGGTTGCGCGAGGACATGGCCAGCCCCGACGATTCCCGCACGGTTGGGCAACCAACCACGTCAATGGGGATATCCAGATCGCGCGCCATGCGGCGGACGACCATCAGCTGCTGAAAGTCCTTTTCGCCGAAAAAGGCCCGGCTAGCCTGCGTCTGAAGAAACAGCTTGGCCACCACGGTGGCGACGCCGTCGAAATGGCCGGGGCGGAATTCGCCTTCCATAACGTCGGTCAGACCGGAGACCGAGACGTTGGTGGCAAATCCCCGAGGATAGATCTCGTCCGGATCGGGCACATAGATCGCGTCGACGCCGAAAGGGGCGAGCTTTTCTGCATCCTGCACCTCGGTGCGGGGGTAATTCGCCAGATCCTCGGGGTTGTTGAACTGCTTGGGGTTCACGAAAATCGTCACGATCACCCGGTCGCATTCGGCCCGCGCGGCCCCGGCCAGCGACAAATGCCCCTGATGCAGCGCCCCCATGGTGGGCACGACGCCTATGGTCTCGCCCGCACGCATCCAGGCTGCCGTTCTGGCGCGCAGATCCGCCAACCGGCGCAGAATTGGGGCTGTCATGTCGAAGGACCTTTCTTCGGGGCCTGATTGGCAAACACATGCTCATCAGCCGGAAAGCTGCGAGCGCGCACTTCGGCGGCATATTCGGCGATGGCCGCCTCGGCCTGTGGGCCAAGTTCGGCATAGCGCTTGACGAATTTCGGCTTGAACGCGGTGAAAAAGCCCAACATGTCATCCACCACCAAAATCTGGCCGTCACATCCGGCCGAGGCGCCTATGCCGATGGTCGGGATCGGTATCTCGGCTGTGACCCGGTCGGCCAGCGCCTGCGGCACCTTTTCCAGAACGACCGAGAACGCCCCGGCCTCGGCCACGGCGTGGGCGTCGGCCAGCACGGCCTGTGCCTGTTCGTCGCGGCCCTGCACCTTGTAGCCCCCCAACGTGTTGATCGATTGCGGTGTCAGACCGATATGCGCCATCACCGGGATGCCCCGCTGCACCAGAAAGCGGATGGTTTCGGCCATCTCGACCCCGCCCTCCAGCTTGACCGCCCCGGCACCGGTTTCAGCCATCAGCCGCGCGGCGTTGCGAAACGCATGCGCCGGGCTTTCCTCGTAGCTGGCGAACGGCATGTCGATGACCATCATTGCGTGATCCAGCCCGCGCGCGACCGCCTGCCCGTGCAGGATCATCATCTCCATCGTCACGCCAAGGGTCGAGGTCAGCCCATGCAGCACCATGCCGACGCTGTCCCCCACCAGAACGAAATCGCAATGCGCATCCATCAGCCGCGCCATCGGCGTGGTATAGGCGGTCAGGCTGACCAGCGGCGCGCCGCCCTTTCGGGCGCGAATATCCTCGGCGTTGGGGGCTTTCTTGCGTGCGGTTGCGCTCATCTTTGATCCTGCGGGCTGAATTCGCTGCAGCGCGGCATAGCAGATGGGGCGTTTCAAAGAAAGAGTTTTGCGCCAACATTCCCTTGATTGACCCAAGGTTTGAGGGGAGATTGATAGTCAAATAGCCGGACTCGAGTGCCCGGGCATTTGAAAAAAGGGGAGAGTTTTCATGGGACAACCGATGTTTCGCGCATTCGCATCCGCGATGGCGCTGGGGGCCAGCGTGTTTGCAACGCAGGGTTGGGCGCAATCCGACATCACCATTGCGATACAGCTTGAACCGCCGCATCTGGACCCGACCAGCGCCGCCGCGCAGGCCATCGACTCGGTGGTGTACACGAACGTGTTCGAAGGGCTGACCCGGTTCAAGGGCGACGGTTCGATCGTGCCTGGGCTGGCGGAAAGCTGGGAGATCTCGGACGACGGAACGGTCTATACTTTCAAGCTCAACGACGGCGTAACGTTCCATGACGGCACCACGATGGATGCCGAAGACGTCAAGTTCAGCCTTGATCGCGCCCGCGCCGAAGACAGCGCCAACGCGCAAAAGGCGCTTTTTGCCGGGATTACGAATGTCGAGGTTGTCGACCCGCTGACCGTAAGGGTGACGCTGGACGGCCCGAACGGAAATTTCCTGTTCAACATGGCCTGGGGCGACGCGGTGATCGTCGCGCCCGAGAGCATTGAGACCATCAAGACCAACCCGGTCGGCACCGGCGCATACAAATTCGGTGAATGGGTGCAGGGAGACCGGATCACGCTGGAGCGCAATCCCGATTATTGGGGCGCGCAACCGGCGCTGGAGAAAGCGACGTTCAAATTCATCTCGGACCCGACCGCCGCCTTTGCGGCAGTGATGGCCGAGGATGTGGATGCTTTCGAAAACTTCCCCGCTCCTGAAAACCTGCCGCAATTCGAAGCGGACCAGAGGTTTCAGGTTCTGATCGGATCGACCGAGGGCGAGACAATCCTGTCAACCAATAACAAGAAACCGCCATTTGACGACATTCGCGTACGTCAGGCCATTGCTCATGCCATTGACCGGCAGGCCATCATCGATGGCGCAATGTTCGGCTATGGCACACCAATCGGCACCCATTTCGCGCCGCATAATCCGGCCTATGTCGATCTGACGGGCAATTCAAACTATGACCCGGACAAGGCAAAGGCCCTGTTGGCAGAGGCCGGCTTTGCCGATGGCTTTGAAACCACCCTGCACCTGCCGCCGCCCTCTTATGCCCGCCGCGGCGGCGAGATCGTCGCCTCGCAACTGGCCGAGGTCGGCATCAAAGCCGAGATCATCAATGTGGAATGGGCGCAATGGCTGGAAAGCGTGTTCAAGGGCAAGGATTTCGGCCTGACCATCGTCAGCCATACCGAACCGATGGATATCGGTATCTATGCCCGACCTGATTACTATTTCCAGTATGACAATCCCGAATTCCAGGCCCTGATGGAGACCCTGAACAAGACGACCGATCCGGATGAGCGCACGAAACTGCTGGGCGATGCACAGCGGATGATCTCCGAAGATTATGTGAACGGCTATCTGTTCCAGTTCGCCAAAACGGGCGTGGCGAAAGCAGGCGTGCAGGGATTGTGGATCAATTCGCCCACGGCCGCGATTGACCTGACCGAGATCTTTTGGACCGAGTAGCAGAGATACCGCAAAGCCGCCCGACGGGGTTTTGCAGTATCCATACCTTTGTTGGTGGTTTGAGTATGAATATTCCTGATACCTTTCGGCATCTCATCTGCCTGGTCATTCTGTCCCTTTCTGGCCTGTTTGGCGCCAGCACTCCGGTCAGCGCGCAAAACGAGCTGACCGGAAATCTGGAAGCCGTCGGCGGGGTGCCGCAAAACCCGCTTGACGTGGGCATCGGCATCAGGATCGACCAGATCGTCGATGTCGATCAGAAAGCCGAAAACTATTCCGCGGTCGCGGTTATCCGGGCCGAATGGATCGATCCCGCCCTGGCATTCGACGCGGAAGAGTTCGGGCGCGAGGTTCGGGTATTCAGACCTGATGCGCTGGCGGAATATGCCAATACCTCCGGTGCGGTCATCCCGGTTTTCGTGATCGAGAACCAGCAATCGAACCGCTGGATTCACCAATCCGCCGCTGGCGTTCGTTCCGACGGCAGCGTGGTCTATGTCGAAAAATCCTCGCTGACGCTGCAGGCCCCGTATTTCGATTTCAGGAAATACCCGTTCGACAGGCAGCGGTTTCAGTTCGAAGTCGGTTCGGTTCTGCCCAGCAGCTTCGTAACCTATCACCCGCTGAACGACTATTCCGGGCTGGGCGATTTGCTGGGCGAAGAAGAGTGGATTCTAGACAACGCGCACCTGATCAAGACCAATGTCCAGGGGATTTCGGGGATGGACAGCGATCAGATCACGCTGGTGTTCGAAGGAACGAGGCACATCACCTATTACCTAATAAGGGTGTTTCTTCCGATGCTGGTGCTGATCACGGTGAGCTGGTCGGTCTTCTTTCTCGACGAGTACCGAAAGCGGATCGAAATTTCAGGAGCAAACCTGCTGGTCTTTGTCGCATTCAACTGGGCGATCTCGGCGGATTTGCCAAAGCTGGGTTATCTGACCTTTCTCGATTTCATCCTGCAGTGGATGTTCCTGGCCACCGGTGCGATCATCGTCTTCAATGTGGTGCTGCGCAAACTCAAGCTGTCCGGGCGTGAGACTCTGGCCCGGACGCTCGACAATTACGCACTGAAGTGGATTTATCCCATTGGCTATGCCGCCATTGTCGGCTTTGCCGTTCTCAAGTATCTGGTCGCACCTTAGACGCTGGACCCGAACGAAAACCACGCCTAACGTGGCGCTGATGCTGCGCTATGCCCTCAAACGCCTGACCTCGCTGATCCTGAGTCTGGTGGTCGCCTCTGTCGTCATCTTTGCGGTGATCGAGGTGGCGCCGGGCGATCCGGCGTCATTCATGCTGGGGGTCAATGCGCAGCCCGACACGCTGGCCGCGCTGCGCGCCGAGCTGGGCCTGGATGTGCCCAGGGTCGAAAGGTATTTCAACTGGGCCGGCGGCATGCTGATGGGGGATTTCGGCACGTCCTACACCTATCGCACACCGGTCTCGGACATGATCGCGGACCGGCTGTGGGTATCGCTGCCGCTGGCGCTGTTCGCATTGACACTGTCGACAGCCATCGCGTTTCCGGCCGGTATCTTTGCCGCCGCCCGACGCGGCCGGGCCGGCGATATGGCGGTGATGGGGGCGACCCAGCTTGGTATCGCGGTGCCGAATTTCTGGTTCGCGATGATGTTGGTGCTGATCTTTGCCATCAACCTGCGTTGGTTCAATGCGGGCGGGTTCGCCGGCTGGGAAAGCGGGGTCTGGGCGGGCCTGCATTCGCTGACCCTGCCCGCCATCGCGCTGGCTCTGCCGCAAGCGGCAATTCTGGCGCGGGTCATGCGGTCATCGCTGCTGGATATACTGGGCGAGGATTTCATGCGCACCGCGCGCGCCAAGGGCCTTTCCCGCCGTCAGGCGCTGTGGCGGCACGGGGTGCGCAACGCGCTGATCCCGGTGCTGACCATCATCGGGCTGCAATTCTCGTTCCTGCTGGCGGGATCGATCATCATCGAACAGGTGTTCTATTTGCCCGGTCTGGGGCGGCTGGTGTTTCAGGCCATCTCGGCCCGCGACCTGATCGTGGTGGAATCGGTCGTCATGCTGCTGGTCTTTGCAGTGATCACGGTGAATTTTCTGGTCGATCTGGCCTATGCCGCCGTCGATCCGCGCCTGAGGAGCCGGACATGAGCCGCAATCTGATCCTGGGCGCGGGCCTGTCCTCGCTGGTGGTGCTGGCGGCGCTGCTGTCGTTTGTCTGGACGCCCCATGATCATGCGGCGCTGAACATCCCCGGAAAACTGCAGCCCCCCAACGTGCAGCACTGGTTCGGAACGGACCATTTCGGGCGGGACATGTTCTCGATGATCATGGTGGGCGCGCGCACCTCTATCGCCGTAGCGCTGGTCGCGGTAGGTATCGGCATGGGCTTTGGCGTGCCGCTGGGCCTGACGGCGGCGGCGCGCAAGGGAACGTGGCTGGACGAGGTGATCATGCGCGGCAACGATCTGGTCTTTGCCTTTCCATCGTTGATCATTGCAATCCTGATCACCGCCGTGTTCGGTGCGGGAGCGGTGAACGCCATCATCGCCATCGGCATCTTCAACATCCCCGTCTTCGCCCGCATCACCCGTGGCGCGGCGCTGTCCTTGTGGGAGCGCGAATTCATCATGGCCGCCCGGGTTGCCGGAAAGGGAGCGGCGCGGATATCGGCGGAACACATTCTGCCCAACGTCGCGAACCTGCTGATCGTGCAGGGCACCATCCAGTTCAGTTTGGGCATTCTCGCCGAGGCGGGGCTCAGCTATGTCGGGCTCGGCGCGCAGCCGCCGACGCCAAGCTGGGGACGGATGCTGGCGGATGCGCAGACCATGGTCAGTTTTGCCCCGCATCTGGCGCTGATCCCCGGCCTTGCGATCATCCTGACGGTGCTGGGGCTGAACCTGATGGGTGACGGGCTGCGCGACTGGCTTGACCCGCGTATCCGGGTGGCCCGCGCATGAGCCTGCTGCAGATCGACAACCTGTCGCTTTCAATCCATGGCGCGCCCATCCTGAAGGATGTGAGCCTGGCGATCAAACCAGGAGAGATTGCGGCCATCACCGGTGAAAGCGGGTCGGGCAAGTCGATGACCGCGCTCGCGGTCATGCAGCTTTTGCCGAATGGCGCCGATGCGACCGGATCGATCCTGCTGGACGGGCAGGAGTTGCTTGGCCGCTCCGAAGCCGAGATGTGCCGCCTGCGCGGCGCGGCGGTCGGAATGGTGTTTCAGGAACCGATGACGGCACTCAACCCGGTCAGGACCATCGGCGATCAGGTGATGGAAACGATCCTGATCCACAGGGCGATGACGCCCGAAAGGGCGGAAAAGCGCGCGCGCGAGGTGCTGACGCGCGTGGGTCTGCCGCCCGACCGGTTTCCGCTTGGTCGCTTTCCCCACGAACTGTCGGGCGGACAGCGCCAGCGGGTGGTGATCGCGATGGCTATCGCGTTGCAACCCAGGCTGCTGATCGCGGACGAGCCGACCACCGCGCTCGACGTGACCACGCAGGCGCAAATCCTCGACCTGCTGAAAGGTCTGGTGTCGGAATTCGGCATGGGCCTTCTGATGATCACCCACGATCTGGCCGTGGTCGCGGACATGGCCGACCGGATCGTGGTCATGCGCCAGGGCGAAGTAGTGGAAAGCAACACCACCCGCCGCTTGCTGACAGATATGCGCCACCCCTATACCCGTATGCTGTTCGAGGCGTCGGGCCATCAGGTTGTCCTGCCTGAATCCCGGGCGCCGGGGCCGCTTCTGTCGGTCGCCGAAGCCGTCCGTGACTATCGCCTGCCGCGCACCCGCCTGTTTGGCAAACCAATGCATCACCGTGCGGTGGATCACGTCAGTTTCACTCTGCACCGGGGCGAACGTCTGGGGCTGGTGGGCGAATCCGGATGTGGTAAATCGACCCTGACACGGGCCATTCTGGGGCTGGAAGAGGTCCAGCGGGGCCATATCCTGCTGGACGGGCAGCCGGTGTTCAGCGGCAACAAACCCAATCTTGCGGTGCGCCGCAAGATGCAGGTCGTGTTTCAGGATCCGTTCGGCAGCTTCAACCCCCGCCACAGGGTCGCGCGCCTGATTGCCGAGCCGCTTCACCTGCTGAAAACCCCTCCGGCCGGATCGGAGCGCGCCGACCGGGTCGCCGAAATGCTGACCGCCGTGGGCCTGAGACCTGAAGACGCGGGCAAATACATCCACGAATTTTCCGGTGGACAGCGCCAGCGCATCGCCATTGCGCGGGCGTTGATCATCCGTCCGGAACTGATCCTGTTCGATGAGGCAGTCTCTGCCCTCGACGTATCCGTCCGCGCCCGGATTCTCGACCTGTTGGCCGAACTGTGCGACGCCTATGACCTGAGCTATCTGTTCATCAGCCATGACCTGAGCGTGGTGCGCACGATCACCGACAGGGTGCTGGTCATGAAAGCCGGCCGGATCGTCGAAGAAGGTGAAACCGAACGTGTGCTGACCGACCCCCAGCACCCCTATACCGAAGCGCTGATCGCCGCGGCCCCCCGTTTGCCAAACATTCGATGGGGAACGGCATGACCGGGGCTGGCCAACAACCGACGCGAACAGCCTTGCAAGAAAACCTGTTCGCAAAACGAAGAAAAGGACCCGCGCCATGAGTGACGCAATCTGGTTTGATCCCGGCCTCTGCCTGATCGGCGGCGTCTGGCAACCTGCGGCATCGGGTGACACCCTGCCGTTGATCAACCCCTCAGACGGGTCCGAAATCTTCCGGATCGCCCGCGGCGGCACCGGGGACATCGACAAAGCGGTCCAGGCGGCACAAACCGCTCTCGAAGGCGCGTGGGGCCGCATGAGCGCGCTGGAGAGGGGGCGCATTCTGACACGGCTGGGGCAACTGGTGCTGGAACGCGTCGAAGACCTGGCCGCGCTTGAGGCGGCGGATGTCGGCAAACCCCTGACGCAGGCGCGGGCCGATGCGATGGCGCTGGCGCGGTATTGCGAGTTCTATGGCGGCGCTGCGGACAAAGTGACGGGCGAAACCATTCCCTATCTCGACGGATACACCGTCTATACCCTGCGCGAACCGCACGGGGTGACCGGGCATATCGTGCCCTGGAACTATCCAATGCAGATCATCGGCCGGTCGGTCGGCGCGGCGTTGGCGATGGGCAATGCCTGCGTCCTGAAACCCGCCGAAGAGGCCTGTCTGACCGCGCTGGCCTTTGCTCATCTGGCAGCCGAGGCCGGGCTGCCCGCAGGCGCGCTGAACGTGGTTCCCGGCCTCGGGGCCGAGGCCGGGGCGGCGCTGTCGGGACATCCGGGCGTGCATCACGTCTCGTTCACCGGCTCGGTCGCCACCGGCGCGCAGGTCGCACAGGCCGCCGGGCGCAACGTGGTGCCGGTGACGCTGGAGCTGGGCGGGAAATCCCCGCAACTGGTGTTCGACGATACCGATCTGGACGCCGCCCTGCCCTTTCTGGTCAATGCCGGTATCCAGAACGCAGGCCAGACCTGTTCCGCTTCGTCACGCATCCTTGCCCAACGCGGTATCTATGATCAGGTCAGGGCGCGCATGGCAGAGGCGTATCAGCAATTGACCGTTGGCCCCGCCACCGACGACCTGCGCGTGGGGCCGCTGATTTCGGCCCGCCAGAAGGACATAGTCGAGGGCTTTCTGGCCCGTGGGGCGGATCTGACCATGGCCGCCCAGGGGCAGATCGTCGGCCACGCGCCGAAATCCGGCGCCTATGTGCCACCCACCTTGTTTGCCGATGTCCCACCAGATCACAGTCTGGCACAGGACGAGGTGTTCGGGCCGGTTCAGGTGTTGATCCCCTTCGAGACCGAAGAGGAAGCCATCAACATCGCCAACGGCACCGATTACGGGCTGGTCGCCAGCATCTGGACTCGCGACGGCGCGCGGCAGATGCGTCTGGCCAAACGGCTGCGCTCGGGCCAGGTGTTCGTCAACAATTATGGCGCGGGCGGCGGTGTGGAACTGCCGTTCGGTGGCGTCGGCAAGTCGGGCCATGGGCGCGAGAAAGGATTCGAGGCGCTTTACGGTTTTTCCCAGCTGAAAACGGTGGCAGCCTATCATGGCTAGAATCGGAGTGTTTCTGTCGCTCGTCATCGTTGCCGCCGTCGCCGCCGGGGCGTTCGGCGCACTGCACAATCAGGTCACCTATTCGGTCGGGCCGGACTATTTTCATCACTTCAAGTTCCTTCAGTTCGCCATCCCCGCCGATACTCCGCCGCGCATAGGGGCCGCGATCGTCGGCTGGCAGGCAAGCTGGTGGATGGGGGTTCTGGTGGGTTCGCCGCCCTTTCTGCTGGGTCTGCTGCTGCTGTCCTCGGCAAGGGAATATTGGTCGGCGGGGTTGCGCGCGACATTCGCGGTTCTGCTTGCCGCCTCGCTGGCCGCCGGCATCGGCTGGGTCTTCGGACTGATGGTTGTGGATGCCGAGACCGCGGCGCAGATGCAATTGCCCGGCCACTTCACCGACCCGGTCGGTTTCCTGCGCGCCGGTGTGATGCATGACGCAAGCTATATCGGCGGGTTCATTGGCGTCTTTGCGGCCATATGGATCGTGTTCCGGGCGTCAAGGCATCCGAGATGAGCGCCGGGCGGGACAACGTGGCGCTGGCCATCGCTTTGTCGCTGCTTGCCCTTGTCCTGTTCGACTTCATGGGGCTGATCATCAAGTACCTGTCGCCCCGCTATACCGCGGCGGAGCTTTCGGCCTATCGCAATTTCTTCGGCATCTTCCCGGCACTGATTGCCCTGTGGTCTTCGCCGGCATGGCGGAAAGGCGGGCGGCTCTGGAAGATCCGCCAATGGAAGCTGGGATTGATGCGGGGGATCTACGTAACCTTCGCCCAGTTCCTGTTCTACTATTCGCTGGGCAAGCTGGCCTTTGCCACCGCGACAACGATCACCTATTCCAATGCGGTTTTCATGACCGCACTTGCCGTACCGATGCTGGGGGAACGCGTCGGCGTCATTCGCTGGACAGCCGTCCTGATCGGCTTTGCCGGGGTGATCCTGGTGATGAAACCCGGGAGCGATACGTTTTCGCTGGATGCGGCCGCCCCTTTGGGTGCCGCGTTCCTGTACGCGCTGACCGGAGTTTCGGCGCGGTTGATGGACAGGGATGTGCCCAGCCCGCTTGTGAACCTCTATTCGGCGGTTGCCGCCCTGATGGGCGCCACGGTTCTTGCCCTCATCGCAGGCGGGTTTTCTCCGATCGGGCAATTTCTGGACTTCTTCTGGATCATCGCGATGGGGACATTCGGCGGCACCGCCGTTATTTGCCTGGTCATATCCTACCGGATGACGGAGCAAAGCAACCTGGCCCCGTTCAGCTATTTCGGTATCCCCATCGCGTTCATCGCGGGGTGGCTGGTGTTTGACGAGACACCGTGGTCAGACCTTTTCCCAGGCGCGCTGTTCATTGCCGCCGGAGGATTGATGGTGATCTGGCGCGAGCGGCGCATGCGCCGCAAACCGGTCTGACGTCAGACGACGACCTTGATCGGCTCTTGCCTGCCGACCTCGAACACGCGCTTGTAGCGTTCGATCTCGGGCTTCGGCCCCATCGCCTTTTCGGGGTTGTCCGACAGTTTCACAGTCGGGCGGCCATTGGCCGAGACCGCTTTGCAGACCAATGAGAACGGGGCAAGCCGGTCGTCGGAAACCAGCCCGCGGAAATCGTTGGTCAAAAGCGTGCCCCAGCCAAACGAGATATTGGCGCGACCGGCAAAGCGCGCGTGCAACTCGATGATCTTGTCCACGTCCAGACCGTCGGAAAAGATGACCCGCTTTTCGGTCGGGTTCTCGCCGCGCGATTTCCACCAGTCGATGGCAATTTCGGCCCCTGTCGCCGGGTCGCCGCTGTCGATGCGAATCCCGGTCCAGCCCGCCAGCCAGTCGGGCGCACGTTCCAGAAACCCCTTGGTGCCGTAAGTGTCGGGAAGAATGATCCGCAGATTGCCGTCATGTTCGTCATGCCAGTCGCTCAGAACGTCATAGGGGGCCCGGGCCAGCGCCTCGTCGCTTTCGGCAAGTGCGGAATATACCATCGGCAGCTCATGCGCATTGGTGCCGATCGCCTCGACCTCGCGCCGCATGGCGATAAGACAGTTGGAGGTGCCGGTAAAGGATTTGCCCAACCCCTCGATCATCGCCCGCACGCACCAGTCCTGCCAAAGAAAGGAATGGCGGCGGCGGGTGCCGAAATCGGCAATGCCAAGACCGTCGATGCCCCGCAGACGCTCGATCTTTTCCCAGACCCGCGTCATGGCGCGGGCATAAAGCACCTGCAATTCAAACCGGCGCATCCCGTTCAGGACCGCCCGCGACCGCAACTCCATCAGCACGGCAAGCGCGGGGATTTCCCACAGCATGACCTCGTGCCATTTGCCTTCGAAGGTCAGTTCGTACTGATCGCCCTTGCGTTCCAGATGGTAGGGCGGCAGGCGCAGATTTTCGAACCACTCCATGAAATCGGGCCGGAACATCTGACGCTTGCCATAAAACGTGTTGCCCCGCAGCCAGGTGCTTTCGCCCCGGCTGAGACGCAATGAGCGGATATGGTCCAGTTGCTCGCGCAGCTCGCCTTCGTCGATCAGATCGGCCAAAGGTACATGAGTCGACCGGTTAATCAGCGAAAACTCCACATTTGTTTGTGGCTTGTTTCGAAACACTGACTGACACATCAAAAGTTTGTAGAAGTCCGTGTCGATCAGAGACCGTACAATCGGATCAATTTTCCACTTGTGATTGTATACACGTGTCGCGATATCAATCATAGGGCGCTCCTGTTCTGCAAATACTTAGAACAAGCGACAATGAGATTGGCAAGAGCGCCCTGATACATGACAATATCGCAGTTGTGTCATGGTCCGGGCGCAGATGGTTTTGGCGATTTCCCGGATTTTGGGTAAAAGGTGAAAATTGAGTGTTGAGATGGCTCTCAGGTACGATTTCGACATTTTTACGATTATGCCGGATGAGGTATTCGAGAACGAACAGTTCGTTGAATTGTTGAGCCAAACAGGCATCGACAAGAATTCGGCGCATAACAAGATTGCATTGTTCCGCGATGTAAAGACTGCCGACGCATTGCGCGGCGCCTCGCCCAAAGTGCGACAGTTGTTTCTGGATTCCGGGTTCGGGCTGAACACCTATGACAGCGGCGCACCGGACGGGTTCTATCCGGTCCGTGATCAATCCGCGCGCAATTTCATCCTCAGAAAATTCCTTCGCAACGTCAAATCGACCTCGCTGAAAGGTGAGTATTGCGGCGATTTCGACTTTGCAGAATTCATGGATCATCTTTTGCTGGCACGCCCCCTGCCCGGAGAACGTGGGAGGAAACGTAAATCAGCACGCCCCGCAGGCAATGACACGCCGCCGCAGCGTCAGTCGCCGATTGCGCGCATTGGGTTGGCGATCGGGGTTGCCGTTCTTCTTCTTGTGGTCGCCAAATTGCTGGCCGCCGTCGTGCAGCGCTAGAGTCCAACGCGCGGGAGTCATCAACCTCGCCATAGGCAAAGTGGGTGGCTCCGGCGGTATAGCTTGAACCGCTGCCATTTCCCGTTTACGGCACGATGGCAACGAGCGCTGTCACGCTGACCGGACGCGCTATTTCGGGCGCACCGGATACCGTTCGCCCTTTTCGTTGATCAGAATCAGGCGGTCACCGCTGCGAACGTACAGGTCACACCGGCTGAAACCATTTCGAAACTCGACACACACGCTTCCATCTTCGGCAATCCGGTAGTTTCCAAAGGCAGTCCCGCCTCCGTTTGCGACTGAATAGGTATAGGAATAAGCGCCATCGGCCTCGTATTTGGATTGACCATCATCATAAAATGTCAGCGTCTGACCTTCGAGGGATACCAATTCCGCGTGACTGAGCGGAACATCACCCGGTCGGGTGCGCCACTCGGCAGCAGCCACTGAAGTCGCGGACAGCAATAGAACTGCGATAGGTGTTTTCATGGCGCGATTTTGGATCAGAACGTGCCCGACAGGGAGTCACGTTGCGGTGAAGACGCGGATCTAAGGGCGTACACTCAGCTGGATTCGAAGCCGCAGCGGCCCGGAGCTTTCCCGCGAATACAGCCTTACCTGGTCCTTCTCGACCAACAGATCGCAGCGGTTGAACATTTTCCGAAGACTGAGGCAAAATGCACCGTGCCACTGCAACTGCACCATTCCCATCGAAACGCCGCCGCCGAACCGCTCCCGCAGTGACGGGGCATGAGAAACCGGTTCAGATTTGGCCGTGGCATCGAAAGACCGGCTTTCGGAAAAGCGCGGCGTGGCCGAAAAAGCAGCCTCGTATCCCGTGGACCAGAATTGTCCGACCTGCACGTCCTGCGCGTGGGAAGGCGCAGACAGAATAGCCAGAACACATACCAACGAAACAAGTAACATGCTAGAATGATAACAGAAATTTCCGCATTGCGCTACTGAGAACGCTCAGGCGACCATCGCCTCGGCTTTCTTGAGGTCGACCGAGACCAGCTGGCTGACACCCTGTTCCTGCATAGTCACACCAAACAGCCTGTCCATCCGCGCCATCGTCACGGCATGGTGGGTGATGATCAGAAAACGGGTTTCGGTCTGACGACACATTTCGTCCAGCAGGTCGCAGAACCGCGTCACGTTGGCGTCGTCCAGCGGCGCATCGACCTCGTCGAGTACACAGATCGGTGCCGGATTGGCAAGGAAAACGGCAAAGATCAGCGCCATTGCGGTCAAGGTCTGTTCACCACCTGACAGGAGGCTGAGGGTCGAAAGTTTCTTGCCCGGCGGCTGGCACATGATTTCCAGCCCCGCATCCAGCGGATCGTCGCTTTCGACCATCACCAGATTGGCCTCGCCGCCGTTGAACAGATGCTTGAACAGCATGGCGAAGTTGGTGTTCACCTGTTCGAACGCCGTCAGCAGCCGCTCGCGCC
This sequence comes from Ruegeria sp. AF8, assembly GCF_056541825.1. Classification (NCBI taxonomy): domain Bacteria; kingdom Pseudomonadati; phylum Pseudomonadota; class Alphaproteobacteria; order Rhodobacterales; family Roseobacteraceae; genus Ruegeria; species Ruegeria sp. AF8. Next base: position 185,251 of record NZ_JBQFYW010000005.1, on the reverse strand, counting down.
CTTCTCGGTTCAGGCTGGAAATTCCGCTGCGCAGCGCCTTCACCGCCTCTTCCAGATCGGATTTCTCGGATTTCAGAGTGTCGTATTCTTCCTGAACCTCGCGCGAATCCTCCTCGGCCCGCAGGTTCACCGCGCCCATCGCATCGCGCTGGCGCTTGTGGCGGTTCACCTCGGCCTCCAACGCGTCGGCCGAGGGCATCCGGTCGGGATCGATCTCCAGTCGGTTCAAAAGCTGGTTCGGGGTCAGTTGCTGATCTTCGGCAATCCGTTCGGCAGCGGCCTGAACGGTTTCGCGCGCCGCGTCGCACCGCGCTTCGGCGGCGGCACGGGCCTCACGCACTTCCGAGGCCAGGCGCTCTGCCTCGCGCTCGGCCAGAATGGCGGTGCGCTGCAGGGTTTCAGCCTCGGTCAACTGGTCCGCAGCTTGGGCGCGGCGTGTTTCGGCGACCTCGGTCTGTTCGCGCAACTCCTCCCGGGCTTCGGCGATCTCGCCCGGAACGGCCATCGCATCGGCCAGTTCCTCCTCCGAGGTCGCCTTGCGCTCAGCCAGTTCGGCAATTCGCTTGCCCGCGGTTTCCAGACGGTGACGCCAGCCGCTCAGATCCTTGGTAACTTCCTGCGAGCGGCGGGTGCGGGCCTCGCCCTCGCGGCGCAGTTCGTCATGGGTCGAGCGGTGGGTCAGCATGGTGATCCGTGCGGCTTCGACCGTCTGCTTTATGTCTTCGACATGGGCGCGGGCGCTACCGACATCGCCCAGCCCGGCTAGGGCGCCTTCGGCCTCGCGCAACTGGGCGCGGGCGCTCAAGGCGTCTTCCTTGTGGCGATCCACCGACAGGGACAGGGTTTCCAGCTTGCCCTGCGCAAGGTTGCGGTCCGCCTCGGCGCGGCTGAGCGTGCGGGCGGTTTCGGCGACGCGCTGATCGGCGGCACGGCGGGTCTCGCGGGCGCGGCGGTCAGCCTCGGTCACCTCAGCCAGTTGCCGGGACAGCGCCTCGTGACCGGCGCGGGCGCCGTCGGCCTGCGCCTCGGTGCGGGCCAGTTCCTGTTTCAGCGCTTCGAGACGGTTCAGTTGCTCCAGCCGCATCGCCGCCGCACTTGGCGCGTCTTCGGCCCAGGCGCGGAACCCGTCCCAGCGCCACAGATCACCCGAACGCGACACCAGCCGCTGTCCGGGTTTCAGCAGAGGTTGCAGGCGGGCGCCGTCATCTGAATTGACGATGCCGATCTGAGCAATCCTGCGGCTCAGACGCTCGGGGCCGGAGACATGCAGAGACAGCGGCTCTGCCCCTTCCGGCAGGTGTTGATCGGCGTCATAGCCCGGCACCTTGACCCAGCCCGATGGGCCGTCGTTTTCGACCACGGGTGCGCGCAGGTCATCGGCCAGCGCCGCCCCCAACGCCTTTTCGAAACCGGGCTCCACCCGCAACAGGTCCATGACCTGCCCGCCTTCGGCAGTGTCCCGCGCCACCAGTTTGGCCAGCGCGGTGGTTTCGGCGCGGATGGCACCCAGCTCGCCCTCGGCCTCGGATCGTCTGGCGCGCGCCTCGGCCTCGCGCGCCTGCGTATCGCTGCGCAATTCGTCGGCTTCCGCCAGTGCCTCTTCGGCGGCTTCAGCCGCTTCGCGGGCTTCCTCCTCGGCCTCCTGCGCGGCGTCAAAAGCCTCACCGGCGCGGCTTAGCGCGCCCCGTGCCTCATCCATGGCGCCGCGCGCCTTTTCCTCTTCGGCCTCCGACCGTGCCAGCGTCTTGCGATTGTCCTCGACCAGACGCTGCGCCGACTGATGCCGGGCGACCAGACGGGCCATATCCTCGGTCTCCTGCGAGAGGTGATCCTCGCGCTCCTGCAGGATGGCCGCCGCCTCGCGGGCGACGTCCGCCGCCTGGGCAAGCTTGTCCGAGTGCCCCTCGGCCGCCTTTGCCAGTTCCCGGGCTTCCCATTCAAGGCGCTCGATGGTCTCTCCCGCGTCGCGGTTCAGGCCGGATTCGCGTTCGATGTCGCGGCCCAGCTGCTGAATACGCGCGGACAAGGTTTCGATGGCCTGGCGCGCGCGCGTTTCCTGATCGCTAAGCGTGTCGCGCTGCACCTGCAGACGCTGCAGGACGGCGGCGGCGATGGCCTCTTCTTCACGCAGGGGGGGCAAAATCTCATCCGCCGCGACGCGGGCGGTCTCAGCCTTGCGCGCCTCGGCCTCGGCGCGGGATGCTTCGGTGATCCGTTCGCGCAGCTTGTCTTCGGCCTGTTGACGGGCCAGATCCGCCTCCTTCCAGCGGCGATAGAGCAGCATGCCTTCGGCCTGGCGCAGGTGTTCGCCGATTTCGCGATATCGTGCGGCCTGCCGGGCCTGACGCGCCAGTTGCGACAGCTGCCCCCCCAGCTGTTCCAGCACGTCATCGACACGGGTCAGGTTCGTCTCGGTCGCCTTCAGCTTCAGCTCGGCCTCATGCCGCCGCTGATACAGGCCCGATATCCCCGCCGCCTCTTCCAGAATGCGGCGCCGCGCCTTGGGCTTGGCGTTGATCAGCTCGGCAATCTGACCCTGACGCACCAGCGCCGGAGAATGCGCCCCGGTCGAGGCATCGGCAAACAGCATCTGCACATCCCGTGCCCGCACATCCTTGCCGTTGGTTTTGTAGGCACTTCCGACATCGCGGGTGATGCGTCGAATGATCTCCAGCTGGTCGCTGTCGTTGAACCCCGAAGGCGCCAGACGTTCGGTGTTGTCGAGGGTCAGCGCGACCTCGGCAAAATTTCGGGCAGGCCGGGTCGAGGCCCCGGCAAAGATCACATCCTCCATCCCGCCGCCGCGCATCGCCTTGGGGCGGTTTTCGCCCATCACCCAGCGCAAGGCCTCCAGCAGGTTGGACTTGCCGCAGCCATTTGGTCCAACCACACCCGTCAGACCGTCCGCGATGATCAGATCGGTCGGATCGACGAAGCTTTTGAAGCCGGTCAGTCTGAGCTTGTTGAAGCGCAAAGGCGGTCCTGTCCCGTGATTCCCATGGTCTTCGAGTCTGCGCAATGGAAGGGCATCGAGTCAACGAAGATACGCTGTATATGGCAGAACAAAGGCAGTTATCCACAATATCTTGCCGATTCCGCGGTGATTGCAGGGGCGCTCAATAGGGATAGCACTCAAAATCCGTATAATAGGGACCGTCGAATTCGACGCAGTCGTAATTGGGCGTGGACCGTGCGATCTGCAACAATTGCTCTCCGGCGGCGCGGTCGCACCCCAGGACCCCGGTGGTCACGGCGGCATCGCCCAGCACTTCAAGCACGTCGCAGCCTGACACCCGTGCCATCGCCACCCCTGCCCGTTTTCGGATTGGCCCCAGACGCGGGGCATATTGCGAGTTCACACGAACCGCCTCGGCGAGATTCCCCCGAACCCGCACATCAAAGACGCTGCCGCCCACATCGACGCGGGTTGCGGGAGCGTTCTTGAAATAGGGCGTGGCACTGGTGCAGGCCACCAATGCCAAAAGCGGCAAACAGCGAAGCATATTCTAGCTGTCGCAGCTATTGGTTAACGGAAGGTTTCCGGATCTCTAGACCGACCGCAACACCTCTCCCAGTCGGCGTATGCCCTCGTGAATGATGGGCTCGTCCGAGCAGGAAAAACTCAGCCGCAGCGTATTGGCCCCGGAGCCGTCTGCGAAAAAGGCCTGTCCGGGAACAAAGGCCACCTTTACCGTATCCAGCGATCGGGCCAGCAGATCCGCCCCATCCGCCCCGGCGGGCAGGGTGACCCAGATAAACATACCACCCTCGGGCCGGGTCCATTCGACGCCATCGGGCATGTGATCCCGCAGTGCGGCCAGCATGGCATCCCGCCGCCGCTGGTACACGGAGCGAAGTTTTGGAATATGCGCGTCGAAGTGGTTTTCCGCCACATGAGCAATCGCCATCTGATTTATGGTCGAGGAATGCAGGTCGGCGGCCTGTTTCAGAAGCACCATTTGCGAGATGACCGGCTTGGCGGCGACCGCCCACCCAACACGCAGCCCCGGCGCCAGCGTCTTGGAAAAGCTGCCGCAATAGATTGTGCGGCATGCCTCGATCGAGCCTTTGCTCGCGATCTCCAGCGCCAGCATCGGCGGCACCGCCTGGCCATCGTAGCGCAGCGATTGATAGGCCGCGTCCTCGATCACCGCGCAATCCAGACCATCGGCCAGATCCAGCAGGGATTCTCGTCCACGACGGTCGACGGTCTCGCCGGTCGGGTTGGCGAAATCCGGTGAGAGATAGGCGAACTTGACCCGCCCGCCTGCCCGTTGCGCCGCATCCTGAAAATCCGCTGCGGGCCGGTTTGCGTTGATCGTCAGTTGATCGAAGCGCGGCTCATAGGCATTGAAAGCGGCCAGAGCGCCAAGATAGGTGGGCCAGCCGACCAACGCCGTATCGCCCGGCGAAAGAAACAGCTTGCCCAGATAGTCAAGCGCCTGTTGCGAACCCGACGTGATCAGGATGTTGTCAATGTCGCAGGCGATACCAATCCGGCCCATCTCGGCGGCGATCCAGCGCCGCAGCGGATGATAGCCTTCGCTTACCGAATATTGCAGCGCCTGCGCCTGATGCGCGGGGTCGAGGGCGGTGGCGAAAGCCTCGGTAAAGGCGTCGGCGGGAAACAGAGCCGGGTCGGGGATGCCACCAGCAAACGAAATGATGCCGGGCTGGTCCAGCAACTTGAGCAATTCGCGGATTTCCGACGCTTTCATCCGGGATGCCCGTGTTGCGAAAATCTGATCCAGTGACATGGCTCTCCTCCGGTGGCGCGTGTCGGAGCCTATTTGGGACCGGATTAAAGTCAACATATCTGACCTAATGTTTCAAATCTCGTGATCGGCTGCCGCGTAATCTTGCGGAATCCAGCCTTGCGTGGTCATATGTTTTGACCAATCTGAGCGAGCCCGGGATGCCCTTCCAGAAAATCCAGTCGGAAAAATTGTCCACCGCCGTTGTCCGCCAGATCGAGCTTCTGATCCTGCGCGGCATCCTGCGACCGGGCGAACGGCTGCCGTCGGAACGCGAACTGGCCGAGCGGCTGGGTGTATCGCGCCCTTCGCTGCGCGACGCGATCGCAGAGTTGCAGGAACAGGGCCTGCTGGCCGCCAAGGCCGGGTCAGGTATCTATGTCGCCGAGGTTCTCGGGTCAGCCTTTTCGCCTGCGCTGATCCGGCTGTTCAGCGCCCATGACGAGGCTGTGTTCGACTATCTTTCCTTCCGCAAGGACATGGAAGGGCTGGCCGCCGAGCGCGCAGCGCGACTGGGGTCAGAGAGCGATCTGAAGGTGATCCAGACCCTTCTCGACAAGATGGAGGCCGCGCAAAAGCGCCGCGCGACCGATGACGAGGCGCAACTGGATGCCCAGTTTCACATGGCAATCATCGAAGCGAGCCACAACGTGGTGATGCTGCACATGATGCGCTCGATGTTTGATCTGCTGCGGCAGGGCGTGTTCTATAACCGTCGGGTCATGTTCAACCAGCGCACGACGCGCGAGGCGATCCTGGATCAGCACCGGGCCATCAATACCGCCCTGCAGGCACGCGACCCTTCGGGCGCGCGCGCCGCGGTCGAACGGCATCTCAGTTTTGTGGAGCAATGCCTTGCAGATCAGTTGAAGGCCGAACGGAACGACGCCATCGCACGGCAGCGGCTGGAACATGAAACCGGGCGGGGCTAGGACCGGCTTTGTTCTTCAATCGCCCGGCGTTTCATTTTCTGATAATCTTGATCCAGCAGACTGCTTTTGCGAACTCGCCTTGCAACTAGTCCACGGGTGATCATTCCCGGCCAGCGCAAGTTGGAGCGCGTCGTGAAGGCGTAGACGTCATTTTTCAAGCGCACTTTGTGCATTCCCAGCTCAGCCGCCATGAAGTCCAGGCATTGTTCCGAGAAAAAGCTGATATGCTGGCCGGTTTCGAAGGCCCAATACCACCAGTCTTGGTCGGGAATCTTGTCGGGGCAAAAACAGTTTGCTGAAAAGAACAGCGTATCAAACCCGTACCGCTCGCGTGCCTCTTTCAGAAACGCAAGGGGGTTGGGCAAATGTTCGAGCACTTCGAAGGCAGCGGCGACGTCGAAAAGTCCATCCTCGGCTTCGAACCCGCGGCCCATCAGATTTTCCGCATAAGGGTCGCTCCAATAAAACGCGATCCCTGTATCGCGCAGCCCGCGCACCAAAAGCCCGTACCCCCCTCCCAGATCGACGCCCCGCGTACCCGCCAACCCGTTGGTATGCATCACCGTGGATACTATCCGAATATTGTTGAGGTTGCGCGCGAGAATCCCGGTGTCCGTCAGGGCAATTGCGTCGCTGTATGCCTCTTCCAGCCAATCCGGTGACTCGACCCAAATGTAGTTGCAAGAGGCATCCAGAAAATAACGCGCGGTGTGCTTTCCGATGACTTTATGCTCGAACAGCAACGATCCGGGTTGGCCGGAGAGTGGAGAAACAGGCATATCGCACCTTACAGTTCAGAAGAGCCCATTATTCGCTCAGGAAATGGCGCGCCGCTGGTCTTGCCTAGATGTTCAGAAGGCGCAATCGTCGTCAAGCCCGGATCGATATAGAGTTTGGATCCCTTCGCAAGCATTTGCTCGTGCAGCAGGACATGCTCGCAAACCACTCGCCCATCCCCGCGCCGGGCGAAATATTGCAGGCCTTCAATCGCGTGGCTCCGATAAAGGCCCAGACCGGAAAACGCGCTTTTGACAGGTATCAGAGGGTGATCCGGAGAGATACTATATTGGCGGTCAAACACATGCTCGCGGATCTTCTGCCGGCGTTTGCGGCGGAGTAAGAACCTCCGAGGGTACTTGGAATCGATGAAATGCCACACATCCCGGTCGCACCAACCCTCGCATCTCAACGCGTATAGATCGTAGTAGGCAGGTACCGAATTTGCAAACACGCCATCCCACTGGACGTCAGCCCGACAGGCTGCCCGCACGACCTCTTCGGGGTTCAAGGCCGTGTTCGGTCCGTCCAAATCCAGCCAAAGGGTGAACGGGTGATACGGTTTTGAATCGAACAGCCGCCCCAGAACAGCATTGCGTGCAGTTGCGATCCGCTCCACCCGATCCGGACATGTTTCGCTCAATCCGTCCAGGCGCAGAATCTCAACACTGTCGTCCGCTTCCGCAAACGCCGCAAGTATTTGGTCGGTCTGATCGGTATTGTCGTTGGTGGCTATGATCACCCGGCTGTCCGACAGCCTTTCCCGCAACAAATTGATTCGATCCAGTGTAGAGGACAGCGCCGGGCCGCCATTGCGCACTACGCCAACGATATTGAGATCAGGCGGTGTGTCCATCTTGGTCAGAGTATCCTCGACCTCTGGCGAAAATCGCAAAAAATGAAAAAACGGCCCGCACGCACGGGCCGTTCCAATTCAGTGCAGCTTTGCCTCGACATCCGCTATGGATGCATCAATCAGCTTGTTGGCTTGCGCCGCGTTCATCTGCTTGGCCAGAACTTCACCGGCAGTAGCCACGGCAACGGAAACCGCCTGATCGCGGACTTCCTTGATCGCCGAAGCCTCGGCAGAGGCAATCTGGTCCTGCGCGGCCGCCAGACGGCGGGCGATGGATTTCTGCAGATCGACCTTGGCCTGTTCTGCGGCCAGAATCGCGTCTTCCTTTGCAGCTGCAACGATGGCGTCGGCCTGCTCCTGCACTTCACGCTGTTTGCGCTCATAGGACGCAAGCAGAGTCTGAGCTTCTTCACGCAGGGCGCGCGCTTCGTCCAGTTCCGCCTGAATACCTGTGGCGCGGTTGTCCAGTGCGCCACCGATCAGCGACGGGACCTTGAAATAGAACAGCACCGCGATGAACACGATGAAGCCCAGCAGCACGACAAAGTCGGTGTTGCCCAGCGAGAAAAACGGGCCGCTAGCGGCAAAGGCGGGACTAGCTGCGCCTGCGGTCAGGACAAAGGCAAGAATGTTGCGCATGTCTTCTATCCTTTCACTCGCGAAGCGACGGCGCCCGCGATATCGCCAGCTTCGGCTTGACCGCCCAGGGCAGTGACAAGCTCGGCCGCCGTATCCTTGGCCACCACCTGAATACTTTCCAGCGCGCCGGCACGGATTTCGGCAATCGCCTTTTCCGATTCAGCTGCCTTGGCGGCAATTTCCGCATCTGCCTTGGCGATGGCATCGTCCAGATCAGCCTGGATTTCACCACGTGCTTCGGCGGCAATGCGCTGTGCTTCGGCACGGGCATCGGCCAGCGCCTTGTTATAGGCTTCTTCAGCCTCGACCGCTTTGGCCTTCAGATCTTCGGCCGCAGCCAGGTCATTTGTAATGGTCCCCTGACGTTCAGCCAGAATTGCCGCAATGCGGGGCAGAGCCACGCGGGACAGGACCAGAAAGATGACGACCAGCGTAATGACCAGCCAGAAAATCTGGTTGGGGAACCAATCGAAGCAGAGCTGCGGCATCCCGATGGCAGAGCCATGCGAGTCGACGCACGAGCCAACCACTTCTTCGCTAATGGGTTCAGTCGCCATGATGTCCTCCGTCGGAACGTTGTCTTTACAACAGGTGGGCCGCTATGGCTTGGGCCCACCCGCGCGTAAGGATCAGGTTCCGCAGATCAGACGGCGAACATCAGCAGCAGCGAGACCAGGAATGCAAAGATCCCCAGGGCTTCTGCGAATGCGATACCGATGAACAGGGTTGCGGTCTGCGAAGCAGCCGCCGAAGGGTTGCGCAGAGCGCCGGCCAGGAAGTTGCCTGCAACGTTGCCCACCCCGATTGCGGCAGCGCCGGAACCGATTGCTGCCAGGCCTGCGCCGATGTGTGCGAGATCGCCTTCCATGATGTATCTCCTTACGAATTGGAAGTTTCGATGTTGGGTTATCGTTCCTGTGCTCAGGGCAGCACCCTGATCAGTGATGCGGATGCAGAGCGTCCTTGAGGTAAACACAGGTCAGAATGGTGAAGACGTAGGCCTGGATGAAGGACACGAGGACCTCAAGGCCGTACATTGCGGTGATGGCCAGAACCGACACAGGCGAGATCGCGGCAATCGCGGCAAAGCCTGCGAACACCTTGATCACGGCGTGGCCTGCCATGACGTTACCGGCAAGACGAATGGAGTGGCTGACGGGACGCACGAAGTACGAGATCAGCTCGATGATCGCCAGGATCGGGCGCAGCGGCAGCGGCGCGCTGGACACCCAGAAGAGGCTCAGGAACCCGGCACCGTTCTTGACGAAGCCCAGAATGGTCACGGTCAGGAACACCGCCAGCGCAAGCGGAATGGTGACCGCGAAATGCGAAGTGGTGGTGAACGAGGTCGGAATCAGGCCCAGGAAGTTCGCGCTGACGATGAACATGAACAGGGTCATGACATAGGGGAAGAACTTCAGACCTTCCTTGCCGCAGATATCCTCGAGCATCTTGTAGATGAAGCCATAGGTCAGTTCCGCGATGGACTGCATCCGGGTCGGCACGATGGCGCGCTTCGAGGTGCTGAGAACCAGCAGTCCGATGATGGCCAGAACCGAGAAGAACAGCCAGACCGTCACGTTGGTGATCGAGTAGAAGGCAAATTCGGTGCCGCCGCCCAGGAACTTGGGAACCTTGACGATGAACTGGTCCATCGGATGGAAAACCAGGCTGCTGCCTTCTGCTGCGGTGGTCTCGGTCGCCACGTTCAGTCCCTCTCGTCCTTCTCGGCCTGTGATGAGGCCGCTTGTTTCTCTTGAACCTCCTTCGCGCTGCGGAGCATAACCTTCACGCCCGCGACAAGGCCCAGCAATGTGAACAGCACCAGAAAGATCGGGATCGTCCCGAGCAGGCTGTCCAGCCCATATCCGATGCCAAATCCGATCCCCAGACCGGAAACCATTTCGATGACCATCCGCCAGGCAAGTTCGCCGCCGGATATGTCGGCATCCGCGCGGGCTTTGGGCTGTTTGGCCTTTTTCGCCGCTTCGATCTTGGCCTCAAGCTGCGCCATACGCTGCTTTTGGTCATCATCTGTCACGGGCGTTTCCCTCACGCAGTCTTGGGCACGGTGCTAAGGGGCAAGCGGCACAGAGTCAACGGCGTTGATGGTGGACGGAAATGCGGACTAATTCTCTGTTTTTATTATATTTTTTTATTTGTCCACAATATCGGCCCGCAAGGCGCGCGGTGCCGTTAGCGCCAAATGCGTGAATTTCGCATATTCAACCAAATGGTTGACGATGATCCGCGCCTGTGGTTCTCCCGGACCATGTCCGACGATCTAGACACCATATTCGCGGCTCTTGCCGATCCGACCCGGCGCGTCATTCTGGCGATGCTGCTCGAGGATGACATGGCCGTAACGGATGTGGCCGAACCGTTCGAAATGTCGCTGGCCGCGATTTCGAAACACCTGACGATCCTCACCCGCGCCGGACTGATCTCGCAGGAAAAGCGCGGGCGGGTCAAATGGTGCAAGCTGGAACCGGACGCGCTGCGCGGTGCCTCGGTCTGGATGCAGGGCTTTGGCCAGTTCGAACCGGTTAATCTGGACGCTTTCGAACGCTTTCTGAAGACCGAGTTTGACACACAGCCGAACGAACCGGACTGAACTAGACGCCCTGAATCGCCTCGACCGAAACGATGACGCCGGATGCATCCGCCCGGCACCGCCAAAGCGTCGTGGACCCCGACACACTGACGGTCAAAGACGTCCCCGCCGAATCCGCAGCCGTTGAAACTGTCCTGACATCGGCAGGCCGGGAAACGCTTTCGGCGGCGACCAGCGCCTCGCAGCTTTCCTGCAGAGCCGCCTGTTCCTGCTTGCTTGCGGTCCCGCACGCTGCAACGACGCCCAATATCAGCGCCACTCCGAAAACCTTCATATTCGACCGCCTCCTTTGCCTGGTTCGCCCTGCCCCCGCAACGCTGTCACATTCCGCTGCGAATACAAGCGTTAATCCGGCGCGCGTTGCGGGTTCGCCGAAACCGGTTTTTCTCCTTTCAGCAAGAGCAGCAAGGCCAGAACGGTCAGCAGGACACCAACCAGCACCATCGGCCCCGGAGCGCCCCGGCCCAACGCGAATTCCCAAAGGATCACCCAGCTTGGCGTCAGATAAGTATAGGCCATCACCTTGGCCGAAGGCAGGTAAAGCGTTGCATATTGCAACAGCACGAACGTGACTGCGCTGGCACAGATCGCGACATAGAAAAGGCCGATCCACACGATCACGGGCAGGCTGAGCCAATCTGTCGCGACCAGATCCGGCCAGCCATACACAGTCAATATGCAGCATCCGGCCAGCAACATGCCAAAGGTGAACACCACCGCCGGTTCACCCCGGTTCAGCTTGCGCACCATCGGCGTATAGATTGCATGGGCCGCGCAGCCCCAGAAATAGATGATTTCGCCCCGGCCGATTTCGAAGGCCCGGAACGCCAGCCAATCCGCACGGAAGATGACCCAAAGCGCCCCGGCCGCACCGATCAGAAGCGCCGATGCCATGTAGCTTGTGGTGATCTGGCGCAGCAGGATCCAGCCTGCGACTGCCGAAAGGATCGGCGTCAGCGTGAATACGGCCGAAGCGCTGACGGGGGGCGCGGTTTTCAGCCCCTCGAACATCAGCACGAAATAGGTGGCAAACAGCCCTCCCAGAACAAAATAGCGCCACGGCGCCCGAGCGGCCCGGGCCGGAAATCCGGTTGTCATGGCTGCCACCGCGCCGATCACGATCGCCGCGATGGCAAACCGCGCGGCGTTCAGGGCGGCGGGCGAGATTTCGTTGGCGATCATCGATCCCAGCGAGAAACTGCCGGCAACCAACGCCGAAAAAGCCAGCATGGCCAGATGACCGCGAACCTCGGGCCTCATACATTCCAGCCTTTGGCCTGTTGTTTTAAGAAAGAAAGGAAAGCCTGCACCTTGGTGGTACGGTGCAGATCGACATGGGTGACCAGCCACAGTTTGCCCGCCCATTCGGGCAGAGGCTCCATGATTTCGACCAGATCCGGATACCGGGCCGCATCCCAGCGGGCCATGAAGCCGATACCGGCCCCCGCCAGCACCGCCTCGCGCGCCGAATAGTTGTTGGTGCACCGAAAACCGATCGCGTCGCCGGGGACGTTGTCACGCAACCATTTGAAAAATGGGGCACGGCTGTTTTCATCGTCGTGCCCGACAAAGGTATGGGCGGCGAGATCAGAGACTCCTTTGGGGATTCCGTGGCGGTCGACATAGGATTTGCAGGCATAGAACCCGACATCCTGCGGAATGAACGGTTGCACGACATTGTCCGGCTGATCCGGCGCGGCGCCCGCGCGGATTGCCACATGGGCCTCGCCATATTCCAGACGGAACAGCCTGTCCCCGGTCAGATAACGCACGATCAGGCCGGGATGCTTCGCCTTGAACTCCGACAAAACCGGCACGATCAGCGGCGCCAGCGAAGCCAGCGACGTGACCACAAGTTCGCCCGAGACATCGTCACCGCGGCCCTTCATCCGGCCGACCAGTTGGTTGAACTGATCCTCGGTCGCCTGCGCCACCCGCAACAGATCCTCGCCCGCCTCGGTCGGGGTATAGCCGCGCGCGTGCCGCTGGAACAGCTTAACGCCCAGCCGCGCCTCGATCGCGTCGATGTGGCGAATGACTGTGGCGTGATGGACGCCCAGAACGTCGGCCGCACCGCTGACAGTTCCCATTCGGGCCACCTGATAGGCGGTCCGCACTTCGTCCCAATTGTCCATGGTTCTCGGTTCCTAATGTGCGAATTCCAACAGTCACTGTTGATATATCCGAGTTTTGTTCGCTGAGGCAATATTCATATGAGACCAATCAGACGGATTCATCAAACCAGAGGACACATGTCATGACCCGCACCATTCTTCATATCGACGCTTCCGCACGTCGCGTCGGATCGGCGACACGCGACCTGTCGGACCGGATCGTCAGGCACCTTGGCGCTCAGCGTATCATCCGTCGCGATCTGGCGACACCGCTGCCGCTGCTGACCGAAGCCTGGATCAACGCGAATTTCACACCCGAGGATGGCCGCAGCCCCGATCAGCGCGAATTGTTGTCCCTGTCGGATGCGCTGGTCGGCGAATTGCAGGCCGCCGATACCATTGTCATCGGCCTGCCGATCTATAACTTCTCGGTGCCCGCCGCCTTCAAGGCCTGGGTCGACCTCATCGCCCGCGCCGGGCTCACCTTTGCCTATAACGAAACCGGACCCAAAGGGCTTTTGGACGGCAAGCGCGCCATTCTGGCCGTCGCCTCGGGGGGAACCGAGGTCGAATCCGAAATCGACTTCGCCACCGGATATGTCCGGCACGTGCTTGGCTTCGTCGGCATCCATGACGTGGATATCGTCGCGGCGGACAGAATGGCAATCGACCCCGATGCGGCACTGAAATCCGCCCACGAAGCGGTCGCGCAACTGGCGGCCTGATTTCTCTGCTGGCCATTGCAGACAACTCCGTCCAATCTGAAATCTGGTGTCATCGATCGGATTGGGCGGGGTCATGAAAAAGATCGGCATTGTCGGCGGCGTCGGCTGGACCTCGACCGTGGATTATTACCGGGCCATCTCGGAAGGGGCGGGCAGGTTTTTCGCCGAACGCGGGCACGGCTCACCCCTGCCAGTGCCGCCGATGACCATCGAATCCGTGACCCAGGCAAAGACCCGCGCGCTGCGTGGCCGGCCGGGGGACGAGGCAAGCTGGGCCGGTTTCGACGCCGTCTTTCGCGACGCCATGCTGAACCTGCAAAACGCTGGCTGCGATTTCGCCATCATCGCATCGAACACGCCGCATGCCCGGCTGCACGCCATTCGTCGGGGCGTCGACATGCCGGTTCTCAGTATCTTCGATGCCACTGCCGAGGCTATGAAAGCCACAGGCGCCAGCACGGCGCTGGTTCTTGGGACCACCGTGACGATGCAGGCCACGGATTATGCCGACAGGCTTGCCCGCGAAGGCATCACCGCCAATGCACGCCTACCAGAGAGCGATATTGACGAAATGCAGGCCATGATCGACGCCGATTTTTACGGTGGCGTGTCGGAGAATGCGCGCGAGCGCTTACTGGCCTTCTGCAATCGCCATGCCGAACCAGGGACAGCCATCCTTCTGGCCTGCACGGAACTGCCGCTGGCCTTTCCCGATCACCTTGACGATCCGAGTTTCGAAGCGCACGGGCACCTGTTCATCAATCCGTCCGCCGCTCATGCCGCCGCCGCTCTCAAAACAGCGCTGGCGGAGGAATAGGCGCAGCCCGCCCGAGCCACGCGCCGCGCTGCGTCAGGTCAGCCAGTTCACCTCGCACCCGATCTTGCCGAAGAACGCCCATACGTCTTCTTTTGGCATTGCAACCGTGCGGTCATTGACCAGAGGATGCATGTAAATCATCTCGGCCTCTTGCGCGGCGGCATCCATGAAGAATTTGACCCCGTTCTCCACCCCGTTGATCATCGCCAGCGGGCTGACCGCGCCAGGGCGGATGCCAAGATTCTGCATCAGACGATCTGCCGAGCCGAAGGACAGGTTGCCCACACCAAGATCGGCCCCCAGCGCCTTGAGGTCGATCTCGCGGTTTTGCTCCAGCGTCACCAGATAGTTGCGCTTTTTCTTATCGCGCAGATACAGGTTCTTGATGCGAAGGGCGTTCTCGCCCGGCACCATGAACTGATCCTCGACCGCCTTGGAATCCTCGACAGTGCGCAATGGAACATGTTCATGCAGCTTGTAGCGCAGCCCCCACGAGCCTAGCTGTTCCAGCAGCGCGTCGGAACTGAGCGGCAGGCTGTCCTGATAAGCCGAAGATGCGTCCATGATACCCTCCTGAAGTCGCGGCACGCTCATGACTCAACGGCGCGCGCGATGCAACGCTTGATCAGCGCAAACGAACTGGTGTTACTGTTCTGCCCATGAAAATCACGCGCAACACCCCCGATCAGCTGATCCTCGCGGACACGCCATGGTTCATCGGCATCATGCTGATCTTCTTCATTCTGGCCTTTGTCGGCCCCGGCGTCCTGCTGATGAGCACCGGCGGCGAAAACATCTGGTTCGGTCTGATCTTTGCCCTTGGTGGCGGCGGTCTCGGCTTTGGCGCTTTTTGCGTTTTCGTCCGACGCGTTCAGATCATTCTGGACCGCAACAAGAACTGCATCCTGATCCGGCGCCAATCGGTCTTTGGTTATGAGGCGATTGAACATTTATTATCCAATCTGTCCCATGCCGAACTGGAAAGCACCATTTCCACGCGAGAGGGGCGCCGGTCGACGCTCTACCGGCCCGTTCTGGTTCTTGACGGCGGTATGAGCGCTGGACGTCATCCGATTGTCGAGGCCTATTCCAGCGGATCGGGGTCCGGACGGCTTGTCGACGCCGTGAACGGCTGGTTGCCTGCCGGCAAGGTTGACTCTGGCTCTCAATCCGCCTAAAGCCGCCTTCAACATCCGGAAGAGTGAAACCTTCCGGTCCCTTGAATCGTTCAGGGATCGCCCCCCACCAGCGAGTTTCGCCCGTGGGGGCAATTGTGTATTCAACCGGTGTTTCCTACTTAGGAAGCGCCTAGTCAAAACCGGCAAAGGAGGCCGAAGGCATGTTTGAAAATTTATCCGAACGCCTCTCTGGCGTCTTTGACCGGCTGACCAAACAGGGCGCCCTGTCCGAGGAAGACGTCAAAACCGCTCTCCGCGAAGTCCGCGTTGCCCTGCTTGAGGCCGACGTCTCGCTGCCGGTGGCGCGTGAGTTCGTCAAGAAGGTGCAGGAGCAGGCGACCGGTCAGGCGGTCACCAAGTCGATCACGCCGGGCCAGCAGGTCGTCAAGATCGTGCACGACGCGCTGGTTGACACCCTGCGCGGCGAGGAAGATCCCGGCAAGCTGAAGATCGACAACCCGCCTGCCCCGATCCTGATGGTCGGTCTGCAGGGTTCGGGTAAGACGACCACGACCGGCAAGCTCGCCAAACGCCTGAAGGAAAAAGAAGGCAAGAAGGTACTGATGGCCTCGCTGGACGTCTATCGTCCGGCGGCGATGGATCAGCTGGCGGTTCTGGGCACACAGGTTGGTGTCGACACGCTGCCCATCGTGCCGGGCCAGAAACCCGTCGATATCGCCAAGCGCGCCAAACAGCAGGCCACATTGGGTGGCTATGACGTCTACATGCTCGACACTGCGGGCCGCCTGCATATCGACGAGGTCCTTATGGACGAGGTCGAGCAGGTCCGCAACGTGGTCGACCCGCGTGAGACCCTGCTGGTGGTCGACGGCCTGACCGGCCAGGTCGCCGTTGAAGTCGCCGAAGAGTTCGACGCCAAGGTCGGCATCTCGGGCGTGGTCCTGACCCGGATGGACGGCGACGGGCGCGGCGGTGCCGCCCTGTCGATGCGCGCGGTCACCGGCAAGCCGATCCGCTTTGTCGGTCTGGGCGAAAAGATGGGCGCGCTCGAAACCTTCGAGCCGGACCGGATCGCCGGTCGTATTCTGGGCATGGGCGACATCGTTGCCCTGGTCGAAAAAGCCCAGGAAACGATGGAGATGGAACAGACCGAGCGCATGATGAAGCGCATGGTCAAAGGTCAGTTCAACATGAACGACCTGAAGATGCAGCTGGAGCAGATGATCCAGATGGGCGGCATGCAGGGCATGATGGGCATGATGCCGGGCATGGGCAAGATGGCCAAACAGATGGATCAGGCCGGGCTGGACGACAAGATCCTGCGCCAGCAGATCGCCATGATCCAGTCGATGACCAAACGCGAACGCGCCAACCCGCAACTGCTGCAGGCCAGCCGCAAGAAACGCATCGCCGCCGGTTCGGGGATGGAGGTCAGCGACCTCAACAAGCTGCTCAAGATGCACCGGCAGATGTCGGACATGATGAAAAAGATGGGAAAGATGGGCAAAGGCAAGATGCTGAAACAGGCCATGAAAGGCATGTTCGGCAAAGGCGGCCCCAGCCCCGAAGAGATGGCCGCAGGCATGGACCCCAAGGCGCTGGAACAGGCGGCCAAGGCGATGGGTGGCAAGATGCCCGGCGGCCTGCCCGGCATGGGCGGCGGCATGGGCCTGCCCCCGGGTCTGAGCGGGTTCGGTAAGAAGAAGTGACCAGCATGCTGATGAAAGTTGATAAGTTCGACAATACGGCCCCTGGGGCGCCCGATTGTCAGAAGCTCGAAATGAGGGTGCTGCGTCAGGTCACTGTTGCAGATGGGGGCGAGTACTGGCTGGCCGAACTCAGCGAACCATTATCGCTTTCGGACGCATCTCTGCCTGCGCATATCAGCCATGTTGTCGTCAGTCCACGCTTCGCCGGCACAACCCTTCGGGACGCGCCCTATGGCGGGCGTCCAGTTAATCTTGCCTATCTTACCAACACAAATGCCGTCTCTGCGGGTGAAATCAAAAACACTGATGTACACCTCGCCTTAATTGGTTCCGCAGCCGCAATCCCGACTCGTCGCCCCGAAGAATCAGCGAAGCGGGGTATTCTGTCCTGGCTTGGCTTTGGGAGAAAAAAGTAGGTAGATGGGACACGCCCTCGATATCCCCCGGCTGGAGACCGAGCGCCTGATCCTGCGCGCGCCGTCCGAAGCCGACGTCGATGCGGATACCGCATTCTTCGCCAGCGATGCCGCGAAGTTTGTCGGCGGGCCGCTGCGCAGGGATGAGGTTTGGCGAGTAGTTGCCTCTCTGCTGGGTCACTGGGCGATGCGTGGCTATGGGTATTGGAGTGTCGATGAAAAAAACACCGGCACCTATGTCGGGCGCATCGGTCTTTGGTTCCCCGACGGCTGGCCCGAACCCGAAGTCGGCTGGACACTGTTGAACCACGCCACCGGCAAAGGATACGCGACCGAGGCCGGACTGGCGGCGCGCACCTATGCCTATGACGTTCTGGGCTGGGACACGGCCATCTCGCTGATCGATCTGGAAAACCACACCAGCAAGGCCGTGGCCAAGCGTCTGGGCGCGAAGTTCGAGTATCACTATGACCACCCCAAGTTCGGCAAATCCGAAATCTGGAGACACCCTGCCCCGGCTGATCTGGTGAATGGCGGGATGGAGGCCTACGCATGATAGACCTGCATATCCCTGTTCTGAAAACCGAACGTCTGACCCTGCGCGGCCCCGAGCAGCGCGACTTTGACAACATCGCCGTCTTCTTTGCCGACAAGGACCGCAGCTGGGGTTTTGGCGGCCCGCTGAACCGAAACGAGGCATGGCGCTGGTTCGCCAGCATGATCGGTCATTGGGTGCTGAATGGCTATGGCTTCTGGATGGTCGAAACCCATGGTGGAGACCCCGTAGGCTTTGTCGGCATCTGGGGTCCCGAAGGCTGGCCCGAGCCGGAACTCGGCTGGGTGGTTTTCGACGGGGCCGAAGGAAAGGGCTATGCCCGTGAAGCCGCTGAAGAGGTGCGCCAGTATGCTTATGAGGTACTGGGTTTTGAAACGCTAAGCTCGAACATCTTTCCGGGCAACAGCCGGTCGGTCGCTCTGGCCGAACGCATGGGCGCCCGTTTCGAACGCAGCTACGAGAACGTGTCTCACGGAACCGAGATGGTCTATCGCCACCCCGGCCCCGACGAGTTGGCGGGGAATGCCGCGTGACCTATCACTTCTCCATCCCCACAGTTGAAACAGACCGCCTGATCCTGCGCGCGCCGCAGGCAGAGGATTTGCCGCGCCTGACGGCTTTCTTTACGACAAAGCGCAGCCACATGGTCGGTGGGCCGAAGGACGAACTGGGTTCATGGGAATCGCTGGCCAAACGGTTGGGGCACTGGGCATTGCATGGCCACGGGCTGTGGCATCTGACTGAAAAATCCTCCGGTGCCTTTGTCGGCTGGTCGGGCATGATCTTTGCTCCGGGATGGGATGAGCCCGAGTTGGGGTGGACGGTAATGGAAGAGGCTGAAGGCAAGGGCTTGGCCTTTGAGGCCGCGAGTGCCGCCCGCGATTATTTCGCACGGAAATTTGGCCTTAATGGCGTGATCAGCTATATCGCCCATGCCAACACGCGTTCGCGCGCGCTGGCCAAGCGTCTCGGTGCCACCTTCGAGCGGGACGGCGAATTGTTGGGCAAATCCTGCCAGGTCTGGCGGCACCCCCGCGTGGAGGGCCTGGCATGACGGTCAGCATCCCCACTCTCGAAACCAGACGCCTGATCCTGCAAGGGCCGGCTCCCGAGGATTATCCGAACTTCAAGACCACGTTTACCAGCTACCGCGCCCGATTCATGGGCGGGCCTTTGAATACCTACGAATCCTGGATGCTCTACGCCGCCGAGATCGGGCACTGGCAGATTCGCGGCTATGGTATGTGGATGATCCACGACAAGCAGACCGGCAGCACCTATGGCATGGCCGGTGGCTGGAAACCGGCAGGCTGGCCCGAAGCCGAGATTGCGTGGGTGATATGGCCGGACGCGGCGGGGCATGGCTATGCGCTGGAAGCCACACACGCAGCGCGGCGCTATTTCTATGACACGCTCGGCTGGGAAACCGCCGTCAGCTATATCGATCCCAAAAATCTCGATTCGATTCGCCTTGCCGAACGGCTGGGCGCCAAGAAAGACCATGACGCGCCGACCATCGACGGCAGCGATGCGGTCTATCGCCATCCCGCGCCAGAAAGGCTGCGCGGCACCCAGTTGGCGCATGGGATCGAGATGGAGATCGGCCACTATGCCGACCCGCTGTTCAAACCGAAAGGATGGGCCCTTGACTGAACCCATGTCCGATCCCGTGGCCCGCGCCGCAGAATTGCTGAAAGAGCATCGCGAAAGCATCGACCGGCTGGACGCGATCCTCGTCTATACCCTGGGCGAGCGGTTCAAGCACACGCAGGCCGTTGGCATGCTCAAGGCAGAACACGACCTTCCCCCGTCCGATCCCGCCCGCGAAGAGGCACAGATCGCACGGCTCGAAGACCTGGCGCAAACGGCCGACCTGGACCCCGATTTCGCCAAGGCTTTCCTGAATTTCATCATTCAGGAAGTCATCCGACACCACAAGAAGCATCAGGAGTGATCCTCCGGATCAACAAACACCAGGAATAACGGGGAACACCCCGTCAACGCCATCAAAGGAGAAACACCATGGCAATGAAAATCCGTCTGGCCCGTGGCGGCTCGAAGAAACGCCCCTTCTACCGCATCGTGGCTGCCGACAGCCGCATGCCGCGCGACGGCCGCTTCATCGAAAAGCTGGGCACCTACAACCCGCTGCTGCCGAAAGACAGCGAAGAGCGCGTGAAAATGGACATGGAGCGCATCCAGTACTGGCTGGATCAGGGCGCACAGCCCACCGACCGGATCGCCCGCATGCTGGAAGCAGCTGGCACCCGTGAAAAGGCTGAGCGCAACAACCCCAACAAGGGTACTCCGGGCAAGAAAGCTCAGGAACGCGCCGAAGAGAAAGCCGCAAAGGCTGCCGAGGCCGCCGCTCCGGCCGAAGAAGCCGCAGCTGAAGAATAAGCGGAGGGCGCGTGCAGGATCAGACCTTCAGCGACGATTTCCGCACGCAGTTCGACCTGCTGTTGCGGCTCCGGCGCGATGTGCGCCGGTTCCGCACCGATCCCGTGGACGAGGCAGTGCTGACGCGCTGCCTCGACACGTTTCGCCTGGCCCCTTCGGTGGGGCTGAGCGAACCCTGGCGCGTGATCCGCGTCGAAAGCGATGCGGCCCGCCTTGCCGCACTGCGGAATTTCGAGGCTGCAAATGCTCAGGCCCTTTCCGGATATTCCGGTGACCGGGCACGGATATACAGCCGCCTCAAACTGTCCGGCATGAAGGAAGCTCCGGTTCAGCTTGCGGTTTTCTGCGACGACGCCACTGCCAAAGGCCAAAGCCTGGGCGCGGCCACCATGCCCGAAATGCGGCGCTATTCGGTTGTGACGGCAATCACGCTGTTCTGGCTAAGCCTGCGCGCCGAAGGGTTGGGGCTGGGCTGGGTGTCGATACTTGACCCCGAAGAATTGTGTCGCGATCTGAACGTTCCCGGCAGCTGGGGCCTGATCGGGTATTTCTGCCTCGGCTGGCCACAAAAAGTTTCCGACACCCCCGAGCTTGAAACCGTTGGGTGGGAAACGCGGGACACTCACCTGACGATCGAACAACGGTAGGCGCGTATGTTCAGACCCATCAGACTGGTATTGTTCGTGGCAGTCGCCTTTGTCGTCGGCGTCCTGTATGAACGCAATGCCCATGCGGACCGGTGCCTGGATGCCGGTGGCCGTGTCGTTTCCAGACTATGCGAAGGAGGACGGAGATGAGCGATCTGGTTTGCGTCGGCTCGGTTGCGGGCTCGTTCGGGGTTCGCGGCGAGGTGCGGCTGAAAAGCTTTTGCGCCAATCCCGAGGACATCGAGAGCTATTCGCCCCTGACCGATGAATCCGGGCAAGAGCGTTATCCTCTCATCCTCACCCGCCCGATCAAGAACGGCTTCGCGGCCCGGCTCGGCGGGGTCGAGACCAAGGAACAGGCCGATGCGGTCAAGGGCCTGCGCCTTTACGCCCGCCGCGATCAGTTGCCTGCACTGCCGGATGACGAGTTCTATCATGCCGATCTGATCGGACTGGAAGTCTATGACACCGGCGGCGCATTGCTGGGCCGGGTCAAGTCGGTGCTCAATCACGGCGCCTCGGACCTGTTGGAAATTCACGGGCCCGGTCTGAAGACAACCGTGCTTTTGCCTTTTACCCTGGCCTCTGTGCCCACGGTCGATCTGGCCGCAGGCCGCATCGTCGCGGACCCGCCAGAGGGATTGTTCTGAGAAATGACTGACGCGCCTTCCCGTTCCCATGGCCGCAAGTCCATTCGTCCCACCGTGAAGCCACGCGAGCTGATCACGTCCACACCCGACCTGCACGGCGTATGGAAAGCCAAAATCATAACCCTGTTCCCGACGGCTTTCCCCGGTGTTCTGGGTGAAAGCCTGACTGGCAAGGCGCTGCAAGAGGGGCTGTGGCAACTCGAAACCATCGACTTGCGCCAGTTCGGCATCGGCAAGCACCGCAATGTCGATGACACGCCAGCGGGCGGCGGCGCGGGTATGGTGCTGCGCGCCGATGTTCTGGGTGCAGCCATCGAACACGCGATGGAGGGTGTACGCGGCAACTGGCCTCTGATCTATCTCAGCCCGCGCGGACGCCGGATGGACCAGCCGCTGATGAAGACGTTCGCGCAATGCAACGGTATCACCCTGCTGTGCGGGCGTTTCGAAGGCGTGGATGAGCGGGTGCTGGAACATTATGGCGTTCAGGAGGTCAGTCTTGGCGATTTCGTCATGACCGGCGGCGAGATTGCCGCGCAGGCGCTGATTGATGCGACCGTCCGGCTGATTCCAGGCGTTCTGGGCAATCAGTCCTCGACCGAAGAGGAAAGCTTTACCTCGGGCTTGCTGGAGCACCCGCAATACACGCGTCCCGCTGAATGGAAGGGACGGCCAATTCCCGAGGTTTTGATGTCAGGGCATCACGGTAAAGTGGCCGAGTGGCGGCACCGCCAGTCAGAGGAAATCACCAAGGCCCGCCGAACGGACCTGTGGGACGCGTACCAACGCGTGAAAGGTGAGCGGCAGGATTGATCCGGCTTGCGAACCGGATTGCGCCCCCTGACACGGCGCCCTATCCGATTTCTCCGGCCGCCCAGCGGAGCCAGACTTCCGCTCCGCTGCGAAAGACGTTGATGTCGACCTTGCCGTTCACGCCCGGAACAAGGCCGGTGCCGGTGTATTGCCAGAATGTCCAGAACGCGCCCGGATAGACCTGACGCGGATGGCCTGCGACCGATCGCAACCAGAATTCGGTCCGGCGCAGGCGCCCGATATCTGTGTCGCGATAGAAATCGACTGTGGTATATACGACCGGACGTCGGTCGTAATGCGCCTCGAGTATATCCAGAAACCGGGCCGCCTCGGCCCGGACCGTGGCCCCGTCGGGGCGCAGTGGGCAGGTTCTTGATCGATGGTTCCACTCCATGTCCAGAACATGCGGCAGGTCCGCGCCCTTCGGGACGTTGCGAATGAACCAGCGCGCCTGTTCATCGGCCGGACGGCAGAAATAGTAATAGTGATACGCGCCCCAGGGCACACCAGCCGCCCGCGCGCCGCTGCGATGGTTGTCAAACATCGGGTCGGCCAAATCGCCGCCCTCGGTCGCCTTGATGAAAACGAAATTCACGCCGGACGCTTTCGCGGTTGACCAATCGATATCCCCCTGCCAGCGCGAGACGTCTATGCCATGAACCGGAAAGGACCGCGGCCCGCGCCCTTTCCATGGGTGCGGATCGGCGTCACCGAACTTGGGGTAGGTCACCAGTGATGCCGCTTTTGCGGAATAGTTTGGTTGCGCCGGTGCAACCGACACGGGCGCGGGTCGCCCGCACGACATCAAGACGAAAAGAGCCGACAGCAGCGGCAGAAAAAGGCGCATGAACCTGCTCCATCTCAAATCGGTTTGTTGTTATTGGCCTCTGGACGACAGCATGCGGGTTCTGTAGCGGAAAACAACATGGCAAATCGAAAACAACCGGATTCTTGCCGGCCCGCGCCCGTTTGAGCGGCAATTCGGACCCATGCGCCAATCGGGGCTTGATCCGGGGCCACAAATTCCCTAAACGACCGCAATCCGGAATCGCTTTCTGCGGCTCCGGTGTTTTGGCTTGTTTCGTATCCTTTCGCCAGGCTTTCTTCAGCCACGGCACTGCGCGGACAGACCGAACGACAGGAACATTCGACCTGACCTCTGGCGGGCTGCGGACGGCGGAACCCGATGAAGACCAAGAGCTCTCAGGCCGTGCTCAACTTCGTGGACCAACCACGAGCAGATAGGAGAATTGCGATGGATCTGATCGCACAGCTTGAGGCGGAACAGATTGCCGCCCTGGGAAAGGATATTCCCGATTTCAAAGCCGGTGACACCATCCGCGTCGGCTTTAAGGTGACCGAAGGCTCGCGCACCCGTGTGCAGAACTACGAAGGCGTCTGCATCGCGCGCAAGAACGGCGAAGGCATCGCCGGTTCGTTCACCGTCCGCAAAATCTCGTTCGGCGAAGGCGTGGAGCGTGTGTTCCCGCTGTATTCGACCAACATCGAAAGCATCACCGTCGTTCGCCGTGGCCGCGTGCGCCGCGCCAAACTGTATTACCTGCGCTCGCGCCGTGGGAAATCCGCGCGTATCGCAGAAGTCACCAACTACAAGCCCAAGGCTGGCGCCGAGGCGTAAGGAGCGGAAAGATGAAAAAAGACATCCATCCCGACTACCACATCATCGACGTCAAAATGACCGACGGCACCGTGGTTCAGATGAAATCCACCTGGGGCGCCGAAGGCGACCAGCTGGCCCTGGAAATCGACCCCTCCTCGCACCCTGCGTGGACTGGCGGGACCTCGCGCCTGCTGGACGCGGGCGGCCGTGTGTCGAAGTTCAAGAAGAAATACGAAGGTTTGGGTTTCTGAACCTGGACCAATTCGAATGCGTAAGGGCCGCCCAAATTGGGCGGTCTTTTTTTTGGCCGCGTTGGATATCCGCGCGGGACCACTTTAGCATGGTCGTTGAAAACCGATGACGAGCGATGTTGACAACAGATATTGCTGAAAGAGCCGACCCCGCTTTGTCACAACAACCATCCCCTGCACTGCTGCCGATACCCAAACGTCAGAAGCGGCCGGAAATTCAACTATTGGACACACCAGACAACACATCGAAGTATTTCTCCGGATCCGTACGCAGGTTTTCCAGGATCGTTGCTTGAATCTTTTCATTCCGGTTGGTGATTTTTTTGACCAGCCTCCTGTGTACCGGTCTAAACGGCGGCAAACGCCTGTTTCTGAAGATAAACAGTCTGAAATACGAAGCGGCCCAGTCAGAGTACGTCTGTGGCCTGCGACCCATCGCTCCCAGGTGGTAGAAAACATCACCGTAAATACCGCTCAGAACCGGGTGAACGTCAACGGCGTTTGAACGGTAAAGGCGAATCCAATCCAATCCATTCTTTTGCAGTCCGATAGCATAGCCGATACCGGAATCGATTCTCTGACCGGTAGCTCTGGAGAATGCTTCAAGTTCTTCGCGATCCTGCTCACACGGGAAAAAGGACGGCTCATACTTTTCGAAAAAATCCATTCGACACATCAAGCCAGATGGATGAGGCAAGCAGACATCTTGATTTTCAGCGCGGAAAACAGCGGCCAGTGGTGTTTGTTCGGTAAGTTGCACGCTGAGTTGTTCAACCCATCCCGACTTGATCGGAAAGGAATCTGCATCGAGTGTCACAAAATGCGTACATCCCGAGTTTGCAGCGCTGCGAACAAGCTGGTCAAGATAATGGCTGTGTTCCCTGCTCGGATTCCCAATTCGCTCTGCATCGCTTTCAATTAGACTGACTCGCGGGTGGTTTTCAAGAATACTCAGAGTAGTCGGATGCAGGCGCAGAGGAACAGCGAATATCTGGTAGTCCACCCCTTTTGTATTCTGCCGAATCTGTCTCAGTTGGAGCTTTATGAACCAGTTCAATTTTGGTCGCACAAAATAGACAATCAGAATCCCCAACTTCAAATCCAAACTCCATTATTTGTCATCTGACCGCAGCTTTCGGCCTCGTTTTTCGCGCCGCATTGTGGGTGTTTTTCAGGCGTCGCCGGTTCGTCGCCCAGAGTATCGCAAACGAATGTCCAAGTGCCACCCGTTATGTACCGGTCAGTTCAACACGATGACTTGGTGTCTGGATCGTATTGCTTTCATGTCTGGCCGCAGGCACGGTCGACCGGCCTGCGGCCAGACAAAAGATCAGGTGAGATCCACCGTTTCGGCCTCGGGCGCGTTCTTTTTGACCGACTCGATGCCGTTGTCCCGCGCCGCAGTGCTTTCGTAGACTTCGCTGGTGCCGATGACCTGGCCGTTGGTGGCCTTCAGGTTGAACATCCACTTGCCGTTGCTGGTGTCCTTGCGTTCGAACCGCGCATCGTCCTGAGCGTTCTTCTGCACCGACTCGATTCCGTTTTCGGCGCTGGCGCGCTGCTTGTACCCCTCGCTGGCCAGAATGACCTGCCCGTTGCCCGCCTTGAGTCGGAACCGGAATTCCCCGGCCTTGTCCGTATACAGCTCAAATTTCCCTGCCATGATCTGAATGCCTTTCGTGTTGCGGTAAGATTGTGGAAATTTACCCGCCATTGCAGCATTGGCAAACCTTTTCCGCACCTTACGTCGGGCGAAGTCAATCTGATCCGGCCAGGGGCACGAAACCGCGGCCCGCACTCGGTCTGTTTTTACAAAATGACCCGGTTACACCGCTTCCCTTCACCACCGCCACAACATATAGTGTGTGGCAACAAAACGCCGACAAGCGTGTGGGAGACGAGAAGGACAGGCATGGCACACATTATCGTGGTCGGAAACGAAAAGGGTGGTGCGGGCAAATCGACAGTTTCGATGCATGTGGCCACGGCGCTTGCCCGGCTTGGCCACTCGATTACGACGTTGGATTTGGACCTCAGACAGCGAAGCCTGGGCCGATACTTTGAAAACAGAGGCAACTATCTGAATGGCTCGGCGATGAAATTGCCAAGCCCCGACCACCACGACCTGCCCGAAATCGACCCGACCACGCTGAAACCGGGCGAGAACATCTATGACCACCGTCTGTCCGCTGCCGTCTCACGCCTGGAAGGCGACAGCGATTTCATTCTGATCGATTGCCCCGGCTCTCACACCCGGCTCAGCCAGGTGGCGCATTCGCTTGCCGATACTCTGATAACCCCTCTCAACGACAGCTTCATCGACTTCGACCTGCTGGCGCGGATCGACAGCAAAGGCGAAAAGATCCTCGGGCCTTCGGTCTATTCCGAAATGGTCTGGAACGCCCGTCAGTTGCGGGCGCAGGCCGGGCTGAAACCGATCGACTGGGTGGTCGTGCGCAACCGGGTCGGCACCCAGCGCATGGTCAACAAGGAAAAGATGCAGCGCGCGATCGAGATGCTGTCCAAGCGCATCGGCTTCCGCGTCGCTTCGGGCTTTTCCGAGCGGGTCATATTCCGTGAATTGTTTCCCCGCGGCCTGACCCTGCTGGATCTCAAGGATATTGGCGTCAAACAGCTCAATATTTCCAACATCGCAGCCCGTCAGGAATTGCGCGACATGATGAAAGAACTGAACCTGCCAGGTGTGGAGATTGATTTTTGATGGTTCGGGTTCGCTATGCGGACAGGGCCGCCAATCACCCGATGTTTCACGCCGCCGGGCCCCACTCCGCGCCGCGCATAAGTTGGTTCTCCTGACTGACTAGTAACGACCGGATCTCTGCTAAGGGGAAAGCGTCGATACCAAGGAGCGTCTCCCAGAAATCGCGGCGATCAGCGTCATCCTCAAACCTCCAAATGTGCACCAACTGGTTCAGCGCGCCAGTATCGGTTGTGAAATATCCCACGCAGTGTTTCGCGAGACCGGCCGCTTCGATTGCGGGCCAAGCTTTCTCACGGTAGAGCGCGACGAGTTCGGGCATTCGGCCAACCTGCACCTGATAAGTACGACGTTCGTATAGCGGCATATTCGTCTCCTTTGGGCTCGGTGCCGTCATTCGCTGAAGTATCATGAGTGACCGCTTTGCGGACTTAGCTGCCTTCCACATTATTGCCAGTATCTAACGGCTATATCTGCGACATTCCGATGAAGATACTGGATTCGAAATGCAAACGATTGAAGACAAGACGTTCAGCAAGTCAGGAGAGGCAAGCTCTTGGCTTAGTGCGCTGAAATCAAAAACACACCTTGATGAACTTTTGGATAGCTATCCTGATGGCCCTATTTTTAGGGGTGATGACGTGCGTCGCACACTGGAATTTTTGCAGCTATGCGCAGCCTATGAGAGCCAAATCCACATACATGACAATGAAATGGACGGGGCTATTCTAACGATAGACTATGAATTCGGGACAATGGACCCGAAGCAGATGGAGTTGGCATTTTCTTTTTCTCATCCTGAACACGAAGGCACAATTTCTTTCACCCTCAGCGTAGTTAAGAATATCCAATCAGAGTTTCTCGTTTTTGGCGACCGCGTTTTTTCCCAACTGGTTTGAATCAATTGGGCACCTACACAAAGGGCTCCCAGTGGTCGATCGCCGTGCGCCTCACGAACATCCGCTGCTGATAGCCGCTGTTCGCCACGGCAGGATTAAACTGGCAAGAATCGGACCGTTGCCTGCAAGGCCGGGGTCTGTTTGTCCTACAAGTGCCGTCTGATCCTCAGAGACGTCGAGATGCTCGCGAACCACGCCCTTGTGGATTACAACGTCGAAGCCGGGTCCGCCTGTTCTGTCAGAACTATCCGGTTGGGGGGAGGTCGGCTACGATCTGTAAGGACAACGGATGGTGGCCCTGTACCTGGCGCCTCACGTGGCGTCGCGGGGAATGAGGTTCCACCGGTCCGGCGAATTATTTTCGCCCGACCATGTTTCGGCGCGCGACCCAAGATCGTCGTAGAGAAATGACATGAGCGTCCGGACGCGGGCGGTGTTTCTCAGGTCCGGGTGAGTCAGCACCCAAAGGTGCATGTCGAGGTTCCGGATCGTGTCCGAAACCCGGATCAGCCGGTCGTCGGTATCCCCCGCGTAGCACGGCATGATCGTCACCCCGAGCCCGAGTGCGGTCGCGTTCAGCACCGCCCGGGCGCGGCTGCACTGAAAGACCGCGCGGTCCTCACCGTCTTCCTTGCTGGACCACACCGTGGGAACCCGCCAGCTCGCCATTCCTTCGACGAAGCAGAATTGATGCTCGGCAAGCGGTCTGTCACCGGCTGTCTCCATATAGGCGTCGGTGGAATAAAGCGCGAAGCGAAACGGGCAGAGCCTGCGTCCGAAACTCGACTCGGGCGCCTTTTTCGTGGCGCGGATGGCGACCTCGGCCTCGCGCCGGCCAAGGTCCACATGTCCAAGCCCCGGGCTGACATCGACGCTGATTTCGGGATGCAGGGCGTTGAAGCGGGCGACGATCTGCGGGGCTTCCTCGGTCGCGAATGCATCCATGCAGGTCATGCGAATGCGCCCGCTTAGGCGCTCGTCCTGGCCCATGACCAGGACTTCCAGCGCCTTCACTTCCGCTTCGATCCGCTCGGCGGTCTCAAGCGCAACCCGCCCGGCGTCGGTCATGAAATAGCCGCTATCGAAGCGGTCGAAATACCGCACGCCGGTGCGTTCCTCGATCGCATTGATGTTTCGGAAGACTGTGCTGCGCGTCTTGCCAAGCACCTTAGCGGCCCCATTGACGCTCCCGGTTCGGCAGAGCGCAAGGATCACCTGCAAATCGCTCCATTCGAGCGATCTGCTTGTGTCCTGCATGTCTGCGGTTTTCGGTTTCGCCATGGGGGTGCCCGTTTTTGCACTACAGAACGCTATTAAAGGCCAATTCTGCAACGCCATCAAGATTGGCATCGTGATCCACATCAACAGCAACCGCCGACGGCTGGACAAGGTTCCAAACCGCCCGAGGCGAAACCCGAAAGGCAAACATCATGTCGCAGATCCAGTTCAACAATATGATGGAAGCTTCGCTGGTCGGTGCGGAGGGCACCGAGGTGGTCCTGAGCCACGTCATCCTTCCCCCGAATTTCACCCTGCCCAAGCACTGGCACCCGGGTGAGGAATTCGTCTACGTGCTGGACGGAAGCCTGACGCTTTGGCAGGAGAATGCCGAGGACACCACCGTGCAGGCCGGTGACGCCCTCAAGGTCCCCTACAAGGTCGTGCACACGGTTCGCACTGGCGCTGAAGGGGTCAAGCTCGTGATTTTCCGGGTCCACGAAGCCGGTCAGCCAGAGCGCATTCTGGTCGAGGACGCCGCCGCCACCGTCGCGTAATACCTTTGGCGCCACCGCCCCCTTGCCGGGGGCGGAACGGCCCAGTGGTGGGCGTCATTATTGCAGTCATGAATGGCGCTGGAACACAAGCCGCAACCAATCATCGTAGGCGACTCGGCCATCCCCGCCAGATCGACATTGCGCGGATGCGGGCCATCGGGAAGCGATCGAGATCAGACTGGCAGAGCCGCCTCGCCGCACGCGGTTCGAAGCTGACCTGCGGCGGTGCAGCGAATGGCCAAGATTCAAGGTTGAGTGAATGGCGGCTTCCGTTGAAGGCGCCTAGCCGGTTTGCGCGTGCTGTGAACGTCCGGAATCCGCCCAAGGCTGCAAATTCGTGGCTTTTGCAGCACCTGTCAATTCGGGCTCATTGCGAACATCGTCCGGAATAATTGCTCGCGCTCTAGCCCCCCGGCCTGAACAGTGTGAACAGTTCTTTCGGCTCGGACACTCCGCGCAGCATGTAGCGGCCCAGCGACACAAGGTCATGTTCGCTGTCTTCGGCGGCGCGGGCAACGTCGTCGGACATCAGAATACCCTGATCCAACGCACGGTGCATCCCGGCGATCCGTGACGCCTGGTTCACGGCCGGCCCGATCACGGTGAAATCCAGCCGGCTTTCGGCACCTATGTTGCCATAAAGGATTTCCCCGGCATGCAGGGCAAGGGTAAATCCCGTCACGGGCAACCCGGCCTTTTCACGTTCGGCGTTCTTTTCGTCCATCCTGTCCTGCAACAGGGCAACCGCCTGCAGCGCGGCCAAGGCATCTTCGCGGCTGTCACCCACATCGAACATCGCCATCAGGCCATCGCCCATGAACTTGAGGATGTTGCCCCCGCAATCATGCACCGCGCCGACGGCCACCGCGAGATAGTCGTTCAGCATCGCGATGAGGTCCGGGCCGGGAAGGCGCTCGGCCAGACTGGTGAAACCAGCGAGGTCGAAGTTCCAGATCACCGCGTCGATCTCCTGCAGGGACCCCCGCTGTATCTCACCCGAAAGCACCCGGTGCCCGGCGTCCCGGCCCAAATAGACCTGCAGCAGATCATGAGCCATCTTCCGGTTGGCCGCCGATTTCAGCGCCAGTCCAAGATGCGGCATGGCCTGGCGGAGGAAATTCAGATCTTCATCTTTGAACCCGTCGGCATGGTCGGTCGTCCAGGACATCAAAACGCCCTCGGGGGCATTGTTTGGGTCCAGAGATTCCTCGGGGTCCCATTTGTCCAGCACCAGCCCCATCGCCACATAGTCGGTCGCCCCGTCCTGACGCAGTTCATTGAGTATCGGAAACCGGCTTGGCTCGTTCTGATCCAGCAACCTCTCACGCAATTCCCTGGCGCCGGATTTCAACAGTTCGTACATGGGGCTTCGAACCCATTGCTCACTGGCGTTGTTTGCGCGCAAATAGTGTTCCTGCTCGATATCCCGGTCCCGGTTCCAGTTATAGCCCGAGCCGCCATAGCTGGGATGGAATGCGCTTTGCGCCGCGTGAAACCGCATCAGCGGCACGCCCGCCTTGATCAGCCGTTGGCAGTACCCTTTCAGGATATCTTGCTGGCTTGCCCCTTCAAGACCCTGCTGCAAAAGCCAGCTGATCAGGGCATCGGCATGATGGGATGCGTCGGTCATGTGCTTCATCAACTCCAATCAGAGTGGGACTGACTTGGGAATACCGGCCCCAGATGTCCAGAGCGTCAGTCCATTCCCGCAAGCCTGCGCAACATCATTCTCAACAGCGCAGCCTCTCCCTTGGTGAAATGCGAAGCGAGTTTTGCATCATACTGCTCTGCAATCCCGCGCAATTCGCGATAAACCGCTGTTCCGGCAGGCGTCAGTGTCAGCCGCTCGACCCTGCGATCCTTTTCGTCACGTTGCCGCGTCAGATACCGCCGCTGCGCCAGTTTGTTGACGGCGCGGCTGACCTTGGTTTTGTGAATCTTGGCGCGTTCACCGATTTCAGTGGCGGTCATCTCTCCATAATTGCCCAGATGAAACAGCACGCGCCATTCGGTGCGCAGCATGCCATAGCGATTCTTGTAAACGCGCTGAAACTCCAGCGAACTTTCCTCGGCCGCCTGATTCAGCAGAAAAGGCAGGAAATTTCGCAGATCGAAGTCATCTTTTTCAGTGATTTTTTCATGTCCCATGCTTGTTAGTTACAAAATCAACTATTATCCGACAAGTGTAAACGGAGGAACGCGCAATGAACCATCCGGCTGACCCGCACGAAATGACCCAGGCCAGCACGCCTGTTGGCACGCACCAGGGCTATATGCCCGGCTTTGGAAACGACTTTGAAACCGAAGCCTTGCCCGGCGCCCTGCCCCAGGGCATGAACAGCCCGCAAAAATGTAACTATGGACTATATGGTGAACAACTCAGCGGCACGGCCTTTACCGCGCCGCATCCCGAGCGGACATGGTGTTATCGCATCCGGCCCTCGGTGAAGCATTCGCACCGGTACGAAAAGATCGACCTGCCCTATTGGAAATCCGCCCCTTGCGTCGATCCGGATGTGATCAGCCTGGGCCAGTACCGCTGGAATCCGGTCCCTCATTCGGATGAGGGTCTGACCTGGCTGTCCGGCATGCGCACCATGACCACGGCAGGCGACGTGAACACGCAGGTCGGCATGGCCAGCCACATCTATCTGGTCACCGAGTCGATGGTGGACGATTATTTCTATTCCGCCGATTCCGAATTGCTGGTGGTACCCCAAGAGGGCCGTCTGCGATTCGCCACCGAGCTTGGCATCATCGATCTGGAGCCCAAGGAAATTGCCATCATCCCGCGCGGCCTCTTGTATCGTGTCGAGGTGCTGGAAGGGCCGGCCCGTGGATTTGTCTGCGAAAATTACGGCCAGAAATTCGAATTGCCGGGGCGTGGTCCCATAGGCGCCAACTGCATGGCCAATCCGCGCGACTTCAAGACCCCGGTCGCCGCGTTCGAAGACCGCGAGGTTGCGTCGACCGTGACGATCAAATGGTGCGGCCAGTTCCACACGACCAGGATTGGCCACAGCCCGCTCGACGTGGTGGCCTGGCACGGCAACTATGCGCCCTGCAAATACGATCTGCGCAACTATTGCCCCGTCGGCGCGATCCTGTTCGACCATCCCGATCCGTCGATCTTTACCGTCCTGACCGCCCCCTCGGGTCAGCCGGGCACGGCCAATATCGACTTTGTCCTGTTCCGTGAACGCTGGATGGTGATGGAGGACACGTTCCGCCCGCCATGGTATCACAAGAACATCATGTCGGAACTGATGGGCAACATCTATGGCCAATATGACGCCAAGCCGCAGGGCTTTGTTCCCGGTGGCATGAGCCTGCACAACATGATGCTGCCGCATGGGCCGGACAAGGAAGCCTTTGAAAAGGCGTCGAATTCGAATCTCGGACCGGACAAGCTGGAAAACACCATGTCCTTCATGTTCGAAACCCGTTTCCCACAGCACCTGACCGCGTTCGCCGCCAATGAGGCGCCGCTGCAGGATGACTATATCGACTGCTGGAGCGACATCGAAAAGAAATTCGACGGCACACCCGGCAAGAAATGACAACGATTTGGGTTGAGATTTTTCGTCGAAAAATCCTGCCGCACCCTGACCAAGGTTTGGAGAGACCATGCCATTGATGAAATCCTGGGTGGCTTCGGCCAATGACGCCAACCACCCGTTTCCTCTGAACAACCTGCCCTATGGGGTCTTTTCGACTTCGGGCGGGGAACCCCACTGCGGCGTTGCCATCGGCGACATGATTCTGGACATCACCGAAGCGGAATCCGAGGGCCTGATTGCCCTGACCGATTTCCCGTTGTTCGACGTGCCCTACTGGAACGACCTGATGGAGGAAGGCCCCGCCGTCTGGGCGGCGCTGCGCGACCGCCTGATCGCGTTGCTGGCGGAAGGATCGGCTGAACGGGAAAAGGTCGAGGCCCTGCTTGTGCCAATGACCGACGCCGAGATGCACATGCCGTTTGCCGTCAGCGAATACACCGATTTTTATGCGGGCCGAAATCATGCCTTCAACGTCGGCACCATGTTCCGGGGACCGGAAAACGCCCTGCCACCCAATTGGCTGCACATTCCCATCGGCTACAATGGGCGCGCGTCATCGGTCGTGGTTTCGGGCACTGACGTCCGCCGCCCCTGGGGCCAGTTGAAAGGACCGAACGATCCGCTGCCCCGGCATGCCCCTTGCGCGCGCTTCGACATCGAACTCGAGATGGGTGCGATTGTCGGCACCGCTTCGGAAGGCCCGATTTCGGTGCAGGAGGCAGACGATCATATCTTTGGCTATGTGCTGCTGAACGACTGGTCGGCGCGCGACATACAAGCCTGGGAATACCAGCCGCTTGGTCCGTTCCAGGCCAAGGCGACCGCCACCTCGATCTCTCCTTGGATCGTGACCAGGGCGGCGCTGGAACCATTCCGCTGCGACACCCCCGCGCGCGAGTTCGAACTGCTGGATCATCTCAAGGATTGCGGTCCGATGCTTTATGACATCGAGCTTGAGGTGACGATGGCACCCGAGGGCAAGGCCGCCTCGACCATCGCGCGGACGAACTACAGGGAAATGTACTATTCCGCAGCGCAGCAACTGGCGCATCACACCACCTCGGGCTGTCCGATGAATGCGGGCGACCTGCTGGGCTCGGGCACCATTTCGGGCGCGACCAAGCCGGAACGCGGCTCATTGCTGGAACTCAGCTGGGGCGGGAAAGAACCGTTGACGCTGGACACCGGCGAGACCCGCAGCTTCATCGAAGATGGCGACACACTGACCCTCAGGGGCGCTGCCAGGGGCGACGGCTATACCATCGGCTTCGGTGACTGCACCGGCACCGTTCTGCCCGCACTCGAAAACCCTTACAAAAGATGACGCGCTGACCTTCATCTTTTCACGAATACTCCCGCCGGAGGCGTTCCCAGCACACCTTCGCCGCAACGAAAACAGGATTGAACACCATGGCCAAAGCATTCGCGTCGCAAGGCGACATGACCGAAAAGAAAATCTCCTTCACTGAAGTCGGCGAGGGCCTTTATGCTTTCACCGCCGAGGGTGACCCCAATTCGGGCGTCATTATCGGCGATGACAGCGTTATGATCGTCGAGGCACAAGCCACGCCGCGTCTGGCGAAAAAGGTGATCGAATGCGTCCGCTCGGTGACGGACAAACCGATCACCCACGTAGCTTTGACCCACTACCACGCCGTGCGCGTGCTGGGTGCCAGCGCATTCGGCGCGCAGCAGATCCTGATGTCGGACATGGCGCGCGCCATGGTCGTCGAACGCGGGCAGGAGGATTGGGACAGCGAGTTCCAGCGTTTTCCGCGCCTGTTCGAAGGGCATGAAAGCATCCCCGGCCTGACCTGGCCCACCACAACCTTCAGCGACACGATGACAGTCTATCTGGGCAAGCGCCGGATCGACCTGATGCATCTGGGCCGCGCGCACACGGCGGGCGATATCGTCATCCACGTCCCCGATCAGAACGTGATGTTCACCGGTGACATCGTCGAATATCACTCGGCCTGCTATTGCGGCGACGGGCATTTCGGCGACTGGGGTGACACCCTGGACGAAATCAAGTGGTTCGACGTGGACGCCATTGCACCGGGACGGGGCGATGCGCTGGTCGGCAAGGATATGGTCAACGCCGCCATCGAGAACACGCGCGATTTCGTCGAAAGCACCTATCGCCCGGCGGCGAAGGTCGCGGCACGCGGCGGATCGCTGAAAGAGGCATGGGATGCGGTGCGCGCCGAATGCGACCCGAAATTCGCCGAATACGCGATCTATGAACATTGCCTGCCCTTCAACGTCGCCCGCGCCTATGACGAGGCGCGAGGCATCGACACACCGCGGATCTGGACCGCGCAACGTGACCTTGAAATGTGGGAGGCATTGCAAGGCTGATCCGGGGTTTGCGGCGACATTGATCCAGATCGTGTCGCCGCCCGGAAAACGATGAAAGGATAAGATAATCCCTCCGGCGCGCCCGTGGCGGAGGACAGGAGACCTGCGCCATGTGCGCACTTTATTTGGGGGGAGAGCCCATGAACAAAATCTTCGAAGTCCCGCTCTATGCTTATGAGCACAGCCCGGATCAGGACGCGCCAACACCAGTTCGCCACAAGGTGATCGTGGTCGGCGCCGGCCCCATCGGTCTGGGTGCGGCAATCGATCTGGCGCAACAAGGCATCGAGGTTCTGGTGCTGGACGACAACGACAAGGTCAGTTTCGGCAGCCGGGCCGTGTGTTATGCCAAGCGGCCACTGGAAATTCTCGACCGTCTGGGTTGCGGCCAGCCGATGGTGGACAAAGGTGTCGAGTGGAATATCGGCAAGGTATTCTTTGACGACCGGCAGGTCTACGAGTTCAACCTGCTCCCCGAGGAAGGGCATCAGCGCCCCGCATTCATCAACCTGCAGCAATATTATTTCGAAGAATACATGGTGAACCGCGTCCGCGAGTTGCAGGCCGCCGGCGCTCCGATCGAGATCCGCGGCCGCAACAAGGTCGAGGCCATCGGCACCCATCCCGATCACGTCAAGGTCGAGGTCGAGACCCCCGAAGGCTCCTACACGGTTGAGGCCGACTGGCTGATCGCCTGTGACGGCGCGGGCTCGCCCATCCGGGCGATGCTGGGCAAGGATTTCGTGGGCCGCGTGTTCGAGGACAACTTCCTGATCGCCGACGTGATCATGGAGGCCGATTTTCCCACCGAACGCTGGTTCTGGTTCGACCCGCCGTTCAACAAGGGCCAGTCGGCACTATTGCACAAGCAGCCCGACAACGTGTGGCGGATTGATCTGCAATTGGGTTGGGACATTGACAAGGAACGCGAAAAGCGCCCGGAAAATGTGATCCCCCGCCTCAAGGCGATGCTGGGCGAGGATGTGCAGTTCGAACTGGAATGGGTCAGCATCTACACCTTCCAGTGCCGCCGCATGGAACAGTTCCGTCATGGCCGGGTGATCTTTGCCGGCGATGCTGCGCATCAGGTCAGCCCCTTTGGCGCTCGTGGCGCAAACTCGGGCCTGCAGGACACCGACAACCTGATCTGGAAGCTCAAGCTGGTGCTTGACGGCAATGCGCCGGAGAGCCTGCTGGACAGTTATGACTACGAACGCATCCATGGCGCGGACGAGAACATCATGAACTCGACCCGCTCGACCGATTTCATCACGCCGAAATCGGACATGTCCCGCATCATGCGCGACGCGGTGCTGGATCTCAGTGAGCACTATGAGTTCGCGCGCCCGCTGGTCAACTCCGGCCGCCTGAGCGTACCTTGTACCTATGACGGCTCGCCACTGAATTCGGCGGATGCGCTGAACGGTCCGGCACGCACGCGGCCCGGCTCTCCCTGCCCCGATGTCAAGCTCAAGGATGGCTATTTGCTGCCGATGCTGGGCGGCAAGTTCACGCTGCTGACCATCGACGCGGATGCCCCCGACCAGATCGAAGAGGACGGGATCGTGGTCAACCGTCTGGCCTTATCGATCAAGGACGACCCGACACTGGAGCTCAAACGCCGTTATCTGGGCGAGTCCACCAGCGGCGTCTACCTGATCCGGCCCGACCAGCACGTCGCGGCGCGCCGCGATACGTTTGAAGAAAACTCGTTCCGGCATGCCGTCCGCCGGGCCACCGGCAAGGAGTGAGACTATGGCCGATCTGAATCTGACACCCAATATCGACAATGCCGACAATTTCTATGCCGCCCTTCTGGCCGCACATGAAGGGCTCGAGAAAGCTGATAGCGACGCGCTGAACGCCCGGCTCGTTCTGGTTCTGGCCAACCATATCGGTGACCAGTCGGTTCTGACCCAGGCAATCAAGGCCGCCGCCCTGCAGGAGGAGTAACCCCAATGAAAATCGAGAAAATCCACCACGTGGCGTATCGCTGCAAGGACGCCAAGGAAACCGTCGAATGGTACGGCAAGATGCTGAACATGGATTTTATCCTGGCAATTGCCGAGGATCATGTGCCATCGACGCACGAGCCCGACCCCTATATGCACCTGTTTCTGGATGCCGGTAACGGCAATGTTCTGGCCTTCTTTGAATTGCCGACCAAGCCCGAAATGGGCCGCGATCCGAACACGCCCAAATGGGTGCAGCACATCGCCTTCAAGGTGAAGGATCGCGAGGAGCTGCTGAAGTTCAAGGATCATCTCGAAGCCAACGGCGTCGAGGTTCTGGGCGTCACCGATCACTCGATCTTCCACTCGATCTATTTCTTCGATCCCAGCGGCCACCGCATCGAACTGGCCTGCCCGGACCCGGAAGAGGAAAAGTTGCTGGCCAAGCTGGACGATGTGAAATGGGAAATGCTGGAGGAATGGTCAAAGACCAAGAAGGCGCCCAAACACGCGGACTGGCTGCACGCCAAGGAACTGAGTAACCTCTGACGGCAGGGGTGATACGATACAGGCAACCGGCTCCGCGCCGGTTGCCTTGTCATTTGGGAGGTGCGGAATGAGCGATGTGGTGCTTTATGACTATTGGCGGTCGTCGGCCAGC
Source organism: Ruegeria sp. AF8 (assembly GCF_056541825.1). Classification (NCBI taxonomy): domain Bacteria; kingdom Pseudomonadati; phylum Pseudomonadota; class Alphaproteobacteria; order Rhodobacterales; family Roseobacteraceae; genus Ruegeria; species Ruegeria sp. AF8. The sequence continues at coordinate 146,894 of NZ_JBQFYW010000005.1, read as the reverse complement.
TATCGGCTGCGGATTGCGCTCAACCTCGCGGGGATCGCCTATCGCCCGGTCGTGGTGGACCTGACCACGGGCGCGCAACGCAGCCCGGAACATCTGGCCCGCAATCCTCAGGGCTTTGTCCCGGTGTTGGAAATCGACGGTCTGCGGCTGACGCAATCACTGTCCATTCTCGACTATCTCGATCAGACGCGCGGGCTGAACCTGTTGCCAAAGGATCCCGCCCAGCGCGCAATGGCACAGGCACTGGCCCATGCGATAGCGGTCGACATCCACCCGGTCTGCAACCTTCAGGTCGCCAAACACGCCACGATCTTGAGCGGCGGGGCCGAAGGCATGCCGGGCGACTGGATGCGCTATTTCATCCGCCCGGGCCTGACGGCGTTTGAAACGCTGCTGGCTGAATTCGATCAGGCCCCCTATTGCACCGGCACCGCGCCGGGGCTGGCCGACATCTGCCTGATGCCGCAGATCTACAACGCGCGCCGTTGGGAAGTGGATATCTCGGACATGCCGCGCCTGCTTGCGGTCGAGGCCGCCTGCGCGGACCACCCCGCGTTTGCCGCCGCCCACCCCGACGCCAATGCGCCCGAGGCTGGATAAGGCACGCTCACATCACGCCTGCGCGCGCGTTTGCCGCGACCGCCAGACAAATCCGGTTTTGCCCAAGTGCCTTTGCAGATCGGCAACCACAAGCCCGATGGCCAGCCCGCCCGCAATCGCCAGCGCGTCGACCCACGGCGCATCCCCTTCGATTCCGGCAAGTGGCAAAAGCAGTTCGGGGACAAAACGGTGCAGCAGATAGATCGGGAAGGCCGCCTGCGCCAGCCGCATCACCGGGCGCACCAGAACTCTGGGCGCGGGTATGCGAGGCACGAAGATCAGCAGCGCGGCAAGGGCCAGAAGGCTCATATACTTGATCCAGCCGCCATACCAGTTACCGCCCATGTAGGCCGCCATCGGCATGATCAGACAAGCGGCCCCCAGCAGGATCAGGCGCTGCGCCGGGGTACGCGCCGATACGATGCACCATCCCAGCGCGAACAGGTAAAAGACCCATGGCACGGTGAATTGCGCCCGCCCATGCATCGGAAACATCTCGGGAACCGTGACACGCAAGGCCACGGCAAAGGCCAGCAATCCAAGACCGACGGCAAAGCGGCCGTGCCGCGCCAGCCAGTTTCGCAGCGGCGGGAACACAAAGGGCGCGGCCACAAGCAGGGTCATCTGCACATAGGCTTCGACGAACCAGTAAAGATAGGGCAGCATCAAATGTGTTTCGGGGGTCGTCAGAGCAAGATTTCCGAGCAAAACGACGGATGCCCAAGGCACCTGCCCCCAAACCGCGGCATTGACGGCAAGGATCAGGTAATACGGCACCAGAACCGCTGTCATGGGCAAGAAGAACGCGCGGAATTCCCCGGCCTTCAGGGCCTCCCAGCGATAGCTGGCGACGCTCATTCCCATCAGCATCACCATCGCGGCCGCACCGCCATAGACGGGCCACAATGTCTGGTGCGCGGTCACAACCGCCAGAATGGCCAATGCGCGGGCCATGATCTCGGCTGGCAGGCGGGACGAGTGATTGGGCCGGGCCTGTTCCAGTTTCCCGATCGGCATTTTCTCCCAACCGTCCGGCGCGCCACCCAGACAGGTATCAAGCGCCAGCGACAGTTCCACATGACGCAGACTGTCCCCGCCCAGAGAGGCAAAGCTGTCGTTCCGCCCGACGGCCCTGGGCGCAAAGGCGGACTGGAAAGCCGCCAGGACGCCATGGTCCGGCGGTGCGCTCAATGCCGCGGCCTTGGCTTTCAACGCCGGATAGTCAATTTTGCCGTTCGGTCGGCGGGGCAAATCCGCGAGGGAAAGAACCTGGAAATGCTGACGGCCGACACCCGCCAGCTGCGCCGCTTTTTCGGCCACCCCGACCTCCGGACCGCGCACGGCGACCGCGATGGTCCTGTCATCTCCCCAAACCGCAGCCTCATGCCCCTGTTCGGCCAGCGCCCGCTCCAACGCGTCATGGCCGATCCTCAGGCCCGCGATTTTGGACATGCGCGACAAACGGCCGGTAATCCGGAAATTCCCGTCCGCGCCGCAACGGGCCAGGTCGCCGGTCGCCAGAACGTCGAGTTCCGCCGGTCTGGACAGGTCGCTGAAATCGCTGGCATAGCCCATCATCACATTGGGGCCTTCGTAGACCAGTTCTCCTTCGGCCTCCGGCTCCGAAACCTCATGCCCGTCACCATCGCGCAGAAACATCCGCCCGCCCGGTATCGCAATTCCGATAGCGTCGGGATGGGCCGCGACCCGTTCGGGCGGCAGCCAGCTGATCCGCGCGGTTGCCTCGGTCTGGCCGTACATCACGACGAACCGCCCGCCGCGCCGTCGCATCCGGGCGTCCCATTGCAGCACCTGCTCGGGCGGCATCGCGCCGCCTGCGACTGTCAGCGTCCTCATCCCGTCAGGCAGCGCCTCCGCCAGCCCGGCGCTTTCCAGCAGACGGAAATGGTGCGGCACACCCGCCAGGCTGGTCGCGCCGGATTGCGCCAGCTGCCCGGCGAACTCCGCGTCCAGAACCGATCCGGGCGCAAGCCACAGGCTGGCGCCGCCGGACAGATGCGAATGCAGAACCGACAGCCCATAGGAATAGTGCAGCGGCAGCACCAGCGCCGCCCGGTCATCCGCCCCGATTTCCAGATATTCGGCGATGGCCCTGGCGTTGGCCCCGACCGCCTCCGACGACAGGCGCACGCCGCTCCCGTGCCCGGTGCTGCCGGATGTCTGCAACAGCAACGCAAGTTCGGGATGCAGGTCCGGCAGTTGCCAGTCATGCGTCAACAACCGCCGCCGCCCGCCTGTCTTGCGCAAGCTGGCAACCGGGCGAAACCGGGCTTCGAGGTTGCGCGCCGTCTCGGGATCCCCGGCAGGCAAAGGCATCACAGCATGACCCGCCGCCAGCGCGCCGATATAGGCCCCGATAACCGCCGGTGTCGCGTTCATCTCGATTGCGATCAGGCCGCGATCCTTTGGCAGGCGCCGCGCGAATGTCTCTGCCATATCGGCAAGTTCGACATAGGTCGTCACCTTTCCGCCGCGCAAGACCAGGCACGGGCGGTCGCCAAAAGCTTTCAGGCTGTCGAGGTGGAAAAACATCATGGCCTCCGTCTGAAGGCGGGAATATTTTTACCTAGTATTTTTGTCAAGATTGATTTCGGGCCATTGCGACCCCAATGAATACGAACGCAAAAAAGCGCCGTCCGGCACATTCTTTAGCGTGTCAATTCAACCTGACGCAGGGTCGAAGCTTCGGCGCGGGTAAGTTGTTCGCCCTGCTTGCGCTTCAGCAGAACCTCACGTGCCTGCGCGTATTGGTCATCCTGCCAGAAGATCAGGCACCCGTTGCAACCCCGTCCGCAACACCCCTCGGTGCCGACGCGATTGGTTTTGAACCGCCGGTCACCCGCGCCCTCGCCAATGCTGTCGACCAGCGCATCGCGACGGCGAGCGTAAGCCTTGGGGTTGTCACGGCCCGAGATTTCCAACCCCTGCGTCAGCTTGTCGAACCGGACCCTGTTCCATTGTTCGTCCGTAAGTGCGCGTTCCTTGCGCAGAACCGAAAAGACCGGAAAGCGGGCGCGCAATTCGTCAATATCCTCGTGGTCGAACAGCGTGAACGGCAGGCGGATCACGGTCTTGGTGCTGCCGTGGATCACCTCCAGCCGCTCGCCATCTTCGGCGCGTTCGAAATCATAGGCCCTCAGCAAAACCGTCTCGCGCGCAATGGGTGAGACGAATTCCAGCACCTCTCCGGCTTCAAGCTTGTTCTTGACCTCGACCAGAAACGCATCCTCGGTCACTTCGGTCACCACACCTGCATATTCCCACTGAGCAAGCGAGGCGGTGTGTTCGTAGTCATGCGCATAGTTGGTCAGCCGCCCTTCATGGAATGCCAGCGTATAGCCCCGGTTTCCCACCGCCTCCAGCTCGCGCATATAGGGCTTCGGGTCCCAGTTCTCGGGATCCGCAAAATAGTCGTCGATGGCCATGCGATAAGCGCGGGCGACAATGGCGGCGTAATATTCAGACTTGCCGCGCCCCTCGACCTTCAGGCTGTCGACACCGATCTTCAGGTATTCGTCAAGCTTGGGCATGATGCACAGATCGCGGGAATTGAGGATATAGGATCCTCGGTCATCTTCCTCGATGGGCATCAGTTCGCCGGGGCGGCAGCCTTCTTCCAGCAGGAACTCGAAAAGGTCGGCGTTTTCCTCGGTGATGCGGATCTCTTCGCGCGTGCCGTCCTTGAGGCGCAGTTTCAGGCCATAGTTCCAGCGGCAGGAATTGGCGCAATTGCCCTGGTTCGCCCCGCGTTCGGCCATGAAGTTCGACAACAGGCATCGGCCCGAATAGGTCATGCACATGGCGCCATGAACGAAGGCTTCAAGCTTGATATCGGGGCATTTCTCGCGAATCTCGACCAGTTCGGGGTACGAAACCTCTCGGGCCAGAACCACCAGTTCCGCCCCCTGATCCTGCCAGAATTTCACCGACAGCCAGGAACAGATATTGGCCTGGGTCGAGATATGCAGCGGCAGTTCCGGGGCGCGTTCACGGACGTATTGAAAGACACCTGGGTCGGCGATGATCAGCCCGTCGGGCCGAACCTTGCGAACCGTGTCGATATATTCATCCAGCTTGGGGATGTCCTTGTTGTGCGAAAACAGGTTCAGCGTAAGATACGCGCGACGCCCGTGGCTGTGGCAGAACTCGACCCCTTCGATCACTTCTTCCAGCGAGAACTCGGATTTCGTGCGCAGCGACAAATCCGGCGTGCCCAGATAGACAGCATCGGCCCCGTAAAGGATCGCCATCTTCAGTTTGCGCAGGTTGCCCGCAGGCATCAGCAATTCGGATCGGTTCTGTGACATGATCATGGCCAGACAATAGAAGAATGGCGTGTTCTACGGGAGAAACGCGGTATTGTGAACCGTTTTCTTGCCGATGCCAACAGGCCGCAATTGCGCACATGGTCTGTTTTGAGACGATGGATTGCCCGAAAAGCGCCAACTGTTACACTTGGCCGGACACCTTCCCGGAGAACGGCATGCCCGACATCACAGGTTATCACGCCCACATCTATTTCGACGCCGACACGCAGGGCACGGCCCGGCAGGTCTGCGAGGACGCCGCGCGCCTGTTTCCGGTGCAGATGGGCCGCATGCATGCGAAAAATGTCGGCCCGCATCCGCGCTGGAGCTGTCAGCTGGCGTTCGGCCCCGAGGCATTCGACCGCGTGATCCCCTGGCTGATGCTCAACCGACGGGGCCTGACAGTATTCACCCACCCGGAAACCGGCGATCACCTGACCGATCACCGCGACCGGGCGATCTGGATGGGCGAGATGCTTGCGCTTGACCTGTCGATCTTCGACACGCCCGGCGCCTAGGACAGCGTCCGCGCCTGATCTCGCAGAACAAATTTCTGTATCTTGCCGGTCGACGTTTTTGGCAGCGCCCCGAACACGACAGTTTTGGGGGCCTTGAAATGGGCCATGTTGTCCCGGCAAAAGGCGATCAGTTCGTCCTCGGTTGCCGCCTGTCCGGGTTTCAGTTCAACAAAAGCGCAGGGGGTTTCGCCCCATTTCTCGTCCGGCCGCGCCACCACGGCAGCCTCCATTACCGCCGGGTGTTTATAGAGGATGCCCTCGACCTCGACCGAGGAAATGTTCTCGCCCCCCGAGATGATGATATCCTTGGACCGGTCCTTGAGCGCCACATAGCCATCGGGATGCATCACACCCAGATCCCCCGAAGCGAACCATCCCCCCCTGAACGCCTTGTCGGTGGCGTCGGGGTTTTTCAGGTATCCCTTCATCACGATATTGCCCTGCATGAAGATCTCGCCCATGGTCTCGCCATCCGCCGGAACCGGTTCCAGCGTTTCGGGATCGGCCACCATCAGACCCGACAGTGCCAGATATTTGACCCCCTGCCGCACCTTGAGCGCCGCACGCTCTTCAGCCGCCTTCCCGTTCCATTCCTCTTTCCACGCGCAAACGACGGATGGGCCGTAGGTTTCCGTCAGGCCATAGACATGCGTGACCTCGACGCCCATCGCCTCCATCTTTTCGATCACTGCCGCGGGCGGTGGTGCACCGGCAGTCATCGCCTTGATTTCATGATCGAAATCCTTGAGGTGATCGGGCGCGTTCGCCAACATGTTCAGCACGATGGGCGCGCCGCAGAAATGAGTCACCTTCTCTTCCCGGAAGGCGCGATAGATCGGCTCGTCCCGCACCGCGCGCAGACAGATCGAGGTGCCCGCATTGGCGGCCATGGTCCAGGGAAAACACCAGCCGTTGCAATGAAACATCGGCAGGGTCCAAAGATAGACCGAATGCTGCCGCATCCCCCAGGTAAGGATGTTCGACGTGGCGTTCAGCGCCGCGCCCCGGTGATGATATACGACGCCCTTGGGATTTCCGGTGGTGCCCGAGGTATAGTTGAGCGCAATCGCGTCCCACTCGTCAGCGGGTAAATCCCAGGCAAAATCCGCCGCCCCTTCGGCCAGCAGCGCGTCATAGGTCAGCGCCCCCAGCTTTTCGCCGCTCTCAAAACTCGCATCCTCGATGTCGATCACCAGAAGGTCGGGCCGGTCCGCCTGCGCCAGCGCCTCTTTCACGACGCCGGAAAATTCCGGATCGACCAGCAGGACCCTGGCCTCGGCATGGCCCAGAATGAAGGCGATGATGGGCGCGTCCAGACGCGTGTTGATGGCGTTCAGGACTGCGCCGGTCATGGGAACGCCAAAATGTGCCTCGTACATCTCGGGGATGTTGGCGGCAATGATCGAAACCGTGTCGCCACGCCCGACGCCCCGCGCCGACAAAGCCCCCGCCAACCGACGGCAGCGATCATAGGTTTCGGCCCAGGTAAAGCGCCGCTCACCATATACGACGGATGGGTAATCGGGATAGATGGCGGCCGTGCGCTCCAGATAGCTGAGCGGAGACAGCGATGCGTGATTGGCACGATTCTTGTCCAGATGGCTTTCATAAATGTTGGTCTTCGTCATCTGCCATTCCTCCGTGATCTTCGATCCGAGTTTGAGCACAAAGGTTTACTTCTGACAAATCCGTAATAATACCCGCCACCAATGGACTGGAGATAAGTGATAGGCGGAACTGGCCCTATCTAACAATGCCCTTTCGCGGTGATCTGAGTTATGGAAAACAATCTGCTCAGGCGGGCTGCGCCCCGTAGACTGAGTACCGCTTCATTCTGAAAGGACATGTCATGGACGGCACGTTCAACGAAAACGATCTCTCCCGCGTAGTCGAAGCTGACCGCGCTCATATCTGGCACCACCTGATCCAGCATAAACCCTTTGAAACCAATGATCCACGCATCATTGTCGAAGGCAAGGGCATGCGCGTCTGGGATCAGAACGGCAAGGAACATCTCGACGCCGTTTCGGGCGGTGTGTGGACCGTCAATGTCGGCTATGGCCGCGAATCGATCTGCAAGGCGGTCTATGACCAGCTGATGAAGCTGTGCTACTTCGCCAATTCCGCAGGCTCGATCCCCGGCTCCATCTTTGCCGAGAAGCTGATCGACAAGATGCCGGGCATGAGCCGCGTCTACTACACCAACTCCGGCTCCGAGGCGAACGAGAAGGCCTTCAAGATGGTTCGCCAGATCGCGCACAAGCGCTATGGCGGCAAGAAGACCAAGATCCTGTACCGCGACCGCGACTATCACGGCTCGACCCTGGCGACCATGTCGGCAGGCGGTCAGGACGAGCGTACGGTGCAGTACGGCCCGTTCGCGCCTGACTTCATCCGCGTTCCGCACTGCATGGAATACCGCAAGCACGAGCTGGGCATGGAAGACCTGTCCGGTGAGGCGTTCGGCAAGGCATCCGCAGATGCGATCGAAGAAGTGATCCTGCGCGAAGGTCCCGAAACCGTTGGCGCCCTGTGCCTTGAGCCTGTGACCGCCGGTGGCGGCGTGATCGAAGCGCCCGAAGGTTACTGGGAGCGCGTTCAGGAAATCTGCAAGAAGTACGACATCCTGCTGCACATCGACGAGGTTGTCTGTGGCGTGGGCCGGACCGGCACATGGTTCGGCTATCAGCAATACGGCATCAAGCCGGACTTCGTTACCATGGCCAAAGGCGTTGCCTCGGGCTATGCGGCGATTGCCTGCATGGTCACAACCGAAGAAGTCTTTGACATGTTCAAAGACGACGCCTCGGATCCGCTGAACTACTTCCGCGACATCTCGACCTTTGGCGGTTGCACCGCCGGCCCGGCTGCCGCGATCGAGAACATGCGCATCATCGAAGACGAGAACCTGCTGCAGAACTGCATCGACATGGGTGACCGTATGATGGGTAACCTGCAGGCGCTGATGGAAAAGCACAAAGTGATCGGCGACGTGCGCGGCAAAGGCCTGTTCCTGGGCGCCGAGCTGGTGACTGACCGCACGACCAAAGACCCGATGGACGAGAAACGCGTTCAGGCGGTCGTTGCCGATTGTATGGCGCAGGGCGTCATTATCGGTGCCACCAACCGCTCGATCCCCAGCCGCAACAACACGCTGTGCTTCTCGCCTGCGCTGATCGCAACCGCAGACGATATCGACCAGATCACCGACGCCGTTGACGGTGCGCTGGGCAGGGTTTTCGGCTGAAGTGACACTGCATATCCTGCCTCTCTGATTTGAAAGAGGCAGGATATTCCCTGAACCGGCGCGCCCACCGCGCCGGTTTCTTTTTGCAACGCTTCCGATTCCGGATTGGCGAAAATGCTCGCCTTCCTGTGCTATCCTTTAGGTCTCACCGGCGGAAGGAGCGGCCATGGACAAAATTGCAGTGAACGTGAGAGTCACCGGACGGGTACAAAGAGTGGCCTTTCGCGCCTGGGCTCGGGCCGAGGCCGAACGCCTTGGCCTTTGCGGCTGGATTCGGAACGAAGCAGACGGTTCGGTGGCCGCATTGATCATTGGCCCCGATGACAGGGTCGACGCGATGCTGGACGTTCTTTCCAAAGGCCCGCCCGCCGCTCGGGTGGCCGCCGTGGATACACAGGCCGCGCCACTGAACCCGGACATCAGCGGATTTCGCATAATCCGGCGATAGAGGCCGAGTTGGCCGACACCCGTTTGCATCAGGTCACCGGCGATTGGTGCAAAACTCATGTACGGCGGAAATTTGTGCTAGAATCCAAGCGGCTAATCGGGTCGGCCACTGGAAAGGTGCACAAAGCGATGACGCAGAGATGATAAAAGGTGTGCTGCTGGACATTGCCGGGGTGCTGTCCCAAAGCGGTCAGGGCATCGCTGGCGCTGCCGATGCAGTCTCGGAACTGCGGTCCCATGGGTTGCCCATCCGCTTTCTGACCAACTCAACCCGCCGCCCCAAACGTAAAATCCTTGAGCAAATCGGCTCAATCGGTATTCCCGCCCGCCCCGAAGAGGTTCTGACACCTGCGGCGGCGGCCCGCGATTGGCTGATCGCCAACACCTTCCGGCCTCACCTTCTGGTTCACCCCGATCTCGAGGAAGACTTTGCCGATTGCCCGAAAAGTGCCCCGCCGGCCGTTGTCGTGGGCGATGCCGGCCGCTTTTTCACCTTCGAACGCCTCAACGCAGCCTTTCGCCAGATCGAAGCGGGCGCACCGTTTCTGGCGCTTGCGGCCAACCGGGTGTTCAAGGATCAGGATGGCCAGTTGAGCCTCGACGCCGGAGCCTTCATCCGGGCACTTGAGTATTCGAGCGGGCGGCAAGCCCACCTTTTCGGCAAACCGGCCGAGACATTCTTTCTGGCAGGGATTCACAGCATGGGATGCCTCCCACGTAACGTGGTGATGGTCGGCGACGATGCCGAAAGCGACGTGGCCGGTGCGATCGACGCGGGGGTGTCTCAGGGCATCCTCGTCCAGACCGGCAAATACCGCAGCGGTGACGAAAACCGTTTCCAGCCCGCCCCGACCGCCGTGGCAAGGGACATTCGTGAAGCGGTCGAAATCATCCTTACCGGGCGATGAAATCCATCGGCGGCAGCACCCGTCACGGCTTCAAAATCGTACTGCCGGTGGTCTGCCGCGCCTCCAACGCCCGATGTGCGTCGGCCACCTGTTCAAGCGGGAAACGCTGGTCTATGCGAATCTTGACCTCCGCTCCGGTCACCTTGCCGAACAGACGCCGCGCCATCGCCTGACAGACGCTGTGTTCGGCGATATGGGTAAACAGCGTCGGGCGGGTGATTTTCAGCGACCCCTTCTGCCCAAGCACTGCCAGATTGACAGGCGGCACCGGACCCGAGGCGTTGCCGAACGAGATCATCATGCCCAGCGGTTTCAGACAATCCAGAGATCCTTCGAACGTGTCCGCGCCCACCGAATCCATGACCGCATCCACCCCCTGGCCATTGGTCAGGTCCCTGACTTTTTCGGCAAAGTTCTCGGTCCGGTAATTGATGCAATGCGCCGCGCCATGAAATCGGGCAAGTTTGCACTTCTCGTCCGATCCGGCGGTTCCGATCAGGGTGATCCCCTCGGATTTGGCCCACTGGCAGGCGATCAGGCCGACCCCGCCCGCCGCCGCATGGAACAGCACTTTGTCGCCGCGTTTCAGTGGCGTGGTGCGGTGAAACAGATACTCGACAGTCAATCCCTTGAGCATCATTGCGGCGGCTTCGTCGAAACCGATCTCGTCCGGCAACGGACAAACCTGCGCGGCGGGCATTACCCGCGCTTCGCAATAGGCGCCCGGAGGTGCCGCAGCATAAGCCGCGCGCTGTCCCGGTTCCAGATGGGTCACGCCCTCGCCGACCGCGTCGATGACGCCGGACGCCTCCATCCCCAGCGCATGCGGCAACGCCAGCGGGTAAAGGCCGGACCGCTGATAGACATCGATAAAGTTCAGTCCGCACGCGTGATGGCGAATACGAACCTCTCCGGGTCCCGGTTCGCCGACCGCGCGGCTTTCGATTTGCAGAACTTCCGGGCCGCCGGTTTGGTGAATGACAACGGTGCGCGCGATATCGTTCATGACTGTCTCCTCCGGTTCCGCTTCAGGCTAACATACCATGCCCATTGAACAATCCCTGCATCGCAGAGAGGTGATCCGCGATCGAAGATCAATTGTGCTATACTATCTTTAGGCGCTGCCGGTGGGTCCGGCCAAGAGCGTCAATACAGCCGGATCGTTCCGTGGCGCATCTCCGCCAAGGAAAGGGATGATCATGGCGAAAACAATCGGAAACCCGATCAGCTGGGCCGCCCGCAATCTCGGCGCCACCAGCGATCACCTAACCGACAGCATCGGACAGATCGGCAGTGCCGATATCGAGCATCCGCCGATGGTGCAGACCCTGACAATGCAGGATATCAAGGCGGCGCTTCAGGCGGGCCGCGAGGATTTTCTGGCAACCCGCGCCGACGCCATTTTCATCGCGGTAATCTACCCGCTTGTCGGGATCGTGCTGTTCGGCTTCGGGCTGCAAAAGGACATGGTGCCGCTTCTGGCGCCTCTGGTCGCCGGATTCGCGATTCTGGGCCCGGTTGCCGCCGTGGGCCTGTATGAAATCAGCCGCCGCCGCGAAATGGGCAAAGAGGTGCACTGGCTGGACGCTTTCGGCGTGTTCCGTTCTCCGTCTTTCGGGGCGATCCTCGCGCTCGGCTTCTACCTGACGATGCTGTTCCTGATATGGCTGATGGCGGCGCAAAGCATCTATGCCAGCACGCTTGGCCCTGATGCCCCGGCCTCCCTGTCGTCGTTTATTCGCGACACCTTCACCACGAGCGCAGGCTGGACGATGATCGCGGTCGGAACCGCCGTCGGTTTCTGCTTTGCGCTGGTGGCGCTCGCGATCAGCGTGGTAAGCTTCCCGCTGCTGCTCGACCGTCATGTCGGCGTGCCGGTGGCCATCGTGACGTCGGTCCGGGTCCTGCGCCACAATCCTGTAGTCATTCTGACCTGGGGCTTCATCGTTGCGGCACTGCTGGTGCTGGGGTCGATCCCACTACTGCTCGGGTTGATCTTCGTCATGCCGTTGCTGGGTCACGCCACCTGGCACCTCTATCGCCGGGCCGTCGCCTGAACCGGATTCCCGGCACGCACCGGCGCGGGGGCCGGTGCGGTTTCGCCCGCGCGCTACCCCGCGACCTTCAGCACGATCTTCCCGATATGGCCTGAACTTTCCATCCGCGCATGCGCTTTCGCGGCCTCTGCCAGATCGAACTCACTGTCCATGACCGGGGCCACCCTGCCCGCCTCCAGCAGCGGCCAGACCGCTTCGCGCAGGTCCTGGGCGATCTGCGCCTTGGCCAGGTCGCTTTGCGGGCGCAGCGTGCTGCCGGTCAGGGTCAGCCGCTTGACCATCATCAGGGCAAAGTTCAATTCGACCACCGGCCCTTGCAGAAAGGCGATCTGGACCAGACGCCCGTCCTCGGCCAGCGCCTTGACGTTGCGCGGGATATAATCGCCCCCCACCATGTCGAGGATCAGGTTCGCGCCGCCTTCGCTGCGCATCACCTTGACGAAATCCTCGTCCCTGTAATTTATTGCCCGCTCCGCGCCCAGTTCGACGCAGGCCGCGCATTTTTCGTCCGATCCGGCGGTGGCAAAGACGCGTGCGCCAAACGCGTTGGCCAGTTGGATCGCGGTCGTCCCGATGCCGCTGGAGCCACCATGAACCAGAAACCGCTCACCTGCTTTCAACCCGCCACGGGTGAAAACATTGGACCAGACGGTAAAGAAGGTTTCGGGCAGGCAGGCGGCCTGTTTCATATCCATACCCGCCGGGACCGGCAGGCAATGTGCCGCAGGGGTCGCGACATATTCGGCATAGCCGCCGCCCGGCAACAGCGCACAGACCTTGTCGCCGACCGACAGCCCCTCGACCCCCGGACCCACGGCCACAACCTCGCCCGAGGCTTCCAGACCCGGCAGGTCAGAGGCGCCCGGCGGCGGGTTATAGGCCCCGGCGCGCTGCAGCGCGTCGGGACGGTTCACGCCGGCATAGGCCACTTTCAGAATCACCTGCCCGTTTGCCGGTTCGGGCACCGGGCGTTCGGTCAATTGCAACACATCCGGCCCGCCGGGGCTGGTGATCTCGACGGCACGCATCGTTTGGGTCATCGGCAAATCTCCTTTGTCCCCTGCCTAGCAGGCGGCATCCCGAAGGCAAAGCCGCAAGCGACCGATCTCGATCTATTTCCGGGGGGACAGCGAACCGGGCAGATCCGTGCCGGATTTCGATGGCGCGCGAATCTGACCGGCCAGCCAGTTCGGCACCGCGAGGAACGGTTTGAACAACGGGTTCTTGTTGACCTGCGCCTTGACCTTTTCGAACTGCATCACATCGCCAATCCGGCGATCCAGAAACTCCCAAGTCGCCTGATGCTCGGGCGAGTCGTCGCCCAGCCAGAACAGCACGGTCGAGGAATAGACCCCCGACAGCGTCATACGCTTGGTATACCAGTTCACATCCTCGGACGTGTCCCCGAGCGCGGTCCAGATCAGGTCGCAGGTGCCCCAGATTGCCTTGGCGCCATCGGCGGCATGGGAAGGCAGCGAAAACAGGGTCACGCCACGGCGAACCGCCTCCTTGTCCTCGACAGCCTCCAGCCGAAATCGCACGGCAGCCGCAATTTTCTCGCGAAATTTCAAGCCGCCGAGGTCCTCTGTTTCAAGCCGCCGCAGCATTTCGGCATCGCCGCGCGCGTGCAGAGCCAGGGCCAGATCGACCGCCCCGCGCGGGCAGATCGCACGCGCCAGTCCTTCGTCCATATCGCTGTCGGCGATGGCCGCGCGGAACGTGGCTTCGGACCAGCCGTCGAAGGGAACATGGGACAGGGCCGCGTCCAGCAGTTGTTCTTTTGCGTCTTCATATGCCGTTGTCATCGCCGCTCTCCTTGTTCTGGCCCCAGTACTAGACAAGTTCACCGCGCTTTGCTATACGGCCACTTCCTGCAATTTCCTTGCAACTCTATCTAGAAAGGTGGTGACAACCACATGCAGGTTAGTGTTCGCGACAACAATGTCGATCAGGCGCTTCGTGCCCTGAAGAAAAAGCTGCAGCGCGAAGGCGTGTTCCGTGAAATGAAGCTCAAGCAACATTTCGAGAAACCGTCCGAGAAAAAAGCGCGCGAGAAAGCTGAAGCGATCCGCCGTGCCCGTAAACTGGCGCGCAAGAAGCTCCAGCGTGAAGGTCTGCTCTGAGCAAATCTCCTCCGGCTTTGGATGACACTATTTGACGACCCCCGCGGCCCCGCCCCGGGGGTTTGTCGTTTTTGTACCGGGTTTCGTGCCGCGATTGATCGGATTGTACAAAAGAGCTCGGGGCGAATTCACCGCTGCCGCATCACGCCCAGCCCGCGGCGGCGTACCACGCGGCGGCCCTGCAAGGTCTCGCGGATGATGATCATCCCGCCAGCCCCGACGATCAGAATCAGCCCGACCCAGGTCGTCAGACCCGGCAGCGCACCAAAGACCAGATACCCCCACAAAACCGACCATGGCAGATAGGTGTATTCGAAAGGGGTGACGACGCTTGCTTCGGCCAGGCGATACGCCTGGCTGAGGGCAAAGAACCCGACGCCGGAGATACAGCCCAGCGCCAGCAGGAAACCCCAGTCGGTGGTGCTGGGTTCCGCCCATTGCCGAAACAGGAATGCAACGCTTGGATGTGGCGAGGTGACCTCGGCTATCGAAAAGACGATCCCCAACAGGCCGCCCGCAGCGATAAAGAACACCACCGAGAAAAGTGTCATCGTGCCGCCGTTGCTGCGGTGACCGATCCGCCGGGTGCAGATGATCGAGATTGCGTAGGTCACGGCCGCCAGCAATGCGAGTACGGCTGCGGGTTCGAACACCGAGGCTCCGGGCTGCACGATCACGACGACACCAGCCAGGCCCAGCATCACCGCAAGCCAGCGGAAAACCCCGATTCGTTCGCCCAGGAATATGGTCGCCAGTATGGTGACGAAAATGGGCGTCGAAAACGTGATGGCGGCGGTTTCGGCCATTCCGATGGCGGCAAGCGCCATGTAATAGAGCAGATAGGAGCAGAATCCGGACGCCGCGCGCAGAAACTGCAGCGGCATCGAGCCGAGCTTCAGTGGCCGGAGCGAGCCTTCGCACCACGCGATCCCGACCACGATCGGCAAGGCGAAAACGCCCCGCCAGAACACGATCTGATGGACGGCGAATTCGCCGCTGAGGCTTTTGATGATCACGTCCTGAATCGGAAATAACGTGGTCGCCAGCAGCAACCAACCGATACCCTGTAAGGGGTGGTTATCCGCAAAGTTCAAGGCAGTGACCGAAGGCGAAGAAGGGCTGGAAGTCATGCGCATCCCCGAGTGACAGATTCTGGCAGTCAGGCCACGGAGGATGCCAGAGCAACAAACCCCGTCTTGTTTCCGAACGACCAGGGGGTCGTTTGCGGGCCAGGTCACCAAAATATGACCGGCGCGATTGCCCAACACGGGTTTCCGGCGGCGCGGTTCGTTTTTGACCCGACCAACCATAAGGTTATTGCCCGGAAATCGTCTGATTTCTGCCCACGCGCCAAATCCGACACGTCCTTGCCTCAATGCCGCCACTAATCAAGGAAACAAAAGGCGCATCAGGAGGCACATTATGTCGGCAGCAGCCACTCTCGAACGGCAGAGTCCGAAATTGATCGACGCGGCCTGTGGACCCAACGGAACGACCCCCTCGGCGTTGGAGACACGCGTGAACGATCTTGCGGATAACTGCCGGGGCGACACGCGCTCGAACCCAGCCGGGCGCATCGCAAACGCGAGTGCGGCCACGACCGTCTTTCTGTTCTGACCACCACTCACGAGTCGGCGCGCCAACTCATGGCGCGCCGACCCGAACCCCGATCAATAGATCTTGGGCACGTAGAGCTCGTCCGGCAGCACCCGGCGTTCATAGTCGGGGTTGTAGCGCCTGTCCGGCAGCGTGACCTTTTCCTGCGGCACGTCCTCGTAGGGGATCTTGGTCAAAAGGTGTTCGATGCAGTTCAGCCGTTCACGTTTCTTGTCGTTGCCCTCGACGATGTACCAGGGCGCCTCGGGGATGTTGGTGCGGAAGAACATATCCTCTTTCGCCTTGGTGTAGGCCTCCCAGCGGATGCGGGATTCCAGATCCATCGGCGACAGTTTCCACTGCTTCATCGGGTCGTGGATACGCATGAGGAATCGCAGCTGCTGTTCCTCGTCGGTGATCGAGAACCAGTATTTCAGCAGAATGATGCCTGACCGTACCAGCATCCGTTCGAATTCGGGAACGTCCTGAAAGAACTGTTCGACCTGATCCTCGGAGGCAAAGCCCATGACCCGCTCGACCCCGGCGCGGTTGTACCACGAGCGGTCGAAAAACACGATTTCACCGGCGGCGGGCAGGTGTGGCACATAGCGCTGGAAATACCACTGGCTTTGTTCCCGGCGGCTGGGGGCGGGCAAGGCCACGACACGGGCGACGCGCGGGTTCAGGCGCTGGGTGATCCGCTTGATCACCCCGCCCTTGCCGGCGCTGTCGCGGCCTTCGAACAGGATACAGACCTTGGCGCCGGTATGCACCACCCAGTCCTGTACCTTGATCAGTTCCGCCTGCAGACGCAGCAGATTGCGGAAATAAACCCCGCGATCGAGCATCTCGGGGTGCTGGTCGCGATAGATCTTGCGAAC
Source organism: Ruegeria sp. AF8 (assembly GCF_056541825.1). Taxonomy (NCBI): domain Bacteria; kingdom Pseudomonadati; phylum Pseudomonadota; class Alphaproteobacteria; order Rhodobacterales; family Roseobacteraceae; genus Ruegeria; species Ruegeria sp. AF8. The sequence goes on along the minus strand of NZ_JBQFYW010000005.1, from coordinate 130,189 downwards.
TTCCATCGACAGCATCGGTTCATTGAACTCGATCTCGATATCCTCGTCGAACGTGTCCTGCAGTTCCGCTTCCAGCCAATCTTCCGGAGAAATTTCTTTTTCGTAAGCCAATGTCCGCTCCTTGTCCGTTCACGTCTCTCAAGTATTCCCGATGGGTGCCGGCCCGGCCTGCCGACGCGAAAATGCGCGACGGCACCGGGCGTTCCGGATGCCTGAGAGGTACTATGTCGAAAATCGAATGTGGACCTCAAATCCGGCGGATACAACCACCCGGGCCTTGAATTGACGCTTTCTTGCCGCCACCAAGGGCGGAACCACCGGAGAGGCCCGTCAATGCCCGCATTTCTGTCCCTGCTGCCGGGTATCTGGCCCTGGCTGATCCTGTTTGTCGCCCTGACACTGGCGTTTTTCGGGCGTGTGGCGCTGGCCCTGACGCTGCTGGCGGTGTTCGGCGCAGTGCTGCTGGCGCTTGAGATTGCGTCCCCGCTGGCACTGACGGTTATTACCCTGGGACTGGCGGGCGCGGCGCGGCTGCCCCGGCTGAGCGGTTGGGCATCGTGGGCAGGGCATGGCGCCCTTGTTCTGTGGTGCATCGCGCTGGGGGCGCATGTCGTTCCCGGCGTGCGAAACCTGCTGGTGCTCGACGCGGTTCACTCGGGCCCCGGCAGCGCTCCGTTCAGCCTGTATTACAACCTCGACAAACCCATGGTGTTTTTCGCCGTGCTTCTGGCCTGCCCTGCGGCCCTGCGGTCAAAAACCCGCCTTCACCCGCTTGCCCTGATGTGCGGGATCATCCTTTTGCCCGGCCTGTTCATTCTGGCCGGTCTGTCGGGCGCGTTGCGGCCGGAACCGGGCCTGCCGGACTGGTGGCCGATCTTTGCCCTGTCCAACCTGTTCCTGACCTGCATGGCGGAAGAAGCCTTTTTTCGCGGCTATCTGCAAACCGGTCTGGTCCGGCGGATCGGACCGGCGGCGGGTGTGGCCACTGCCAGCCTGCTGTTTGGACTTGCGCATATCGGCGGCGGGCCGGTCCTTGCCGGCTTCGCCGCCCTGTTGGGACTGGCCTGCGGGCTGGGCTATTGGGCGACCGGCAGGTTGTGGGTTCCGGTGGCGATGCATTTCGCCTTCAACTTTGCCCATCTCGCCCTGTTCACCTATCCCGCCCCGATTTGAGCCGGTCAGACCGGCAGCGCGGTCGTCTTGAACACGGTGCGCAGCGCGAAAGAGCTTTGCATCTGCGCCACGCCCGGAAGGCGCGACAGGTATTGCCGGTGGATGCGGGCGAAATCCTCGGTGTTTTCCGCGACGACCTTGAGGATATAGTCCGCCGTGCCCGCCATCAGGTGGCATTCCAGAACGTCGGGGATGCGCGCCACGGCCTTTTCGAATGCATCAAGAACCTCTTCGGCCTGACCCTGAAGGGTGATCTCGACAAACACTGTCGTCGGCACGCCCATCTTGCGCGCGTTCAGCAGGGCGACATAGTCGCGGATATACCCTTCGGCCTCCAGCCGCTGAACCCTGCGATGGCAGGCCGAAGGCGACAGGTTTGCCTGCTCTGACAGTTCGGCATTGGACATGCGCCCCTTGCGCTGAAGGGCCGCGAGAATCTTTCTATCGGTTGTATCAAGGCTCATTCACGCACATCCATTGCAAGAGATTTAAGAACTTTCGAAGATTATCCCGAATTTTCCGCAAAACGCGAGCGGGGTTTCACAGAAATTGCAGGTGAAGTTGCACATAATTTGTGCAGTTTATGAACGGAGACCGCAAAAATGAAAATCGGGTGCCCCAAAGAAATCAAACCTCAGGAATTCCGCGTCGGCATGACGCCGAATGCCGCACATGAAGCCATCGCGCGCGGCCACGAGGTCATCATCGAAACCGGCGCCGGCCTGGGTGCCGGGTTTGACGACGCTGCCTACACCGCCATCGGCGCGCGCATCATCGACACCGCCGAAGAGGTGTTCGCCACTGCAGACATGATCGTCAAGGTCAAGGAACCGCAGGCAATCGAGCGCAAGATGCTGCGCGAAGGCCAGCTGCTGTTCACCTATCTCCATCTGGCGCCGGACCCGGATCAGACCCATGACCTGCTGGCCTCGGGCTGTACCGCCATCGCCTATGAAACCGTGACCGACCGCAATGGCGGCCTGCCGCTGCTGGCGCCGATGTCCGAGGTTGCCGGTCGTCTGGCACCGCAGGTCGGCGCATGGACCCTGCAAAAGGCCAATGGCGGCCGCGGCGTGCTGATGGGCGGCGTTCCGGGTGTTGGCCCGGCAAAGGTCATCGTGATCGGCGGCGGTGTTGTCGGGACCCACGCAGCCAAGGTTGCTGCAGGCATGGGTGCTGACGTGACCATCCTCGACCGGTCGATCCCGCGCCTTCGTTACCTCGACGACGTCTTTGGCGACACCTTCAAGAACCAGTATTCGACCGCGGGCGCCGTGGCCGAGCTGATCGAGACCGCAGACATGGTGATCGGCGCGGTTCTGATCCCGGGCGCAGCCGCACCGAAGCTGATTTCGCGCGCACAGCTGTCGACCATGAAGCCGGGCGCGGCGCTGGTCGACGTCGCCATCGACCAGGGCGGCTGCTTTGAGACCTCCAAAGCTACCACCCATGCCGATCCGGTCTATGACGTTGATGGCGTTATGCATTACTGTGTGGCCAACATGCCGGGCGCAGTTGCGCGGACCTCGACCATCGCGCTGGGCAACGCCACCATGCCGTTCATGCTGTCTCTGGCCGACAAGGGCTGGAAACAGGCCTGCGCCAATGATCCGCACCTGCTGGCGGGTCTCAACGTGCATGCCGGCAAGCTGACCTATGACGCGGTCGGCGCGGCGCTGGGCCTTGACGTGGTCGACCCCAACTCGTTGCTGTAATCCAAAACGAGGGGCGCGCTCCCGCCATTGAAAGCGGCCTCGCGACGAGGCCGCTTACCAACGTTGGGCCAAGCGCCGCGCCATAGGCGCGGCGCGGTTTCGTTTCAGGGGCGCCATCGGCCAACACCGACAGCGCCGCGCGACACGCGCGGCGCCGGGCCCAACCGGAGGAATGGCGCGTACGCGCCGTGACGACGGGCGGGAGCTTTCAGCCCGCTCTCTGAATTTCGACGGAATGCGGGTAGGGAATCGAGATGCCCTTGGCGTCAAAGGCTTCCTTGACCGCCTTGGTCAGTTCGAACTTGACGTCCCAGTAATCGGCCGCCGCGCACCACAGACGCGCGGTCAGATCCACGGAACTGTCACCCAGGTTGGTCACTTTCACCCACGGCTCCGGGTCGGCCATGATCCGGTTATCGCCTCTGGCCACTTCCAGAATGATCTCCATCGCCTTGTCGGCGCTGTCGCCATAGTCGATGCCGAACACCAGATCGACACGGCGGGTGTCATGGGCCGAATAATTGGTGATGATCGATCCCCAGGCCTGCCCGTTCGGCACGATGATCTGCACATTGTCGGGCGTCACCAGTTCAGTGGTGAACAGGTTGAGGTCCATAACCGTTCCGGCGGTGCCCCCGATATCGACATACTGGCCCAGCTTGTAGGGTCTGAACACCACCAGCATGACGCCGGCGGCCAGATCGCTGAGCGTGCCCTGCAGTGCCAGGCCGATTGCCAGCGACGCCGCACCCAGAATCGCGACAATACTTGTCGCCTGAATACCAAAGATGCCCAGCACGGCGACCAGCACCATCGCCAGGATCACCCATTTCACCAGGCTCGCCATGAAGTTGCCCAGCGTCGGGTCGATCTTCGGCGTCGAGTTGATGCGCCTGCGGACCATGCCACTGATGGCAACGGCGACGGCCCACCCCAAAAAAAGTACGATCAACGCCTTGACCGCGTTCAGCAATAGCGGAGCGAATGCTCCGGCCTGTGTCATGACCTCTTCCACCGGCCTCTCCTTAGTTCAATGCAAAAAACCGCGCCGATTCGCGGATTTGGCGCGGTATTTCAGACCCCGTTGCGTGGGTCTAGGGGCATGACCTGGCGGTTTTCCCCGTAACGCTGCGTTCAGCCGGGCAGCTTGCCCGTCAGGACATAGCGCAAAATCTCCACCACCTGATGCGGCTCCTCGGCCACCGCCAGAGCGGCGGCATCGACCTCTTTCAGCGCGTGCTGGTGATCGGGGCCGTGCAGGACGATGATCGACTTGCCCAGAGCGGCGGCATAGCCCGCGTCGAACGCGGCATTCCATTGCTTGTATTTGTCGCCGAACCGGACCACAACGACATCGGCATCCGCGATGCCCTTACGGGTACGGATGGCATTGACCATCGCCCCCTTGTGGTCGTGCCAGTATTTGTTCGGCTCGGCGCCCAGGATGGTAGTACCGCAATCATCGCTCGCAGCGTGATCGGTCACCGGGCTGTTGAAGGTGATGTCCAGCCCCTGCGCGCCGGCAATGATCTGTTCGCGCCAGTCCGTGTGAATCTCGCCCGAAAGGTAAACGTTCAAACCCATTGCAATCTCCCTTGTTCGCCGCGCGTGTATCACGGCAGCAAGGCAAAGGACAGGCGGCTGAATTCTCCGGCCACCATTCACCGGCGCGATACAGGACCCGAGCGGCTAGACCTTTCTGGCGACGATGAACCGTCGCGCGTCCCTGACCGGAAAGCTGTCGCATTCGACAAGCTCGAACCCGGCACGCTCAATCGCCGCGTCAAGCTCTGCCTCGGTCATGAAGCGGACGAACGGGGCCCGCCCAAAAAGCTGCATGACCGGCAAGATCAACCGCATCATCCGGTATTTCAGGCTGCCCCCGGCCGGCGGCGCGCAAAAGGTTTTGGAGATGAACAGCCGGCCGGGCTGCATCACCGCGCGGACAGCAGACAGGGCCGCATCCAGATCATCGACCAGGTGCAACAGATTGAATGCCAGGACCACATCGAACGGCCCCACGGGCGGGGATGCGGCATCGGCCCGTGCAAACCGCACGTTTGCCAGCCGTTGTTCCGCAACCTTGCGATGACCGACGGCCAGCATCCCCGGCGACACATCGGTTGCAGTTATTGCGGCCACCTTCGGCGCCAGGCGCAACGCGGTCGTGCCGGTGCCGCACCCGAGTTCCAGAACGCGATCGGTGGGATTCAGAAAGGACGATGTCCGCACCAGAGTATGTTCGTAGGACTCCATATCCCGAACCGGTGTACGGGCATATTTCTCGGCGATTCCGTCCCAGAATTTTGCGGTGGCATTCATGATCGTTCTCCTTGTCGTCAAAATAGACATGCGGAATTGAAATAGAAATTGCCGAAAACTGCAGGACGCTTATACATTTACGAATGGATAAATTCAGGGACTTCGACTGGAACCACGTCCGGGCGTTTCTGGAGACGGCACAGGAGGGTTCCTTGTCGGCGGCGGCGCGGCGGCTGGGCCAGTCACAGCCGACGCTCAGCCGGCAGGTCGCCGCGCTTGAGGCCGATCTGGGGGTTTTGCTGTTCGAACGCATCGGCCGGTCGCTGGAGCTGACACAGGCCGGTCTGGAACTTCTGGAACACACGCGGGCGATGGGAGAAGCGGCAAACCGGATCGCTCTGGCCGCCTCGGGCCAGGCGCAATCGGTCGAGGGGCGGGTTAGGATCACCGCAAGCGACATCCTGTCGGCCTATGATCTGCCCGAGGCCTTGCGGGAAATCCGCGGCCAGGCACCATTGCTTGAGATCGAAGTCATCGCGGCCAACGACATCCGCGACCTGATGCGGCGCGAGGCGGATATCGCCATTCGCCATGTCCGGCCCGAACAGCCCGACCTGATCGCGCGCCTTGTCGGCGAGGCGAATGCGCGACTTTACGCGGCCTCGGCCTATCTGGACCGGGTGGGCCGCCCGGCCGGAAAACCGGAGCTTTCCGATCTGGATTTTATCGCCATTGGCGATCCCGCCCGGATGATGGAATTCATGGCGCCGCTGGACATTCATCTGCGGCACCGGAACTTTCGTCTTGAGACGCAAAACGGCGTCGTGGCCTGGGAATATGTACGCAACGGGTTCGGCGTGATGGCGATGTCAGACAGCGTTGCCGAAAAATTCCCCGAGGTGGAACCGGTTCTGCCGCCCATGGACCCGATCCGGTTTCCGGTCTGGCTGACCACGCATCGCGAGCTTCATACCAGCCGGCGCATCAGGCTGGTCTTCGATCTGTTGGGGGAATTTCTGGCCACGAAAAACGCCCCGCCTGTCACCTGACAAGACAAGTTTCTCAGGGTCCACTTTTGTCGGCCTGACCCCGGCAAAGTTCGGGCCGAGATCGCACGGCGACCAAAAAAAAACGCGCCCGAAGGCGCGTTTTCCGGATGTCATGGTGAGGAGGGATTAGCCGCGCAGCACCCCACCGGTGGCCTTGGTGACCTTGGCGATGATCTTTTCGGCCACCGCCTCGATGTCCTTTTCCTTCAGCGTCTTCTCGGTCGGCTGCAACCGGACGGTGATGGCCAGCGATTTCTTGCCCTCGCCCAGGCTGCCGCCGATGAACTCGTCAAAGACGCGCACCTCTTCGATCAGCGCCTTGTCGGCCCCGGCGGCAGCGTTGACCAGCGTCAGCGCCTCGATCTGCGCGTCGACGACAAAGGCAAAGTCGCGCTCGACCGCCTGCAGGTCGCGCAGTTCCAGCGCCTGCCGCGTAGCTCCGGATTTGCGCGGCAGCGGCACCTGGTCGGGCCAGATGGTAAAGGCCATCGCCGGGCCCTTGATGTCCATTGCCTGCAACACGCGCGGGTGCAACTCGCCAAATATGCCCAGAACCTTCTTGGGGCCAAGGCAGATCCTGCCGTGCCGCCCCGGATGCCACCAGTCCGGCCCGTCGCGCAGAATCTGCACCTTGGCGGGCGCGCCGATGGCGGCCAGCACGGCCTCGGCATCGGCCTTGGCGTCGAACACGTCGACCGGGCGCGACGCGCCGTGCGTGTCCTTGGGCCCCGAGCGGCCAACCAGCAAGCCGGTGATCTGGCTCTGCTGTTCGCCCGGCTCGCCGTCGTGGAACACCGGGCCGACCTCGAACAGCGACAGATCCAAGAACCCGCGCGCCTGATTGCGCGCCGCCGCCTGCAACAGACCCGGCAACAGGTCGGGGCGCATGTGGCTCATCTCGGACGAGATCGGATTTTCCAGCATTGTGGCGTCGTCACCACCGCCAAAGAGCGCGGCAGAGGTTCTGTCGATAAAGGTATAGCTGACGCATTCGTTGTAACCCAGCGCCGCGCAGGTCCGGCGCGCCATCGACTGACGGCGCTGCGCCGGGGTCATCACCGGTTTCGGGATGCCCGCCGAGATGCGCGGCAGCGGCTTGCCCTCTAGCTTGGTCAGGGACGCGATCCGGGCCACTTCCTCGACCAGATCGGCCTCGCCCATGATGTCAGGGCGCCAGCTGGGCACGTGGGCCATGCTGCCCTCCAGCCGGAAACCCAGGCGCGTCAGGGTCTGGCGCTGCTCGCTTTCGGGAATATCCATGCCGACCAGCGACTGCACCCGCTCGGCATCCAGCCTGTAGGCGCGCGCGTGGTCCGGCGCCTTGCCGGCCTCGACCACATCAGACGCCTCGCCGCCGCAGATATCGAGGATCATCTGGGTGGCGTGTTCCAGCCCTTCGCGGGTATATTCCGGGTCGACCCCGCGCTCGAACCGATAGCGCGCATCCGAATTGATCTTGAGCGCCCGGCCCGTCAGCGCGATCTGCACGTAATCCCAGAACGCGCTTTCCAGAAACACGTTGACGGTGGCTTCGGTACAGCCGGTTTCCATCCCGCCCATGATCCCGGCAATCGATTCGGGGCCGTTGTCATCCGAAATCACCATCATGCCGGGTTGCAGGGTGTATTCCTTTTCGTCCAGCGCCACCAGCTTTTCACCGCCCCTGGCACGGTGAACCCGCAGGTTGCCGTGTACCTTGTCCGCGTCGAACACGTGCAGCGGACGGTTGTGATCGAAGGTCATGTAGTTGGTGATATCGACCAGCGCCGAGATCGGGCGCAGACCGATGGCGCGCAGCTGATCCTGCAGCCATTGCGGGCTGGGGCCGTTCCTGACGCCCTTGATCAGACGCCCGGTGAAATGCGGCGCGCCGTCCAGCGTGTTGTCGTCGATGCTGACGGCGATCGGGCTTTTGAAATCGCCGGGCACCGGCGCGTAATCGCGAATCTTGAGCGTGCCAAGCCCGCGTGCCGCCAGATCGCGGGCAATCCCGGCCACGCCTAGAGCGTCGGGACGATTGGGAGTGATGGCGATCTCGATCACCGGATCGACCTTGGCCGGATCGTTCTCGGCCAGCCAGTCGACAAAGCGGTCGCCGACCTCGCCCGAGGGCAGTTCGATGATGCCGTCATGCTCTTCCGAAAGCTGCATCTCGCGTTCCGAACACATCATGCCATGGCTTTCGATGCCGCGGATCTTGCCAACCCCGATGGTGGTGTCGATGCCCGGCACATAAACGCCCGGCTTGGCGATCACGGCGGTGATCCCCTCGCGCGCGTTGGGCGCGCCGCAGATGATCTGCAACTCACCCTCGTCCGTTTCCACCCTGCACACGCGGAGCTTGTCGGCATCAGGATGCTTTTCGGCATGTTTGACAAAACCAAGGGTAAACGCCCCCAGCGAATCCGCCGGGTTCACGACCTCTTCGACCTCAAGCCCGAGGTCGGTCAGCGCCTCGACAATCTCGTCAACCGATGCGTCGGTATCCAGGTGATCCTTGAGCCAGGAAAGAGTGAATTTCATCGGTCGCAATCCGCCAGTAATCTCGGGTCGGATCGCGTTTAGCGGATAATCCGATCAGGTGGAAGAGGCCGCCGCCCCGCGCCGGCGCTTCCGTGGCAACTTGGGGGTCCAAAGAGCAACGCAGCGCCTGTCGCTGCCCGGGGAACCGGCCTCTTTGATGCTGCAATGCCACACCCGCCAACCGGTTTGTATGAAAGTCACACCGCCCGTCGCGAGTTTTGATATTCTGCAGCTCCGCTCAAGGCGATTCCACACAGGACATGGACGTGACCGGAAAGGCAGCGCAGCGCATTCACCTAACCGGCCCGGCAGCCCTTTGTTGGCGGCTGGCATTTCTTACCATGTCCTTGCTCTGCTTTCTTTCGACACCAGCGTTGGCCCAGCAGGACGGCGGTGACGGATTGCAGTATGGTCTGTCGCCCGCAGACGCCGTGACGACTCCTTACTCGCCCACAGGTGACGCAGCACCCGGGGCGGACAAGAAGTGGAGCTTCCGCGATCTCATTCCGAATGGTTGGAATGGCCCGAACTTCCGCTGGAAATCCAACGCGGCGACGCAGGCGGACTTATATTACCCGCAAGACCCATCAAAGCCGCAAGAGACAGAACAAACCTCTTTTGCCTTCAGTCAGGGTTTGACCCTGCAGGCGGAAACCACGAGAAACAGCACCCTGTCCTTTTCGCTGCTCGACCTTGCGCCCGCCACGGAAGGCGGGTCCTCCTGCGGATCGCTCGACCCCGGTGAAACCGTGAACTGGTCAGGGCACTGCCGGCCCAAGGAATCACGGCCCGTGCGCGATTCCCTGTCGCGCCTGTTCGACGGCTCTCCCGTCGAAAAGGTCCGGCTAAAGGTCCGGTATCTGTTTCGCTTCTGAGGCCATTCCGCTCCGAAACGTACCATTGAATTGATGACGGAAACGGTGATTCGCGTTCCGCCACACAATTGCCGCCTTCGCTCAAATTGCTCCCCACATTTGCCGTGATTTTCCTTTCTCTTTGAACAGCCCGAAATCCAGCTGCCAATGGGAGGGTGTCGCCAAAATGAGTTTTGCCTGGGTCTTGCTGCTTACCGCGCCGGTGTCATTGCCGCTGCTGATTTCAACCGTCACCTGGCAGGTTGTCGTGCCACCCCTGACACACCATTGTCGCAGGTTGGCCGAGGCGGTCCGGAGATGAAACCTGGTTCTGCATACAAGGTTTGCACCCACCCCGCGCCCCGGAGAGTGCTGAATGTCCGACGAAACGGACTCGCCTTGCTGCTTACAGCGGTTTTCACCTGCCTGTCGCCCGCCGCGGGTCATGCGCAACACTGGTGGAGCAAAACCCACTTTATCTCGGCGAATGACGGATCGTCGCTGTCGAACAGCGTCCGCAAGGTTGGGCGCAACGGATATGAACTGGCCAATGGAGGGCGGGTGTCGTTCGGAGAGTGGTATGGCAGCCGATGGTCAGATACCCATTTCACATGGATGACCGAGTTTCACCCGAATTTCGGCGTCTACTGGGGTTTCAGCACCGGCGAGCGTGGTGAAAAATACACCATTGATCCGGCGCTGAGACTGGGATTCGTCTATCAGACGCAACCGACGCGCAGCAGCACGTTATCGTTGTCGGTGCTCGGTCTGATCGGCGGCAATCTGAGCGAAAAAAGCTGCACCGCGAATTATGGTGCCATCGGCGGTGTCCAGACGGTCAATTGTCGGCTGGCCGCGTCCTCCCTGCCGCCGGAAGAGACGCTGGACTACATGTTCGATGAGTCGCCGATGGAGCGGCTGCAGCTTCACGTGCGATATCTGTTCCGCTTTTGACGACAATCCAAACAAACCCGAAGGATTGAACCAGGCTGTGCGCAATAATCCAATAAATTCGCGCCAAAATGACAATATGTCTGCATTAATGTCAAATTTTCACCGTAATTTTTAACTCTTATTGGATCGCCCAATGTCCAGCTGCCAAATGGAGGGCCAGATGAAATTGAAATTATTGACACCCATGCTCGCCTCTGCCGTCGCGCTCATGAGCTTTGCACCAACCCCGGTTTTCTCTGAGGACAGCCCGTTGCTGATCGCCGCACGCGGCGGGAACAAACCGGACAAACCCGGAAACGGCGGCGGCGAAGATCCTGCCCCGAGCACCCCGACATATTACTCCTGGATGCACTCGGACATTCAGGACGCGTGGAGCGCCGGATATCTGGGTCAGAACGTCACGGTCACCGTGGTCGACGATTTCAACAGCCGCACCAAGCTGTTCGGCAATCTGGGCGAAGGCCTGAAGCGCAAACGGCATGGCGAGTGGACCTCGGCACAGATCTCCATGCTGGCCCCGTCCGCGACCATGGCTTCGCATGAATTCACCTCCGGGGCCGGGTTTTCGCTCGGCGACGGGTTCAACGTCATCAATGCGAGTTATGGCTGGGTGGAGCTTCCCTCGAATTACGGCGGGTTGGACGCGCAGGAAACTTCAATCGTCAACTACGCATTTGACGGATCGGCCTTTGTGTCGAAATCGGCCGGAAACGAAAGCGTGGCGATCGGGGATGTCATCGCCACGGGCACCTATGCGGGCCAGATCGACTATCTGGCGACAAACCTGATCGGGGCACCTTCGGCAGTCTTCGTGGGCGCGCTTGACGGGCATGGCTCGACCGCCAGCAAGGCGTCCCTGGCCAGCTATTCCAACTATGCCGGAACCGATGTGACGGTTCAGGATCAGTTTTTGGTCGTCGGCGTCGAAAGCGGTACGACCGCCCTGGCGGGGACATCGTTCGCCGCACCGATCGTTGCCGGCTATGCGGCTGTCTTGTCGAACAAATTTACTACGGCGACCCCTTCGGATGTCGCCAATCAGCTTTTATCAACAGCGCGCGCGGATACTATCCTCGGTTACAATCCCGCGATTCACGGTCAGGGAGAGGCGAGCTTGTCGAACGCCTTGGCCCCTGTGTCGATCAACTGAACACGCGCACCCCGTGCCGCGCTGCCAGAAGCCCCCGGGTCATCGCCGGGGGCTTCGCCTTTGCGGTCACAGCTCCGTCGGCCGATCCTGTTGCAGCGACGGAAATTTTGGCGGCATCCGTTCGCAACACATTGCAAATGACATATGCAAACCTCGGTTTCAGGCTTGCAGGCCTGGCCCATCCGCTTAACCTGCGGGCGGCACAACAGAAGGTCGGACACTCGCCATGACCCGCACCAACCCCACCGGTCTTGACGTCTATAAGCCAGCCGAGATTGCCCGGCTGGTCGAATCCGCCGGCGTGGCCAAGGCGCGGCTTGCCACCGGCCAGACCCTGACGCTGGCCTTGCTGGCCGGCGCTTTCATCGGATTTGGCGGCGCGGCCTATACGATGGTGATGACCGGCCTCGATGCCGGTTTCGGCCCGGCGCGGTTTTTGGGCGGCGTGGTGTTTTCGCTGGGCCTGATCCTTGTGGTCGTGGGCGGGGCCGAACTGTTCACCGGCAACGCGCTGATGACGATGGCGGCGGTGGACCGGCGGATCACGCTCCGCGCGCTGTTGCGGAACTGGGGGCTGGTCTATGCGGGCAATCTGGCCGGCGCCGCCGGGCTGGCCGTGGCCTTTGCGCTGACCGGGCTGCTGGACGGGCCGATGGGCGACACCGCGCAGGCCATTGCCCGGGGCAAGGCCACGCTGTCGCCGGTCGAGGCCTTCATGCGCGGCGCGCTCTGCAACGCTTTGGTGTGCCTGGCCGTCTGGCTGACCTTCGCCGCGCGCACGGCGGCAGGGAAAATTCTTGCGATCCTGTGGCCGATATCGGGCTTTGTCCTGCTTGGCCTCGAACATTCGGTCGCCAATATGTACCTGCTGCCGCAGGGCGCATTCGCAGGCGCCGGGATCGGCTGGGCAGCCGCCCTGGGAAACCTGTTCTGGGTCACCCTCGGCAACATCGCCGGAGGTGCGGGCGGCGTCGCGCTGGCGTACCGGTTTGCCTACCGTCCGGCAGGCGCGGGCTGATCTTTTGGGCGACACCTGTTGGCGCGGCGTTCAGGCCCACGCTGCGCGCCCGCTCAGGGGCGCACGAATTTCGCGCCGCCGACCATCCGTTGTTTCACTTCCGGCGAGGGCGCTGCGGTTTGGGAAACAATCGCGGGTCCGGCATCCACCGGGCGACCCTCGCCGCAGGCCACCCCGTCCCCGTCCGGATCGTTGCGCGGGTGATAACCCAGCATGCCGCGATAGGCCGGGGCCACGTCCACCGCCCGCGCCGCATCGCAACCCGCCAGCGCCACGATATGCAACAGGCTTTCGGCTGGCACATAGGGGCTGGTGCGCATGTAGACGCCAAGGGAAATGCTGGCAATCGAGATCGGCAGCGCAAGGATCATGATCAGGATGCGCACCGGCGACAGCGCCTTGCGGCGCAACGCGTCGGCCCGCAGGTGCCGTCGGCTGGACCGGGGGTTCGGAATGATTTCTTCGCTCGACATCGGGTCTTTTGCCATGAATGCTGGGATAGTTTCGGAATATGGCATCACGATGGCCCGCACAGATCCTTTCCTACCCGCCGACGACAGCGCGCGGGCACTGGCCCGCGACCTGATCCAGGGCGCGACCCACGCAGCGCTGGCAGTTCTGCAACCGGGCACCGCCCTGCCCTCCGTCACCCGCATCGCCCTCGCGACCGACCTCGGCGGGCACCCGGTTTCGCTGATCTCCAACCTCGCCGGCCACACGCAGGCGCTGGAGGCCAACCCGGCCTGTGCCCTGCTGATCGGAGAACCCGGCCCAAGGGGCAATCCGCTGATCCACCCGCGCCTGACACTGCATTGCACGGCCGATCTGATCCCGCGCGGCACGCCGGAACATGACCGGGCGCGCGCCCGCTATCTGTCGCTACGCCCCAAGGCCGCGCTTTACGCGGATTTCGCCGATTTCCGCTTTGTCCGTTTCGACGTGACCGACGAGTTGCTCAATGCCGGATTCGGCAGAGCCTATCGTCTGGACGCCACCGATTTCTGACGCCGGGCTTGCCCGACTCGGTTGAACGGCGCAGACTGGAACTCTCGCACACCAAACTCGGCGCCTGGCGCGCCAGTTGCGCATGGCCGGGTTGCCGATGGATCCATGGAGGACACCATGACCATTGCCACGCGCCTGAAACATCACCTCGAAGCCCAAGGCCTGCCCTTCGACATGGTCCCGCACCCCTATGCGCCCACGGCGGCGGAATGCGCCGAAGCCGCACATGTGCCCGGCGACCATCTGGCCAAATCCGTCCTGATCCATATGGAAGAAGGGCCAATGCTGGCCGTCGTGCCGTCAAACCATCATGTCGACCTGACCAACCTGCAATCAATTCTTTCGCGCCGCATCGGACTGGCCCCCGAGGCCCAGGTCGAAGAGGTCTTTGACGATTGCGATCTTGGCGCGGCACCGCCGGTCGGTTCGGCCTATGACGTGCCGACGATCGTGGATGACAGCCTGACCGGTCTGGACCGCGTCTGGTTCGAGGCCGGTGATCACCAAACCCTGGTCGAGATGAAAGGCAGCGATTTCGACCGCCTGATGAAGGATGCCCGGCACGGCTCTTTCTGCTGCACCCACTGACACTGCCGGGCCCGGCCCCCGTTCCGGGGCCGGGGACCATCCCTTATCGGACCACAAGCACCGCGCATTGCGCGTGGCGCACCACATGGGTCGCGGTCGAGCCCAGAAAGATGTCCTGCATGCCCGGACGGTGCGAGGCCAGAATGATCAGGTCGGGCTTGTTGGTTTCGGCCCAGTCCAGAATGGTGCGGCCCGAATGGCCCTCGACCACCTCGGCGCGCGCGTTGGGCAGCTTGGTGGCCAACGAGTCAAGCTCCGTCTGAATCGCTTTGCGCGCCTCGTCCAGATACTCGACCGGCATGTACGAGATCGCATAATCCGGAATATGTTCGACCACGTGCATCAGCGTGATCCTGGCATCCGGGGTCGCCAGCTTTTCGGCCAGCTTCATCGGGCCTGACACGTCCCGCTCGGCATCAAAGGAAATCGGAACAAGAATGTTATGATACATGGGCTTGTGCCTCCTGTTGAGATAGCCTGAGTCTGAGCTTTTCCGGCCGGTCCGGCCTTGATTCAAATCAGGTCAGCCAAAGGTCTCCGCGACGTCATACATGACCGGCTCAAAGCTTTTGCACAGTTCGTTGATTTTACGGTTGCGGGCGCGCATCTCGTCGGTGCGCAGCATGGCCAGAAAATCCTCGCGCCGCTGCCACTGGGAATAGTTTGCGATCCGCGTCTGCGCGTCGTTCACATGCAGGCCCGCCGCAACGAATCCGGGCTGTTTCGAAATGAAATTGGAATAGGCATCGGTCAACGCCTCAAGCAGGTCCTGACAGGTTCCCGGCGTCATTTCGAATGTAGTGATGACGGTCTGAATGGATGCGTCTTTTGAAATTTTCGGCATCTTGCTCCTCCTCTTTTGTCCCAGCCTAGCACAGGTTTTTGGGAATGCTTCCGATTTCTGACATTAATCCAGTAACTTCCGGGCCCGAAATTCTTGTGCTTTCGCCGGGAAAAGATCACTTGGGTCGCTGCACGTGCCGTTGGCACCGCAACGTTCTTGCGCGTAACCATCCGTTAACCAAGACTAGCGAAAGATTGCCGCACGAGGACAATCCGTGCGCCAATTCCTGACCGCCATTCTTCTATGCCTGCTGACCGCGGGAACCGCACAGGCCGGCGCCTGGATGCGTGACAAGGGAACCGGCTTTTCCGCAATCTCGACCACAGTCCATCTCGAAGACAGCGGTGCGATCGGCAGCGATTACTCGCTCTATTTCGAATGGGGTCTCAGGGACCGGCTGACAATTGGCCTCGACGCCCACGAATATCAGGGCCTCGCCGGTCACGCCCTGCTGTTTGCACGGTTGCCGGTGCTGACCCTTGACCATGGCGGACGCTTAGCCGCCGAAGTCGGAATCGGGGCCTATCACAAACAAAGCGAGACCCGCGCCATGACGCGCCTGAAACTGTCATACGGGCGAGGATTCCGCATTCGAAACACAAATGGCTGGCTCGCCGTCGACGCGGGCGCCGATTTTCTCAGGGGGCGGCAGACGGTCGGAAAGCTTGACATAACGGCGGGCCTGTCCTCGGAGCGGCGTATCAACCCTTTAGTGCAGATCGAAACCTCGAAGATCAGCGGCGCACCGCTGTACTGGAGCGTGACGCCCTCGATCATGATCACGCCCAGGAAATGGAAAGCCGCCTGGGTTGTGGGGATCGAAAAGAACTCCGCCATCTCACTTCCCGGGCTCAAGCTGGCGGTGTGGCAGAGTTTCTGAGTGAAAGGGGCGGGTCTGGCCCGCCCGCGCCGGATTTACGTGTCGATGCGGATCGAGGTCGCGACCGTTCCCTTCAACGCCTCGGACCAGACAAGGTTGATCTGGTCGTTGTCCGCGCCCTGCTGCAGCCTGACATAGGGCGAGGCATACCGGATCGCATTGCCTCCGGTCTTCAACGCATCCAGCGCCACAACGCTGTCGCACCCGCGTGCCTGACCGCCAAAGGGCAGGTTCTGCCCCGGATCGACGACCCATGTCTGCGCCGCCGTATTCTGCGTGTGCCGCAACCGCAGCGGGTTGGCGCTCTTTGCGGAGACCCCGTGGAACATGTTTGCCTCGAAAACCACGTTCACAAACCGGCTGTAATTCAGATCGGCAAAGGTCGTATCAACCCGATCGGCCCGGTCGATACTGCCGTTGATCGAACGGAATTTGTTGCCGGTCACCGTCAGCCCGTTCAGGAAATGCCCGGTTCCATAAGGCCGGATGACGACATAGCTGAACCACGGCGCCACGTCGCCCGACAGGAAGATGTTGTCGGTGATGCTCATCGAACTGAACGAGAACCCGGAAACGAAATCAGGGTTCGGATCGTGTTCGTTCGTCCATTCGATGGAACAGTTGTCCACATAGTTCTCGGCGATGGTCGAGCTGATATAGGTTCCGATCATCACCAGACCCGCAGTGCGGCTGCCATTGGCCACGCCGTCGCCCTGAAAGAAGTGGTTGCCCAGCACCATGTTGTTGTCGCCGCCCAGCACCGCGAAATGCCTGAACCGGGTCGCCCGGTTGTGCCGCAGCTTGACGTCGTTGTTGTTGGTGTTGAGGGCAATCGAGTTTCGGGCCGGCACGTTCAGGCTGTCCTCGGTCGAAAGAAACTGGCACCCGTCGATCAGCATCCCCTGACAGCCGCTGCCGGTCGAGGTGATGCCGCGATCCCTGGGACGGCTGATGAAACAGTTCTTCAGCGAAAACGTGCTGCCTGTAGGGGCCAGCCGGATGGCGCTGCACTGGCCATTGCACTGAAATTCGATGTCCTCCATCCCGAATTTCTGCAACGAACTGAAGCCGCTGAAATCCAGCAGGTACTTGAAGGCGGTAAAGGTGAAATTCTGCGTGCCTTCCGCGTCGTATAGCGGGTTGCTCAGCGTGATTTGCTGCGCGCCCACATTCTTTGATGAGACATAGATCTCGCGCCCGACCCCGTTGCCGGTCACCAGCGCGCCTACGGGTATGTTGGCGACGTTCAGAACATTTGTCAGCGTAAAGGGGCTGCCCGAGCTATAGGTCGCTTGCGAACTGAAGGTCTCGGTATCCCAGGCCGCGCTGGATTTGACATCCAGTTGCCCGTTGCGGATCACCCGGCGCGTGGCATAGCTTGTCCGGTTCGGAACCGCCGCCTGCATGTCGATGGGCGCGGAAACCGAAACCTTGCGCCCTCCCATATCGAGCGATTCATGATCCGAATTGTTCAGCAGCGCCTGAAATGCCTTCTTGAAGCCCAGCGTTTCATCGCCGAACGCCGCGACATAGGTCGGCAGATCAAAGCTCTTGGTCAAAAGCAGCATCTTGTCTGCTGGCATGGTCACCGAACCTTCGAACTCGACGCGCGCGTTCATGCTGGTCGTCTGACCAAGGAAAAAATTGCCTTCGGGCACCAGAACCCGGCGTCCGCCTGCGGCCTGGTCCGCCGCTTCGAAGGCGGCAGAATCGTCACTCGCGCCGTCCCCCTTGGCACCGAAGTCACGGACATCGACCAGCCCGATGAGCTCTCGCAGAAATACCCCGGTGACATCCGCGATTTCGATATCGTCCACCCGCAGCACCGACCCGTTCGGCCCTTCGATGTTCAGGCCGAAATGGCCGTACAGCGCGCTCGGCCCCCAGGGCAGGTCGACACCATCCCGAAATCCGGTGCCCACGATTGCGGAAATCTCGACGACATCGCCATAGGTGACAAGCGTCGTTGCCGGACCAACCTCGGTCACGCCGGTCAGATGCACCTCACCAGCGCGTCCGGCCCAGCCGGCAATCCGGACCGTGGGCAACGGTCCGCTGATCGCCTTGACCCGCGCCCTGATCTGCAAATAGCACCCCGGCAGGATCGGCGTCTGACCCATATACCGGATTTTTTGCAGCGTGTCGGTTTTCAAGACTTCCAGGCAGCCGCCAAAATCCGCATCCGCCGGAACAAAGGCGGCGCTGACCGATCCGTCATAGGTGTCCGATCCGGGGGTGCCGTCGCCGCTTGACCAGACATCCAGCCCGTCCCTGAACCGAGGCGGCATAAACTCGATACCGTCGGTGATCGCCTTGTTCATACGTATCCCTTTCCCAAATGCGCCGCGTGCAAGCCGCCACAAGCGCGTCGTTCCCGTTTTCGGGTGCCCCCGAATGCGAGAAACCGAAATATGGGAAAAAGCTTAAACCCGACTGGTGGCACCGTGACGGTGCCGTTGCAACACGCCGCTGAACTGCACAGTTCCGAAAAGGCACATCCCCGCAGGCCGTCAGGCCAACGGGTCAGTCCGATGAGGGCCCTCAAGGCCCCGAAGAGGTCTCAGATCAACTCGCCCGCAAGAGCCCGATCAATCAGCGCAACCGTCTCTGGTACGCCATATAGCGCGATGAACCCGCCAAAACGCGGCCCCTGAGACGCCCCCAGCAGTACCTCGTAAAGCGCGGTAAACCAGGCCCGCATCGGTTCGAACCGCTCGCGCCCCACGGAATAGACCACCGATTGCAGCGCCTCGTCCTCGAGCGGCCCGTCATAGGCTTCCAGTTCGGTTTTCAAAGCTTCCAGCGCCTCGCGCTCCTGCTCGGTCGGCGCGCGGAACTGGCGGGTGGGTTTGACGAAGTCGTTGAAATACCGCACCGCAAAGCCTGCCGCCTGATCCAGGTCGGGATGCGTCTCGGCGCTGGCCTCCGGCGCATAACGGCGGATAAAGCCCCACAGCGTATCCTTGTCCTCAGCCCCGGACACCGAGGCTAGATTCAGCAACATCGCGAACGGCACCACCAGATTGCTCTCGGGCGCCTCGCCGCCATGGATATGCCACACCGGGTTGTTCAGCTGCGCCTTCAACTCCTGTCCCGGATAGGCGCGAAGTTGCTGGTGATATTCATCCACCGCCTTCGGGATCACATCGAAATACAGCCGCTTGGCCGTTTTCGGCTTCTGATACATGAAATAGCTGAGGGATTCCGGCGCCGCATAGGTCAGCCATTCCTCCATCGACAGGCCATTGCCCTTCGACTTGGAAATCTTCTGCCCCATTTCGTCATTGAACAGCTCGTAGCTCAGCGATTCCGGCGGCTGCTTGCCCAGCGCGCGGCAGATTTTCGACGACTGCGTGACCGAGTCGATCAGGTCCTTGCCCGACATCTCATAGTCCACGCCCAGCGCCGCCCAGCGCATCGCCCAATCGGGCTTCCACTGCATCTTGACGTTGCCGCCGGTGACCGGGATCTCGACCTTCTCGCCATCCGGCTCCTGATAAACGATCGTGCCCTTTTCGACATTGCGCTCCAGCGTCGGCACCTGCAGCACATGCCCCGTCTTGGGCGAAACCGGCAAGAAGCATGAATAGGTCTCGCGCCGCTCCGGCCCCAGCGTCGGCAGCATGATCTCCTGAATCTTGTCAAACCGCGCCAGCGCTGTCAGCAGCATCTCGTCGAACCGGCCAGAGGTGTAATAATCGGTGGCCGATGCGAATTCGTATTCGAACCCGAAACTGTCGAGAAAGTCGCACAGCATCGCATTGTTGTGCTGGGCAAACCCCTCATGCGTACCGAACGGATCACGCACCTTGGTCAGCGGCAGATGCAGGTCCTGCCGCAATTCTTCCTGCATCGGCACATTGGTCGGTACCTTGCGGAAACCGTCCATGTCGTCCGAAAAACAGATGAGCCGGGTCGGAATGTCGCTTAGTTGTTCAAACGCATGCCGCACCATCGAGGTGCGCGCGACCTCACCAAACGTGCCGATATGCGGCAGGCCCGAAGGGCCATAGCCGGTCTGAAACAGCACATAACCCTTTTCCGGCGGCGACTTCTGATAGCGTTTGAGCACCCGGCGCGCCTCTTCAAAGGGCCAGGCCTTGGACGCGAGGGCGGTTTCACGCAGTTCAGACATTTCGCTGTGATCTCCATCGGAAAACGGTGCCCGCCGCACCACGCGGCCAGCCCGCCCCTCCTATTGCGCTGCCGCAGCCAGAGTCAATCGCCCGACAACGCCTGGGCGGTCAATCCTGTGAATATTGCACCGGCTCAATAGGCCGTTGGCTCGGAATGGGGGTAAACGCCCCTGACACCGGGCAATGTCGACAACCGGGCTGCCACTTCCCCAGGCGCCTTGACCTCGAAAACCCGCTCGGCCTCGCCCAGTGGAATGGCGGTGACATCCGGATCGACCGACGCCCCCGCCGCACGCAGGCGCCGACGGACTTCCTCGTCCGTCTCGGGGCCGCAATATGTCACCAGCCATTCCATCCCTGGCTCAGCCTACCAGTGGCGCCCGCATCCGCATAGAGCTCAGCGCCGCCGCCGCGTTGATCACGCCGGTGCCGTGATCGGGATTCCAGCCACGCCCGCCGCCAAGGCTTGTCGCCGATTCCATCAGCAGGAATTTCAGCTCGGCCGGCGTCAGCGCCGGATTGGCCGACAACAGCGCCGCGCCAACTCCCGCCGCCACCGGCGTCGCCGCCGAGGTGCCGTTGTCGAACGGCGTGCCACCCGCACCCGCCGGACGGCCCGGACCGAAATTGCCGAAGAAATGCGAATAGCTGGCGATATCGGGTTTTTGCGCCTCGAACATGCCCGGCCCCTGGCTGGAATAGCCGATCCGCTCGTGCCGGCTGTTGACGGCGGCCACGGTGATCACCTCGGCCAGACTGTTGGATGCATGGATCGACACGCCCGGCCCGATGCCCGAGGAATGGCAATTGCCGCTGGGGCAGTTCTGCCCGCAATTGCCCGCCGCAAAGAAACAGGCCACACCGGCCGACACGACCTCGCGCACTTTCCGGTGCACCGGGTGGTTGATGTCGTTCACCTCGTGATTAGGGAAATGCACGGGGCTGGGCACTCCGACAAACCCGTAAGAGTTATTGGTGATCTGCGGTGTTCCATCCGTGTTCCACTGATCCAGAACGGCCTGGAACATCTGCAACGCGCCGCCCGAATTCGGGATACCCAGGAACGGATAGTCATAAATCCGCGCCGCCGGCGCCGCCACCAGCACGTCGGCCGCGCACATCGACCCGTGGCTGCCAATCGCCGCCGCGCCGGGCTGCAACCCGGCACCGGGGCGGGAAAAGCCGCCAACCACCGGGTACTCATCGCCGTTTACCCCCTCATCGAGAATTCCGACGATAATGTTCTGCCCCCGAAACCCGCTGTTCCACAGCGTGTCGGTCCCCAGCAGATCACGCAGAACATCGATCTCGACCGCATCGCGGAACGGTCGGCAATCGACGCCGCTGTCTGATCTCGCCTCGTCAATCGCCTCCCGCGCCGAATAGAGCGTCAGCCGCGAGTTCGGCCAGACCTTCACATTGGGATTGTCCTGCAACTCGCCCAGACGCTCCCGGCTCACTTGCGCGGGCAACACCACTGTCCGGCTCGTCGGGGCCAGGTCCGGATTCATCGGCTGCACCGATTCCACGAAATCGCCCCCCACGGCCTCGTCGATATCTGAAAACATCGGCACCGGGGCAAACCCCTCTTCGAATTCGATACCGGCCCCGCCGACGCCCGCCAGAAGATCCGCCGCCTGCCGCTCCGCCTCATTTGGCGCTTTGACAGCCGCACCGTGCATTTCAAGAGCGTCAGGACGTTCCGAAGCAAATTCCAAGAGTACATTGACACCAGTCATGACTTACCTCCAAATTTCCTGAAAAAAACACCCCGATTATACACCAAAAACGTGTTCTTCGAAATAAGAGCGCGCAAGAGTTGAATAGCGTCAGCGCTATCCGTATCTTGCGCGGAAACCACAGATTTCATCAGGACGTCACCATGACCGAGCAAGCCCCCCACCCGATGACCCCGCAGGATTGCCTTGTCGCGATCATGGTGGCGGTGTCCGCCTCGGATGAAAACATCCGTACCGCCGAACTGGTCAAGATCCAGACCGCCGTGAACATGCTGCCGGTCTTCGCGAACTACGACATCGACCGCATGCAGCGGATCTCGCAGACCGTGTTCGACCTGTTCGAACAGGAAGACGGGCTGGACGCACTGTTCGGCCTGATCCGCGACAACCTGCCGGAACGGCTGAACGAAACCGCCTATGCTCTGGCCTGCGACGTGGCCGCCGCCGACGGAAAGCTGGCGGAAACCGAACTGCGCCTGCTCGAAGAAATCCGCTACGAGCTGAACGTCGACCGCCTGCACGCCGCCGCCATCGAACGCGGGGCGCGGGCACGGCACGTGGTCTGAGCTCTCTCAGCTTCCGTACAGGTTGCCCCAGCGTTCCAGCAGCGCCTGCTGCAGTTTTCTGGACTGCCGGTTCCACGACCGGGCGCCTTTCGGGCGCTCCCGGTCCGCACGGCGGATCTGCGCACGCCGGGCGATATCGGCGGTAAAGATGGCAAAGGCCAGTTCTGTGCCCCCGGCTGTGGTCACGAACCCGCCCAGCCCGGACACGAAATTCAACGTCCCAGTCTTGGCGTCAACCCTGACAGGATGCCCCTTGATCGGGCGTCCCTTGCTGTCCTTTAGCGCAAAAGGCTTGAGCAGTGGCCGCAAGAGGTTCTCCCTGCGCGCCGCGACCAGCGCCCGCACCAGATCCCCCGGCGCCATGCGGGAAGCACCGCCAAGCCCGGAATGATCCACCATTTCCGTGCGAAAGGCGCTGTAATTCTCGATCGCCCAACGGTTCATCTCCGACGCCGAATCGCGCAGGTCTCCGGGCGGGACACCCCGCGCCGCCGAGGCGGCCATCCCCACCATCTCAGCGGTCAGGTTGTTGGAATATCTCAGCATTCCCTTCAGGATTTTCCCAAGCGGCGCGCTTTGATGCGCGGCCAGAACGGCACCTTCGGGCAACACACGGATCACCTCCACCCGGTTCAGAACGATCCCGTTCACCCGCGCCAGCGTCCGAAACACGTCGCCTGCGTATAGCGCCGGTTTCCGCACTGGCAGCCATCGCGCGCCGCCCTTGCCCAGTGCGCCCCTGGCCACCGTCCAGTTGTCGATCCGGTCACCAGCCTCATAGGTGTAAACCGGCAGGTTCCGGTCGGCGACCGCCATCTTCGCCATTTCCACTCGCGGCTTATAATTGGCGGTGCGCGCATCCATGCTCACGTCATAATTCTTTGCGCCCCGCTTCCATTCAAAGTGCACGCGGTTGAAATTCAGCGCTATTCCACTCACCGCAGGGCTGTATCCGACATGATCGGGCTGTTCGGGGTCGATGGTTTGTACAAAGGGCAACGCGCCGTCATACACCTTGAACGCACCTCGCACCTCGCGCAGACCGGCCTCTCTGAGGTTCGCTGCCAACGTCGCCAGCGCCTCGGTGTCCAAAAGGGGATCTCCGCCACCCGCAAGGACCAGATCCCCATCCAGAATGCCGTTTTCAACCGGCCCGGCCGCAATCACCCGCGTTTCAAAACGGTGTTCCGCCCCCAAAACGTCCAGCGCGTAAAGCGCAGTCAGCGCCTTGGCGACGCTCGCCGGCGGCAACCCGCTGCCAGCGCCCACCGCCTCCAGAGGCTTGCCCGTCTTCGCATCGGCAACCGCAAAGACCACATCCCCCGGCAGCCCCGCCGCCCGGATGATCCGCTCGGGTTCGCTCAACCCAGCAGGACGCAACTGCGGCCTGAGCGACGTTTCGGGCGCGCCGGCCCAACCGGCAACCGGGCTCAGCGCGGCCCCGAGCCCGCTCAGAAATGCACGACGAGAAATTCGCTCAAACATGACTCAATTGAATCTCAGAGATCGCCGCCCGACAAGAAGTTCCGGACAGATTTTCATGCGCCGGGGCAAAATTGTCGACATTTTCCAACGGCGCGACCCCCGATCGTTAAAATGGAAATGAGAGCCGCGCAGGCGCTCAATTCGAAAATCTACGCCCATTTTCCGCGCTGCCGGATTTGCGTCGAACTGACATGCACCATCGGCACATCGGCGAAACACCAGGCGGGCGCCTCGGATCGCCCCAGCAAATGGCGGGCCTGCCCGTCGATCCGATGCCGCCCAAAGGCGCGCGCCGCCGGCGACATCCGTGCCGAAATGCGATCCCCCGGCCGCGCAACCACGCCAACCGGAACGGTTTCCATGATCGACCGCCAGTCACGCCATTTGTGAAGCTGCGCCAGATTGTCGGCCCCCATCAGCCAGACGAACCGCACCCCCGGATAAAGCGCCCTGAGCGCCACCAGCGTGTCCGCCGTCGCCCGCGTGCCGATTTTCGCCTCGAAATCGGTGACCTCGACCCGGGGATGGCGCATCAGGTCACGGGCCGCCGCCATCCGTTGCTCCAGCGGCGCGGGGCCTCGCTCTTTCAGCGGGTTTCCGGGCGAGACCAGCCACCAGACACGGTCAAGCCCGAACGCCTTCATCGCCTCGCGCGTGATGTGGGCGTGGCCCTGATGCGGCGGATCGAACGAACCGCCCAGCAGGCCAATGACCTGACCAGGCCTTGCAAAGGGTATGGAATGCCTCATCATTCTTCGCTGTTGTTCAGAACTGGCGGCCCTTGTCAATCGGCTGGCCTGACCTCGTCCCCCAGCCGAACCCGCCCGGGACGCACCACTTCGGCGCACCAGCCGCCATGTCCGCGCACCGCCGAATAGCCCCCCTTGCCCAACGCCTCTTCCATCCGGCCGCACGGCGCGCAAATCACGGTAAAGCGCAAAATGGCCTCCCCCACCTGCACTTCGCGCCCCTTGAGCGCCGCCAGATTGATCCCCGAGACCACCAGATTGCGCCGCAGAATATCGGGAGCCACCGGCCCTTGCCCCAGATAAGACCCAATCGCCGCCAAATGCTCCTGTTGAATCAACGTCACCGCCCGCTTGCCCACACGGCTGCGGTCGCCATCCAGCCCGTCGGCCCGGACCATAACCGCGCCCACAACTTCCATCTCGGCCCGCCGATCTGGCCGCAAGCCGATCCAATCGACACACCCGGGCTGCGCCCATCCCGCAACGAGCTCCCGCAATTCCGACATTGTTTTCCCTCTCCAGCCGCGCTCATGCAATACCTGCTCGCTGACCGCATGCAAATTCACGTCATCGCCAGCTTGCCCCATCCTGCCAGGTTGGCCATCACGCCACCAATCCGAATACGCCCAGCATTTCAATGTTGTCTTGGCAACATGTCATCATACCGCTTGCCAGCCTATTGACCGTTTTGGTGATTTGGTTTGAATGAATACTCAACTTATGACGTTGATTGAATTTCCCAGGAGCATTCAAATTTGACCTCGCCGGACCAAGATGACCGCACAGCGCATCCGGATTTGACACGCAGAGAACGCAGAGTCCGCGCGCGAAAACAAAATGAGCTCAGTTCAATCGGGCCAATTGCTCCTGCCCACAGCCCCCGCAAAGGAAAAATCGTCTTTAGCGCTGTGACACGAACGGCCATTCGCGGCCGAGGAAAGGTCGAACCAAAGTTCTTTTTTCCGAGATTCCTGAAATGTCTGACCGATGCAGGCTGGCAGCCAGTGTTCATTTTTGAAGAAAGGGACGTACTTTCTGAAATCACCTCTTCGCGCGAGCCGGTCGTCCTCATCAATCTTTATAATGAATTGTTCGAGGCACCGGTTTCAGAAACCATGCTGAAGGCCGAAGCCGCAGCAAATGTGGTATTCAACCCGGTACAGGTGGGGCCGATCCTCAATCGAAAACACAAAACCAATGCGTATCTCACCCGACGGGGGATACTCATGCCGGAAACCAAGGTACCTGAAGGTGCGATGATATTTTCCAATCTGAATGAAGGTACAAGCAAACCTGTCCGGCTGGTCGAACACCTTTCAAACGGAGAACAAGGCCGCTACAACACACGCTTCATCGAAACCCGCCGCGAGTTCGAAGGTGAAGAGTTTCGTTCATCGGTACGGGTGCTTGCCGTGGGGCGCGAACTCGTGCACGGCTTTGTGGGACTCTCTTCGGTGGCTTCCGGCAATCTGTCGGTCCACGGTGTCGACACCCCAAAGAAAGCAAATCTGGTCTCTCATTTCTTTGATGAACTGTTTGCGAAACGAAAAGAAGAGCTGGTGGAACTGACAGCGCGTCTGGGCGAGGCGCTGGGCCTCGGTTTCTATCATCACGACTTCGTTGTCGAACGGGATTCCGGCCAGATTTACCTGTGTGAAACCGGCATCAAATTCGACGCGTTCGCGGTCGTCTCGCGCATGAAGCGGGTGTTGCAAGGCGCACCTTGCCTGCAACCCCTCGCTCCAGAACAGTACATTCCGGCCTGTGCCGAAGCCTTGTTGCGGCAAATCGAAGAGCACACACTCACGTAGATTGCTCAGACGGATTCGCGCTCCGGGCGCTACCCTCTTATCCCGATTGCCCCCACCCATCGCATCCGCTATCACACCGGCCAACCCGAATTCCCCGTACCAGAGGACGCAACATGGCCGCCTATCAATATGTCTACCACATGCAGGGTGTCTCCAAGACCTATCCAGGTGGCAAGAAGTGCTTTGAAAACATCCACCTGAGCTTCCTGCCCGGCGTGAAAATCGGCGTCGTGGGCGTCAACGGCGCCGGTAAATCGACACTGATGAAGATCATGGCGGGCCTCGATACCGATTTCACCGGTGAAGCCTGGGCCGCCGAAGGGGCCAAGGTCGGCTACCTCCCGCAGGAGCCGCAGCTCGACCCGGGCCTCACCGTGCGCGAAAACGTCATGCTGGGGGTCAAGGCCAAAAAGGACATTCTCGACCGCTACAACGATCTGGCGATGAACTACAGCGATGAAACCGCCGACGAGATGGCCAAGCTGCAGGACCAGATCGACGCCGAAAACCTCTGGGATCTCGACAGCCAGATCGACGTCTCGATGGAGGCGCTGCGCTGCCCCCCCGACGACGCCAATGTCGAAACCCTCTCGGGTGGTGAGAAACGCCGCGTCGCGCTCTGCAAGTTGCTGCTCGAAGCGCCCGAAATGCTGCTGCTGGACGAACCCACCAACCACCTCGACGCCGAGACCATCGCCTGGCTGCAACAGCACCTGATCGACTACAAGGGCACCATCCTGATCGTCACCCACGACCGCTATTTCCTGGACGACATCACCGGCTGGATCCTCGAACTCGACCGCGGTCGTGGCATCCCCTACGAGGGCAACTATTCCGCCTGGCTGGAACAAAAGGCCAAACGGCTGGAGCAGGAAGCGCGCGAGGACAAGTCCAAGCAAAAGACGCTCCAGCGCGAACTGGAGTGGATGCGGCAGGGCCAAAAGGCCCGTCAGGCCAAGCAAAAGGCCCGGATCAACGCCTATAACGAACTGGCCGCCCAGTCCGAGCGCGAGAAAATCACCCGCGCCCAGATCGTCATCCCCAATGGCCAGCGCCTTGGAGGCAAGGTGATCGAGGTCAACGGGCTGGCCAAGCACATGGGCGACAAGCAACTGATCGAAAAGCTCGACTTCGCCCTGCCCCCCGGCGGCATCGTCGGCGTCATCGGCCCCAACGGCGCC
The DNA here is from genome assembly GCF_056541825.1 of Ruegeria sp. AF8. Classification (NCBI taxonomy): domain Bacteria; kingdom Pseudomonadati; phylum Pseudomonadota; class Alphaproteobacteria; order Rhodobacterales; family Roseobacteraceae; genus Ruegeria; species Ruegeria sp. AF8. The sequence goes on along the minus strand of NZ_JBQFYW010000005.1, from coordinate 102,507 downwards.
GGTAAATCGACGCTCTTCAAGATGCTCACCGGCCAAGAACAGCCCGACGCCGGCACCATCGAATACGGCGACACCGTGCAGCTCTCCTATGTCGACCAGTCCCGCGATGACCTCAAGGATAACGACACCGTGTGGGAGGCGATCACCGGCGGCGCCGAGATCATCCAGCTGGGCGACGCGCAGGTCAATTCCCGCGCCTATTGCTCGTCCTTCAACTTCAAGGGCGGCGACCAGCAGAAAAAGGTCTCCCTGCTGTCAGGCGGTGAGCGCAACCGCGTTCACATGGCGCGTCTGCTGAAAGAGGGCGGCAACGTCCTGCTGCTCGACGAACCGACCAACGACCTCGACGTCGAAACCCTCCGCGCTTTGGAGGACGCCCTGGTCGATTTCGCCGGCTGCGCCGTCGTCATCAGCCACGACCGCTTCTTCCTCGACCGCATCTGTACCCATATCCTGGCCTTCGAGGGCGACGCCCATGTGGAATGGTTCGAGGGCAACTTCGAGGATTACGAAGAGGACAAGAAGCGGCGTCTGGGACCGGACGCGCTGGAGCCCAAGCGGTTGAAGCACAAGAAGTTTGTGCGGTGACGGACTGGATCACACTTGTTGGAGCTTTGGGCCTCGGCTCACTGATCACGGTAACCATTCAATGGTTCCTAGCCCGATCAGATAGTCGTCAGTCGCTCCGGTTTCAGGAGCGTAAAGACGCATATGTCGGACTTTGGCAGGCGATGCACCGCTCCGAGATCGATGGAACTGAAGAGGCCGCTCTGCATGTTGGTCATTGGGTAGCCCGTTGCGAATTGGTAGCTCCGCCACAAGTTCGAAACGCCGTCAGCATTCTTGTTGCAACCAGGCCGGGAACAGACGAGCGCAAAGCTGCAGTGCGCCAAGTTTTGAGTGCTATGCGCTCTGATCTGGGAATATCTGAATAAACAAGCCTAGCAAGCGTAGGATGGGGTTTTACCCCATCTCTCGATCAAAACGCATGCCCAGTCACTCATGCGGTCGGTTCCCGCACTTCCAACCACCTCCAAGCTCCAACTCTCAATTGATGGGGTAAAACCCCATCCTACGGCTCTCCGAACGCACCCTCGGCGACCACACCGCTCCACTCCGGATCAACCCGACCCGCACGAATATCGCGGTGTATCGACGAATACGGCCAATCGGTAGGGTGATTCACCAACCCATGCTTGACCGGATTACCCAAACAATACGCCATGTGATTGCGGTAATCGCTTTCATCGCGAATGCAATGCTCCCAAAACCGCCGCTGCCAAATCCCCGCGTCCCCCTTCGCGAATTTCGAGCCGGATCGTAGGATGGGGTTCCACCCCATCGCTCCTGATGCCTTCACCCCGCGCGCAAACCTCGATTTGATCGCACCCCAACGTGTCGAAAAATCCGTGTCACCCGGCGGCAAGGTCCAAACCGCATGCAAATGATCGGGCAACACCACAAAGGCATCACACCAGAAAGGCCGTTCCCGCCGGGTCGCGGCATAGGCGTCACGCAAACACCTAACCTCACGCGTTAACAGGTCCGACGACCGGTCGGCCAATGACACGGTGAAAAAGTACTTGGCTCCGGGAATGCGGACACGGCGGTAATTGGTCATACCGGCATATCGCATCGGACTTGTTAAGGATCGGTGAACCACCCCAAATCTCCCCCATTACCCGCGCCCCGCATCGTTTCGCCCTTTCTCGGCCACATCTGCGCCGCATTCCCCTGATCTTCTGAAATGAGATCATTGGGAGTCCCACGCTATGTCCCTCGTTCTGATTTTCTTCGGCAGCCTCACCGGCCTGGTCACCGCCCTCGCGCAGGTGTTTGTTCTGGGTCATTCTATCTGGCTCGCAATCGCAACCTATCTGGCCCTGTCGCTTTTGGTCCCGCTGCTGCTCGGATTGCTGGCCTGGTGCTTTCACGCCCTTCGCGGCCGCGACGAAAACAGGGGCAGACTCGGCGTTCGCAAGGTCTGATTTTTTCCGCCCGGAAGTGTACAATATGGGCAATTGACCGCAAAAATCCGGTATAATTCGAACATTTCCTTGTCACTTGCCCCTGCCGATGCCATATCCGGTGGGCTTACGTTTTTCTATTCGACCTACTGTCTCCGATTCCGGCGTTCAGTCTATCGATACAGACAACGACGCCAGGCTGTCGCACCAACGCGGGCAGCACATATCAAGGAGATAACGGAATGCCCGCAGGCACCGTAAAATGGTTCAATACCACCAAAGGCTACGGCTTCATCGCACCCGAAGATGGCGGCAAGGACGTGTTCGTGCACATCTCGTCCGTCGAACGCTCCGGCCTGACCGGCCTGGCCGACAACCAGAAGGTCACCTATGACCTGCGCTCGGGCCGCGATGGCCGCGAAAGCGCCGACAACATCGCATTGGCATAAGCCACTGACTGGGCGGGGAAATTCCCCGCCCTATGCTTTCACCCAGCCGACGATCTGCCCTTCGCGCAGCGCGCCGGACTGGCGTTTCTTTTCCTTGCCCCTTTCAAAGGCCACCATGGTCGGAATGCCCCGGATGCGATAACGTCCGCCGGCCGACCGGTATTTCTGCGTATCCAGCTTGACCAGCCTTGCCTGCCCCACAAGCTTGCCCGCAGCCCTTGAAAATTCCGGCCCCATCATCTTGCACGGACCGCACCAGGGCGCCCAGAAATCCACCACAAGCGGCAGATCGTCATGCCTGGCAGCCTTCTCCAGGATTGCCGGGTCGACCTCCGTCGCCTTACCGCTCACCAACGCAGAGCCGCAGCTGGCGCACTTGGGTCCGGCCAGAATCCTGGCCCCAGGTATCCGGTTCAGTTGACCGCAATTCAAACAGGTCAAGGTCTTGTCACTCACAGCGAGGCCTCTGAATTAACACATTTTTCAATTAAGATCGAAACCAGACAGGCGCAATTGCGCTTAACCGAATCTTTCAATACCGGTTCACCGTGGAGACGATCCACCTATCACAAGGCTGTCAGAAGACTTCCGCATTCACCGACAGCCGCCCAAGTTTAAATCATGAGAAAAATCGCCCACCCTCTTTTGCCCGCCCTTTCCGGATTGACCCTTGCTGGATTTGCTCACCTGATCTCGCTGCCGCAGGAACTCGGCGCGCATCCATGGTGGGCGGACAAGGTAATCTGGGTCGGCCTGCCCATCGGCCTTGCGCTGGTCGGGGTGGCATGGGTCCTGTCGATCCCGCGCATGGTCCAACTGATGGGGTTCGCTTTCTTTGCGCTGGCGGCGTTTCTGGCCGCGCAGGGCGGCAAGATGTGGTTCGCCGCCTCTTATGCCGAAGACATGCTTGCGGGACAGGTCTGGTATTTCGGCTGGGTAATTGCCTGTGCCCTGACAACAGCAACCGCTGCATCACTTTTCTGTTTTTCCCGCAAGACGGATTGACCGGCACGGGCCTGCCGCCGAAACTGGACTTATTGGTTTTGTTGTTGGAAAGGGGTTTGAAATGATTTCCCGCCGCGCATTCCTTGCCGCTGCAATCGCCGGCGTTGTTCCGGGTGCTGCCGTCGCCAGGAAAGCGGTCGAGTATGATCCGGTACCGCAGGTCGTCAGGATCAAGAAACAGTTCCTGCCCGGCCAGTTGCTGATCGTGCCACGCTCCTTTTACCTCTACTACGTAACCGAACCCAGAAAGGCGATGCGCTATGGATGTGGCGTGGGCAAGGCCGGGTTGGAGTTCACCGGAACCGCGACCATCGACGTCAAGAAAGAATGGCCGACCTGGCGCCCCACACAGGAGATGATCGAGCGCGACCCGGTAGCCTACGGGAAATTCGCCAATAACGACTACGTTCAGCCGGGCGGCGCCGACAATCCGCTGGGCGCGCGCGCGCTGTATCTGTTCCAGAACGGCAAAGACACGTATTTCCGCATCCATGGCACCAACCAGCCCCGGACCATCGGTCAGGCGGTTTCCAACGGCTGCATTCGGATGCTGAACGAACATGTCATCGATCTGTATGAAAGGGTGCCTATCGGTACGGTTGTAACCGTTGTTTGATCCTGGCACAGCAGAGAGGCCAGGGCCATGATCCGGATGTGGACAATCGCCTGTTTGATCTGGCCCGGAGCAGGTCTGGCCGCGCCACCATACGAACCGCCCGCATCCGAGGTTGCGATGGTCAGATCCCGCTTTGAGCCGCTTCAGCATCTGTCTTTTGCCGTCAGGTTCGAGTATTGCGGATATCTGGGCAGAAACCCGTCCGGGCATCTGGCTTTTACCGTGATGACCCGCGGTGACGAAAACGGCTGTACGCCGATATTGCCGAAAAGCGGTTTCACCCCGATTGCCTCGCTGCACACGCATGGGGCTTATGACGCCTATACACCGGCCGAGATTCCGACCGTTCTGGACCTGGAGGCAGACCGCGACGAGGGCGTCAACGGCTATGTCGCCACTCCAGGCGGGCGGCTCTGGTACATCAACAGCAGCGCCATGATCACCTATCAGATCTGTGGTCTGGCTTGTTTGCCACAAGACCCCGGTTTTCGCCCCGGCGACGATGGCATCATCAAGCAGACCTACACGCATGAGGAATTGATGGAACTGGAATACACCCACTGAACGCTGTCACGGGGCCGTCCAGTCCACGCCTTCTGCCTTCTCGATCATCAGCCGGCCCTCGGGCCAGGGGCGCGTCAGTTTCCCGGCCTGCCCATCCGGCCCGTTCAGCCAAATCGGAATATCCCGTGCCTCCAGCAGAACACCCATCCGGTGATGAATGGGGCGGACATCATTGTTCGGTTTGCAGGTCACAATGGCAACCTGATCCACGGCTACGGTGGCGGAGGCCTGCCACCGGTCGGTGATGGCCGCAAAATACAGCAACCCGCCCTCGGCATCCGAAATCCGCCACGCGGTCTTGCGCCTTTTTTCTCCGGTCCATTCATACCAGCCGTTCGCGGGAACCACCGCGCGGCCGACGCCCTCAAAGGCCGATTTCTCGAAAACGGTCTCCGAACGCGCGTTGATGATCGTCTCCATCACCGGACGCCCGCGCGCATTGACCCGCCCGACCGGGATCATCCCCCAGCGCATCCGCCTTAACCCATCCCTGTCCAGCACGACGATTGGTTGTCCCGGTTGAATGTTGCGGCGCGGCGCCTCATCGCCCAGCCCCCCGACCGGCACGACAAGGCCTTGCGCCACCTGTGCAACCGGCATGGTGAGAAACAGGCGGCCCGGCATAGCGCTTCACCTCGCGGCGGTGGCGCGATCCACCAGTTCCAGAACATGGGGGCCAAGATTTTCGACAATGGCCACGACGCCCCTGGCGTTGGGATGTATTCCGTCGGGCTGCATCATCTGCCGGATGGCCGAAGGGTCGTCCGTCTCCAGCCCCGCGAAAAAATCCGTAGCCAGCAAAGCATCGTGGCTCCTGGCCAGATCGGGATAGATCGCGTCGAAGGCCGCCTTGTAGTCCGGCCCGAAATTGCCCGGCGCTTCCAGCCCGATCAGCAGCACCTCGACCCCGGCCCGGTCCGCGACGGTCAGGATATGATCCAGATTGGCCTGCGCCTCGGCCGGATCGATGCCGCGCAACATGTCATTGCCGCCCAGCGCCACAATCATCGCGTTCACATCCGGCGTCAGCGCCCATTCGACCCGCGCCGCGCCACCCGCCGTGGTATCACCCGACACCCCCGCGTTGATCAGACGCACATCCGCCCCTTGTTCTGCCAACCAGTCGCGCATCCGGGGCACGAACCCCTCCTGCTCGATCAGGCCATAGCCTTGTGTCAGCGAATCCCCAAGCGCCGCGACAACCACCGTTTCGGCGGCGGCAGAGGTACAGATTGCAACCAGCAGACCAGCGGTTAACATCTTGCGCATGTGCGATTTGGCTCCATATCGAAACAGATACCCGACGCCAAGGACCAGCCGATGACCGACCCCGTGCTTATCCTCAAAGATGCCTCTTTGTCGCTGGAAAGCAATGCCGGACGCGTCGATATCCTGCACGGCATCTCCCTCGTCGTGCAGCGTGGCGAGACCCTTGGCCTTGTCGGTCCATCCGGGTCGGGCAAGTCATCGCTGCTGATGCTGATGAGCGGGCTGGAGCAGGCAACGCGTGGGTCGATCACCGCTCTGGGACGGGATCTGACGCGGCTGGACGAGGACAGTCTTGCCCGGTTCCGGCGGGACAATATGGGCGTGGTGTTCCAGAACTTCCACCTCATCCCCACCATGACGGCGCTTGAGAATGTCGCAACACCCTTGGAACTGGCCGGCCACCGCGATGCCTTTGCCCGCGCCGAGGCCGAGCTTGACGCGGTTGGCCTGTCACACCGTCTGGCCCATTACCCGGCGCAGCTGTCAGGCGGCGAACAGCAGCGAGTCGCGCTTGCCCGCGCCTCGGCCCCGCGGCCGCAGATCCTTCTGGCCGACGAGCCCACCGGCAATCTGGACGAGGCCAACGGCAACGCCATCATCGACCTGCTTTTCCGTCTGCGCGACCGGCATGGCGCAACCCTGGTACTGGTGACTCACAGCCACCAGCTGGCACATAGTTGCGACCGGGTGATTCGGCTGCGTGATGGTCGCGTCGACGTCGAAACCCAAAGCGAGGCTGCCGAATGAGCCTGCCACAAGCCGCCCGCATCGCTCGGCGCGAATTGCGCGGCGGGTTGCAGGGGTTCCGTGTTTTCCTCGCCTGCCTCGCGCTTGGCGTCGCAGCCATCGCCGCCGTCGGATCGGTCCGCGCGGCCATCGAGGCGGGGCTGGCCCGTGAGGGGGCCGCATTGCTCGGCGGCGATGCCGAACTGGAATTCACCTATCGCTTTGCCACCGACACCGAACGCGCCTGGATGAACGCCAGGGCGGACGCGGTGTCCGAGGTCGTCGATTTCCGATCGATGGCAGTGGTGGGCCGGGGCGAAGAAGCCGAACGCGCGCTGACGCAGGTCAAGGCCGTTGACGCTGCTTATCCTTTGGTCGGCACCGCCCGCCTGTCCCCTGACATGGCCCTGCCGCAAGCATTGGCGGGCCGCGACGGGCTGCCCGGTGCCGTCATGCAACGTGTCCTGATCGACCGGCTGGGGCTGCAACCGGGCGACAGGTTCCGGCTCGGTACGCAGGATTTCATCCTGATGGCCGCCCTTGCCCACGAACCCGACGGCGCGGCCGACGGGTTCGCCCTTGGTCCGCGCACATTGGTTCTGACCGAAAGCCTTGCCGCTTCGGGCCTGTTGCAGCCGGGCACGTTGTTTTCCACCAAATACCGACTCGATTTGCCCCCCGGCACCGACCTTACAGCGGCCGCCCGCGATGCAAAACGCACCTTTCAGAACGCCGGCCTGCACTGGACCGACGCCCGCAACGGCGCCCCCGGCATTGCCGAGTTCGTTTCCCGGCTCGGAGCTTTCCTGATCCTCGTGGGCCTGTCCGGCCTTGCCGTGGGCGGCGTCGGCGTCTCTGCCGCCGTCCGCGCCTATCTGACGGAAAAGACCGCCACCATCGCCACTTTGCGCACGCTCGGCGCAGATCGCGCTACGGTCTTTCAAACCTATTTCCTGCAGATCGGCGCGCTCTCGCTCCTCGGCATCCTGACCGGCCTGCTGCTGGGCGGCCTCGCCCCCGTTCTGCTGGCCCCGCTTCTGCAGGCCCGCCTGCCGGTTCCGGCGGCCTTCGCCCTCTACCCCGCACCGCTGTTCGAGGCCGCACTCTATGGCCTGATCGCAGCCTTCGTCTTCACCCTCTGGCCGCTGGCCCGCACCGAAGACATCCGCGCCGCCGCCCTCTTTCGCGACGCCCTGTCGGCGTCCCGTACATTGCCGCGCGCCCGCTACCTGCTAGCAACCACCTTCGCGCTGGCCTTGCTGGTCGGACTGGCGGCCACGTTCAATGGCGCTCCCCTACTGACCCTCTGGACGGCAGGCGGTCTTGCTGGTGCGCTGATCCTGCTGGCCGCCTCGGCCCTTGGCATCCGGTCGCTTGCCCGCCTCGCCCTGCCGGGCGCACGGGGCCGCCCCGTCCTGCGCTGGGCGCTGGCCGCCATATCCGGTCCGCGCGAGGGGGCCGCCCCGGTCGTACTGTCCCTTGGCCTCGGCCTTTCGGTTCTCGCGGCGGTCGGGCAGATCGACGGCAACCTGCGCCGAGCCATCTCGGGCAACCTGCCCGACGTGGCACCTTCTTATTTCTTCGTCGATATCCAGAAAGATCAGATGCCCGACTTTTCCGGGCGTCTGTCCAGCGACCCTGCTGTCAGCGGCGTGGAAAGCGCGCCCATGCTGCGCGGTATCATCACCCGGATTAACGGAAAACCTGCCCGTGACGTCGCGGGCGATCACTGGGTTCTGCACGGCGACCGGGGGGTGACCTATTCAGATACGCCGCCGCCGAAAACTCGCCTGACCGCCGGCGAGTGGTGGCCTCGGGACTATTCCGGCCCGCCCCTCGTCAGCTTCGCTGCCGAAGAGGCCGCGGAAATGGGGCTCGCCCTTGGCGACATGCTGACCGTCAATATCCTGGGCCGCGATATCACCGCCGAAATCACCTCGTTCCGCGAAGTGGATTTTTCGACGGCGGGCATGGGTTTCATCATGTCGATGAACCCCTCGGCCCTGGCCGCCGCACCGCACAGTTTCATCGCTACCGTCTATGCCGACGAACAGGCCGAAGCGGCGATCCTGAGTGATCTCGCCGCGCGCTTTCCCAACATTACCGCCATCCGGGTCCGCGACGCCATCGACCGCGTATCTGATCTGCTGGGCGGGTTGGCCACCGCCACCTCATATGGCGCGGGGGTCTCGCTTCTGACCGGGTTTCTGGTGCTGATCGGCGCCGCCGCGGCGGGCGAGCCCGCCCGCAGGCACGAGGCCGCAATCCTGAAAACACTTGGAGCCACCCGCCACCGCATCCTGCTCAGTTTCGCCTTGCGCGCGGCCATTCTTGGCGCGGCCGCCGGCATCGTGGCGCTGGCCGCCGGAATGCTGGGCGGCTGGGCCGTCGCCACCTACGTGTTCGATACGAATTTCGCCGTCATCTGGTCCTCTGCCGTCGCCATCATTGGCACCGGCATCTCCGTCACCCTCGCCGCCGGCCTGATCTTTGCCTGGCGGCCGCTCTCGGCCCGCCCCGCGCATGTCCTGCGGGCCAATGACTGACCTCCAGTGGCTCCGGTTCAGCCAGCGCTCAAAACGCTTTGGCGTGTGCAGGCCACCGGCTGCAGAATTTTCAGCAAATCCGCGTTGTCGCAAACCAGCGCATCCAGCGTGATATCGTCCAGCGACGCATAAAACGCCTGAGCCGCGTCCCGCAGCGCCAGCCGCAACCGGCAGGCGTCCGTAAGCGGACAGGTATTGTCGGCATCGGCAAAACACTCGGCGATCGGAAGATTGCCCTCGACATCGCGGAACACTTCACCGATCCGAATCTGGTCTGCGGGCCGCCCAAGCGACATCCCTCCGTTCCGGCCACGCTGCGTACTCAGATACGACAACTGGCTCAACTGATTGATCACCTGCGCCAAATGGTTTTCGGAGATATTGCACACCTCGGCGATCTCGGATTTCGTGACCAGCCGGTCCTGATGCGCGGCACAATACATCAGCAGGCGGACAGCAATATTCGTCCTTTTGGTAATGCGCATGTGTTCCTCCTCGGATTTCACGATAGAGACTTATTGCACATGCCCGAAAAAAACTGTTTGACATACATCAATTGCTCACATGACAACCAATCCGATGAAAGATCCCTATTTCTTTGGCTACGGCAGCCTCGTAAACCTCGCGACACATGATTTTCCAGACCCACGACCCGCCACGCTGCGGGGCTGGCGGCGGGCCTGGCGGCACACCGATCTGCGCCCGGTGGCCTTTCTGACCGCCATCCCCGCTCAGGACAGCGAGATCGAGGGCATGATCGCCCATGTGCCCAAAAACGACTGGGCCGCGCTGGACGAACGCGAATGGGCCTATGACCGGATCCCCGCCACCCATGCCATCGCGCACCCGCTGAAGGGCGCGGTCGAGATCGCCGTCTATGCCGTGCCGGAACACCGTCATTCCGAGCCGTCCGACCGCTATCCGATCCTGCTCAGCTATATCGATGTGGTGATCCAGGGCTATCTGCGCGCCTATGGGCCGGACGGCGCCGACCGTTTCTTCGCCACCACCGACGGGTGGGAGGCACCGATCCTGAATGACCGGGCCGAGCCGCGTTATCCCCGCCATCAGCAACTCCGCCCGGAAGAGAGCGAATTCGTCGACGACCGACTCGGGGCGATCTCGGCAAAAATTATCCAGACCGCCTGACGAAAAAAGGGCGGGTGCCCGCGCGCCCCGCCCCCCTTCATCTTTTCAAATAATACTCTCGCCGAAGGCACGCGCTCGCACGGGTGCGTTCACTCAACCGCGGGCGCGGATCACCTGCATCAACGGCAACAGCGCGGCCATTTCCGGCCCCCGCTCCATGCCGGTGATCGCCTTGCGGAGCGGCATGAACAATCCCTTGCCCTTGCGGCCCGTGGCCTCCTTGACTGCCTTGGTCCACGAACCCCAAGTCTCCCCGTCATACGGGCCTTGGGGCAACAGCGCCATCGCCTCGGCGATGAACGCGCGATCTTCGTCGTCGACCAGCGGCTCGGCGCCGTCGCGGCACAGCTCCCACCAGCCTTGAAGATCGTTCAGCGTGGTGATGTTTTCGCGCGCCATCAGCCAGAACGGTTCGGCCAGATCGGCGGGCACGCCCGCCACCGCCACCGCATCCGCCACTTCGGACAGAGGCAGTGCCTGGAGGTATTTCGCGGTCAGCGGGAACAGGTCCTGCACGTCGAACTTGGTCGGCGCGGCGCCGAACCGAGTCACGTCGAACCCGTCGATCAGTTCCGCCATGTCGTTTCGCATTTCAACCGGGTCCGAGGACCCCAGGCGCGCCATCAAGCTCAGCAACGCCATCGGTTGAACTCCCTGCTCGCGCAGGTCGCGCAGGGCCAGCGTGCCCAGACGTTTCGACAGCGCCTCGCCCTGCGGTCCGGTCAGCAGCGAGTGGTGGGCAAAGCCGGGGGGCGTGCCGCCCAGCGCCCTGATGATCTGGATCTGGGTGGCGGTGTTGGTCACGTGGTCGGACCCGCGCACGACATTCGTCACGCCCATTTCCGTGTCGTCCACCACCGAGGCCAGCGTATACAACACCTGCCCGTCCGCCTTGATCAGCACCGGGTCGGAAACCGAGGCGGCGTCGATCGAGATGTCACCCAGAATGCCGTCGGTCCATTCGATCCGTTCATGATCGAGCTTGAACCGCCAAACGCCGTTGCCGCGCTCGGCGCGCAGCGCCTCTTTCTCGGTCTCGCTGAGGTTCAGCGCGGCACGGTCATAGACCGGCGGCTTGCCCATGTTCAGCAGTTTCTTGCGCTTCAGATCCAGCTCGGTCGGCGTCTCGAACGCCTCATAGAACCGCCCCATCTCACGCAGCTTGTCGGCGGCTTCGGCATAGCGGTCCAGCCGGTCCGACTGACGCTCGATCCGGTCCCAGTGCAGGCCCAGCCACTCCAGATCCTGCTTGATGGCATCGACATATTCTTCCTTCGACCGCTCCGGGTCGGTGTCGTCGATACGCAGGATGAACGTGCCGCCCGCCTTGCGGGCGATCAGGTAATTCATCAGCGCGGTACGCAGGTTGCCAACGTGGATATATCCGGTAGGCGACGGGGCGAAACGGGTGGTGGTCATGGGTGTCTCCTGTTGCGCGGCTCTTGTCACATGGGCGGCATTTTGTCCAGCGGGACTGAGCGCGCCCTTCCGGTGCGTGCCTCCGGCGGGGATATGCTCGAAAAGATAATACGACTCAGGTCGGTTCGACCGGCCAATGGGCCGCCAGATCCCTCAACCCCGCCCGGATCAGCTCGGCCAGCACATCGGTGTCGATATCCGCCAGCTTGTTCACATAAAGGCAGGACTTGCCGATCCTGTGCTTGCCCAGCCGGGCAAGAATTTCCCCGAAATCCGCGTATCCCGGCATGATGTAGATCGACAGCGCGGATTTGCGCGGCGAAAATCCGGTGGCCAGGAAATCGCCTTCGCGCCCGGTCTTGTAGACATAGTGATACCGGCCATAGCCGACCATCGACGCCCCCCACATCAGTGGCTCAAATCCGGTAACCTCGCGAAACAACCGGTCCAGACAGCGCGCGTCCTCGGCCCGGCGGGCAGGTTCCACACCCGCCAGAAACGCCTTCACCGACTCACCGGTAGGAACGGTTTTGTTGTCTGCCTTCGCCACGGCCCATTTCTACAGCATTCCGCGCGGCTGCACATCCCTTCTGCGTTCCCGCACAATAGCCCCGCCCCGCAAACGCCCTAGCTTTTCCGCATAAATTCGATCTTCAGGGAGTTCGATCCATGGCGTTGAAACTGTCACGCCGGTCGGCGCTGGGCGCCGCTGCCGCTCTGCCGCTGGCTGCAACCGCGAAACCGGCACTGGCTGTGGAAGACAGCGCCGCCGGCGAAACGCACATCACCCGGCCCTTCAGGTTGGGCACGTTTTCGGTGACGGCTCTTCTCGACGGCAGCTTTCCCCGCGATGGCGTCCGGGAGATCTTTGGCGGCGGTGCCAGCGACGAGGAATTCGCCCGCGTTTCGGCGGAAAACTTCATTTCCGCAGACTCGGCGCAATTCTTCTTTACCCCGACCCTGATCGATACCGGCTCCGAACGTGTTCTGTTCGATACCGGCCTCGGTCAGGGCGGAATCCACAAGGCACTGGCCGCAGCCGGCACCAGCCCGGACGCGATCGACGTGGTGGTCATCACCCATATGCATCCTGACCATATCGGCGGCCTGATAACCGACGACGCCCCGACCTTTGCCAATGCCCGCTATGTCACCGCCGCAAAGGAGTACGACTTCTGGTCGGGGATGGAGGCAGGCAACCGCGTCGGTGATCTGGTCGCCCGAAATGTCACCCCCCTGGCCGACAGGATCACCTTTGCCGAGGATGGCGGCGAGATCGTGCCGGGCATCACCGCAATGGCCGCATTCGGTCACACGCCCGGCCACATGGCCTATCATATCGAAAACGGGGGCCAGCGCCTGGTGCTAACGGCGGATCTTGCCAATCACTATGTGTGGTCCTTCGCCCATCCCGAATGGGAGGGCAGCTTTGACGTCGACAAGGCGGCGGCCACGGCCTCGCGCCGGCGGGTGTTGGGCATGCTGGCGGCGGACCGCGTTCCGATGATCGGTTACCACATGCCCTTCCCGGCCGCAGGTTACGTGGAGCCACGGGGCGACGGATTCCGCTTTGTCCCCGTCAGCTATCAGATGATGGGCTGAGACGGATCAATAGCCCGGATCAGGGCGCACGCGCGATCCGTCAGTGAATCGTGACAGGCGGAATTCATGCGGGTCGACACAGGGCGTGCCGGCGGTCACGAGATCGGCCGCCAGCCGCCCCGCCGCCGGTCCGATGCCAAACCCGTGTCCGGAAAACCCAGTGGCGATGAACATCCCCGGCAAATCGTTCACCTCGGAGATCACTGGAATCGCGTCGGGGGTGACATCCATATACCCCGCCCAGCTTTGCACAATCTCGGCCGAGGCAAGTGCCGGAAACGCCTGACAGGCCTTGGCCCAGGCCCTGCGCACCACCCGCCATGACGGCTCGGGGTCAAGGACACGGCAATGCTCGAAAGGGGTGACGTCGCTGGGCAGCCATGACCGGTCTTGCCGGGCCTCTTCGGCCCAATGGCGTGACACCCGGAACCGCAACGATTTCCAGTCCTGGCACAGGGCGGGCAGATAGCGGTGGCCGAGCCTGAAACTGTCGGGAACGATATCCACGATATTGTCATGACCGGATGCGATGGAATACCCGCCATCGGCCCGCTTGCGCATGGCAAAGTCATCCGACCAGAACGCGGTCTCCGGCAGCCCCTCGACCGGAGAGGTTCGCATCGCCGTGTTCAGAACCTTGAGTTGCGGCAGAAAGATATCGGCGTTACCGGCAAACAGCCGCGACCACGCCCCGCCCGCCAGCACCACGCGGTCGCAGGTCACCCGCCCCCGTTCGGTCACGACCCCGGCGACGCGCCCCGCCTCGACATCGACCGAGCGTACCGCGCAATTCGACATCACTGCCGCCCCCCGGTCCCGTGCCCCCTCGGCAATGGCCGGCGCGGCCAGTTGCGGTTCGGCCCGGCCATCCTGTGGCATATGAAGACCCGACGTGATCGTCCCGCTGTGACCCGGCATCAATGCGGCAAGTTCAGCGTTGCCCAGCAAACGCGCCCCGGTCTGCAAGCCCTCGACCTGCGTCAGCCAACGTTCTTGCCGGTCACGCCCGCGCCGCCCCGAATCGGCAAAGACGATACCCGCCTGCCTGTATCCGGTCTGACGGCCAAGCCGTTCGTCCAGCCCCTGCCAGATTTCGCGCGCCGCTTGCATCAGCGGGATCTCGCGGGGGTCGCGCATCCCCAGCCGCACCCAACCCCAATTCCGCGAGCTTTGCTCGGCTCCGATCTGCCCTTTTTCGCACAGCAGAACGGATACACCACGGTCCGCCAGTTCGAGGGCGGTCGACGTGCCGATGATGCCGCCCCCGATCACCACGGCGTCGACGCTTTTCGGAAGGGCCAGATCGGATTCGAACGAAGTGGGCTTGGGGCCGGGCATCAATGGCTCAAATACAGATTCATCAGCCTCATTGATGTCCGGCTTTGCCGGCCGAAGAAAGCGAAATTGGCTCCGGGCCGGCTCCTCACCCCGGAACTGTGGCCGCCCGGTCATCCTCTCGGCGGCACGCCGTATTTTCAACGATGGTCTTTCTGAGGGATCACAACCACGCTCCGTTGGGTTGAGATCGGAAAGTTCGGCTTAAACCGCCGTCAACAGGGCGTGAATTGCCCCAATAAAAGCAGCTGCGGCCAAGGAACTGGCCAACAGGATACATACAATTTCCAAAGCATTTAGTTTCATGGCAGCCCCAATGCAGCGGGTTTCTACGCCTGCACATAACAAGTACGTTACCGAAGAAAAGAGGGCTGGCCGACCTCATGCGCAATGCGGCGCAATCCTGCCAGTGACGTTGGCGTTCATTTGCCTAAAGACGCCCAAAAATGTTTTCTGACCTGGAAAGATGCGTGGCATCCCCGTTGACTTGTGTCTTTGGGGCACCACTCACATGTCGCCCCAAAGACACCGCCGATTCCCCCTCGGCTCGTCAGCCCGCTACTTGCACGCACGCAGATCGCGGCATCACTCTGCGACCCGCCATTTTTCACCCAACCAAAGCGGGCGCCCCCTCTTGCGCGGTTTGTTGTGTGGGTCCCCCAGAATATTGGCGATCACTTTGTCGATGCCGATTTCGTCGAACTTACACCCAAAAGAACGCATCATTTTCCATTCCGGCAAGGAATGGAGAGGCTTGTCATAACCGTTTACCATCACACCACCAAACACTCGTCCCAAAATACTCGATACCTTCCGGGTTCAATCCCGGAATTCAAAAACTTATGTACGCTCGAGGAATTAAGACATGTGGCTACGCCACTCAAAATACGTCAATTCCGCCCCAGTTGAGGCCAAAATGGCGCTTAATTGTGTCATAAATGTGGCAATTTAACGATGCTCTGGAAACAAATTGTTTCAAAAACAATAGGCAACCGCGTCGCCTCGGCCGCCCATTTCGTGTCTGGCCAGGTCTGGTGACTTGATAAGGCAATTCGCCCGCGTCACCGATTGGACCCGTCTCCTTTCAACCGGTCAAACGGGTCGTGCCGCATTTTCTCCGGCAGATCTTCGACCGGCTCGAAATCCGGCAGGTACAGCCCCTCGACCCAGCGTTCCGGCAGAAACCCAACGATCCGGTTCGCGGCTTTCGACAGACGGGCCAGCCGCTGCCTGAGCCGATCCGCCAGATCCGGGCGCTTGCGTTCAAGCCAAACCATCCCCTGCTCCGCCAACTCGACCGCACGCTCGTGACCCAGCGTCCAGTACGACACTAGAAATACAGCCAAAAACAAGGCCGCAAGCAACGGCAACAGCAATGGGCGCCACAGCACGATCAACACAACCGTCACGATAAATACGTGCGGCCATGTCGGTTCGTACCGGTTCTTGCGCACGGGAATCGGTCCGATCAACCCGATCTTCCATCCTGCGGCGTCCTTGCCGGGCCGCGTCGTGTCGGCCGGCCTGATCCAGCCGTCCCCCTCTTCGACCGGTTCAAGCGCCTTGCCGCTCAGGATCGCGTTGATCGCGGCATCCGTTCTTTTCTCATCCAAACTCCGCTCTTCACCCCGCATCGAGTCCAGCCTCGGCGCGGTATGAATCGGTTTGTCAAACTCTTCCAACATTGACCCCTCGCATTCCCCCAAATGCTCGGCCAAATCACCGCTACTTCATCGAGGGCGGAAACAATACGCATGAATTTCGTGAATTGAATCACCCTGCTAGCGGCAATCCCGCCTGCAACCCGACATTTTCGCCGCATAAATGGCTAAATTAAGGCGTAACTGCGGCTGAATATCGACTTCAGCCCGGATCGCGCCAGCGATTGACGATGGGATAGCGCCGGTCCAGCCAGAACGACCGCCGGGTCAGGCGGGCGCCGGGGGCGGACTGGAACCGCTTGTACTCGCTGATGTAAAGCAGATGCTCGACCCGCCGTGCCACCTCGCGCTCGAACCCGGCGGCCACGCAATCGGCAAGCGAGCCGTCCTGATCCACCAGAATTTCCAGTATCGCGTCTAGAACCGGATAGTCCGGCAGGCTGTCGCTGTCTTTCTGATCCGCCCGCAGCTCGGCACTTGGGGGTTTGTCGATGACCGAGGGCCTGATCACCTCGCCCTCAGGCCCCTTCATCCAGCCGCGATGATTGGCGTTGCGCCAGCGACAGGTCTCGAACACGCGGGTCTTGTACAGGTCCTTGATCGGATTGTAGCCCCCGTTCATGTCGCCATAGATGGTGGCATAGCCCACCGCGACCTCGGATTTGTTACCCGTGGTCAACAGCATCTCGCCGAATTTGTTCGATATCGCCATCAACAGCAGCCCGCGCAGGCGCGACTGGATGTTCTCTTCGGTGATGTCCGGCTGCCGGTCGGCAAACAGGGGCGCAAGCGTCGCTTCCACCGCCACCCGGCTTTCGGATATCGGCACATAATCGTACTGAACCCCCAGCGCCCGCGCCACGGCCTCGGCATCCTCCAGCGACCCGGCGCTGGTATATTCCGACGGCAGCATGACACAGCGCACGTTTTCTGCCCCCAGCGCATCGACCGCGATGGCCGCCACCAGCGCCGAATCGACCCCGCCCGACAGGCCCAGCACCGCCTTGCCGAACCCGGTCTTGGACATATAGTCGCGCAACGACTGCACCATGGTGCGGTAATCCTGTTCCCATTCGTCGGGCAACGGCGCGATCCCTCCGGGTGCGACCCGCCAGCCCTCGTCACCGCGCTCCAGATCGAGATGGGCGATCGCCTCGTCAAAAACCGGCATCCGCAACGCCAGATCGCCGCCGGGATTGAGCGCGAAGGTGCCGCCGTCGAACACCTGATCGTCCTGCCCGCCGACCATATTGAGATAGATCAGCGGCAGACCGGTCTCGACCACACGGGCCACCATGTAGTTGATCCGGACATCATACTTGTCGCGAAAATAGGGTGATCCGTTCGGAATCAGGAGGAACTCCGCCCCGGTTTCCGCCAGCGTTTCCGCCACGTCCTCGTGCCAGGCGTCTTCGCAGATCGGGCTGCCGATACGGGTATTGCCCACCGAATATGGCCCGCCCAGCGGCCCGGCATCAAAGATGCGCACCTCGTCGAACACGGTTTCGTTCGGCAGGTGATGCTTCAGCGCCCTGCTGGCGATCTTGCCGCCCCTCAGGATCAGATAGGCATTGTAAAGCTTGCCGTCCTCGACCCACGGCCCCCCGATCGCCAGCGCCGGACCATCGGCGCATTCCGTGGCCAGGGTCTGGATCTTTGCAATCGCGGCCTCGTGGAACGCAGGCTTCATCACCAGATCCTGCGTGTTGTACCCGGTGATGAACATCTCGGGCAGGGCCACAAGGTCGGCCCCGGCCGCGCGCCCCTCCTCCCAAGCCCGCAACGCCTTGTCGGCATTGCCGGACAGATCGCCAACCACCGGGTTGAGCTGCGCCAGCGTGATACGGAAACGGTCGGCCATGACGCCCCCCTGCTCTCATCCATTCCAAGCCATTTACCAGATCGCGCCCCGAGGAAAAGGCCATTGCGGCAAAAGACATTGCCCCGCCATCGCCGGTATTTTAAGTTCCGTCCCACCGAGCAGTGGTTTTTTGGTGCAAACAAGGCAAGCAGGGGCAGCGATGGTCTCGATCCGCAAAACAATGACAACGGCGGCATTCGCGGCGCTGGCCGGATCCGCATGGGCGCAGGAAGGGCAAATCCTGACGACCGAGGACGATGTCGGCGGCGTCTATGAGGGCACGTTCAAAGGCGGGCTGCAACACGGCAACGGCACCTATCGCCTGCCCAACGGCTATGAATACAACGGCCAATGGGTCGAAGGTGAGATCGAAGGCAAGGGCACCGCGCGCTTTCCCGACGGCTCTATCTACGAGGGCGATTTTGCCAAGGGCAAACCGCATGGCACCGGAAGGATCGTCTACGCCGATGGCGGCACCTATGAAGGCGAGTGGAAGGATGGTGTCTTCGATGGCAGGGGCCTCGCCATTTTCACGAGCGGCAGCCAGTACGAGGGCGAATTCAGGAACGGCCTGCATCATGGCAAGGGAACGCTGCGCGTCGCGGACAGCTATGTCTACGAAGGTGACTGGGTCGACGGACAGCAGGACGGGCAGGGCAAGTTCACCTATGCCGACGGCTCGGTCTACGAAGGCGACGTGCGCGCGGGCGCGCGGCACGGCAAGGGCACCGTGCAGTTTTCCGACGGCGTATCCTATGCCGGCGACTGGTCCGATGGCCAGATGAGCGGAAGCGGAGAACTGACCTACCCCAACGGAGATGTCTATCAGGGCGAATTTCGGGTCGGCCGCCGCGAAGGTAAAGGCAAAACCATCGGAGCGGACGGCGACATCTATGAAGGCGACTTTTTGGATGATCAACGCCACGGTCAGGGCAATTTCGTCGGCACGGACGGCTTCCGCTACACCGGTGACTGGACCAAAGGCCAGATCGAGGGCGAAGGTCGCATGACCTATCCGGACGGCTCGATCTATGTCGGCGAATTCCAGGCCGATCTGGCCGAGGGCAAGGGCAAGATCACCTATCCCGACGGGTCCAGCTATGACGGCGACTGGATTGCCGGGGTGATCGAAGGCGATGGCACCACGGTCTATGCCAACGGCATCGTTTACAAAGGCCAGTTCCGCAACGCCCGCAATCACGGCAAGGGCGTGATGACCTATCCCGACGGCTATCGGTTTGACGGCGACTGGGCCAACGGTCTGCGCCATGGCGAGGGCAAGGCCACCTATCCCGACGGGTCGGTTTATACCGGCCAGTATGCCAACGGGCAGCGCCACGGGCAGGGCGGGATCGTGATGCCGGACGGATTCAAATATTCCGGCCAATGGACCGAGGGCAAGATCACCGGCATCGGCACCGCGACCTATGCCAATGGCGACATCTACGAGGGCAGCTTCCTTAACGGCAAGCGCCAGGGCGAAGGCAGGATGCGCTATTCCGACGGTCAGGAAGAAAGCGGCACCTGGGAAAACGGCGCGCTGGTGCAGAACGACGAGCCCGCACCGCAATCCGCACCGGTTGAGGGCGCGGCGCAAAACGAATAGCACTGGGCCCTTCGCATCTTTGCGGTCACAATTGCTTCGGGGAGTTTGAGGGGCGGCTTGCGGCCGAATCAGAGTAAATTTCGGTCAAATTGGCGCTTCCCATTCTCGTTGATGGCTGTATAAACTCTGCTTCATGATCAACCGCGCAGATATCCCTTCAGCCGCCACCACCACCCGTGGCGCGATTCTGCGCGGCCTACTGATCCTAATCCGCCTCTGAGCGTGCCCGTCGGCGCGCCCGCTCAGAGGAGGACGCCCGCGCGCCAAGTGGCTTTAGGACAGACAAGAAAGTGACCCCCATGACAAACGTGACCGACCAAGACCGCGTCTTGATCTTTGACACCACGCTCCGCGACGGCGAACAAAGCCCCGGCGCGACCATGACCCATGACGAAAAGCTTGAGATCGCCGAACTGCTGGACGAGATGGGCGTCGACATCATCGAGGCCGGCTTTCCCATCGCCTCCGAGGGTGACTTCAAGGCGGTGACCGAGATCGCCCAGCGCTCGAAAAACAGCCGCATCTGCGGTCTGGCCCGCGCCAATTTCGCCGATATCGACCGTTGCTGGGAGGCGATCAGGCACGCCGAAAAAAACCGCATCCACACCTTTATCGGCACGTCACCGCTGCATCGCGCCATTCCGAACCTGACCATGGACGAGATGGCCGAGAAGATCCATGAAACCGTCAGCCATGCGCGCAACCTTTGCGAAAACGTGCAATGGTCGCCGATGGATGCCACCCGGACCGAGTGGGACTACCTGTGCCGCGTGATCGAGATCGCCATCAAGGCGGGCGCGACCACGATCAACATTCCCGACACCGTAGGCTACACCGCTCCGGTGGAATCCGCCGACCTGATCAAGCGCCTGATCGAAGCGGTTCCGGGCGCGGATGAGGTGGTGTTTGCCACTCACTGCCACAACGACCTTGGCATGGCGACTGCGAACTCGCTGGCGGCCGTTGCAGGGGGGGCGCGTCAGATCGAATGCACCATCAACGGTCTTGGAGAACGCGCGGGCAACACTGCCCTGGAAGAGGTGGTGATGGCGCTGCGCACCCGCAACGACATCATGCCCTGGCGTACCGGCATCGACACCAGCAAAATCATGCATATCTCGCGCCGGGTGGCGACCGTGTCGGGATTTAACGTGCAGTTCAACAAGGCCATCGTCGGCAAGAATGCCTTTGCCCATGAAAGCGGCATCCATCAGGACGGGATGCTGAAGAACCGCGAAAACTTTGAGATCATGCGCCCCGAGGATATCGGCCTGTCGGGCACGTCCCTGCCGCTTGGCAAGCATTCGGGGCGCGCGGCGCTCAAGGACAAGCTGAACACCCTCGGCTACGAGGTTGGAGACAATCAGCTCAAGGATGTTTTCGTGCGGTTCAAGGAACTGGCCGACCGTAAAAAGGAAGTGTTCGACGACGACCTCATTGCGCTGATGCATTCGGGCAGCGACGCCAAAGATCATCTGCAACTTGTGTCGATGAAGGTGATCTGTGGCACCGGCGGCCCTGCGGAAGCCACCGTCGAGATGGAAATCGACGGCAAGGATGCCAGCGCCACCGAACATGGGGACGGCCCGGTTGACGCGACGTTCAGGGCCATCCGCATGCTTTATCCGAACAAGGCACATCTGCAACTTTATCAGGTTCATGCGGTGACCGAAGGCACCGACGCGCAGGCGACCGTATCGGTCCGGCTGGGAGAGGACGGAATGATCGCTACCGGCCAGTCCGCCAACACCGACACCGTGGTCGCTTCGGCCAAAGCCTATATCAACGCGCTGAACCGCCTGATTGTACGGCGGGAAAAAACAGGCCCCGGCGCCGATGCGCGCGAGATCAGCTACAAAGACCTGACCTGAAAAACATGAGCGGGCCTTGATCAGGCCCGCCCTTCAAGCCGTGTTCGGGATTTAGGACAGCCCGGCTTTTTCCAGACCTTCCCGGAAATGCCGGATGTCTTCGTCGCGGGTATAGTGCAGCGTATCCAACAACCCGCTGATCCGGAAATCGGGATTGGCCGCCCGCACGGCATCGGCGTGACGCCTCGCTTGTTCCTCGTGCCCCAGCCATGCGTGGCATGCCGCGACAAACGCGTTCTGCGTCATGTCCAGATCGGTCAGACGCTGAAAATCGTCGATCGCTTCTTCGTAGCGGCGGCCGCAAAAATGGGCCTTGCCGAGGTGGCTCCAGAACCGGGGCGGATGATGCGGGTTCAAACGCATCGCCTTTTCGATCCACTCAGCCCCTTCATCCGGTTTGCCCATCCACGTCAGCAATTCCCCCATCTGCACGACGACAAGATCGTAATTCGGATTGAGCGACAGCGCCCGTTCCTGATGATACCGCGCCTTGTTCAGGTTGTTGCGCACGATGTCCAGCGCGGCCATCAGGCGGTGCACATCCGCGTCGTTGTCGTCCAGCGCCGCGGCCTTTTTGATCGACGCCTCGGCATCTGCCAGCGCGGCGGTGGAATCGGGATCCCAGCCGTAACCCCAGGCCTGTCCACGTATACAGCCGCGCCAGGCATGGGCGTGGGCATAATCGGGGTCGAGTTCGATCGCCCGGTCCACCAGTCGGACCGCCTCGGCGTTATCCTCGGGTGTGCTGCGGTGATGCAGCACCTTTGCCGCCAGAACACATTCATAAGCGGCCAGGCTCGACGGTTTCCTACGCACCAGATCATCCGTTTTCGAGGCCTCGATCCGCCCCGGCAAGGTTGCGACCACCGAGGCGGTGATCTCGTCCTGGAGCGTGAAAATGTCGTCCAGCTCGCGATCGTATTTCTCGGCCCAGACATGGGCGTCGTTGACGCTGTCGATCAACTGCACGGTGATCCTGACCCGGTTTCCGGCTTTGCGTACACTGCCTTCGACGACGTATTGCGCCCCCAGTTTCCCGGCGACTTCCGGGATGTTCACCGACTGACCCTTGTAGACGAAACTGGAGTTTCGCGAGATCACGAACAGCTCGTGGCGGCGACTGAGTTCCGTCAACAGGTCTTCGGTCAGGCCGTCCACGAAAAACTCCTGCTCGGGGTCGCCGCTCATATTGGCAAAGGGCAGGACCGCGATCGAGGGTTTGACAACGCGGGTATCTTCGTCTTTCGCGCGGTTTTCGTGCGCGGCAACCGCGCCGGGGCCATCCAGCTCGATACGATAGGCGCGAACCGAATGCGTGATATTCTTGAGCGTCAGTTCCCCGAGGTCTTCAAAGCCCAGATCCATCTGCTGCCTGACCTGATCGTGCACGGCCCCCGAGATCACCACATCGCCCACGCCCGCCGACTGTTCCAGCCGCGCGGCGACATTGACGCCACTGCCAAAGATGTCGTCGTCTTCAAAGATGATATCGCCCAGATTGATGCCGATCCGGAATTGAATCCGCTGATCTTCCGGTACGTCGAAGTTTCGGCGGAGCATCCGGCTTTGTACCTCGACGGCGCACGCGACGGCGTTGAGTGCGCTGGCAAACTCCACCAGCATTCCGTCTCCGGTCGTCTTGATGATCTTACCCTGATTCTTTTTGATCGCCGGATCAATCAATTCGATGCGATGCGTCCTCAGCCGGGCAAGAGTTCCCGCCTCGTCAGCCTCCATCAACCGGCTGTACCCCACCATATCCGCCGCCAATACGGCTGCCAGCCTTCGATCCATCGCGCCCCTCCGTCGGGGCATTCTAGGCTTGGTACGGGCGGTTCTCCAAGCCTTTTGATACTGTGCAACCTATGCAGGTTTCGTCCTTTGGCGATAGTCGCGGAAGCGATCGTTTCACAGGCCCGCAAAGATCCGGTTCAACCGTGCAACCTCAACTTCGAGACCGAAAGGGGCATTCACGAAAAACATGCCCGAGCCGATCATCCGGTGGCCGTCGCGAACCGGCGGGAACCGCACTTCGTGCCGCAGCGCCTTGGGCAGGTTCTGCCGTTCAAGCGCCTGCAGCATGGGCTTGTGCCGCGCATCGGTCAGGATCGGGTACCAAAGCGCGATCACCCCGACATTCCATGCGCGGTGCATCTTGGCGATGAGACCGGGCAAGCGATCATAGTCCGATTTCACCTCATAACTCGGATCGATCAGCATGGCACCGCGCCGGGGCGTGGGCGGCAGCAGGGACTGGGCCAGTTCGAACCCGTCCTGCTTGTATGCCCTGGCGGTGAACGGCTTCAGCGCCGAAACCAGCGCGGCGTGCTCTTGCGGGTGCAGTTCCGCAAAATGCAGGCTATCCTGCGGCCGCAACAAGCCGGCCGCGATCAGTGGAGAGCCGGGATAGCTGTCGCTACCAAATTGCGCCCGCACGGAATCAATCGCGCGTGACAGCGGATGATCCGCGTCGAACCATGCCTCGCGCCGGGCGCGTCCGATCCCCGCCGCCGCCTCGCCCGTGCGCATGGCCTCTGCCGCATCCAGCCGGTACAGCCCGCGGCCGGAATGGGTTTCGATATAACTCAACGGCTTGTCCTTGCGGGTCAGATAGTCCAGCGCCGCAGCCAACAGCGCGTGCTTTTGCACATCCGCCAGATTGCCGGCATGGTAAATGTGTTGATACGAAAGCATCGTTGCTTCTAAAGTCCTTCCGAAAGAGGCGAAAAGGCGCTGATTTACATGGAATCAGCCCTTTTACCGGGCGGCTTCGCGCCCTATAAGTCATCCGTCCCTGACCCGTCGAGTCGTGGGAAGAAGAATAAATTCTGGCAAGCAGGGTCACATACATGGGGATCTTAGGTAATCTGGGCGGCCTGTTCTCGTCGGACATGGCGATCGACCTCGGGACCGCGAACACGCTGGTCTATGTCAAAGGTCGCGGCGTGATCCTGTCAGAGCCGTCGGTGGTGGCCTATCACGTCAAGGACGGGGTAAAAAAGGTTTTGGCCGTGGGAGAGGATGCCAAGCTGATGCTGGGTCGCACCCCGGGTTCGATCGAGGCGATCCGCCCGATGCGAGAGGGCGTGATTGCCGACTTCGACACCGCCGAAGAGATGATCAAGCACTTTATCCGCAAAGTGCATAAACGCTCGACCTTCTCCAAGCCGAAAATCATCGTCTGTGTCCCCCATGGCGCGACTCCGGTGGAGAAACGTGCGATCCGCCAGTCGGTTCTGTCTGCCGGCGCCCGACGCGCCGGGCTGATCGCCGAACCCATCGCCGCGGCCATCGGCGCGGGCATGCCGATCACCGATCCGACCGGCAACATGGTCGTCGACATCGGCGGCGGTACCACCGAAGTGGCGGTTCTGTCGCTGGGCGATATCGTCTATGCCCGTTCGGTCCGCGTTGGCGGCGACCGGATGGACGAGGCGATCATCAACTATCTGCGTCGTCAGCAGAACCTGCTGGTGGGCGAAAGCACGGCCGAACGCATAAAGACCACGATCGGCACGGCGCGCATGCCCGATGACGGGCGTGGCCAGTCGATGCAGATCCGGGGCCGTGACCTGCTCAATGGGGTTCCGAAGGAGATCGAGATCAGTCAGGCCCAGGTGGCCGAGGCGTTGTCGGAACCGGTGCAACAGATCTGCGAAGCGGTAATGACCGCGCTGGAAACCACCCCGCCCGATCTGGCCGCCGACATTGTCGACCGTGGCGTGATGCTGACCGGCGGCGGCGCCTTGCTGGGCGATCTCGATCTGGCGCTGCGCGAACAGACCGGACTGGCCGTGTCCATCGCCGATGAAAGCCTGAATTGCGTGGCTTTGGGCACCGGCAAGGCCCTGGAATACGAAAAACAACTGCGCCACGCGATTGACTACGACAGCTGAGGCGCGCACCCTCTGACGCAAAGGTCGATGCGGCGGCGCGACATGCACCGGAAGGAGTCCTGTGGCAAAGGACCGATCACAGCGTGACGACTTTACCGCCCCCCTGCGCCGCCTGCTTTTGGGGGTATTTTTGTTGTGCCTTTTCGGAATCTTTCTGGTCTGGCGGATCGACAGCCCCCGCGTCGAACGGTTCCGTGCCCGTGTCGTTGACGAGGTGGTGCCGTCGATGGACTGGGCGATGGTGCCGGTGACCGGTGCGATCAACCTTGTCCGGGATTTTCAAAGCTATCATCGGCTGAGCGAGCAGAACCGAGAGTTGCGCAGCGAATTGCGGCAGATGCGGGCGTGGAAAGAAGCGGCGCTGCAGCTGGAACAGGAAAACGCGCGTCTGCTGGACCTCAACAACGTGCGTCTCGATCCACGCCTGACCTATGTGACCGGTGTCGTGATGGCAGATAGCGGTTCCCCGTTCCGGCAATCGGTCCTGCTTAACGTGGGCGCGCGGGACGGCATCGTGGACGGCTGGGCCGCAATGGACGGTATCGGGCTTGTCGGGCGGATATCCGGGGTCGGCGATGATACCGCGCGGGTGATCCTGCTGACGGATGCGGCCAGCGCCATACCGGCCACCATTCAGCCCTCGGGCCAGACGGCCTTGGTGGCCGGCGACAACACAGCCGCGCCCGCGATCGACTTTCTGGAAAATCGCGAACTGGTGCGTCCGGGGGATCGCGTGATTTCATCGGGTGACGGCGGCGTGTTCCCCGCGGGTTTGCTGATCGGACAGGTTGCCCAGGATCCGGGCGGTCGCCTGCGGGTGAGACTGTCCGCCGATTTTGAACGCCTCGAATTCCTGCGTGTGCTGCGCTTTCATCCTGCCGAACCGATCACCGACCCCGGCGGAATTGTGTCCCCGGATGGGCCCGCAGCCGCGCTGCGACCCGAGGAGGCCGCCGATGGATAGGCTGTCGCCCTCCCACCTGTGGATGATGCGCCTGCTTTATGTCGGCTTGGCGCTCATCATCATGTTCTTTCACCTGCTGCCATTAAGCACCTTGCCCTCGCGATGGGCGCCTCCCGACCTGCTGATCGCGATGACCTTTGCATGGACTTTGCGTCGCCCGGACTATGTGCCGGTCCTCAGCGTCGCCTTTGTCGTATTGTTGGCGGATCTTCTGTTGCAGCGCCCGCCGGGATTGCTGGCCGCTTTGATGGTGATGGCCTGCGCATACCTGCAATCGGTTTCCGCCACGACCCGGGATGCGGGGTTCGTCGGCGAGTGGATGACCGTGGCGACGGTGCTGACGGCCCTGACGATTGGCAACCGGCTTGTTCTTGGCCTGACCGCGGTCGATCTGGTGTCGATCTGGCTGGTTGCGCTGCAACTGGTCTTGACCATTGTTGTCTATCCGCTGGTGGTGTGGGTCACCCAGTCCGTTCTCGGCATCAGGCGACTCACGGCAGCCGAGAGCGAAGCGTTGGGAAGACGCGCATGAAACGAAATCCCAAAGAACTTGGCCGCATCCATCGCCGCTTTTCGCGGCGGGCGCTGATCCTGGGTGGCCTGCAGGCCGCGTTCGTCGGCGGACTGACCATGCGGATGCGGTACATGCAGGTCGAGCAGGCAGACCAGTTCCGACTTCTGGCCGAGGAAAACCGCATCAACATTCGCCTCATTCCACCCAACCGGGGCGAAATATTCGACCGCAACGGTCAGATCATCGGCCAGAATTCCCCGTCCTACCGCATCGTCATCGTGCGCGAGGATGCCGGAGATGTGGAACAGGTCTTTGCGAGCCTGTCCAAACTCATTCCGCTCAGCGAAGAGGAACTGGAACGCGCCCGCGCCGAGATGCGCCGCTCGGCCCCGTTCCTGCCGGTGACGTTGGCCGATCAGGTGACGTGGGAGGATATCTCGAAGGTCGCCATCAACGCGCCCGCCCTGCCCGGCATCACGCCCGAGGTCGGCCTGGCGCGGGTCTATCCCCGTTACGAGGATTTCGCCCATGTGGTGGGCTATGTCGGCCCGGTCAGCGACTATGATCTCAGCCAGATGTCCGACCCGGAACCGGTTCTACGCATCCCCCGGTTCCAGATTGGAAAAGTCGGGTTGGAAGCCAAACGCGAGGATATCCTGCGCGGCAAGGCAGGCGCAAAACGGGTCGAGGTGAATGCCACCGGCCGCATCATGCGCGAACTGGATCGGCGCGAAGGCCAGGCCGGGTCCGACCTGCAGCTTTCCGTTGACGCGGATCTGCAGCAATACGCTCAGGCCAGGCTGGCGGGCGAAAGCGCCGCCGCCGTCGTCATCGATTGCGAAACCGGAGATCTGCGCGCCATCGCTTCAGCACCCAGTTTTGATCCGAACCTGTTCGTTCGCGGAATTTCGGTCGCCGACTACCGGGCCTTGACCGAAGACAAATACCGACCGCTGGCAAACAAGAGCGTTCAGGGCACCTATCCGCCCGGCTCGACCTTCAAGATGATCACGGCAATGGCCGCGCTGGAGGCGGGCGTTGTTGGTTCCGCAGACACGGTGTATTGCCCCGGCTTCCACAAGGTCGGCAGCCGGCGTTTCCACTGCTGGAAGCGCGGTGGACACGGGTACATGAACCTGCTCGACTCGCTCAAGCAAAGCTGTGACGTCTATTACTACGACGTGGCTCTGAGGGTCGGGATCGACCGGATCTCGGAGATGGCCAACAAATTCGGACTGGGGATCAAGCACGATATCCCGATGTCCGCCGTGGCCGAAGGGCTTGCTCCCAATCAGGACTGGAAATCTCGCATTCACGGCGAGGAATGGCTGATTGGCGACACTGCGAACTCTTCGATCGGTCAGGGCTTTATGCTCGCCTCGCCGCTTCAGCTTGCGGTGATGTCGGCGCGTATCGCCACAGGCCGCGCGGTTACCCCGCGGCTTGTCAAGTCGATCGACGGGATGGAGCAGCCATCGGGGGCGGGTGAAGAACTGGATGTTAACAAGAACAACCTTCGCCGGTTGCGCAACGCGATGTTCGCGGTCTCGAACGACCGGCGCGGCACGGCGTATCGCAGCCGGATCATCGAGGACACCTTTCGCATGGCGGGCAAAACCGGCACCAGCCAGGTTCGCAACATCACCGCCGCCGAACGCGCCGCCGGCGTGATCCGAAACGAAGACCTGCCGTGGGAACGACGCGACCACGCGCTTTTTGTCTGTTTTGCCCCCTTCGACAATCCGAAATACGCTCTTTCGGTCGTGGTCGAGCATGGCGGTGGCGGCTCCAAGGCCGCAGCCCCCGTGGCGCGGGACATCATGTTGCAGGCATTGTATCAGGGAACACCGCCGCTGGAGGCTTACCCGGTCGCGGACCGTGAACGAATCAGGGAACAGCAGCAAAGGCTTGAACGCGACCATCGACCAAAGGCGCGGCCCGACGAAAAGGATCGCGCATGAGCTATCTTGAACATTCCGTCAAATCCACGCCAACGGGCCTGCGCAAGTTTCTGTACCTGAACTGGCCGCTTGCCCTGTTGTTGGCCAGCGTGGCCTGTGTCGGTTTTCTGATGCTCTACTCGGTGGCGGGTGGATCGTTCACCCCCTGGGCCAAACCTCAGATCGAGCGCTTTGGCCTTGGGCTTGCGGTCATGTTCATGGTCGCCATGGTGCCGATCTGGTTCTGGCGAAACATGTCCGTGCTGGCCTATCTGGGATCGATTGGGCTTTTGGTTCTGGTCGAGGTCATGGGCACAGTCGGCATGGGCGCGCAGCGCTGGATCGATCTGGGCTTCATGCGTCTGCAACCGTCAGAGCTGATGAAGATCACTTTGGTCATGGTTCTGGCGGCCTATTACGACTGGCTGCCGGAGCACAAGATCTCGCGCCCGCTTTGGGTGTTTTTGCCAGTGCTTCTTATCCTGTTGCCGACGGCGCTGGTTCTCAAGCAGCCCGACCTGGGCACATCGATCCTGCTGCTGGCGGCGGGTGGCGGGCTGATGTTTCTGGCAGGGGTCCACTGGGCGTATTTCGCGGCGGTCATCGCGGCGGGTGTCGGATTGCTCACCACCGTGTTCAAAAGCCGGGGCACCGACTGGCAGTTGCTCAAGGATTATCAGTTCCGCCGCATCGACACGTTTCTGGATCCCTCCACCGATCCGCTTGGCGCGGGCTATCACATTACCCAATCCAAGATCGCGCTGGGCTCGGGCGGCTGGAACGGGCGGGGATTCATGCAGGGCACCCAGTCGCGGCTGAACTTTCTGCCCGAAAAGCACACTGATTTCATCTTCACCACCCTGGCCGAAGAGTTCGGGTTCGTAGGGGGCTTTTCGCTGTTGTCTCTCTATTCACTGATCCTTGTTTTCTGCCTTGTCACCGCGCTGAAGACAAAAGACCGGTTCTCGTCGCTTGTCACGCTTGGCATCTCGCTGAATTTCTTCCTGTTCTTCGCGGTCAACATGTCGATGGTCATGGGGCTGGCGCCGGTCGTCGGCGTTCCGCTGCCAATGGTCAGCTACGGCGGCTCGGCAATGCTGGTTCTGATGGCCGCTTTCGGCATCGTGCAAAGCGCTCACATCCATAACCCCCGCTAGCATCTGAAAGACCCGACCATGACGATCAATGTGCTTTTTTCCGCGCGCGCCGCTATTTGGCCGGTCTATGAACCGCTGCTGCGCCGATACCTGACTGAATCCGGACTGGATTTCAAATTGGCTACGGATTTCGAACCGGCCGAAGTCGACTATGTCGTCTACGCCCCCAATGGCGGGTTGCGGGATTTCACGCCGATGACGCGCCTCAAGGCGGTTCTGAGCCTTTGGGCCGGGGTGGAAAGCATCGTCACGAACGAGACCCTGACGGTTCCGCTGGCACGGATGGTCGACCATGGCCTGACGCAGGGGATGACGGAATGGGTGGTGGGCCACGTGCTGCGCTATCATCTTGGCATGGACGCTCATATCCGCGGCCTGAACGGGGAATGGCGGCAGGATGTGCCGCCGCTGGCGAAGAATCGCAGCGTCACCATTCTGGGCCTCGGCGCTTTGGGCGAGGCGGCAGCGCGAGCGCTTGCGGCCCTGAATTTCGATGTCTCCGGCTGGAGCCGCACGGACAGAGATATCCCCGGCATCCGTTGCCTCAGTGGACAGGACGGATTGAACCGGGCGCTATCGACTGCCGAGATCGCCGTTTTGCTGTTGCCCGACACCCCGGCCACCGAAAACACGCTGAACACAGAAACACTGGCATGGATGCCCAAAGGCGCCCGGATCATCAATCCCGGCCGCGGTCCGCTGATCGATGACGACGCCCTTTTGACCGCACTGGACTCGGGCCAAATCGCGCACGCGACGCTTGACGTATTCCGAACCGAGCCACTGCCCGGGGACCACCCCTATTGGGCGCATCCCAACGTCACGGTAACACCTCACATCGCCTCTGAAACACGCCCCGTGACAGCAGCACAGGTGATCGCCGAAAACATTCGGCGTGGCGAAACCGGAGAACCGTTGTTGCATCTGGTTGACCGTAAGGCGGGGTACTGAGCCCCGCCGCTCTTCCCGCGAAAAGGCCAGGCCACACGAGACTGTCCCAAAGGCTCAATCCGTTCAGGCTGCAATCAGCCCCCGCCCTTTGAGCAACGCATCGACCCCCGGCAAGCGCCCACGGAAGGCGAGATAGAGATCCTCGGCCTCTTTCGAGCCACCGGTCGACAGAATGTTCTTTTCCAGCGCCCTTGCCCGCTCAGGATCGAATGCGCTACCGGCTTCTTCGAAGGCCGCGAAGGCATCTGCATCCATCACTTCGGACCACATGTAACTGTAGTAGCCCGAGCTATATCCGTCGCCTGCAAAGACATGCGCGAAATGCGGCGTGGCGTGCCGCATGCCGATCGGATGAGGCATCCCGATACCCGCCAGGACTTCGGCCTGTTTCGCCATCGGATCGGCTGGTGCCGGTCCATTGTGAAAGGCCAGATCGACCAGTGCCGAGGCCACATACTCAACGGTCTGAAAGCCCTGATCGAAATTCGCGGCACCCAGCACCTTTTCCAGCATCTCCGGCGGCATCGGTTCGCCGGTTTCGGCATGGAGCGCGAATTCGGACAGAACCTCGGGCACTTCAAGCCAATGTTCGTAAAGCTGGCTGGGGAGTTCGACGAAATCACGCGCAACGGACGTGCCCGAGATGCTTTCATAGGTCACATTCGACAGCATCTGGTGCAACGCATGACCAAATTCATGAAACAACGTGCGCGCATCGTCATAGGACAACAGCGCCGGTTCGCCCTTGGCGAAATTGCAGACATTGATAACCACAGGCGTCTGCACCCTGGGAAACTTCGCCTGTTGCCGCATCGCGCTGCACCACGCGCCCGACCGTTTCGAACCGCGTGCAAAGTAATCCCCGATGAAGACGGCGACATGCCGCCCGTCGCGTGTCACGTCCCAGGCGCGGCAGTCGGGATGATACAGCGGCACGTCAAGCGGACGAAACTCGAGCCCGAACAGGCGGTTGGAACAAGCGAAGGCGGCTTCGATCAGGCGGTCGAGTTGCAGATAGGGCTTGAGCGCCGCCTCGTCCAAATCATGCTCGGCCTTGCGCCGTTTTTCCGCATAATAACGCCAGTCCCACGGCTCCAGCGCGCCATTGATCCCATCAGTCTGCATCATGCCGGTCAACACCTCGGCATCCGTCTCGGCCCGTTCTCTGGCAGGCAGCCAAACCTGCATCAGCAACTCGTGAACGCGCGCGGGCGTGCGCGCCATTTCGGTTTCCAGCTTGTAGGCGGCAAAATTGTCATAGCCCAGCAACCCGGCGCGTTCCTCGCGCAACCGCAGAATTTCGGTGGCGATGGCCCGGTTGTCGGTTTGCCCGCCATTGGCACCGCGTGCCGCCCAGGCGCGATAGGCCGTCTCGCGCAGATCGCGCCGGGGTGAGAATTGAAGGAACGGCACGATCAGGGACCGCGACAGGGTGACCACAGGACCGGCGGCCTCTTTTTCCTTTCCCGCCTCACGCGCCGCACTGATGACAAACTCGGGCAAGCCTTCCAGATCCGCTTCGGACAGGGGCATGAACCAGTCCCGTTCGTCGGCAAGAAGATTCTGAGTAAAAGCCGTTCCCAGTTCGGCAAGCCGCGACTTGATCTCTTTCATCCGGGCATCATCCGCGCCCTCCAGCGCCGCGCCCGCCCGGACAAAACCGCGATGGGTCAGCATCAGGACCCGCTGTTGCTCATCAGTGAGGTCCAGCCCATCCCGCTGCTGCCAGATCGCCGCCAGTCGCCGAAACAGCGTCTTGTTCGATGAAATCTCGGAATAATGCGCGGCCAATCTGGGCGAAAACTCGCGCTGCAACGCTTCCCGTTTGGGGTTGCTGTCGGCCCCGGCAACCGTGAAGAACACGCCCAACACCTTGTCCAGCATCTCTCCGGCAGCTTCCAGCGCCTCGACCGTGTTGGCAAAGCTGGGCGCCTCGGGGTGGGTTGCGATCGCGTCGATCTCGGTCTTGTGGGCCTTCAGCGCCTGCTCCAGCGCCGGCGCAAAATCATCATCTTCGATTTGGGTGAAGGGGGCGATTCCAAAAGGGGTTTGCCAGTCGGCGAGGATCGGGTTGGTCATGCGAATCTCCTTTGCCGGTCAAGCTAGGTTGGCGCATCGGATTGGTCCAGAGGCGAGGCAAGCATCACGACGCACCAGGTTTCAAGCCCACTTGCGTTCCCCGGCCAACAAACGCAGGTTCGGCCAAACGGGAGAATTGATATGATCAGGACCAACCACCGACCAGGGCCGATGACCACGGCCATTCACGCAGGCGACCCGCCCGACCCGACGACCAACGCCTCGGCCCCGCCCATCCATATGAGTTCGACCTTTCTGTCCGATGACATCTCGGGGTTTTCCGCCCGTGATCTGACGCCGGATAGCCCATATGCTTATACCCGCTGGGCCAATCCGACGGTGGCAGGTCTGGAAACCAAGATTGCGGCGCTTCAGGGAACCGAGGCCTGCCTGTGTCTGGCTTCGGGTATGGCCGCAGCCTCGGCCATTTTCTTTACGTTTCTCTCGGCGGGCGATCACTTGATTGTTTCGGATGTCTCCTATGCCGGAGTGGCCGAACTGGCCCGCGATACGCTGCCCCGAATGGGAATCGAAGTCTCGGCGGTGAACATGTCGGATCTGGATGCCGTCGCCGCAGCCGTCAGGCCCGATACGAAGCTGATCCACACGGAAACGCCGGTCAATCCGATCGGGCGGCTCACCGATCTGGCGGCGATTTCGAAACTGGCCCGTGCGGCGGGGGCGCTGCTGAGTTGCGACGCCACGTTCGCCTCTCCGCTTGGAATGGACACGGTCGGGCTGGGCGTGGATCTGGTGATGCATTCGATCACCAAATATATCGGCGGGCATGGGGACGCGGTCGGGGGCGCCGTGACAGGATCCGCAGAACTGATCGGGCGCATGCGCGCCGAGGCCGCGATCCACCAAGGCGGCATCCTGTCCCCCTTCAACGCGTGGCTGATCGCGCGGGGGGCTTCGACCCTTCCCTTGCGGATGAAGGCGCACGAGTCTGGAGCCACTGCAGTTGCGGAATGGCTGGATGCCGACCCCCGGGTAACCAAAGTGATTTACCCCGGTCTGCCGACGCATCCACAGGCCGATCTGGCCACGCGCCAGATGGGCAACATGTCGGGCATGATCTCGTTCCAGGTCGGTGACGCCGCCACCGGGCAACGCGTGGCGCAGCAAATGATCGACCGGTTGGAAGTGATCCACTATGCGGTGTCGCTGGGTCACCACCGGTCCCTAATTTTCTGGATGGAAACAGCGGGGCTGATGGAAACCTCTTTCCGCCTGAGCGGCGCGCAGCTGGAAGATTACCGCGCCTATGCGGGAGACGGGATTTTCCGCCTGTCCGTGGGGTTGGAGGATGCCGGGGATCTGATCGCCGACCTCGACCGTGCGCTGGGATAGACGCGGTGCTCCCGCCCCTTTGGGCGCATCCTGGATGCGCCCTGCGGCGTTGGGCCGGGCCGCGCGCCTAGGCTCGCGGCGGTTGCACCCGTCAGAGGCCCGGCCCGCAAACCGGGCAACCGGCGCGTTTGCCAAGCGTGATCTTGCGGGATTCGCCATAGAGTGCGTCATAGATCAGCATCTCACCGATCAGCGGCGCTCCGGCCCCGGTGATCAGTTTGACGGCCTCGACCGCCATCATCGATCCGACAACACCCGGCAATGGCCCGATCACCCCGGCCTCGGCACAGGACGGTGCAAGGCCCTCTGCCGGCGCTTCGGGGAAAATGCATTGATAACACGGGCCGGTTTTCGCGGGATGGAAAACGCTCAACTGCCCTTCCCATTGTGCCAATGCGCCAGAAATCAGAGGCTTGCCCAGCGCCACCGCGGTGCGGTTTGCCAGATAGCGGGTATCGAAATTGTCCGTGCCGTCAAGGATGAGATCATAGTCGTCAAACAGGTCCTGCGCGATATCTTCGGTCAGGCGGCGATGATAGGGGCGCACGACCACATTGGGGTTTTGCGCCACCATCGCGGATTGCGCGGAAAACACCTTGGGCGTGCCGATATCGGCATCGCGGTGGATCACCTGCCGCTGCAGGTTGGCGTTTTCGACCTCGTCATCGTCGATGACACCAATGGTTCCGACCCCCGCCGCCGCCAGATACTGCAGCGCGGGCGCACCCAGACCCCCGGCGCCGATCACCAGAACCCTCGCCTGTTTCAGGCGCTTTTGACCCGGCCCGCCCAGTTCGCGCAGAACGATGTGGCGGGCATAGCGTTCCAGCTCACTATCCGAGAATTTGCCCGGTTGCATCTGTTTCTCCTCTGGTTTGGCTGCGACAGCCCTGTCACGCAATGCCGCCAAAAGGCGGGAATAGACCAGACCCAAAACAACCATCCCGCCAAGGATGAGCCAAAGGGCCGGCGATTTGCCGGTTGCTTCGCGCAAACCATGGCCATCGGGCAAAAGGAACTGTATCGACAGGACCCCGGCAAAAAGGATGCCGACCGGGACAAGGCGCGCCGTCCGCGACACTCCCATCACATAGCCAAGCCCCCACAAAGCAGCGGCCAGGACCAGAACCAGAAGCATCAGCCGCGCCCCGTCGACCCAAAGCCGCCTGCGCCGCGCGACGTGTCCGAAAGGGCTTCGGTCAGTTCGAAACGCGCCTGCAGCACCGGGGCCACCACCAGTTGCGCAATCCTGTCGCCATGGGATATCTCGAACCGTTCCTGCCCCGCATTCAGTACGATCACACCGAGCGGCCCGCGATAATCGCTGTCGATGGTTCCGGGCGTATTGGGCAGCGTGATACCATGCTTGAGCGCAAGTCCCGATCGCGGACGCACCTGCACCTCGAACCCTTCGGGTATCTCTATTCTCAACCCCGTGGGAACCAGCGCGCGCTGCCCCGGCTCTAGCCGAACGACACCGCGGTCCGGCAGATTGGCGCGCACATCCGCCCCCGCCGCGCCCACCGTTTCGTAAGACGGTAACGCCACTTCGGGATCAGCGCCCGCTTCCCGGATCACGCGGATTGCCACCATTTTCATGCCCCCTGAATCTTCTCGTTCTCAACTCGGTCGCCACAGGCGACTTTATTCCTTCAGCGCCGCCGCGATCCGTTGGGCCAATTGGGCGGCGACGGCCTCCTTAGCCATGCGCGGCCATTCCTCGGACCCAGCGCCGGTGATCAGAACAACGGCGTTTTCAGCCCCGCCCATGATCCCTGTTTCAGGGCTGACGTCATTGGCCACGATCCAGTCACAGCCCTTGCGCGCCCGCTTTGCCGTGGCATGTTCCACCACGTTGTCGGTTTCGGCAGCAAATCCCACGACCAGCCCCGGCCGCCCGTTTTCCATCCGAGAGACACGCCTCAGAATGTCCGGGTTTTCGGCGAATTCCAGCACTGGCAGTCCATCGCGACTTTTCTTCAGCTTGCGATCCGAGGCGCTGGCCACCCGCCAATCCGCCACCGCCGCCGCAAAAATTCCGGCATCGACCGGCAAGGCGGCGTCCACTGCATCCGACATCTCCTGCGCCGTCTGCACCCGTACCACTTGCACCCCATCCGGTGGCGGCACTTCGGCGGGACCGGTGACAAAAACCACCTCGGCGCCCAGCGCCGCAAGCGCCCGCGCAACGGCCGCGCCTTGTGCGCCCGACGACCGGTTGGCGATATAACGAACGGGGTCGATCGGCTCATGTGTCGGCCCCGAGGTGACCAGTACCCGCTTGCCCTTCAGCGGGCCGTCGCACAGTACCTGTTCGATGGCCGCCACGATCTCCATCGGTTCCGCCATGCGCCCCGGACCGAACTCACCACAGGCCATGTCGCCCTCGTTCGGTCCGGCAAAACGAACCCCATCGGCCGCAAGTTGCGCCCGGTTGCGCTGTGTCGCCGGATGGGTCCACATGCGTACGTTCATCGCGGGAGCGAGCAAGACCGGCGTGTCGGTCGCCAACAGCAGGGTCGAGGCCAGATCGTTCGCCAGACCCGCCGCCATCTTGCCCATCAGATCGGCCGTGGCAGGCGCGACCACCACCAGGTCGGCAGAGCGCGACAGCTGGATATGCCCCATCTCGGCCTCGTCCGTCAGATCAAACAGGTCGCGGTAGACCTTTTCTCCGGCCAGTGCCGACACTGCAAGCGGCGTCACGAACTCGCCGCCCGCAGCCGTCAGAACCGATGCCACCGACGCGCCACGTTCGCGAAGCCGCCGGATCAGGTCGAGCGACTTGTAGGCGGCAATCCCGCCCCCGATGATCAGCAAGATACGTTTCGACGCCAGCATTTCCTGCCTCTCTCACAACCCGGACGGCCCCGACATTAGGCAAGACCCCATCCTTGCGCCAGTGGATAATCCCGGCGGGCTCAGTCCTGTTTCCGGAAAACCTCGCAGGGGTCGTCTCGCTCTGCCGCGGGGCTGTCGATCACTGCATCAAACGTGCCTACAACCGCCCCGTCTTCGGACTGACCCAGCGCGAACACGCGCAGACCCGGCGCCATTCGTTCCAGATACGTGGGAATGCCCCTGTCCTTGCGGGCATGACCGTTGCCGGTGATGACCACAACCGGGCCGCCGGTTTCCTCGACCGCCCGCAAAATCGCGCGGGTCAGAACCGCATCCCGCAAACGCTGAATGGCGACGAGGTTGGGCAGCATCTCGGGCGGCATCGCATCGCAATGCGCCGCCTGTTGGTCGGCCTCACGCGCGGCCTGTTCTTCTTCCGGCAAAGGAATGTTGAGACCATATCGCGCCGCATCCGCGCCCATTGCGGCTACGGCACTGCTTTTCATCGCGGCCTGAGCGGCCTCTCGCGGCACCAGACCGCCATAGACCGGCGCGCCGGACGACGCCTTGAAGACGGGCAGATACATGCTCAGCGGCGGCCAGCCCAGTTCGGCCCATTTCAATGTTATGGCCAGCTTTTCCGGATCCGACACCGCCTGTGCGGTGACCCGTGCCGCGCCCTCTTCGGTCAGCATCTCCCAGACCATCGCCCCGGGTTCGATTGCCGCAACGGCCTCGGCCTGCCGCAGGTGGTGATGCCGGTTGTCATGGGTTTCACCGAGAAGAACAATATCGGCCTGCTGCATTTGTCCCAGCACATCCGCCGGGATTGCATCAGACGCCAAAGCCGCCCCGAACGGAGCGGCCAGGAATGCCGCACAGGCACTGACCAGAATCGCAATATGTCTCATACGAGGAAGTGTTGCACCTCGCGCGATTGCGCTTCAAGGCTCTTGCGCATCTTGGCAAAGGCTGCGGCTTCCAATTGCCGCACGCGTTCCTTCGACAGGTTCAGTTCGCGTCCAAGGCTTTCCAGCGTCCGCGCCGGTTCTCTCAATTTGCGTTCACGCACGATGAACCGCTCGCGCTCGTTCAGATCCTGCATCGCTGACAAAAGCCATTCGCGTAACTGCCGGGTGTCATGCTTGTTTTCAATTGCCTCTGCAGCTTGTTCGCTGTCATCCTCAAGCGTGTCGATCCACTCCCGTCCTTCGTCTTCGGCGGATTGCACCGCGTTGAGGGAAAAGTCCGAACCCGAAAGCCGCCCCTCCATCATCTCGACATCGCGCAGGGGCACACCAATCTCGGCCGCGATCATCTGGTGCAGCTGATGTTTGTCCAGCGCCACGCCGTCATTCACGGCTTCGCGTTCCAGCCGCGCCTGCACACGGCGCATGTTGAAAAACAAGGATTTCTGCGACGACGTCGACCCGGTGCGCACCATCGACCAGTTGCGCATGACATAGTCCTGAATGCTGGCCTTGATCCACCAGACCGCATAGGTCGAAAACCGCACGCCACGGTCGGGATCGAACTTGTCGGCGGCCTTCATCAATCCCAGCCCTGCCTCCTGAATGAGATCATTCATCGGTGCGCCATAGCGCTTGAACTTGGCCGCCATCGAAATCGCCAGTCGCATGTAGGCGTTGATCAGACGGTGAAGCGCTTCGACATCCCGATCATCGCGCCAGGCATAGGCCAGACGCAATTCGGTCTCGGCGTCCAGCAATTCCGCCTTCATGGCCTGTCGCGATATCGACAGATCTTGCGGGTGGTCCAGTGCCATGCATCTCTCCCAAATTGCAGGCTCGGGGCGGGCTTGTAATGCGCTGATACGGTCGATACGCAGGACAAAACCGGGTGGATCACTAAGAAAGGTAATAAAAGTGCACCCCAGTTTAACCTTTATTCTTGGCGGCGCAGCCTCGGGAAAATCGGCATTTGCCGAGCAATTTGTTGTTTCCACTAGTAAATCTCGCGTTTATTTCGCCACATCACAAGTGTTTGATGACGAGATGCGCCTAAAAATTGAGCAACATATTGCACAACGCGGCGATGGGTGGACCACAATCGAGGCGCCTTTGGCGCTTGAGCCCCACCTTTGCAAACTCGACTCGGATCAGATCTGCCTGATCGATTGCGCCACGATGTGGCTTACAAACCACCTGCTTGCCGAGAGCGATCTGGAGCAGGCGGTGGTGGATCTTTTGGCGGCGTTGCGCAACTGTGCGGCGCAAGTGGTCATCGTCAGCAACGAGGTTGGACAGGGGATCGTCCCCGACAACGCGCTGTCGCGACAGTTCCGCGAAGCGCAGGGGCGGCTGAATATCGCTTTGGCCGCGCAAGCCGATCTGGTGGTTCAGGTCACTGCCGGTCTGCCATTGGTTCTGAAAGGGCAAATGCCGTGACCCGACTCCACTTCGTCCGCCATGGCCCCACCCACGCCAAAACCATGGTCGGCTGGTCCGATCTGGCCGCCGATCTGAGCGATCACGCGGCCATTGCGCGTCTGGAGGCGCATCTGCCGCAGGATGCGCTGGTCATCTCCTCGGATCTTTCCCGCGCCGCCGACACCGCAACCGCCATCCAGGGCGTTCGAACGCGCCTGCCGCATCTCGCCGACCTGCGGGAAATCAATTTCGGCACTTGGGAGTTGCGCACTTATGCCGAGATCGAAGCCGAAGACCCGCACCTGGCCCGTGCCTATTGGGACAACCCCGGAAAGGTCCGCCCACCGCAGGGCGAAAGCTGGAACCAGGTTCGCGCCCGTGTGGATCGCGCCATCGATGCCCTGATTTCCGGCCATCACGGCCGGGATCTGATCGTGGTCGCCCATTTCGGGGTCATCCTCAGTCAGGTGCAGCGCGCATTGGGCTTAGACGCCGAAGCGGCGTTCAGCCACAGGATCGACAACCTGTCCGTTACCGAGATTATCCGGCTGGAAAACGCATGGGCCGTGGAACGGATCAATCATCAGCCGTGATGGCATCGCCAACAAATGAGCATTTTCTGATCACCGGATCCGCGAATAACCTTGGCGCATGACCTATGATCTTTTCATCGGTGATCGCCTGTTTTCCAGTTGGTCGCTGCGTGGATGGCTGATGCTCGAGAAATTCGGCATCCCCTTCCGCTCGAATATGGTGGGCCTCTATTCCGGCACGATGGCCGCGGATATGGAGCCTCTGGCCCCGGCCCGGCTTGTTCCGGCACTTCGCATGCCGGACGGAACCGTGGTCGGTGAAAGCCTGGCCATTGCCGAGACATTGGCCGAGCACCATCCGGATGCCGGGCTTTGGCCATCAGACCCGGCGCTGCGCGCCGCGGCCCGGTGGCTTTGCGCCGAAATGTCGGCCGGGTTTCACGCCCTGCGCGGGGAATGCCCGATGCAGTTGAAGCATTGTTACGTTGGCTTTTCCCCATCCTCCGAAACCCTTGTGGATCTGGACCGGATTCAGACCCTTTGGGAGCACGCCCGCGCGGCGTCCGGTGCGGAAACCGGACCCCTGTTTGGCGCCTATTCGCTCGCTGATGTATTCTATACTCCCGTCGCCGCCCGGATCATCGGGTATGGTTTGCCGGTCTCAGAGACCAGTCGCGAATATTGCCTTGAATTGCTCGGGAATATTTCCGTTCGGCAATGGCGGGCAATGGGGCTTACGGTTCAATATGATCCGTTCCCCTATGCCAGGGACCTGCCGACGAAACCGTGGCCCATCGGCACAATTCAGTCAGCCAGGCCGGTCGAAAACGGCCCATCGGCCAACTCGGCCTGTCCCTATTCCGGCAAACCCGTAACAGATTTTCTTGAATTCGAGGGGCAGTACTGGGGCATGTGCAACCGTTTTTGCCGCGACAAAACCGTGGCCGATCCGGGCGCCTGGCCCAAATTCCTGCAAATGATCGGGCAATAGAAGGCAATGTCTTAACCTTTCCTAAACTCAAATGGGCTTAGCAATCTTCTGTTAACCACGAGCAGGAGAAAAATGGTCGCCCGCGCCCATACCGTCGCGTTTCAAGGGGTCGAGGCCCGCCCGGTCGAGGTGCAATGCGCCGTCACACCGGGCCTTCCCGCGTTCTCCATCGTCGGCCTGCCGGACAAGGCGGTGTCCGAGGCCCGCGATCGAGTGCGCAGCGCGCTCAGTTCGATGGCCATCGCGCTGCCGTCCAAGCGGGTAACGATCAACCTGTCACCTGCTGATCTGCCCAAAGAAGGCAGCCATTTCGACCTGCCCATTGCC
The DNA here is from genome assembly GCF_056541825.1 of Ruegeria sp. AF8. NCBI lineage: Bacteria > Pseudomonadati > Pseudomonadota > Alphaproteobacteria > Rhodobacterales > Roseobacteraceae > Ruegeria > Ruegeria sp. AF8. The sequence goes on along the minus strand of NZ_JBQFYW010000005.1, from coordinate 60,925 downwards.
ATGGCGCTTTTGGCGGCGCTGGAGATCATTCCGCTGGACGCGGTCGAAGGCGCGGTCTCGCTGGGTGAGCTGTCACTGGACGGGGCGCTGATGCCGGTCGTCGGAGCTCTGCCCGCCGCCATGACCGCCGCCGCGCATGACCGTATCCTGCTCTGTCCCAGCACCTCCAGCGCCGAGGCGGCATGGGTCGGGGCGACGCAGGTGATCGGAGCGGACAGTCTGGGCGCGGTTGTCAGGCATTTCTCGGGCCAGTCGCCTTTGCCCGAGGCCAAACCGGGCGAGGTCGACCTGTCGCCCTGTTCGCGCGACCTGCGTGATGTGAAAGGTCAGGAACGGGCCAAACGCGCGCTCGAGATTGCCGCCGCCGGGCGGCACCACCTGATCATGATCGGTACGCCCGGATCGGGTAAATCCATGCTGGCCGCGCGCATCCCCGGCATTCTGCCCCCCCTGACCGCACCGGAGGCATTGGAAACCTCGATGATCCAATCGCTATGCGGTTTGCTGGACGAAGGCGGCATCAGCCGAACGCGCCCCTTTCGCGAACCGCATCACACCGCTTCGATGGCCGCCATCGTGGGCGGCGGCAAGGGGGCGAAGCCGGGCGAGATTTCGCTGGCGCACAACGGCGTGTTGTTCATGGATGAATTCCCCGAATTCCCGCGCACCGTATTGGAAACCCTGCGCCAGCCGATCGAGACCGGTGAGGTCATGATCGCCCGCGCCAACGCACATGTGAAATATCCCTGCCGTTTCATGCTGGTGGCCGCGGCGAACCCGTGCAAATGCGGATATCTGACCGACCCCGGCCGCGCCTGCGCCCGCGTGCCCAATTGCGGCGACGATTACCTGGGGCGAATTTCAGGCCCGCTGATGGACCGGTTCGATCTGCGAATGGAGGTGCCCCCGGTCGGATTCACCGATCTTGACCTGCCGCCCTCGGGCGACAATTCCGCCACCGTTGCGGCGCGGGTCGCAGCAGCCCGCGAAATACAGGCGGAGCGCTTTCGCGACCATCCGTCGATCCGCCAGAATGCCGATGCGGAAGGCAATTCGCTGGAACAGATCGCCACGCCCGATGCCCAGGGCAAGGATTTGTTGCTGAAGGCGGCCGACCGTTTTGGTCTTTCGGCCCGCGCCTATCACCGCATTCTGCGGGTGGCGCGCACCATCGCCGATCTGGACGGCGCAGACGATGTACGCCGCCCTCATGTGGCCGAAGCTCTGAGTTTTCGGATTAGCGCCCGTGTAACGGCCTAGACCCGGGCCTCGATGGCCTGCCAGACCTTTTCGGCAATGTTGACGCCGTTGAAGCGTTCCAGTTCCTGAATGCCGGTGGGTGAGGTCACGTTGATCTCGGTCAGGTAATCCCCGATCACGTCGATGCCGACAAAGATCTGCCCCTTTTCCCTGAGCAACGGTCCGATGGCCGCGCAAATCTCATGATCACGCTCGGAAAGGCCGATCTTTTCCGGACGGCCGCCCACGTGCATATTCGACCGGGTCTCGCCCTCGGCCGGGACGCGGTTGATCGCGCCGACCGCCTCGCCATCGACTAGAATCACCCGCTTGTCGCCATTGCGGACATCCGGCAGGAATTTCTGCACGATCAGCGGCTCACGCGAGAAACCGGTGAAAAGCTCGTGCAGCGAGGACAGGTTGCGATCATTCTCATCCAGCCGGAATACGCCTGCCCCGCCATTTCCATAGAGCGGTTTCAATATGATGTCGCCATGTCTGGCCTTGAACGCCCTGATGGTCTGGAGGTCGCGCGCAATCGTGGTCGGAGGTGTCAGATCCGGAAAGTCCAGAACCAGCAGTTTTTCGGGATAGTTCCGGACCCAGAACGGATCGTTCACCACCAGTGTCTGCCCCCTGAGCCGGTCCAGCAAGTGGGTCGAGGTGATATAGTGCATGTCGAATGGCGGGTCCTGCCGCAGCCAGACCACATCGAATTCGCCCAGATCGACCTCGCGCTCGGGGCCCAGTACCGCCGGGTTGTCCGCAACCCGCTGCACCGTCATGTCATGGCCGCGCGCGGTGATCCGCCCCTCCTGATAGGCCAGATGGTCCGGCCCATAGAAAAAAAGCTCATACCCGCGCGCCTGCGCTTCCTCGGCCAGGCGAAACGAGCTGTCCGCGTTGATGTCCACGGCCCCGATCGGGTCCATCTGAAAGGCGATTTTCATGGCGCGTCCCTCAATTTCACGCCAGATACATGGCGCAGCGGGCCGGGGGGCGCAATGGCGTTCAGGTCAAATCAAACGCGTTTTCGAGAATTTGAAACGTGCCCGCCGCATCGACAAGGGCGACATCGAACCGGATGTTGGTAAGTTGTCCGTCCGGCTCGCTTGCCAGAAATTCTTCGGCCGAGATCACGATTCGCTGAATTTGCCTGCGACTCAGAGCCTCGGCAGCGCGGTCGAAACTCCTGCTTTTCTTGACTTCGATGAAAACCAGGCCTTCCCCGTTCCGCGCGATTAGGTCGATCTCGCCGCTGGTGCCGCGCCAGCGCCTTTGAGCGATGATAAAACCCCGCTGCCGATAATCGGCCGCAATGCGGTCTTCGGCGGCCAGACCGGAATGATAAGCCGTCGATCCGCGCGCCGAATTGTTCCCCATATCACCCTTTTCCCAGCTTCAACGCCATTTGATAGATCGGGCGGCGCGGCAGGTCATACATCTTGGCCACAAGATCCGCCGCATCCCGCACCGAATGGGTTTCCAGCGCGGTCCGCAAGGCCTCTTCTACATCCGAGTCGCTAACGCTTTGTGAACGCGTGCGGTCGATCAGCACCACGATCTCTCCCTTGACGGGCACCCCCTTATACGCCTCGGCAAGCTCGTTCAGCGATCCGCGCCGGACCTCTTCGAACTTCTTGGTTAACTCCCGGCACAGCGCCGCCGACCGGTCGCCGCCCAGCGCCTCGGCCATGTCCGACAGGCTCGCCGCGATCCGCTTGGGGGATTCGTAGATGACCAGCGTTCCGGGTATTTCGCGCAACGCCTCAAGGCGCGTCCGCCGCGCCCCGGATGCGTTGGGCAGAAAGCCTGCGAAAAAGAAAGCGTCCGTCGGCAGCCCCGCCAACGTAAGCGCGGTCAAGGCCGCCGAAGCACCGGGCGCGCAGGTAACCATATGCCCGGCCTCTGTCGCCCGCCGCCCCAGATCGTATCCCGGATCGGCAATCAGCGGCATTCCCGCCTCGGAGGCATAGGCGACGGACGCGCCTTCGGACAATGCCTCCAGCAGTTTTTCCCGTGCCGCCGTCCCGCTGTGATCGTGATAAGCCAGAATCCGCCGCCCCTCCAGTGGGACGCCATGTATCTCCATCAACCGGCGCAGACTGCGGGTATCTTCTGCTGCAACCACATCCGCCGAGGCCAGAACGTCCAGCGCCCGGAGCGTGATATCGCGGGCAGTACCGATCGGCGTTGCGACAAAGTACAGGCCGGGCGACAATCTGGTCTTTTGGAAATTCAACGCTGGACCCCTTCTGCGTGACGTTTATTATCGCGGCTCGACACAAGGCGGCACCTCAGACCGCCAGATCAGGGAGTTTTGATTTAGATGTTCAGCCTTGGCAAGCCCGCCCGCAAACTGGCCCTGTCCTCAATTGCAATTGCAACAACCCTTTTCCTCTCGGCCTGCGATCCTGTCGCCACCAGCGGCGGTCCGTCGATCAACACATCCAAACCGGTGCCGGTCGCCCTGCTTGTGCCGCTCGGCTCGCCGCAGTCGGGCGACGCGGTTCTCGCGCAAAGCCTTGAGAATTCGGCGCGGCTGGCCATCGCTGATTTACAGAACGTTCAGATCGATCTGCGGGTCTATGACACGGCGGGCAATGCGACCACGGCGGCAGCGGTGGCGCAACAGGCGGTGGATGACGGGGCCAAGATCATCCTCGGTCCGGTTTATGCGCAGGCCGCAAACTCGGCGGGGCTGGCCGTGCTGGACGACAACGTCAACCTGCTGTCTTTTTCGAACAACACCAACATCGCCGGTGGAAACGTCTTTGTTCTTGGGCCGACCTTCGACAACACCGCCAACCGCCTGGCCAACTATGCAGCGCGGCAGGGCAAGACCAACATGGTTGTGGTCTATAGCAATGACGAGGCGGGGCAAGTCGGCAAAGCCGCCATCGACCGTGCCATTGGCCAGACCAGTGTGCGCAAGGCGGGTGATGTTGGATATGAACGCTCACAACAGGGGGTCATCAACTCGGTTCCGACGATCAAGTCGACGGTGGATGCATCAGGCGCGGATTCGCTCTTTTTGACCGCGACCACAGCCGGTGCCCTGCCACTTTACAGCCAGCTGTTGCCCGAAGCGGGCGTGTCGCCCGCAATCACGCAGTTCATCGGACTGACACGCTGGGACATCCCGGCGCAGACGCTGGAACTGCCGGGCGTTCAGGGAGGCTGGTTCGCCCTGCCCGACCCATCCAAGGCCCAGGCTTTCAACGCGCGCTATCAGGCGACCTATGGCGGTTCGCCGCATCCCATCGGCGGTCTGGCCTATGACGGTATCGCGGCAATCGGCGCACTGGTCAACTCGGGCAAATCGGATGCATTGACGGGTGCGGCCCTGACGCAAGGCGCGGGTTTTCAGGGGGTGGGCGGCATATTCCGTTTGCGGCCCGATGGTACAAATGAACGCGGACTGGCCGTGGCCACGATCCAGAACAAACAGGTGGTTGTGATTGACCCTGCCCCAGCAAGCTTCTCCGGCGCCGGTTTCTGATCCGGCAACCTTATCCCGACCCGATGGCGAGTTGATCTGCGCGCCCGAAGCGATTTTTGATCATGACGCCGTGCGCGCGCGCATCGCCGAGTTGCAGGGAACCTGTGACGACAACACGGCCCTGCGCGCCGAGGTCGTGCGGATTCTGCGCGACGTCCAGAAAACGGGCCGCGCCGCCATTGCCGATGCCTTTGCCGGGCAACCTTTCGCCGCGGGGCCGCTGACGCGGGCCTACACCTATCTGACCGACGGGATGGTGCATACCGCGCTGCATGTCGCCATCGAGGTCCTGCACCCACTGGCCAATCCGACACAGGGCGAGCGTATCGCGGTTCTGGCTGTTGGCGGCTATGGCCGCGGCGAGATGGCGCCGTTTTCGGATGTCGACCTGCTGTTCCTGACACCCTACAAGATCACGGCCTGGGCCGAGAGCGTGATCGAGTCCATGCTCTACATGCTGTGGGACCTGCGGCTGAAGGTCGGGCATTCCTCGCGCACCATCAAGGACTGCCTGCGTCTTGGCGCGGACGATTTCACCATCCGCACGGCGATGCTGGAACATCGCTTTCTGGTCGGAGATCGGGCGCTGGCGAAAGAGTTGGACAAGCGCCTTCGTTCCGACCTCTTCAAGGGATCGGAGAGCGAATTCATCGAGGCCAAACTCAACGAGCGGGACGAGCGCCACCACAAACAGGGTGAGCGCTATATGGTCGAACCGAACGTGAAGGAAGGCAAAGGGGGCCTGCGCGACCTTCAATCGCTTTATTGGATCGCCAAGTATGTCTATGACGTTCAGGACGTGGCGGAACTGGTGCCGCTGGGCCTGTTCACCAAGGATGAGTTCAGCACATTCGTACAGGCCGAGGATTTTCTTTGGGCGGTCCGCTCACATCTGCATCTGGTGACGGGACGGGCCACCGAACAACTGACCTTTGATCTGCAGGTCGAAGTGGCCGAACGCATGGGGTATCAGGATCGCGCCGGGCGGCGGGGCGTCGAAATCTTCATGCAGAAATACTTTCGCGAAGCCACGCGCGTCGGTGAACTGACCCGCATCTTCCTGACCAAGCTCGAAGCCGCGCATATGAAGAGCGCCCCCTTGCTGCAACGGATTCTTCGCCGCCGCCGCAGGCTGAAGACCGGCTATAGGGTGGTGCATGGGCGGCTGGCCGTGGCAGATGAAAACAAGTTTCTGGCCGACAAGATGAACCTGCTGCGCCTTTTCGAAGAAGGGTTGCGGACCGGAATGCTGATTCACCCCGACGCCATGCGGCTGGTGACAGCAAACCTTAATCTGATTGATGAGGACATGCGTCACGACAAGGAAGCCCAGCGCATTTTCCTTGACCTGATGCTCAAGCACGGCAACCCGGAGCGTGCCCTTCGGCGCATGAACGAACTGGGTGTGCTGTCGGTCTTTCTACCGGAATTCGAGCCCATCGTCGCGATGATGCAGTTCAACATGTATCACAGCTATACGGTGGACGAGCATACGATCCAGACCATCGTCAATCTGGCCCAGATCGAAAGGGGCGAGTTGATCGAGGAATTGCCGCTGGCCTCGTCCATCCTCAAGCGCGGCGTGAACCGCAAGGTTCTGTATGTCGCCCTGCTGCTGCATGACATTGCCAAGGGGCGGCCCGAGGATCATTCGATACTGGGTGCAAGGATCGCCCGCAAGGTGGCGCCGCGGCTGGGATTGAACAAAGCCGACAGCGAGACCGTGGAATGGCTGGTGCGGTATCACCTGCTGATGTCCGACATGGCACAAAAGCGCGATATCTCGGACCCGCGCACCGTTCGCGATTTCGCCAAGGCGGTTCAGACTGTCAAACGGCTGGACCTGCTTACGGTTCTTACCGTCTGTGACATTCGCGGGGTCGGACCGAACACCTGGAACAACTGGAAGGCCACGCTGTTGCGGGCGCTGCATGCCGAGACCAAACGCGCGTTGGAAACGGGCATGGAGGATCTCAACCGCTCCAACCGGGGCGCCGAAGCCAAAAAGGCGCTGCGTGAGGCGTTGGGGGCTTGGTCCAAGGTCGATCTCAAAACCGAAACCGCGCGGCATTACGATCCATATTGGCAGGGCCTGAAACTGTCGACCCACGTGGAATTCGCCGACATGCTGCGGATTCTGGATGAAAGCGGCGATGAAGGCGCGATGGAAATCCGGCTGCACCCGGACGAAGACCGTGATGCCACCCGCGCCTGTTTCGCGATGGGTGACCACCCCGGCATCTTCGCCCGCATCGCGGGCGCGCTGGCGCTGGCGGGTGCCAACGTGGTCGACGCCCGCAGTTACACCACCAAGGATGGATATGTCACCGACGCCTTCTGGATTCAGGATGCTGCGGGCCACCCGTTTGAAACCGCGCGCCTGCCGCGCCTGACGCAGATGATCCACAAGACGCTGAAGGGCGAAGTCGTGGCGCGGGACGCGCTCAAGTCGCGCGACAAGATCAAAAAGCGCGAAAAGGCTTTCAACGTACCGACGCATATTACCTTCGACAATGACGGGTCCGAGATCTATACGATCATCGAGGTGGACACCCGCGACCGGCCCGGCCTGCTCTATGACCTGACCCGAACGTTGGCCGCCGCCAATATCTATATCGCCAACGCGGTCATCGCGACCTATGGCGAACAGGTGGTCGATACCTTTTATGTCAAGGACATGTTCGGATTGAAGTACTATTCCGAAAGCAAGCAGCGCGGGCTTGAGGCCAAATTGCGCAAAGCCATTACTGAAGGCGCCGCGCGGGCTGCCTCATGAAGCCCATTCGACTGCTATCGGGCCTGTTCACGGTAGGGTTCTGGACCCTTGCCAGCCGGATTCTGGGTTTCTTGCGGGAAATCCTGCTGGCCGCCTTTATCGGGCCCGGCCCGGTGATGGATGCATTTGTTGCCGCTTTCCGCCTGCCCAACATGTTCCGCCGCTTCTTTGCCGAAGGCGCCTTCAACGCGGCCTTCGTGCCGATGTTCTCGAAACGGCTGGAAGGCGGCGAGAACGCCGAAGGCTTCGCGCGTGACGCCTTCAACCTGCTTGGCGCGGCGGTTCTGGCGCTGGTCGGTCTGGCGATGGTCTTTATGCCCGCGCTGGTCTGGATCACCGCCCAGGGGTTCCACGGGGACGAACGGTTCGATATGGCCGTGGGGTACGGCCATGTCGTCTTTCCCTACATCCTGTTCATGTCACTATCTGCGCTGTTTTCCGGGGTTCTGAACGCCACCGGCCGGTTTGCGGCCGCCGCAGCCGCCCCTGTCCTTTTGAACATCTTTGCATGCGCGGCGCTGATAGCCGGTACATTGTCCGGCGGCGAAGCCATCACCTGGCTGATCTGGGTCATCCCTGTTGCAGGTATCGCGCAACTGGCGCTGGTCTGGGTCGCGACCGAACGGGCGGGCATCCGCCTCCGCCCCGGTCTGCCCCGCCTGACGCCCGAGATGCGCCATATGGTGCGCGTCGCACTGCCCGCCGCGCTGGCAATGGGCGTGACGCAGGTGAATCTTGTCGTTGGTCAGCTGGTCGCGTCGAAAACCGAAAAAGCCGTAAGCTGGCTTTTTGCCGCCGACCGGCTGTACCAACTCCCGCTGGGCGTCGTGGGCATCGCCGTTGGGATTGTGTTGCTGCCCGATCTGTCGCGCCGCTTGCGGGCCGGGGATGACGCTGGCGCGCGCGATGCCTTCTCGCGGGCGGGCGAGTTTTCGATGTTCTTGACCATCCCTTCCACCGTGGCGCTGGTGGTTGTCCCTTTGCCGCTTGTTTCGGTCCTGTTCGAGCGTGGCCAGTTCAGCGCCGCAGACAGCGCCGCAACCGCCCTTGCGGTCGCCATCTATGGGCTGGGCCTGCCATCCTTCATGCTGCAAAAGCTGCTCCAACCGCTGTTCTTTGCCCGAGAAGACACCAAATCACCCTTTCGCTATGCGGTGGTCGCGATGGTGATCAATGCGGTTCTTGCCTTTGGTCTTCTTCCGGTGATCGGCTGGATCGCTCCGGCTATTGCGACCTCGGTCGCAGGCTGGGTCATGGTCCTGCAACTCGCGCTGGGCGCGCGTCGCATGGGCGAGGTCGCCCGGTTCGATGAAAGGTTCCGGGAACGCACCTGGCGGATCGTCTTGGCCTCGGCAATCATGGGTATAGTCCTGTTCACAATTGTCGCGCTGTTCGGTTGGGTGTTCACAGTGCCGAGCTGGCGGTATCCGGCGTTGGTCGGCCTGATTGCCGCCGCGGCCGTCATCTATTTCGGCTCGGGTCTGGCCCTTGGCGCGTTCCGCATGTCGGAATTCAAACGGGCGATGCGCCGGTCATGAGCATCCTTGATTGCCCCGCAGGAACCGTGGTTTTCCGCCCCGGTCAGGAATGCCCCGGCTTTGTCCGGCTCACCTCTGGCACGATCCGGGTGACCCTGACCGCACCAAACGGGCGCGAAGTCGTGCTTTACCGCGTCCAGCCGGGTGACGTATGCCTGCAAACCTTCGCTTGCCTCACCGAAGGGCGCAGCTATTCCGCCGAAGGGATAGCCGAAACCGCGATCAAGGGGGAAATCATCTCCCATGCGGCCTTTCGCTCGGCCATGACATCGGACGATGGCTTTCGAACCGAAGTCCTGACGGCGGTGGCCCGCCGTTTTGCCGACTTCGAACAACTGGTCCAGGACGTCGCGCTCACCGGCTTTGACGCCCGCCTCGCCCGTACCCTGCTGCGGCTGGAAAAAAATGGCGTGGTACATACCACCCATGATGCGCTGGCCACCGAAACCGCCTCGGGAAGGGCCTTTGTCAGCCGTCGACTGGGCGAATTCACCCGCCTTGGACTGGTCGGGCTGGCCCGCGGCAGGATTGCGGTACTGGACCGGCCCGGTCTGGAACGGCTTGCTGAGGACGAACGGTGACACTGTCACCGACAGAGCTCCCAAATCAGGGCAGAACGGTTCCATCGACTGATCTGAAATCGGAGAATCAACATGATCCGCAACGAAGGAACCTTTGATCGCGCCGCCCGTGTTCTGCTGGGCCTGGTTCTGCTGTCACTGACCGTGATCGGCCCGCAAAGCATGTGGGGCCTGATCGGGGTCATCCCGCTGGTGACCGGGCTTATCGGTTATTGCCCGCTCTATCACGTACTGGGCTTCAGCACCTGCCCCCTGAAAGAATAATGCCGTTGCGCCGGGTCAATCCCGGCGCATCCGGCCTACGATCCGCGCCCATCCCCCCGGCGCAAGGAAGAAGGACAGCCCGAAACCGGTGGCAAATCCACCCAGATCGGCGACCCAATCTCCGGTGCCGCCAAACAGCAGGCCGAACAGCAGTTGCAGCCCCATCAGCACCGCAATGAGACTGAAAGCGCGGGCCTGATGGGCCCCGACCAGCGACAGTTTCCGCCACAAGAGCCAAGTGAAGGCCCCAATCAGACCATAGACCGCCGGAAATCCGCCGATCAGCGGATAGCGCGGATCTAGAATGATGGCATAGGCCAACGCCCCGCCGATGCCGGACAGGACGAAGATCAGGATCATGGCGACGCTGCCGAACACCTCGCCCACCATCTTGCCCATGGCCAGAACGAACACACAGACAAAGACGGCCTGGGTGAAACTGCCATGCACGAAGGGATAGGTGACAAAGCGGATGACATGCTCGACCGGCCAGCGCCCGGTTTCGACCATCCAGTCAAAGATGTCCGCCGAAAACGCATAGGACTGAATCGCGGCCAGACGCCAGCCTATCGCCTCTGGCCCGCCGACCAGCCCGCGCGCACCAAGTGAAAACGCCAGTTCGATCCCCATGATGAACAGCACCAGAGCCACTACAACGGGTGGCAGCGGGTTCACGGCTGGGGTGTAATGGTCACTGCTCATGGGCTGGCCTTTCGCGGCTGTTGACGTCCCTTGACCTCATGGGTAAGCGACGGGGGCCGATTTTTCCAGACGGGAGTTCCCTTCCATGACCGAGACAAAGTTCACGCCACGGGTGTTTTCCGGCATCCAGCCCTCGGGCGGGCTGACGCTTGGCAACTACCTTGGCGCGATGAAGCGCTTTGTGGATATGCAGGGGGCAGAGTTCGAGACCATCTATTGCATGGTCGATCTGCACGCGATCACCGTCTGGCAGGACCCCGCCGCGCTGGCGCACAATACACGCGAACTTTGTGCGGGTTTCATCGCCGCCGGTATCGACCCGGAACAATCGATCCTGTTCAACCAAAGCCAGGTGCCGGAACACGCGCAACTGGCCTGGATCTTCAACTGCGTCGCCCGCATGGGCTGGATGCAGCGGATGACTCAATGGAAGGACAAGGCGGGCAAGAATCAGCAAAACGCCTCGCTTGGTCTGTTTGCCTATCCCTCGCTGATGGCCGCCGACATCCTGATCTATCACGCCACCCATGTGCCGGTGGGTGAGGATCAGAAGCAACATCTTGAACTGACCCGCGACATCGCGATCAAGTTCAACAATGATTTCGGCGTCGATTTCTTTCCAGTGACCGAACCCGTGATCGAGGGCGCCGCCACCCGCGTCATGAGCTTGCGCGATGGGTCCAAGAAGATGTCGAAATCCGATCCTTCGGACATGAGCCGGATCAACATGACCGACGACGCCGACACCATCGCCAAAAAGATCCGTAAGGCCAAGACCGATCCCGACGCCCTGCCCTCCGAGGCGAAGGGGCTGGAAGAGCGGCCTGAGGCGCGCAATCTGGTCAACATTTACGCCGCGCTGTCCGACCGGAGCGTCGATCAGGTTCTAACCGAGGTCGGCGGCAGGCAGTTCGGTGAATTCAAGCCCATGCTGGCCGACCTTGCGGTCGCCAAGCTGGCACCAATCTCGGGCGAGATGGCCCGGCTGATGGACGATCAGGCCGAGATCGACCGGATTCTCGCCCGTGGCGCCGAGCGGGCGCGTGAAATCAGTGTGCCGATCCTGCGCAAGACCTATGAGATCGTGGGGATGGTCGGCGCCGGGTGATGGCGACGTCATGCGAGCAGCCCGGTTTCAGCGTCTTGGGCCATCACGGGCGCGTGCCGACCACACACGCAAATCCGCGAACGTTTTGACCGTGGCGGCGAGGACCAGCCCACAGAGCAGGGCCTTGGTCAGTATCTCCATCGTTCCCTGGATCAGCAGGGCATGCACAATGCACCCGATGACGACCACCGCCGCGCAGGCGGTGTGACCGATACGCCAGTTTCGCCATCGAAGGCGCCGCCGGAGCGCGGCCAGGAGTGCGGCGGCGAACACCGCCCACATCGCGATGACACCCCAGGCCGAGAACGGCGTCGGCGACATGAAAAGCAGGGCATCGACCACATCCGGCGGGCTGGTTATCCAGAGACCGGCGACATGAACCATCACCGCGGCAGTCAGACAGATGCCAACCCAGCGATGCAACCGCCGACTGCGGTATCTGGACAGACCCGGCAGTCGCCCACCTGCCAAAAGGGGCTGTACGAGCAATAAGCTCATCGCGACAACCCCGGCAAACCCGGCCATGATGTAGATCGGATTGCGCCAGGCTAACAGCGGACTCATGGCCGCGGCCGCGACCGGCACGACGAGTACGACCGCAAGCGTACTCCAAATCAGGAACACGCGGATTCGACCGGCTCCCGTGGACACCGCCGCGATCAGACGGGCCGTAGCACGAAATGCGCTGTCAGGCTGGTGTCTTTTGCGCTGGGCATGATGGGGCGCAGGAATACAGTTTCGAATTCGCCGCTGTCATAGGCGAGATGACCGTGCGGCTGACCGAAGGCGGGGACAATCTGCGGCATTTCCAGCCGGAAAACCCCATGCTCGTCGGTGAGCGTGGCGCCGTGGCTGCGCGGTTCGCGTTCGTGCCCTTCGGTCGTGTGCGCCCATATCTGGATTCTTTGTCCAGCGAGCGGCGCACCATCCCCGGCGCGGCGCACCGTGCCCGTCATCCAGAACCCTCCGCCCCCGATCCGTTCCACGATTGGCGCGCCAGGCAGATAGTTGTTGGCCCCGCCCCGCATTGAGAGCGTCGGCGCAAGTCCCTGTGCGCGGGCAGGAACCAGGTGGCTAGAGACACCGGTCACCACAAGAGCGCCACCTGTGGCGAGAAGAGAACGGCGGGTAAAGAGAGAAGTCTGCATGTGGATGTCTCCTGTCCAACGGGCGGCTGCGCGACCGACCTTGCGGGACCGGTCACGCCGGAGCTTCCACAAATGATAGCACGACAGGGATGTTTCCGGGAACAGAGCACGGAAAGACACGGCAAAGCGCGGTCAAAGTTTCGTGAACGCGCTCTGCCGCGATTATCGACAGAGCGGATCGACGCGCCTCAGGCCGCTTTTTGGTGCAGGATGTCCTGGACGATCGCCTCGGCCACGTCATTGGGACTGACGGATTGGTTGATCGCACGGGTCAAAATGCTGTCCATCGTCCGGTCCAGCGCGTCAAGCTTGCCCGCCACCCAATCCTTGCGATTGGCAATTTTCAGGATTTCCGTCGCCACATTGATGATACCGCCGCCATTGGCCACGAAATCCGGCGCATAGAGAATGCCGCGTTCGTGCAGACGTTGCGCGTCAGCCTTGGTGGCCAGCTGGTTGTTGGCTCCACCCGCCACCGCGCCGACCCTGAGCAACGGGATACTGGCCTCGTTGAGGATCGCGCCTATGGCGCAGGGGGCGAAAATATCCGCCCCAGCCTCATAGATCGCGTTTGGCTTCACCGGCTTGGCGGCGAACTCGTCGGCCACTCGCGCAACCTGCTGGGCGTCAATGTCGGTGACGATCAACCTGGCACCGGCCTTATTCAGCAAACCGCACAGGTGATGGCCCACATGGCCCAACCCCTGCACTGACACGGTTTTGCCGGCCAGATCTGCCGATCCGAACCGGTGCCGCGCCGTCGTCCGGATTGCGTTGAAGATACCGCGCGCGGTGATCGGAGAAGGATCGCCGCTGGCAAACGCCCCCTCCGCGAGACCCGCGACAAAACGCGTTTCGGTTCCGATCATCGCCATGTCTGCAGGAGTCATGCCCATATCCTCAGCCGTCCAATAGCGGCCATCGAGGCTTTGAACCGCGCGGCCAAAAGCCTGCATCAGTTCGGGCGTCTTATCCGCGGCGGGATCACCGATGATGACAGCCTTGCCACCGCCCAAAGGCAGGTCGGCCGCGGCATTCTTGAACGTCATTCCGCGCGACAGGCGCAACGCATCGTTCAGCGCCTCCGCCGGGTGCCCATAGGGATGCATACGAACACCGCCTGCAGCGGGGCCAAGTTGAGTGGAATGTATCGCAATAAATCCTTTCAAGCCCAATGCGGCGTCTTCAAACTGGATGACCTGCTCGTGGTCAGGTGCATCGACTGCAATTAATTTCATGTGTCCTCTCCAATGCCCTACCCAAGTCATCGCATGAATTTCAGAGCGGATTTCACCAAGATTGCCTGCCGCAAGGCCATATGATAGCGTGTTTCCCTAAAAACTTGCCAAAAATTAGGGAATAGACCCGAATGGACGAGATTGACCGCAGAATCATCCGCGCCTTGCAACGCGACGGTCGAATGACCGTCACCGAACTGGCGGACACGGTTGGCCTGTCTGCCACACCCTGCGCAAGGCGGCTGGAGCGGCTTCAGAAAGATGGGGTGATCATCGGCTATGCCGCTCAGGTTGACCCGTCGAAACTTGGGCTGGGCGTGTCGATTTTCGTCTCGGTCGAACTGGACAAACAGGACCGGGCGGCCATCGACGCGTTCGAGCGTGCGATCCGACGCTGCGAGGAGGTGATGGAGTGTTATCTCATGACCGGATCGCGTGATATTCTGCTGCGGGTCGTGGCCGCCGATCTTGCGGCATTCGACACGTTTCTGGAAAACCGCCTGATGCATATCCCCGGCATTCGCAATCTGAGGTCCAACTTCGCCCTGCGCACCATGGTCAAGCGCGAGGTTCTGCCCATGCCGGAATGACAAAAGGTCTGGACCTCTGACCCACCTCACCCTACCTTTCGCGCAAACGAGGGAGAGAAAGATGGCCGCCGGTACCAATATTCGCACGTATTTCAAAGGCGCGTGGCATGACGGTGACACCCCTATCATGCATGCGGCCGATCACGGGGCCTGGCTTGGTTCTTCGGTCTTTGACGGCGCGCGCTATTTTGACGGATTGTCCCCGGATCTCGATGCACATTGTTCACGCACCAATCGTTCGGCCGAGGCGCTGATGCTTACCCCCACGATGAGCGTCGACGCCATGGTTGAAATCATCCGCGAGGGGTTGAAAACCTATGACCCCGACAAAGCCGTCTATATCAGGCCAATGTACTGGGCCACGGACGGCGACATTACCACCATCGCTCCGAAAGAGGCCAGCACCGCCTTTGCCGTATGTCTGGAGGAAATCCCCTTGGCTCCCGCAACGGCCTCGGCGACGCTGACCACGACACGTTTTCGTCGCCCGGTGCTGGAGGATGCCGTGGTCAACGCGAAGGCGGGCTGCCTTTATCCCAACAACGCCCGAATGATCCGCGAGGCTCGGGCGAAAGGGTTTTCGAACGCGCTGGTGGCCGATGCCATGGGCAATGTGGCCGAAACGGCAACGGCAAACATCTTCATGGTCAAGGATGGCGAGGTGTTCACGCCCGTTCCCAACGGCACGTTTCTGGCCGGAATTACCCGTGCGCGACATATCAAGAATTTGCGCGCCGATGGCGTTACCGTTCACGAAAAGGTTCTGACTTTCGCCGATTTCCACGATGCCGACGAAGTATTCATGTCCGGCAACATGAACAAGGTCACGCCCGTGACCGCGCTGGACGACACGCAGTTTCAAATTGGACCTATCGCCCGACGCGTGCGTGAGTTGTATTGGGACTGGGCCGCATCAAACGGGTGACCGACTGGTGCTCTCAGTTGCCAGTTGCATTTTGCTGAGGCATGATCGCCGTAAACTGAAAGGTACTGTATGCGTAAGTTTCTGGTCGTTCTGGATGACAGTCGCGAATGCCTGAATGCCATGCGCTTTGCGGCGATGCGCGCGGCGCATACTGGCGGTGGCGTTACGATTCTGTCGGTGATCCCGCCGGATGAGTTCAACCACTGGATCGGCGTCGGCGAAATGATGCGCGAAGAAGCGCGCGAACGGATTCACGCGCATTTCGAGGTTTTCGCCAAATGGATGCGCGACAAGCAGGGCATTGAGCCGGAACTGGCGATCCGCGAAGGTGAACCTGTGCCCGAGATTATTTCGCATGTGCAGTCGGACACCGAAATCGGGGTTCTGGTTCTGGGTGCCGGAACCGACAAAAAAGGCCCCGGCCCGCTGGTGACGCAACTGACCCGCAATTCCGGCAGCCTGCCGATTCCGATCACCATCGTTCCGGGCGATCTGAGCAAGGAAAAACTCGAAGAGATAACCTGAGGCGGTAGATGCAGAGGCGTATTCAGTTCTGGTTCGAATTCGCCTCGACCTATTCGTATCTCAGCGCAATGCGGATCGAAGATGCGGCCGCCGCACATGGTATCATGGTGGACTGGCAGCCGTTCCTTCTGGGTCCGATCTTTGCGGATCAGGGATGGGACAATTCTCCATTCAACCTCTACCCCGCCAAGGGCCGCTATATGTGGCGCGATATGGAGCGTCTGTGCAAAGCGCGTAGTCTGCCGTTCCAGCGCCCTGACCCGTTCCCGCAAAACGGGCTGAAGGCTGCCCGCCTGGCATTGGCGGCGCGAGAGACCGGGAATGCGGGCCGGTTTGTACGAGCCGTGTTCGATGCCGAGTTCGGCAAAGGGCAGGATATCTCGGACATGCCGGTTCTGACCGCCTGCCTTGCCGCCGCGAATTTACCGGAAACTCTGTTCGAGCGCGCCGGTTCCGCCGAGATCAAGTCGGCACTGTTTGATCAGGGCGCGAAAGCCAAGGCCCTCGGCATCTTTGGCGCGCCCAGCTTCACGGTCGCTGACGAGCTGTTCTGGGGGGATGATCGGCTGGATCAGGCATTGCGGTTTGCCGCCACTCTTTAGAATCGTTCCAAATATTGACTTCCCCGGCTCCTGCCCGCATATCAATGCCAAGTGAAACGGAGTGCCACCATGTTCATTCAGACCGAATCGACCCCAAATCCGGCGACTTTGAAATTCCTGCCCGGCCAGACGGTTCTGGAAACCGGCACGGCTGATTTTCCCACGATCGAGGCGGCAACAAATTCGCCGCTTGCCGCACGCATATTCACCGTGAATGGCGTAACCGGTGTATTTTTTGGCAATGACTTCGTAACGGTGACAAAAGCGGACGATGTCGAATGGGATCACATCAAACCCGCCATTCTGGGCGCCGTGATGGAGCATTACCAATCCGGCCAGCCGGTGATGGGCGCGGATGCCGCCACCACCACGGGTCACGCGGATCATGATGGCGAGGATGCCGAGGTCGTCAACCAGATCAAGGAACTGCTGGACAGCCGGGTCCGCCCCGCCGTTGCCCAGGACGGCGGTGACATCACTTTTCATGGATTCGATCGTGGAGTCGTCTATCTGCACATGCAAGGCGCCTGCGCGGGTTGCCCTTCGTCCACGCTGACGCTGAAAATGGGTATCGAGAACCTGCTGCGGCACTACATCCCCGAGGTGACCGAGGTCCGGCCCGTTGCCGTCTGATCCATTGATTCTGGGCTTTGACACGTCGGCCGCGCATTGCGCGGCCGCTTTGTTGCGAGGACCGGAGCTCGTCGCTTCAACCGCCGAAACGATGGCGCGCGGTCAGGCAGAAAGGTTGATGCCACTTGTCGAAGAACTTCTCGCCCGGTCCGAGGCAACCTGGCATGATCTGGACGCCATCGGCGTGGGTGTAGGCCCCGGCAATTTCACCGGTATTCGGATCTCGGTCTCCGCCGCGCGCGGCCTTTCGCTGGGTTTGGGTATTCCGGCAGTGGGCATTTCGGGCTTCGAGTCCCACAGCTTCAGCGCGCCCGAAGGTCACATTGCGGCCATCCCCGCCCCCCGTGATCAGGTCTATGTCCGGGCCGCAGAATCCGACCCGGCTCTCTTGTCGCGCGGCCAAGCGGAATTGCTTGGGCCTTTGTTTTGTGAAGAGTCGCCCGCAATTCTGGCGGAAAACATCGCCCGCATCGCCGCCACCCGCTGGCGTCAGGACATCTCACCTCCCGCACCGCTGTATGTTCGACCCGCCGACGCGGCTCCGTCCAGCGACGTGCCACCGGTTCTGCTGGACGGATGACACCGGCGCAGATGGCTGCGACCCACGCAGCGGCATTCACGCAATCCCGACCATGGCGCGCTGCGGAATTCGCCGATCTGCTCGCCAACCCCTACACATATGTTCTCGGCAACGAGAAATGTTTCGCTCTGTTCCAGATCGTCGCAGGCGAGGCCGAATTGCTGACAATCGCGACGCACCCGGATCATCAACGGCGACGGCTGGCTCTCGCCTGTATGCGGAATTGGCAGGAGAAGGCGGCGCTCTTGGGAGCCAATCGCGCGTTTCTGGACGTTGCCGCCGACAACGCTCCGGCCATTGCCCTTTATGACCGTTGCGGCTATGTGCCCTGCGGTTTGCGCCGGGGCTACTATCGGCGCCAAGGCGACAAGAACGCCGACGCGATATTGATGGAGCGCAGCTTGCCCTGACGGCAAGGAACAGATTTTCAGACCATCTGGTCAAAAACCCGTGAAAAAGCGGTTGACCGCCACTGTTGCAAACGGCCTTAATTGCCAGCACCACAGCAGTTCTGCTCGCATTGTGCGGGGCCGCGGAAATTTCCGCCGCCTCGGACCGATAATAAACAACGGGAGTACAAAATGACCCTCATGAAATCCCTGATGGGTGCCGCAGCCGCCGTCGCCATGACCGCGGGAGCCGCGCTTGCCGAACCGGCGCTGATCTTCGATCTCGGCGGCAAGTTCGACAAGTCGTTCAACGAAGCCGCACATAACGGCGCATCGCGCTGGGCCGAGGAAACCGGCGGCACCTATCGCGAGATCGAGCTGCAGTCCGAAGCTCAGCGCGAACAAGCGTTGCGCCGCTTTGCCGAAGCAGGCGCGAACCCGGTGATCACCATGGGATTTGCCATGGCCGATCCGCTGGCCGCCGTCGCGCCTGACTATCCGGACACCAAATTCGTGGCCGTGGATGTGAACTGGCTGGATGCGGAAAACATCCGTCAGGTCAGCTTTGCCGAACATGAAGGATCTTACCTGGTTGGCATGCTGGCTGCGATGGCGTCGAAATCCGGCACCGTCGGTTTCATCGGCGGCATGGACATCCCGCTGATCCGTCACTTTGGCTGTGGCTATGCGCAGGGTGCCAAGGCCGTCAATCCGGACGTCAAGATCGTGGCCAACATGACTGGCACGACTCCGGCTGCCTGGAACGACCCGGTCAAGGGCTCTGAACTGACCAAGGCGCAGATCAGCCAGGGCGCTGACGTGATTTACGCAGCGGCGGGCGGCACCGGTGTCGGCGTTCTGCAAACTGCCGCCGACGAAGGCATCCTGTCGATCGGCGTGGACAGCAATCAGAACCATTTGCATCCGGGCAAGGTGCTCACCTCGATGCTCAAGCGCGTAGACGTTGCAGTCTATGACGCCATGAAAGCCGGCGCCGACGTTGAAACCGGCGTCTTCACCATGGGACTGGCGGATGATGGCGTGGGCTATGCAATGGATGACAACAATGCGCCATTGGTTTCCGATGACATGAAAACGGCCGTAGACAAGGCCCGCCAGGATATCATCGACGGAAATGTCGCCGTGACCAGCTATTATGAAAATGACAGCTGCCCGGCGCTGAACTTCTGATGCAACGTCTGGCGGGAGAAATCCCGCCAGCCCCTGGCGCCGCTCATCAAACCCTTTCGGGTTTTCTTCCCCGCGAAGACGCCTGTCCGGGTGGATGATCGGCCCCGTCGGCCATTGAGGACAAGACATGACCGCTCCCGCAATCGAGCTCAAAGGGATTTCCAAGGCCTTTGGACCGGTCCAGGCAAACAAGGACATATCGATCAGCGTCGCCCCCGGCACAATCCACGGGATCATCGGCGAAAACGGCGCTGGCAAATCCACGTTGATGAGCATTCTCTACGGCTTCTACAAGGCCGACAAGGGCGAGATCTGGATCAACGGAACCCAAACCGAGATCCCCGACAGTCAGGCCGCTATTGCCGCCGGGATCGGCATGGTTTTCCAGCATTTCAAGCTGGTCGAGAATTTCACCGTCCTGGAAAACATCGTTCTGGGTGCCGAGGAAGGCGGGCTTCTGGCACCTTCACTGGCCAAGGCACGTAAAGAGCTGAAGGCGCTCGAGGAAGAATACGAGCTTTTCGTCGATCCCGACAAACGCATCGACGAGATCGGCGTCGGAATGCAGCAGCGGGTCGAGATCCTCAAGGCGCTGTATCGCAAGGCCGAAATCCTGATCCTGGACGAGCCCACCGGAGTTCTGACCCCGGCCGAGGCGGATCAGCTTTTCCGTATCCTCCACCGCCTGCGGGAAGAAGGAAAAACCATCATCCTGATTACCCACAAACTGCGTGAAATCATGGAGGCGACCGATACCGTGTCGGTGATGCGCCGGGGCGAGATGACGGCCACCGTCAAGACATCCGACACCAACCCCGAGCACTTGGCCGAACTCATGGTGGGCCGCAAGGTCCTGCTGCGGGTCGACAAGGTGCCGGCGCAGCCAGGCAAACCGGTGCTCGAAATCGAAGGCTTGCGCGTCATTGACGAGACGGGTGTCGAGCGCGTCAAGGGTATCGATCTGACGGTCCGTGCCGGAGAAATCCTCGGCATCGCGGGCGTCGCCGGGAATGGCCAGTCCGAACTGCTGGAAGTCCTTGGCGGCATGCGTCCGGCATCCGGCGACATCAGGCTGAACGGCGAGCCGCTGGCGCTTTGGGGCCACGGCGCCGACGGCCAGGCGCGGCGCGCTCAGGGCATCGCGCACGTCCCCGAGGACCGCCAGCGCGAAGGGCTGATCATGGATTTCCATGCCTGGGAGAACGTCGCCTTCGGTTATCACCGCGATCCGGCCTATCAGCGCGGTATCTTCATGGACAATACCGCCCTGCGTGCCGATACCGAGCGCAAGATCGAAAAGTTCGATGTCCGTCCCGCGGATGGCTGGCTGGCGGCCAAGAACTTCTCGGGCGGCAACCAGCAGAAAATCGTCGTGGCGCGCGAGATCGAACGCAACCCCGATCTGCTGCTGGTCGGCCAACCGACGCGCGGTGTCGATATTGGCGCCATCGAGTTCATTCACAAACAGATCGTCGCCCTGCGCGATCAGGGCAAGGCGATCCTGCTGGTTTCGGTCGAACTGGAAGAGATTTTCTCGCTGTCCGACCGCATTGCGGTGATGTTCGACGGGCACATCATGGGCGAGCGCCTGCCACAGGAAACCGATGAAAAAGAGCTGGGCCTGTTGATGGCCGGTGTGGCCGGGGAGGCCGCGTAACATGGAAAAGATGCCCAAATGGGCCGATGTGGTCCTGATCCCGCTGATCAGCCTGATCCTTGCGGCGATCCTGTCAGCCCTTGTTATCCTCGGCATCGGCGAAGATCCGGTCGCCGCTGTCAAGCTGATGGTTTCCGGCGCGCTGGGTTCGACCTATGGCTGGGGCTATACGCTCTATTACGCCACCAATTTCATCTTCACCGGCCTTGCGGTCGCCGTGGCTTTCCACGCGCGGATGTTCAATATCGGCGGCGAGGGGCAGGCGATGCTGGGCGGGCTTGGCGTTGCGCTCGTCTGCCTTTACGTGCCCTGGCCACACTGGAGCATCGCGTTGCTGGCCGCCTGCGCCGCATCGATGGTCTTTGGCGCGGCTTGGGCGGCGATCCCGGCCTATCTGCAGGCCAGGCGCGGCAGCCATATCGTGATCACCACGATCATGTTCAATTTCATCGCGGCCGCGTTTCTGAACTATATGCTGGTCAATGTCATGCGGCCCGAAGGGTCGATGGATCCGGCAACCCAGCGCTTTCCCGAGGCGGTGCATCTGCCGACGCTTCACGACCTGCTGGCCCCCATCGGCATCAGCTTTTCCAAGGCCGCGCCCGCCAATATCTCTCTGATCGTGGCGATCCTCGCCTGTGTCGTGGTTTGGGCGCTGATCTGGCGCACGCGCCTGGGCTATGAGATCCGGGCTTACGGGCATTCCGAAACCGGCGCGCTTTATGCCGGGATTTCGCCGGTGCGGATCACCATCGTGTCGATGCTGATCTCAGGTGCATTGGCCGGTCTCATGGCGACCAACAACGTGATGGGCGAAGCAGAGCGCCTGGTGCTCAACTCGACCGAGGGCGCGGGTTTCATCGGAATCGCGGTCGCCCTGATGGGTCGATCCCATCCCTTTGGTGTGTTTGTGGCGGCAATCCTGTTTGGCTTTCTCTATCAGGGCGGCGCGGAACTGGCACTTTGGACGTCGATCCCCCGCGAACTGATCGTTGTCATCCAGGCGCTGGTGATCCTGTTCACCGGAGCGCTGGACAATATGGTACGCGCCCCGCTTGAAAAACTGTTTCTCGGATTTCGGAAAGGATCGGCCTGATGGATTTCCTGACGATTATCCAGATCCTCGATTCGACAATTCGACTGTCCACTCCGTTGCTTCTGGCCTGTTTGGCCGGATTGTATTCGGAACGTGCCGGCATTTTCGACATCGGCCTTGAGGGAAAGATGCTTATGTCCGCCTTTTTTTCAGCCGCCGTCGCCGCCGTGTCCGGGTCGGTCTGGCTTGGCCTTCTGGCAGGCATGGCCTCGTCGTTGGTGCTTGCGGGGCTGCACGGTCTGGCCTCGATCACGTTCCGGGGCAATCAGCTGATTTCCGGAGTGGCGATCAACTTTCTGGCGGCGGGTATGACCGTTCTGGTGGCGCAGGACTGGTTCCAGCAGGGCGGAAGAACACCCTCGCTGTTTGGCGGAGGACGGTTCGAAAGCGCGGAATTTCCTTTCGCAATCGGCCCTGACGATGCCGAGAGACTCGGACGACCGGTTTCCGACCTGATGAGCGAGGCGAACCTCTTTCAGCAAATTTTTTCCGAACTGATCTCGGGCCATAGTGTTCTTGTCTATATTGCATTTCTGGCCGTGCCGGCGACATGGTGGGTTCTCAACCGCACGCGGTTCGGCCTGCGCCTGCGCGCCGTGGGCGAGAACCCGGCCGCGGTTGATACCGCTGGTGTTTCGGTCGTCGGCCTGCGCTATGCCGCTGTGGCGATCTGCGGTGTGCTGTGCGGCATTGCCGGAGCCTATCTGGCCACCGCCCTTCAAGCCGGATTCGTCAAGGACATGACGGCCGGTCGTGGCTTTATCGCTCTGGCGGCACTGATCTTTGCCAAGTGGCGCCCATGGCATGCAATGTGGGCCTGCCTGCTGTTCGGTCTTTTGCAAGCCATCGCCTTGCGGTTCCAGAACATTGATCTGGGCGGAATCGTGATCCCGGTACAGGTCATGGACGCCCTGCCTTATATCCTGACCGTGGTGATTCTCGCCGGCTTCGTCGGCAAGGCCATTCCGCCGCGCGCAGGTGGTGAACCCTATGTCAAGGAACGTTGATAAGGCCAGTTCACGATCATAAATCAGTCCTAATCGCTGCGCAGCAGCATGGATGGTTGATTTTGTACGCGGCACCGGTTCTAAGAGAGTATGCAAATATACCTTCCCATCGCCGAAGTCTCTGTAAACGCCTTTCTACTGTTGGGTTTGGGTGGAATGGTCGGCATTTTGTCCGGCATGTTCGGCGTTGGCGGCGGCTTTCTCATGACGCCCCTGCTTTTCTTCATCGGCATACCGCCGGCGGTGGCGGTCGCGACCGAAGCCAACCAGATCGTTGCGTCGTCTTTTTCGGGCGTGCTTGCGCATTTCCGACGAAAGACCGTAGATCTGAAAATGGGGACAGTGCTTTTGGTCGGGGGCCTGACCGGCGCGGCCTTGGGTGTGGTTGTGTTCAACTATCTCAAAAGCCTTGGCCAGGTCGATCTTTTGGTCAAGCTTTGCTATGTCGTGTTCCTCGGCATTATCGGCGGGCTGATGTTCGTCGAAAGCCTGAACGCCATCAGGAAATCCCGAAAATCCGACGGCCACGCAGCCCCGAAACGACGGCAGCGTGGCTGGATTCACGCATTGCCTTTCAAAATGCGCTTTCGGACATCGGGCCTTTATATCTCGGTTCTGCCGCCGCTGATCGTCGGTCTGTTCGTTGGTGTGTTGTCCGCCATCATGGGTGTTGGCGGTGGCTTTATCATGGTTCCCGCGATGATCTATCTGCTGGGCATGCCGACCAAAGTCGTGGTGGGAACCTCGCTGTTTCAGATCATCTTTGTGACCGCCTTCACCACCATGCTGCACGCCACCACCAACTTTACCGTTGATGTTGTTTTGGCGGTTCTGCTGCTGGTTGGCGGGGTGGTCGGCGCGCAATTCGGGACCGTCATCGGCGCACGCATGAAAGCCGAGCAGCTTCGCATCCTACTGGCCCTGATGGTGCTGGTGGTTTGCGGCAAGCTGGCGACGGACCTGCTGCTGCAACCCGCGGAACTGTATTCAATCGGCGCCGAAGGAGGCCACTGATGCTCCGCCTGCTTGCCGCGCTTGTTTTACTGTCCCTTCCCGCCGCCGCGGAAGAGACCGTTGTGCTGGGTCTCAGCCAGGACCGGGTGGCCATCACCGCCGATTTCAACGGTTCCGAAATTCTGGTTTTCGGCGCTGTAAAACGCGAAACGCCAATCCCGTCCGGCAACCCGCTTGAGGTCATCGTAGCCGTCTCTGGACCGGCCGAACCGGTGCTGGTGCGCCGCAAGGAGAAGAAGTTCGGGATCTGGGTCAATGTCGACAGCGTTCTGGTCGATTCCGCCCCCAGTTTTTACGCTGTCGCAACCAGCGCCCCGTTCAAGGACGCGATTACCGACACAGAGGATCTGCGCTATCGCATATCGATCGAGCGGGCCATCCGATCAGTCGGCGCGGCGATGCATATTCGCGGTGCACAGTCCTTTGCCGATGCGGTTGTGCGAATTCGCGAACATGCGGACCTGTATTCGATCCGCGAAAACACCGTCGCTGTGGATGAACAGACCCTGTTCCGAACTTTGATCGCCATGCCAGCCGACCTGACCGAAGGTGATTATCTTGCGCGCATCTTTCTGACCCGTGGCGGCGAAGTGATCTCGGAATTCGAAACGACCATAGATGTGCGCAAGGTCGGGCTGGAACGCATTCTCTATTCGATGTCACGCCAACAGCCAATCGTCTATGGTCTGATGTCGCTGGCTATCGCGATTGCTGCCGGCTGGGGAGCATCGACCGCATTCCGCTTGCTGCGCAACAACTAACCCCGGCCAATATAGGGCATTGTCGTAGCCATTACCGTCATGAACTGAACATTCGCTTCGGGCGGAAGGTTTGCCATGTGCAAAACGGATCGTGCCGCGTCCTCCACTGCCATCGTGGGATCCGGCTCGCGCCCCTCGGCCAGCGCGGCGTCTACCAGCCCTTGCACGATGGGGGTTCGCGCATTGCCGATGTCGATCTGTCCGCAGGCGATACCGAACGGGCGGCCGTCCAGCGAAAGGCTGCGTGTCAGCCCGGTTATGGCGTGCTTGGTCGCCGTGTAGTGCACCGAGTTTGGGCGCGGCACATGCGCGGCGATTGAGCCATTGTTGATGATCCGTCCCCCCTGCGGCGACTGCTTGCGCATCGCCGCAAACGCTTCGCGGGCGCACAGGAACATGCCGTTCAGATTGACGTTGACCGAATTGTACCAGTCCTGCAGCGCGATTTCCTCAATTGTACCGCCCTTCGCAAAGATCCCGGCATTGTTGAACAAGACATCCAATCGCCCGGCCCGGTCCACGAATTTGCGAAAGCTCGCCACGACGGCATGCGGGTCGGTCACGTCCGCCGTCAGCGGCAGGGCATTGGGCTGCCCCCGAGCCATCTCTTCCAACACTTCGCCGCGCCGCGCCAGCAATCCGACGCGCCATCCTTCGGCAAGAAACAATTCTGCCGTCGCCCGGCCAATGCCCGAGCTGGCCCCGGTCACGATGATCGTCTTCATATCTGTTCGGCCTCCAGTGTCAGTTCCGGCGCGGCCATCACCCGCAGGTCGTCCACCCGCAGCGGATAGGTCGGTTTCGACAACCTGTTGCGCACCACCCAGATCAGCCGCTCCTGCGCCCGGGTGATCGCCACATAGGCCAGCCGTTTCCACAAGGGTTGACCCGCCTCTGTCCGCCCCATACGGGCCGCCGCATATATGTCCGGGGCAAAGACCTGGACCGTCTCCCACTGAGAGCCCTGCGCCTTGTGGATGGTCACCGCCGCCCCGTGCAGAAACGTAGCGCCCATACGCGCGGCATAGGGGATGAACGGCTCTTCCTCATCCGGCTTCTCGATTTTGACGATTGAGGCGGCACTGACCTGCGGATCCTCGGCCCCCGTCACGTGCAAGCGCGAAAAGCCCGGCTTGCGCCCCGGCCCCAGATAGATCACCTGCGCGCCCTTGATCAGGCCGCGCGCTTCGAGATCCAGACGTTTCTTGCGATGCTTCAATGGCAGCTCGATCCCGTCGCAGATCAGCGGCTCGCCTTCCAGAAGCTCGGTTTCGGGCGCGCCGTGAACGTGGCGAAAAGCGTTGATCAGCCGGATGCGTGTCGCGTTGCGCCAGACCAGAACCGGGCTGCGCGCCATCAGATCGACCTCGACCCGTTGCCCCCAGACGACGCGATCGTCCCGGCGTGCGGTTTCTTCGATCATGCGTTCGAAATCTTCGAAGCCCAGCAGCGGGTCGGCCAGCGCGTGGGCGAGATCCAGAATGGGATTGTCCGCGTCCTGTCGGTGAATTCGGCTCAGCGTCAGCTTGCGCGGATCGGGCAGCCCGTCAAACACCATCGAGCCTGACTGATTGACCGGGGCCAGCTGTGCCGGGTCCCCAAACAGCAGGAGGGTCGGAAAAATTTCCTTCAGGTCTTCGAACTGCCGGTCGTCCAGCATCGATGCCTCGTCCACGAAGCCGATATCCAGAGGCTCTTCGCGGCGCTTCCAGCCGGTGATGAAATCCGACCCGCGCAATCCCGCCGCCGCCAGCGCGCCGGGAATGGACTTGTTCCTTGCATAAAACGCGGCGGCGCGGTCCAGCGCCTCGTCTGTCAGCCCTTCGATCTCGGGGCGCTCGTCATTGCCTGCCAGCCACTCGGCGATGCGTTCGTATTCCGGGTCGTATACCGGCGTATAGAGAATTCGGTGGATGGTGGTCGCCGGAACACCGCGCAGACGCAGGACACTCGCCGCCTTGTTTGTCGGTGC
Source organism: Ruegeria sp. AF8 (assembly GCF_056541825.1). Lineage (NCBI taxonomy): Bacteria > Pseudomonadati > Pseudomonadota > Alphaproteobacteria > Rhodobacterales > Roseobacteraceae > Ruegeria > Ruegeria sp. AF8. The sequence goes on along the minus strand of NZ_JBQFYW010000005.1, from coordinate 33,887 downwards.
GAGAATCGCCAATGTCCGCTTGTCGCGCGATTTGCGGCTTTCATAGTCGCCCGAGACAACGCTGACGCCCGCATCGCTCAAGGCCTTGTAGAGCTCTGACAACAACAACGTTTTGCCCGAGCCCGCCTTGCCGATCACCGCCATGACGCCGGATTTTCCGTCACCCGGAGATTTCAACAGTGCTTCGTCATCCAGATCGATACCCGCCAGCCGCAGCATCTCGGCGATGCTGTCGAAAGCGGTGGCCTGATCGTCGGAGAATTTCACTTGCGGCAAGGACATGGCGCGACCCTACAGGGCCGCGCCAACCATCGCCAGACACCATTTACACGCGCGTCTTCATGCGCTTTGCGCGAAGCGGGGCCGCAGTGCCTTTCCGAAGGCGGCGTTGAACCACATCCGCGACATTTCGCGCGGGATGCCCGCCCGTTCCGCGACCCGCGCGCAATCCTCCTGCGAATAGGGCCACAGCCCAACCGACACCTGATTCCGCCCGGTCCCCTCGGAACCCAGAATGACCGGAGAAGACCCGATCAGGCGATAAATCCGCACCATCCGGGCATCGAACACCCCGGCGATATGGGTCAGCCCGAACCCTCCCATCACTTCGCCTCCGCTCAACATGATCGCGCCGGCCGTTCGCGGGCTGGCGTCGCGGGACAGGCAAAACCGCGTGACTTCCCAGATCAGCGGGCTGCAGATCGGCGCCCCTCCGGTCAGATGGCCAAAGACATCGTTGACCATCACCGGGCCGGTGGTCGGCAGGATGCGCATCGACCCGCCGTGACTGCCATCTTCTTCTTCCCAGATGACATACAAGGGGTTCAGATCGTCATATTGATCCCGTTCTTCCCCCTTGTCATTGACATGAACGTCCCAACCCAGCCGGGTTTTGAACTGATCCGCCCGGTCCCGGAACATTCCTTCGGCCAGTTTTGGAAACTTATGCAATTCATCCGCATAGACATAACGCAACATAACGATTTCCCCTCGTCGCACACTTGAGAACAAAGGGGGTACGAAGTGTTGGTTAATTTCAGGTCATCAGGCCGCGCGGGCGTTAAACCACTATTAATCCCCGACTCATGGCCGTGGCGATGGCGTGGGTTGTGTTCAGCGCGCCCAGTTTGAACCGCGCGCTTTCGATATAGACGCGCAGAGTATGTTCCGAAATTGACAGTGAATGCGCGACCTGAGCGCGGTTGTAGCCCAGCGCCAAAAGGGTCATCGCATCCACTTCTCGCGGTGACAACGCCCGATTTGCCTCGGGTTGCTGCCCGCCTTCGAATTCCAGCGCCTTCCGGTTGAAATAATGCGCGATCAGAATCAGGTCGCGCCCGTGCGTCTCTGTGAATTGTGCCCAGGCCTCGTCGTCGCAGCTGTGGTTAACCGTGAACAGAGCGAATTGGCCATTGGGACCGCGGATCGGAATCGAATAGCCCTGATTTCCGACCCCGTGCTGCAAGGCATCCTTCAGAAACCCGTTTTGCACCTTGCCCGACCAGTCCAGTTTTTTCCAATCGACGGGATGGAAACGCTGGAAACAGCCCAGGATGACCGGGTCGATCCGATGGTAGTTCCGGTCGAGATAACGTTCCGCCCATGCATCCGGATAGGTCGTGCATCCGTATTGATCCCCGGCGCTGTCGACCCAGTGATAGATGATGTGATCTATGCCCAGCCTGTTCCTGAGCGAGATGGCAACACGTTCCAGGTCTTCAAGCGTGCTGCTGTTGTCCAGCTCCTCGATGACCTGGTTCAAATCGACCTTCGTTCGCATGCGTGGCCGCCCGTACCTCATTTTTGCCGGACGCAATTTCCGCAGCAGCGATCAGCCTGGTATCATCAAGCTGTTCAGCCAGCACACTCAACCCGTTCGCAGCAGCGAAAGTTCTGAGGTCGGACAGAACGTCCAGTATCCACTCATTATGCTGCATCAGAGTCTCTCCGAAATGGTTAACGAACGGTTAACACAACCATAACATGAAAAGATTCCCGAAAGAAATTCACCGGTTCCCATTCCCCAAAAATGGCGAGGCATCGAAAAGCAAAGTCTTGAAACCATTCAACCCGCGCCTGAAACGAAAACACCCGCGACTCACTTCGGTGAGTCGCGGGTGCAAATCTCATCGGGCAGTCCCGGATCAGTCGCGCGCGTCCAGAACTTCCTCGAGCGTACGCAGGCCTGTGCGGGGCGATTGCACCAGAACCGACATGTTGCCGGGCTTGTGTTCGTTGCGCATCATCTTCATGTGCGCTTCCGGCAGGTCCTGCCAGGTGAACACTTCGGACATGCACGGATCCAGACGGCGTTCGACCATCAGCTGGTTTGCAGCCGATGCTTGCTTCAGGTGCGCAAAGTGCGAACCCTGCAGGCGCTTCTGGTGCATCCACATGTAGCGCACGTCGAAGGTCAGGTTATAGCCGGTGGTGCCGGCACAGATCACGACCATGCCGCCTTTTTTGACAACGAAGGTCGAGACCGGGAAGGTGCTTTCGCCCGGGTGTTCGAACACCATGTCGACGTTTATGCCTTTGCCGGTGATGTCCCAGATGGCCTTGCCGAATTTGCGGGCCTCTTTGAACCACTCGGCATATTCCGGCGTGTTCACCGTGGGCAGCTGACCCCAGCAGTTGAAGTCTTTGCGGTTCAAAACGCCCTTGGCGCCCAGACCCATCACAAAGTCACGCTTGCTTTCGTCCGAGATCACGCCGATCGCGTTTGCACCCGCAGTGTTGATCAGCTGGATCGCGTAAGAGCCAAGACCGCCCGACGCGCCCCAGACCAGAACGTTCTGGCCCGGCTTCAGGTCATGCGGCTCGTGCCCGAACAGCATCCGGTACGCTGTCGCCAGCGTCAGCGTGTAACAGGCACTTTCCTCCCAGGTCAGGTGTCTGGGGCGGGGCATCAGCTGCTGGGCCTGGACGTTGGTGAACTGCGCGAACGAACCGTCCGGTGTCTCGTATCCCCAGATCCGCTGGCTGGTGGAATACATCGGATCACCACCGTTGCATTCCTCGTCATCGCCGTCATCCTGGTTGCAGTGGATGACGACCTCATCCCCGACCTTCCAGCGCTTGACCTTGTCGCCCACTGCCCAAACGATGCCCGACGCATCGGAACCGGCAATGTGATAGGGGGCCTTGTGCCCGTCAAACGGGCTGATCGGCTTGCCCAGCGAAGCCCAGACACCGTTGTAGTTGACGCCCGCCGCCATCACCAGAACCAGCACTTCGTGGCTGTCGAGTTTCGGAACGTCCACGACTTCGAGTTGCATGGCCGTGTTCGGCTCACCATGCCGTTCCTTCCGGATGGCCCAGGCGTACATCTTCTGAGGCACATATCCCATCGGAGGGATTTCACCCATTTCGTAGAGGTCTTTTTCAGGCGCCTCGTACGACGCAATGCCGCTGTCGGTATCCAAAGCCATGATGGCCTCCTTTCTTCTCGTCTGTTGCCGCAACGCAGAATCGCGGATCTCAATGGATGAAATATTGGCCGCAGAGTAACAATGCAATAGAATTTCGGTGGGATTTTGAAATTTTATGACCCTGCGAGTGCAGAAAGTTACTTTGCACTCGCGGCATCTCCGATTTCATCCCCTGCGAAGTGGTGCGCAACCGATTGCGCATAGAACCGTGCCAGGTCGCCCCTCTCGACCGAAGTCGAGATCATTTCGCCCTTGCGCAGCAAGATGCGGCGATCCACCAACTGGCCGATGGCAAAAGTTACCGACCCATTGGCCTGATCCGGTGCCATGCCCCGATCTTCCATCAGCCGGGCGACTTCACCCATCAACTCGGCTTCGTTCATGCTTCCGTTCTTCAGCACCAGCCAGCATGCCAGCGGCCCCGGAACCAGGGGAACAGCCGAACCAATCCGCTTTATCAGCTCGCGCGCCAGGTCCGTCATCAAATCCTTCGGGTGTTCCGCACGGAATGCGGCGAGCGACAAGGGGGTGCCATAACGCACCGAGGCCAGGCCAAACCTTTGATAGTGCCCAGTCAGACGCCGCCAGACCTGTTTGAGCATCCATCCTGTTATCACACCGATCCGCGCTTGGAACCGCCGCTCCTTGCGCGAGGCGGCAGCTGTCAGAATGGTGTCTTCCAGAACCCTGTCATAGTTCAGAGCCACAGGAACAAACACTACATCCTTGCCGCCGGTTTCGACCCCGTCGATGATGTATTTCAAAAGTCCCAGCTTGGGGCGCCCCAGCCCACCGGTCAGGCTCAACCCGCCCTCGGGGAACATGGCTTGCGTCACACCTGCTTCGGTGGCGTGCCGGACATAGGCGGCAAGAACCTGTCTGTACAAATCGCTTCCCGATTTGCGCCGGATAAAATAGGCCCCCATGGCGCGGATCAGGCGGCTCAGCGGCCAGACCCTTGCCCATTCGCCAACCGCATAGGACAACGCCGATTGTTCGGCGGCCAGATAGGTGATCAGAACATAGTCCATGTTGCTGCGATGGTTCATGACAAAAACCACTGTCGCATCGGGATCGATCCCGTCCACCGCCGGTTCATCCTCATAGGTCAGGCGCACATGGTAGAATGCATTGCTGAGCATCCGGGCCGCCCGGATCGCAAAGCTGAAATAGGCAAAAGCGGAAAACGAAGGCACAATTTCGCGCGCGTATCGGCGCGCCTGCTCGGATGCCACCGCTTCCGGGATACCGGTTTCCCTTGCCTCTTGCTGCACCGCCCGCGCCACCTGCGGATCATAGATCAGCCGCTGGATCATGTCGTGGCGCTCCGCCAGCTTGAATGGCTGGATCGGGCGTTGCAGGTTCTTGTTCAGCCGCTCGACTGCCCGCTCCAGCCTGCGCCGAAAGAACCAGCGGACGGACGGAAACAGAAAATGCGATGCGAACGTGACCGCCGCAAACAGCAGGATCAGGATGAAAAGCCAAAGCGGAAGTTCCACGGTTCGCGTCATGCCCGCACAGTGCCACCATTCAAACAGGGCCACAATCGTCAGAAATCCGGGATGCCGCAACGCAGCGAATTGACATATCCCGAAAATTGCGATTTAGAACGCAATAACGAAATATTATTGCCCACTCAACGCGAGGCTCACCCATGACGCAGACGCAGAAAGACCGCCCCTGGCTGATCCGGACCTATGCCGGTCACTCCACCGCCAAAGCCTCGAACGCGCTGTACCGGAGCAATCTAGCCAAGGGACAGACCGGCCTTTCGGTGGCCTTCGATCTGCCGACCCAGACAGGTTATGACAGCGATCACACACTGGCCCGCGGCGAAGTGGGCAAGGTCGGTGTACCGATCTGCCATCTGGGTGACATGCGGATGCTGTTCGACGAAATTCCGCTGGATCAGATGAACACTTCGATGACGATCAACGCCACCGCACCATGGCTGCTGGCACTGTATATCGCAGTGGCCGAGGAACAGGGGGTGGAAGTTTCTGAGTTGCAGGGCACGGTTCAGAACGATCTGATCAAGGAATACCTGTCGCGCGGCACCTATGTCTGCCCGCCGAAACCGTCGCTGAAGATGATCGCCGACGTGGCCGAGTATTGCTATACCAACGTGCCGAAATGGAACCCGATGAACGTGTGTTCCTATCACCTGCAGGAGGCCGGTGCGACGCCCGAACAGGAACTGGCCTATGCGCTCGCCACCGCCATTGCGGTGCTGGACGAACTGAAGCCCCGCGTTCCGGCCGAGGATTTTCCAGCCCTGTGCGGGCGGATTTCGTTTTTCGTGAACGCGGGTATCCGCTTTGTCACCGAAATGTGCAAAATGCGTGCCTTTGTCGATCTTTGGGACGAAATACTGGAGCAGCGCTATGGCGTCACCGACCCGAAGTTCCGCCGCTTTCGCTATGGCGTGCAGGTGAACTCGCTGGGGCTGACCGAGCAGCAGCCGGAAAACAACGTCTATCGCATCCTGATCGAGATGCTGGCCGTGACCCTGTCGAAAAAGGCCCGCGCCCGCGCCGTACAGCTTCCGGCCTGGAACGAGGCGCTGGGCCTGCCGCGCCCGTGGGATCAGCAATGGTCGATGCGGATGCAGCAGATCCTGGCCTATGAAACCGATCTGCTGGAATATGACGACCTGTTCGACGGCAACCCGGCCGTGGACGCCAAGGTCGAGGAACTGAAAGAGGGCGCACGCGCCGAACTGGCAAATCTCGATTCGATGGGCGGTGCGGTCGCGTCGATCGAGTATATGAAATCCCGGCTGGTGGATTCCAACGCCGAACGCCTGAACCGCATCGAGCGCAACGATACTGTCGTTGTCGGTGTCAACAAATGGACCGAAGGCGAGCCCTCGCCCCTGCAAACCGAGGATGGCGGCATTATGGTGGTCGACCCGGCAGTCGAACAGGAACAGATCTCGCGCCTTGCAGCCTGGCGCGAGGAGCGCGACGACAACGCCGTTGCGACCGCCCTGACCGCGTTGCGCGAGGCGGCCAAAACCGGTGCAAACGTCATGGAGCCGTCGATTGCCGCCGCCCGGGCGGGAGTCACCACGGGCGAATGGGCCGAAGAGATGCGCAAGGCCTTTGGCACCTATCGCGGCCCGACCGGCGTGTCCGGCTCGGTTTCGAACAAGACCGAAGGGCTGGACGATCTGCGCAGCGCCGTGGATGCGGTCAGTGACAAACTGGGCCGCCGCCTGAAGTTCCTTGTCGGCAAGCCGGGCCTTGACGGCCATTCCAACGGCGCCGAACAAATAGCCTTCCGCGCCCGCGATTGCGGCATGGACATCACCTATGACGGCATCCGGCTGACGCCCGAAGAGATCGTATCATCTGCCGCCGAGGAAGGCGCGCATGTCATCGGTCTGTCGATCCTTTCCGGCAGCCATGTCCCGCTGGTCGAGGATGTGATGCAGCGCCTGCGCATTGCGGGTCTGAGCCATATTCCCGTCGTTGTGGGCGGGATCATTCCGGATGATGACGCCATGAAGCTTGAAGCAATGGGCGTGGCCAAGGTTTACACGCCAAAAAACTTCGAACTCAACGCCATCATGGGCGATCTGATCACCTTGGTCGAAACAAAGGAAATTGCCGCGGAATAAACAATATTCCCCATAGTTTCTTCTGGCGGTAAATTCCCATTACCCCTATTAACGTGATGCGCCCGAAAAGCGCATCACATCCAATTGGCAATTGCAGAAACGGAATGAGAATGGCGATCGACCTCAGCAAAATGTCACGCAAGGAATTGTTGGAATTGCGTGGAAACATCGAAACCGCTCTGCAAGAGGCCGAACATCGCGAGCGCCGCGAAGCTTTGGAAGCTGCCGAAAAAGCCGCTGCGGAATACGGATTCTCGCTCGCGGAACTGTCCGGAGATGCACGGCGCACTGGCAAAAGCCCAAAAGCCAAGGCAAAATACCGCAATCCGGCAAATCCCGATCAAACCTGGAGCGGACGGGGACGCAAACCGCAATGGGTGCATGACGCCCTCAAGGCGGGTGCCGATATATCTGACCTTGAAATCTGAAAAAGCAGCGCTTTGACATGACAATTCATATCGGCGCGGAAAAAGGCGATATTGCCGAAACTGTTCTTTTGCCCGGAGATCCCTATCGGGCAAAATGGGCGGCGGAAACATTTTTGACCGACGCACATCAGGTCAACAATGTGCGCGGCATGCTGGGATTCACCGGTGTCTGGAAAGGAAATCGTGTTTCGTTTCAGGGCAGTGGCATGGGAATGCCGTCACTGTCCATTTATGTAAATGAACTGATCCGCGATTACGGTGCAAAAACGCTGATCCGTATCGGTTCGTGCGGCGCCATGCAGGACAGCGTACAGCTTCGTGATGTAATTCTGGCAATGACATCAACGACACTCAGCACGCCTTCGCGCGGGATACTCCGCGAACTCAACTTCGCCCCCTGCGCCGATTGGGGCCTGTTGCAGGCCGCCGCCAACGCCGCCGGGGCAATGGGCACGCCGACACATATCGGCGGGATCTATTCCTCGGACGTGTTTTATGATGAACGCCCCGATCTGAACGAACAGATGGTGCGCCACGGCATTCTTGGGGTCGAGATGGAAGCCGCCGAGCTTTACATCCTCGCAGCGCGCCACAAATGCCGGGCGCTGGCTGTTCTGACCGTTTCGGATCACTTGCTGACCGGGGCGGCCCTGCCATCGGAAGACCGCGAAAAAAGCTTTGGTGAGATGGTGGAGATCGCCCTGCACGCCGCTTTTCCCGAAGCGGGCTGAAAGATTGACCGCCGCGACGGCGGTTCCGGATCGCCGTCACAAGTAAACGCCGCCTTTCAAGGCGGCGTTCCACTATACCGGACACTGTCTGATTCTCAGTTCCGACTAGGCCTGTACATAAAAGTCGTACTCGTAGACCGTCGAAAATCCGATTTCCTCGTAGACCGGTTTGCCCATATCAGTCGCCTGCAGAATAGAAGAAGTCGCGCCGCGTCTCTTGCCTTCTGCCATCGCATGTAGCGTCATCGCGGTCCCGATTCCCCTGTTGCGATATGCGGGCAAGGTTCCGACGACATAGACACCCGCCAGCCCGTCAGCCATGTTCAAGGCGCTGGTCGCCACCGGTTTGCCATCCAGAATTCCCAGATACCGCCATTGTTCGCCCAGCGCCGCATCTGGGATCGCCCCTTCACTGTCGGCCATCGCCTTGCACGATGCCGGATCAAGCTCAAACGCTTCAGCAGCCAACGCCGCCCAGTCATGGCGGGCCGCCTGACCCTCCACCCGTTCAATCCTGAGCCCCTCGAATTGCGGGGCCAGGTCGAACCCGGTCAGGTCGCAAAGCATTGCGGGCTGTTTGCCCACCGGTTGCAGACCAAGCTGTTCGAACTTTGCCTTGACCGCATCCGTCGCCGCCGCAGGACAAGTACGCCACAAAACGGGTGTACCGTTGGCCGATATGCACTTTTGCGCCGCTGCAAATACTTCGTCGAGCACATCCAGGTTCTGACCGGTCACGAATACATTGTTGAACAGGAATAACGGGATTTTCGAGTACATGAACACCGCATCTGAATATTCCTGATACTCGCCTCCTGCGATACGGGCATATTCGCGCCAGTATGAGGCGCAGTTGGTGTCCATTCTTGTTGTGAACTCAAGATCCAGCGGCATAATCGAACCTTCCATCGTGAATATTCCGGCGCCAGTGCAATCAACTCGCAACTGTCGCAATTCTTAAACTCAGGCGATGCGCCAAACAACAACCCGGTGGAAATGTAGGCAGGCTATTGAGATGTGTTGGCGCCCTAAAGAAGCAACCTAGAGTTGACAATTTGATATGGCAACTCTTATGTGCAGACACGAGCGGCTATTGCATGCAACCATGCATCGGATAGAATATCCTCATGTCCCCATACGCCCATATCATGGCTCTTCCGGTGCGGGCCTATCGGCTGATTTTCAGCCCGTGGGTGGGGTTCAACTGCCGCTATCAACCGACATGTTCGGCCTATGCGCTGGAAGCCCTGGACAAGCACGGCGCGGCAAAGGGCACCTGGCTGACCATCAAACGGATCGGGCGATGCCACCCGCTGGGCGGGACAGGCTACGACCCGGTTCCGGAAAAATCACCGGACAATTCAGGGTGATCCGGACGCGCCGTTATTCTTGACCGCTTCCCATTCGGGCGGGGCATAGTGTTGGCGTTCAGCACAGCGAGGTCACCATGCCATCCAACGCCCGCTCAGAGTTGCCCACGCACGACGTTCACAATCAGCCGCCCGAGCGCGGCGATCGCAATCTGTGGGATGCCGACCCGGTTCTGCGCGACAACATCGTGCATGCGTCCGGTCAGATCGAGCCTTTGGCCAGTTACGGCGCGCTATTGGGCAGCGCCGAGATGCGCGAAGCCGGGCGCGAGGCCAATCGATCCCTGCCGGAATTGCGGCTGTTCGATCGGGGCGGGCGTCGGCTGGACGAGGTGCGGTTTCACCCCGCCTATCACCAACTCATGCAAACCAGCCAATCCGCGGGCTATGCCGGCGTCGCATGGGAAGATAAGCCCGGCGGGCATGTGACCCATGCGGCGATGGTTTATCTTGCCAGCCAGGTCGAGCCCGGCCACTGCTGTCCGATGACGATGACCTATGCCGCAATTCCGGCCCTGTCGGCAGATCCCGGGATCGAAGCCGCTTGGAAGCCGAAACTGATGGCGCGGGCCTATGATCCGTCGGTCCGGCCCATCGCCGAAAAGCAGAGCGCGACCCTTGGTATGGCGATGACCGAGAAACAGGGTGGGTCGGACGTGCGGTCGAACTCCACCGTTGCGACCCGCGCGGACGGGCACTGGCGGCTCAGAGGTCACAAATGGTTCTGTTCCGCCCCGATGTCCGACGGATTTCTGACCCTGGCCCGGGCCCCGGGCGGATTGACCTGCTTTCTGCTGCCACGCTGGCTGGACACCGGGCCAAACGCGATCCACATCATGCGCCTCAAGGACAAGTTGGGCAACAGGTCGAACGCATCCGCCGAGATCGAGCTTCACGATGCTCTGGCCTATCAGCTTGGCGACGAGGGGGCCGGGATACGCACGATCATCGAAATGGTGCATCACACCCGGCTCGATACCGCGATGGCCCCCGCCGGGCTGATGCGCGCCGCTTTGGCAGAGGCCCACCACTGGGTCGCGCACCGCAGCGCGTTTCAGCGGCGGCTGATCGATCAGCCCCTGATGAAGGCGGTTCTGGCCGACCTCGTACTGGACTGGGAAGGCGCGCTGACCCTTGGCCTGCGCGTGGCACAGGCATTCGACGACAACGCGCCCGGGGAACGGGCCCTGGCCCGGATCGGCGTGGCTCTGGCCAAGTTTCTCGCCAACAAGCGCTGCCCCGTTGTCGTGGCCGAAGCGATGGAGGTGCTGGGCGGTATGGGCTATGTCGAAGACACGCCGATGCCCATGCTCTATCGCGAAGCTCCGCTCAACGGCATCTGGGAAGGTTCGGGCAACGTGATCTGCCTGGACATTCTGCGCAGCCTTGCGCGCGACCCGCTGACCGCCGAAGCCCTGCAGGCCGAGTTGCGGGCGGGCACCGGTGCCGACCCGAGATACGATGCGGCCCTGCAGGCACATCAAGAGCGCTGGCCCGCCCTTCCCCCGGAAGCCGAGGCGCGCTGGTTCGCGGAACGCACCGCCCTGTTGCTGACGGCCTCGCTCCTGTTGCGGCGCGCGCCCGGCACGGTCTCGGACGCCTTCATCGCCACACGGATCGCGGGCGAGTGCGGGCGTATCCCGGGATCAATCGGCACCGTGGACGTGGACCGGATATTGATGCGACTGGGGGAGTGACGCCCCGTTCTGCCGGTCGGCAACGAAGCCGAATTGGCTGGGCAATCAAAGAGGGCATCGCGGGTGCGCCAGACCCTCGTCCAGCACCATGCGCGTGCCGCGCACCCGGTGAATTGCGCTTTGGACCTCATGCGTGCTGGGCAAAGTGTTGGGGTTCGTCATGGCAAACGTTAGGAAACACAATTTGTGATTTCAAACGTGAAGGAGTGCGCGCTGGGCTGCAAGTTTGAAATGTGGGGTGTTGGGCGACATGGATAATTTCGCCCATCACTGTATGGCGGTTGGAAAAGATGGGTGCGAGCACCTATCCTATGCGTGTTAAGCGCTATCAGCCAGAAGGCGTCTATGGTGGCTACAATAGCTTTTTATAAGCTCCGGTTTGCCACCCCCATACCGCGAGTTAGGTGGTAATGGAATCCAATCCCGATACTTGTAACTCCACAGGCTCGGCCAGTCGTTGGCATCACAAGCGTAACCGTGGGGATTTTTGAATTCGGAGAAACCCTCACTTGCGGATCTATAAAAGGAAGATCGACTTACAATCAATAAGCCCGAGGCTTCGGCTTTGGATGCCATCTGAGTTTTTATAACTGAATTTTCAATTACTGCCGGTGCCAAAACTGCCAGAACAGAGCCCGCAGCTACGATTAGTACACGTCTAATTCGCGTGGTCATCAAAGCCAGAGCCAGGGTTCCAGCCAAGATCAGCAGGGTAGATGCCAAAAAATAAATGACCTTTGCGGCAATCAGTTTTGGAACGGCATAGAACCAGACTATTGGCCAAATAAACAACGTCAGAAAATACGAAAATGGATCGCCAGTTACGTCGCTAAAACACACTAAAATTGAAAGTGAAAACAACGATAGAAGCAAAAAAATGGTTCGAAAGACCGTTGGTTCGCGCATCCCGAACAGAACGCTGAACCAAACCCAAACCGTTGAAAGACCAACGAAAACCAAAAGAAGACCGATAACGATTATAGAAGCCATGCTGTCTAGGTAACTTAAATTGAATGCTGCGCAAGAATGGGGCAAAGCTCACGCGATTTCGAGAGAGTTCTTCCAGTTTTGGCAAAGCGAACGTTGCTACCTTTTCCGCCTCTTCACATTCCCACCCCGCTGCCCCGGCCTGCCAGCCGTTGACCGTCCGCGCGATTTCACGGCGTCCTCCGAGGCTTTCTCGACCGCCCATTGCCGCGCCATCGGATCGTCGGCGATGGCCAGATCGACCGCTTCCAGACGTTTGATCTCATCCCGGATATTAGCGGCTTCTTCGAACTCCAGGTTCTCGGCGGCTTTTCGCATCTGCTCGCGCAGGCCGTCCAGATGGGCCTCTAGATTGGCGCCGTGCATCGGTTTGTCGATGGTGGCGGTGACGCGGTTCATGTCGACGTCGCCTTCGTAGAGACCGGCCAGAACGTCCTCGACATTCTTTTTCACCGTCTCGGGGGTGATGCCGTTTTCCTGATTATAGGCGAGTTGTTTGGCGCGGCGGCGATTGGTTTCCTCCAGCGCGCGCTCCATGCTGCCTGTGATCTTGTCGGCATACATGATCACCCGGCCATCGGAATTCCGCGCGGCGCGGCCGATGGTCTGGATCAGCGAGGTTTCCGAGCGCAGGAAGCCTTCCTTATCAGCATCCAGAATGGCGACCAGCCCGCATTCGGGGATGTCGAGCCCTTCGCGCAGCAGGTTGATGCCGACCAGCACGTCAAACGCCCCCAGACGCAGATCGCGCAGGATTTCGATCCGTTCCAGCGTGTCGATATCCGAGTGCATGTAGCGGACCTTGATGCCCTGTTCGTGCAGGTATTCGGTCAGGTCCTCGGCCATGCGTTTGGTCAGCGTGGTGACCAGCGTGCGGTAGCCATTGGCGGCGACCTTGCGCACCTCGTCCAGCAGATCGTCGACCTGCATGGATACGGGACGGATTTCGACCTCGGGGTCCAAGAGGCCAGTGGGGCGGATCACCTGTTCAGTGAAAACGCCGCCGGTCTGTTCGATCTCCCACTTGGCGGGGGTGGCCGAGACAAAGACGGATTGCGGGCGCATGGCATCCCATTCCTCGAACTTGAGGGGTCGGTTATCCATGCACGACGGCAGGCGGAACCCGTGTTCGGCCAGCGTGAACTTGCGCCGGTAGTCGCCCCGATACATGCCGCCGATCTGCGGCACGCTGACATGGGATTCGTCAGCAAAGACAATCGCGTGGTCGGGGATGAATTCAAACAGGGTTGGGGGCGGTTCGCCCGGCGCACGACCGGTCAGATAGCGCGAGTAGTTCTCGATCCCGTTGCAGACGCCGGTGGCCTCAAGCATCTCAAGGTCAAAGTTGGTGCGCTGTTCCAGACGCTGTGCTTCCAGCAGTTTGCCTTCGCCGACGAGTTGATCCAGCCGGATGCGCAGTTCCTTTTTGATGCCGATGATCGCCTGCTGCATCGTCGGTTTCGGCGTCACATAGTGCGAGTTCGCATAGACCCGGATGTGATCCATCGTGTCGGTTTTTTCACCGGTCAGCGGATCGAATTCGGTGATCTGCTCCAGTTCTTCGCCGAAGAAAGACAGTTTCCAGGCGCGGTCTTCGAGGTGGGCGGGCCAGATTTCCAGGGAATCGCCGCGCACCCGGAACGAACCGCGCTGGAACGCCTGATCATTGCGCCGATATTGCTGCGCCACCAGATCGGCCATGATATGACGCTGGTCATACTCGCCCCCGACCTTCAGGTCCTGCGTCATCGCCCCGTAGGTTTCGACCGACCCGATACCGTAGATACAGGAGACCGAGGCCACGATGATCACGTCATCGCGCTCCAACAAGGCGCGCGTGGCCGAGTGGCGCATACGGTCGATCTGTTCGTTGATCTGGGATTCCTTCTCGATATAGGTGTCTGAACGCGGCACATAGGCTTCGGGCTGGTAGTAATCGTAGTAGGACACGAAATACTCCACCGAATTCTCGGGGAAGAAGCCTTTGAATTCTCCATACAACTGCGCCGCCAGCGTCTTGTTGGGGGCGAGGATGATGGCGGGGCGCTGGGTTTCCTCGATCACCTTGGCCATGGTAAAGGTCTTGCCGGTCCCGGTCGCGCCCAGCAGCACCTGATCGCGTTCGCCGTCCAGCACACCACCCGCCAGTTCCTTGATCGCCGTGGGCTGGTCGCCTGCGGGGGCAAAGCCGGTGTGCATGACGAACTGCTTGCCGCCTTCGAGTTTCAGGCGCGCGCGGACGTCTTCGGCTGTCAGTTGGGTCTTGTCGGAATGGGCATAGGGCATGGGCAGGCTCCGCTTCGGCCTTCATAATTTGTTCTTATTTTGTCCAAGCGCAACCCCAAGGTTGCCGGGACGGTCCGTGATATCGAATTAATCGAACAATGCGGTCGGGGATGATCCGGAACAAGAGGCAAAGGCGTTGTGAATGTCGTCTTCAATTGTGCGACCCCGCGACAGGGGCGGAAGGGCGTCCGGAGCAAAGAAAGCCGCCTGCAGGGTTTCGATGCCCGGGCTGGGGGATTGCAGATCGGTGCGCGCGCAGAGGAAAAACAGTTTGTAGAAGTCGCGCGCGTCAGCGGTATAGGGCCTCTTGGCCTTGTGCCGGAGGCTATAGAGATGGGTGGCGGCAACACTCAGACCAGCCTCTTCACGCATCTCCTTGACCACATTCTCCGAGGCCGAAAGACCGACATCGGCAAATCCGCCCGGCAAGGTCCATAGCCCGTCTGTTTTTTCCTGCACCAGCAGGATTCTACCGTCTTCAATCAGCGCCCCGCGAACATCGACTTTGGGCGTGACGTATCCCTGAGCGAAATCAGAAACCAGCCCCTCGATCCGGTCGAGGGGAATATCCCCCAGATCGGCCAGCATTTCGACCGCAAGCCGGGCGATTTCGTCATAGCGTTCTCGATCAAAGTCGTTGTTGGCATAATGACGGCCGGTCGAAGCCAGAGCTTGCAGGCGTTTCACTTTTGACAGCCAGATATTTTCCATGCGTTCGACGATCCCCTCCTCACGGATTGTCGTCGCTGAGGCGGCGATTGCAAGGGGCGCGTTGATTTGGCGCCATGTTGCTGCGGGACACGCCGCGACGGATATATCGCAAGCGCGCGTTGCGCCTGCCCCAGTGCCGCTCGCGCGCGGCAAAAGCCACTCAGCGGCTGGGATTTCCTGCCGCACCCTTGGAAAACAGCCTTGTCGGACACCGCCGATCCGCGCATATAGGGAACAGCCGAAGATGACGGAGCCAGCAATGCGCGCACGGATTTACCAGCCTGCCAGAAACGCGATGACCTCGGGGATGGCCAAAACCCGCAAATGGGTTTTGGAATACGCTCAGGGCTCCGCTCGCGAAGTCGACCCGCTGATGGGCTGGACCTCGTCAAACGACACCCAAACCCAGGTGCGTCTTCGGTTCGACACCAAGAAAGAGGCGCTGGAATATGCGCAGGCCAATGGGATCGAGGCGCAGGTGAGTGAGCCGCACAAACGCAAACCCAACCTGCGCGTGCGCGGCTACGGTGAAAACTTCGCCACCGACCGCCGGGCCCCCTGGACCCACTGAATGATCGACATCCGCGAGGCCGATCCGGGCGCGGACGATCTGCGCCCGCTGATCTTGGCGCATCTGGCCCACAGCCAGCAGGCAGGGCCGGCGGAAAGCAACCACACCATGGACGCGGACGCCCTGCGCGAGCCGGGAACACGATTCTGGGCGCTTTATGATGACGGCGACCCGTTGGGCTGCGGCGCGCTCAAGACTTTGCCGGATGGCACGGCCGAAGTGAAATCGGTCCATATCGCCGCTTCGGCCCGGGGCCGGGGGCTGGCGCGAATATTGATGATGCGCCTTGCGGACGAAGCCCGGTCCAGCGGCGCCACTGCCGTGGTTCTGGAAACCGGGGCGGCTCATCTTATTGACTATGACGCGGCGCGCAAACTGTATGAGAAACTGGGTTACAGCTATTGCGGCCCAATCCACGGCTATGATGCCGACCCCAACAGCGCATTCATGCGTATGGATCTTTAACCCGCTGGCCAATAACCCAGAACAGGCGCAAATCGACCGAAAAGACCTCAGCCGACATCAGATTGCGGGTGCTTTCGTGGTGGCGGTGTTCGTAGCGATGAACGAGATCGCCGGCAGGATCTGATTTTACGTGTAAACCATGATGTGTGCGGGCAAAAAACGGATGCCCGGCAAACGAAAACGCCCCCGGTTTCCCGAGGGCGTTTCCAATTCGGTTCGATAAGAAACGCTTAATCGCGCTCTTCGATGATCTCGACCAGATGCGGGATCTTGTTGACCATGCCGCGAACCGAAGGAGTGTCCTCCAGTTCACGGGTCTTGTGCATCTTGTTCAGGCCCAGGCCGATCAGGGTTGCGCGCTGTTCGGCGGGGCGGCGGATCGGTGAGCCAATCTGCTTGACGACGATGGTTTTTGCCATGGGTCGCTCTCCTTATGCTTCTGCTTCAGCAGCAGCCGGTGCTTCGTCCCGCTTGGGCAGGATGTCAGCAACTTTCTTGCCACGGCGCTGTGCAACCGAACGCGGGCTCTGCTCTTTCTGCAGGCCGTTGATGGTGGCGCGGATCATGTTGTAGGGGTTCGCGCTGCCCAGCGACTTGGACACAACGTCCTTGACGCCCAGCATTTCGAACACGGCACGCATCGGACCACCGGCGATGATACCGGTACCTTCAGGCGCGGTGCGCATAACCACTTTACCGGCGCCGTGACGGCCTTCGATGTCGTGGTGCAGGGTCCGGCCCTCGCGCAGCTGCACGCGGATCATCTGACGCTTGGCTTGTTCGGTCGCCTTGCGGATGGCCTCGGGCACTTCTTTCGCTTTACCCTTGCCAAAGCCGACGCGGCCTTTCTGATCGCCGACAACCACCAGAGCGGCGAAGCCAAAGCGCTTACCACCTTTTACGGTTTTCGACACGCGGTTGATTGCGACCAGACGATCTGCAAATTCCGGTGCTTCTTCACGGTCGCGGCCACGGCCCCGACGGTTTTCACGTTCTGCCATCTTGGCATCCCTTTTCTCTAGAGGCGCTTGCGGCGCCGATTTGTTCAATCCAAGTGAGCCCCGACTGGCGTCGAGGCCCCCGGATCATCGGGGCGGATCGAAACCCGCCCGCAGGTCTTAGATCTTCAGCCCACCTTCACGCGCAGCGTCGGCCAGAGCCTTCACCTTGCCGTGGAACAGGAAGCCGCCACGATCGAAATAGGCCTCTTCGACGCCCGCCTTCTTGGCACGCTCGGCGATGGCCGCGCCCACTTTGGTGGCCGCTTCGACGTTGTTCTTGCCAACAACACCCAGATCCTTTTCCAGGG
Source organism: Ruegeria sp. AF8 (assembly GCF_056541825.1). Lineage (NCBI taxonomy): Bacteria > Pseudomonadati > Pseudomonadota > Alphaproteobacteria > Rhodobacterales > Roseobacteraceae > Ruegeria > Ruegeria sp. AF8. The sequence goes on along the minus strand of NZ_JBQFYW010000005.1, from coordinate 16,279 downwards.
TCGAGGCCGAGGCCAGGGTCACGCCACGCACGTCGTCGATCAACTGAACAGAGATGTTCTTGTTCGAACGGTGTACGGACAGACGCGGACGACCCGCGTTGACCTTGCGAAGTTTGTTCCGAACGCGCAGGCGGCGCTTCAGAAACAGGGTTCTTTTGCTGTTTGCCATTGTGTGCGTCCTTACTTCTTCTTGCCTTCCTTGCGGAAGATGAACTCGCCCTTGTAGCGGATGCCCTTGCCCTTGTACGGCTCGGGACGGCGCCATTCGCGGATTTTGGCCGCGACTTCGCCCACCTGCTGCTGGTCGATACCTTCCACAACGATCTCGGTCTGCTTCGGCGCGGTGATGGTGACACCTTCCGGAGCGGTGAAATCGACGTCGTGGCTGTAGCCCAGGTTCAGCTTCAGGGTGTTGCCCTGCATCTGAGCGCGGTAACCCACACCCTGGATCTCCAGCTCTTTCTTGAAGCCCTGGGTCACGCCGGTCACCAGATTGGCAACCATGGTGCGGCTCATGCCCCACTGCTGACGCGCACGCTTGGACGAACCACGCGGATCAATTTTGACCACGTTGTCTTCGACCGACAGAGTCACATCGTCGGTGGCGGTGAAGCTGCGGGTGCCTTTCGGACCTTTGACTTCGATGGTCTGACCCGACACAGAGGCGGAAACGCCGCTGGGCAGCTCGACCGGTTTTTTACCAATACGAGACATTGCAGACCTCCTTAGAAGACGGTGCAGAGCACTTCGCCGCCAACATTGTTGGAGCGCGCGTTTGCGTCCGACATCACACCTTTCGGAGTGCTGACAATCGACACGCCCAGACCCTGACGGACCTGCGGGATGTCATTGACGCCCATGTACACGCGACGGCCGGGCTTCGAGACCCGCTTCAGCTCGCGAATGACAGGGGTGCCTTCGTAGTATTTCAGGCTGATTTCGATGGCCGGATGACCGTTCTCGCCGGTCGTCTTTTCATAGCCACGGATGTAACCTTCGTCCGCCAGCACGTCCAGAACCCAACCACGCAGCTTGGATGCGGGGGTGGAAACGGTGGACTTGCCGCGCATTTGCGCGTTGCGGATACGGGTGAGCATATCGCCGATAGGATCGTTCATATCACTCTCTCCCTTACCAGCTCGATTTCACCATGCCGGGGATCTGACCAGCAGAACCCAGCTCGCGCAGCGCAATACGGCTGACCTTCAGCTTACGGTAGTAAGCGTGGGGACGACCGGTCAGCTGACAGCGGTTGTGCAGACGGGTGGCCGAGCTGTTGCGCGGCAGTTTCGCCAGCTTCAGGCGCGCCTTGAAGCGCTCTTCCATCGGCTTGCTCTCGTCATTTGCGATCTCTTTCAGAGCCGCACGCTTTTCGGCGTATTGTGCCACCAGGCGTGCGCGCTTCTTCTCGCGTTCGATCATTGCTTTTTTAGCCATGTCTCAATCCTCCCGGCGCTTACGCGTTGAACGGCATGTTGAAAGCTTTCAACAGTGCCTTTGCTTCAGCGTCGGTTTTCGCTGTGGTGGCAATTACGATGTCCATGCCCCAGACTTCGTCAACCTTGTCAAAGTCGATTTCCGGGAACACGATGTGCTCTTTCATGCCCATGGCAAAGTTGCCACGACCATCGAAAGACGGCTTCACACCGCGGAAGTCACGAACGCGCGGCATTGCGATGGTGATCAGACGATCCAGGAATTCGTACATCCGGTCACCGCGCAGGGTCACTTTCGCACCCAGCGGCATTTCTTCACGGACGCGGAAACCCGCGATCGACTTCTTCGCCTTGGTCGCGACGGCCTGCTGGCCGGCGATTGCGGTCAGATCCTCGACAGCAGCTTTCGCTTTCTTCGAGTCCTTGACGGCCTCGGCACCACAGCCGATGTTCAGAACGATCTTTTCCAGCTTGGGCAGCTGCATGTCGTTCTTGTAGCCGAACTCTTCTTTCAGAGCGGCACGGATGGTTTCAGCGTACTGAGCTTTCAGACGCGGGGTATAGGTTGCGTTATCAAGCATCGATCACGTCCCCCGTGGTCTTGGCGAAACGAACCTTCTTGTCACCTTCCATGCGGAAGCCGACGCGGGTTGCTTTGCCGTTCTTGTCCAGCAGCGCCAGGTTCGACAGCTCGATCGGGTTTGCCTGAGGCAGGCGGCCACCCTGGTTGGTCTGCGACTGGCGGGTGTGGCGGATGGCGATGTTGATGCCGTCGACAACAGCTTTGCCGGCCTTAGGGTCGACCGAGGAAATGGTTCCCTCTTTGCCCTTGTCCTTGCCGGCCAGCACGACGACCTTGTCGCCTTTGCGGAGTTTAGCAGCCATGATTACAGCACCTCCGGAGCGAGCGAGATGATCTTCATGAAGTTCTTGGCGCGCAGCTCACGAACAACCGGGCCAAAGATACGGGTACCGACCGGCTCGTTGTTGTTGTTCAGGATGACGGCGGCGTTGCGATCGAAGCGGATCGCGGTGCCGTCTTCGCGGCGGACTTCCTTGGCGGTGCGTACGACGACGGCCTTGCGGACGTCACCTTTTTTCACGCGGCCGCGCGGGATGGCTTCCTTCACCGAGACGACAATGATGTCGCCGACGGAGGCGTATTTACGCTTGGAACCACCCAGGACCTTGATGCACTGAACTCGGCGTGCGCCGGAGTTGTCAGCGACATCCAGATTGGTCTGCATCTGGATCATGTGGTTTCTCCCGACCTGTGGGGGCTGGTCTTGTTAGATCCCCCAGGGTTTCGACAAATGGAAAAGTCCTGGCGGCTTACGCCTCCAGAACTTCCCAACGTTTCGTCTTCGATTTCGGCGCGCATTCGATGATGCGTACGGTATCGCCGACCTTGAAGGCGTTCTTTTCGTCATGAGCCCGGTATTTCTTGGACTTACGGACGGTTTTGTGCAGCAGCGGGTGCTTGAAGCGGCGCTCGACCAGCACGGTGATGGTCTGTTCGTTGGCGTCGCTGGTCACGGTGCCTTGCAGGATACGCTTGGGCATCTGATTACTCCTCGGATGCCGCGGCAGCGGCCTTTTCGTTCAGAATGGTTTTGACGCGGGCAGCATTGCGGCGGGCCGCTTTGATGCCGGCAGTGTTTTCCAGCTGACCGGTTGCCTGTTGAAAGCGCAGGTTGAAGCTTTCTTTCTTCAGGTTGGCCAGTTCCTCGCGGAGCTGGTCCGGGGTCTTGTCACGCAGTTCTTGGGCGTTCATCGCCTTTTCCTTTGCTCAAAACACCAGAAGGCCCCCTGACAGGGTCACCTTGGACCTGGTGGATGAATGATAGACATACGAATCCCCCGACTCGGCCGGGGGACACGCAGGATGCCGCCGTATAAGGGTTTAGGGGGTGGGTGGCAAGGGAAAGTTTGGAAAGACGGTATGTTTCAGAATTTGCTTGCCAATCGTTCTTTAGATCAACCCAAGCTGTCGTACAATCGTGGCGCTGTCATTGTAGTCCCGCCCTTCGGTGACCATGCCATCTTTCACCCGCATGACCGAACAATAGCGAACATGATATCTTATCCCGGTAGGTTCGAAATCCCCCGCTTTCGAAGAATTGGCGAACCACGCGTTCGGTTTCTTTCATGCTGCCCCCCCTCTGCCCGGAGGATCATATCATACCGGCGCGGATCTGGTTTGCGCTTTGCCACGCCCGGCCAACGCCCTTTTCGGGTTTCGTCATTGCCTGTTCCGCGCCGACCCGCTACCACAAAACCAGTTGAGATTTGAACCCGTATTGACGACCCTGCCATGCAGGTGACCGGGTATGAACAGATTGGCTAAAAGATTGGGGAAGTGAACGTGGTGACATTGCTGAAAGCGGTCGGAATGGTCGCGATGCTGTCGATTGTGGCGAGCTGCTCTCGCCCTCCCGAACTGATCGGCGTGGACAATCCCGAAATTCCGGCAGCCTCTGTGGCCAGCGCCAAAAAACACCAGATCTTCATTGCCTCCACACGGCAGGCGTCGGAGGTCGTAGGCGCGCTTTATTCAGACCAGCGCGCACCGGAACTGGGGCTTGCATCGGTCGAGGTGTCGATCCCGCCCATCCACGAAACCGGCAACCTTGAACGGGCCAAACGGTTGCCGCCGGACCCTCGAAAGGAATTCGCGATCATCGACCCCAAGATCTATGGCTCGGACGGGGCCTTTATTCGGGCCGTGAACGCGGAGCTTGCGAAGCTGCCCGCAGGCAGCCGCGATATCCTGTTCTTCGTGCACGGGTACAACAACACAACCAGCGATGCGGTTCTGCGCCTCGCGCAGTTTGTCGAGGATTCCGGCTATGAGGGCGTGCCGGTCCTGTTCGACTGGGCCTCGGCGGCGAAGCTGACGAAATATGTCTATGACCTGAACAGCGCGCTGATCGCCCGCCCGAAGATCGAGGAGATCAGCACCATCCTGTCGCGCACCAATGCCGATGGATTCGATGTATTCGCGCATTCCATGGGAGGGTTTCTGACCATGGAGGCGCTGGTGGATGCTGCAAAACGCGGAAGGTTGCAAAACGCATCAGCGCTGAAGGCTGTGGTTCTGGCCTCGCCCGATATCGACATGGACCTGTTCCGGATCCAGTTGCAGGAGATCGGCCCGCACGACAAGGAAATCTTTGTGCTGCTGTCGCAGGACGACAGCGCACTGAACTTCTCGCGGCGGCTGGCGGGCGGGGTACCTCGCGTCGGCGCGAGCAACAGCGCGGAACTGGCCGATCTGGGCGTTGTGGCGATCGACCTGACGGAAATCGACGATTCAACCTCGGGCAGCCATTCGAAATTCGCGGGGTCGCCGGAGATTGTTCAACTGCTTGGAACCGGGCTGAACAACCACGGCCGTTTCGACCGGGCGACGCGGGTTTCCAATCTGGGCGAGATGCTGGCCGGCATCCCTGTCGAGGTCGTGTTCGACTGAGGCCCGGTGTCAGTCCCAGCGATAGTTGAAGCTGACGCTGATCCGCTCCTCTTCCGCCATGTTCATCGGCACCTCGTGGCGTAGCCAGCTTTCCCACAGCAGGACATCGCCCACCTGCGGCTTTACATAGATGAACGGCTGCAATTCACGCCGCGCCTCCTTGTGGCGCATCGGGGCGGCCATCATGCGGCCTGATCGCGGGTCTTCCAGTTTCAGCGCACTGGCGCCTTCGGGCATGGACACATAGGTGGTGCCGGAAATCACCGAATGCGGATGCAGATGGCTGGCATGCATCCCGCCCTCTGGAAGAATGTTGATCCACAGATCCTCAAGCTTAAGTTCGCGGTCATCCAGATCAAACTCCAGATCCCTGGCGAAGGCCGCGACGTGCTGGTCCAGCACCTTGACCAGATCAGCAAAGATCGGGAACCGCCAGGGCAGATCGGTCAGCGAGGCATAGCTGGTATAGCCGGGATAGCCGTTTTCCTCGCACCATTCCTGCCCGGCCTCATCGTCCTCGGCGATGACAAGACAGGAGCTTTCCAACTCTTCCGGGTCGATTTCGGGAACGAACTCGGACAAAGCTGCGCGGTAGAGACGGGTAACGAAGAGGGATTCAATCTGTGCCATAGGCCGGGAATAACCCAGCCTTTTTGCCATGACCAGCCAATGTTGCCAGGATCACATCTTAATTGGGCCTTTGCCACAACGCGGAATAGGGCGACCGCCGTCGGCATAAGCAAGGCATAGTACGATTTCGTCCGGCTTCGGAGCGTCGGGGACACTCAATGTCATCGTGTCAAAATGGTCAAACGACCACGGGTTATCCTTATGACCAAGAGGTAAGTCGATTGCACACCCCGGCGCACCCAATTTGGCGTTGGAGGGGATTACGGCCTCGCCCCCACCGGTCGCCGCGCGCATCGGAGCTCCAAGCCTGGGGTGAATCACCGCGCCACCCTGCTCCAAATCACCGTTCAAGCCAACAATCGCGGCCTTCCCGTAAGAGATCGGAGCGCCGCTCAATTGAGCGATTGCTTCGGCGGCGAGGCCCTCACCCAAATCGCCACCGACCTCAAACAACTCTGACAAGTCTTCTGCGAATCTCCCGGCCAATGGATTCCGAAATACCGCCATTGCAGCCACACGGACAATTGGCGCGCATGCCTGACCCATCTGGTCTGAAGTGATAACTTCTTTGATGAAAACCTTCTTACGCAGCTGGACCATGGCGCTCCCCTTTGGATGTCCAGCAGCCTAGAGGTGTACCCGATACGCGTCGATCCCATTTTCACCATCAAGGTTTTCCAGTGGCGCAGAAAAAACCCCGCCGGTTTCCCGACGGGGCCAATCTTGTCACGAGCGGGGCCGAGGCCCCAATCGCTTACCAGTCTTCGCGAACCACGATACGGGTCTTGATCGGCAGCTTCATCGCGGCCAGGCGCAGGGCCTCGCGGGCGATGTCGTCGTTGACGCCGTCGATCTCGAACATCACGCGACCGGGCTTGACCTTGGCCGCCCAGAAGTCGACGGAGCCTTTACCTTTACCCATACGGACTTCGGTCGGCTTCGAGGTCACGGGAGTATCCGGGAAGATCCGGATCCAGACGCGGCCCTGACGTTTCATGTGACGTGTCATGGCACGACGTGCAGCTTCGATCTGGCGCGCGGTGACGCGCTCGGGCTGCAGTGCTTTCAGACCGTAGGTGCCAAAGTTCAGATCAGAGCCGCCCTTGGCTTCGCCCTTGATCCGGCCTTTGTGCATCTTGCGGAATTTTGTACGCTTTGGTTGAAGCATATCTTTCCCTCCTTAGCGACGACCGCCACCAGCACCACGGGGTGCAGGGCCGTCCTGGAGTTCCTGTGCTTTACGGTCACGTGCCTGCGGATCGTGCTCCATGATCTCACCTTTGAAGATCCAGACCTTGATCCCGATGATCCCGTAAGGGGTCGAGGCTTCGGCAAGTGCGTAATCGATGTCGGCGCGCAGAGTGTGCAGAGGCACGCGGCCTTCGCGGTACCATTCGGTCCGTGCGATTTCGGCACCGCCCAGACGGCCCGCGACGTTCACCCGGATACCCAGGGCGCCCATGCGCATGGCGTTCTGCACGGCCCGCTTCATCGCGCGGCGGAAAGAAACCCGGCGCTCCAGCTGCTGAGCGATCGACTCGGCAACCAGTTGCGCGTCAAGCTCGGGCTTGCGCACTTCGACGATGTTGAGGTGCAGTTCGCTGTCGGTCATGGCGGCAAGCTTCTTGCGCAGAACTTCGATATCCGCACCTTTCTTGCCGATGATGACACCGGGACGTGCAGTGTGGATCGTCACGCGGCACTTCTTGTGCGGACGCTCGATGATCACACGGGCAACACCGGCCTGCTTGCATTCTTTCTGGATGAACTCACGGATCTTGAGGTCTTCGAGCAGCAGGTCACCATAATCTTTGGTGTCTGCGTACCAGCGGCTGTCCCAGGTGCGGTTGACCTGCAGGCGCATGCCAATCGGATTTACTTTATGACCCATTAGGCTTGCTCCTCAACTTGACGCACCTTGATGGTGATCTCCGAGAACGGCTTCATGATCTTGCCGAAACGGCCACGGGCCCGCGGACGGCCGCGTTTCATGACCAGATTCTTGCCAACCCAGGCTTCTGCGACGATCAGCTCGTCCACGTCCAGGTTGTGGTTGTTCTCGGCGTTGGCGATTGCGGATTGCAGGCACTTCTTCACGTCCTGCGCGATACGCTTGTTCGAGAAAGTGAGGTCGGTCAGAGCCTTCTCGACTTTCTTGCCGCGGATCATCTGCGCAACCAGGTTCAGTTTCTGCGGGCTGGTGCGAAGCATGCGGGTTTTCGCCATTGCTTCGTTTTCGGCCACGCGGCGGGGGTTCTTTTCCTTGCCCATGACTTACTTCCGCTTCGCTTTTTTGTCTGCGGCGTGACCGTAATAGGTCCGGGTCGGCGAGTACTCACCGAACTTCTGACCGATCATGTCTTCCGAGACGTTGACGGGGATATGCTTCTGGCCGTTGTACACACCAAAGGTCAGACCCACGAACTGGGGCAGAATGGTGGAACGACGCGACCAGATTTTGATGACTTCGTTGCGGCCCGACTCGCGCGCTGCTTCGGCTTTTTTCAGCACGTAAGCATCGACGAAAGGACCCTTCCAAACAGAGCGAGACATGGATTAACGTCCCTTCTTCTTGGCGTGCCGCGAGCGGATGATCAGCTTCTGGGACGCTTTGTTCTTGTTGCGGGTACGCTTACCCTTGGTGTCCTTACCCCACGGAGTAACCGGCGTACGGCCACCCGAGGTACGACCTTCACCACCACCGTGCGGGTGATCGATCGGGTTCATTGCAACACCACGAACCGACGGACGCACGCCCTTGTGGCGCATACGACCGGCTTTACCGAGGTTTTGGTTGCTGTTGTCGGGGTTGGACACGGCACCAACGGTGGCCATGCATTCCTGACGGACCATGCGCAGCTCGCCCGAGCTCAGACGGATCTGAGCGTAGCCGCCATCGCGACCAACGAACTGAGCGTAAGTACCGGCCGCACGTGCGATCTGACCGCCTTTGCCAGGCTTCATCTCGATGTTGTGGATGATGGTACCGATGGGCATGCCCGAGAACGGCATTGCGTTGCCCGGCTTGATGTCGGCCTTGGCGGATGCCACAACCTTGTCACCAACAGCCAGACGCTGCGGAGCCAGGATATATGCCTGCTCGCCGTCTTCGTATTTTACCAGTGCGATGAATGCGGTCCGGTTCGGGTCGTATTCGATCCGCTCGACGGTTGCCGCGACATCAAATTTGTTCCGTTTGAAGTCAACGATCCGGTAGAGACGCTTTGCGCCACCGCCGCGGCGGCGTGAAGTGATCCGTCCGGTGTTGTTCCGGCCGCCCGATTTGGTCAAACCCTCAGTGAGAGACTTGACCGGACGTCCTTTCCAAAGCTCCGAACGGTCGATCAGCACCAGCCCGCGCTGGCCCGGCGTCGTCGGCTTGTACGACTTGAGTGCCATGCTTTCTGTCTTCCGTTTAGCAAGTGCGAGGGGTTCCCCCGCTATGTGATAGGCCCCCGTAGGTGCCAAGGGTATAGGGCCCCGAAGGTCCCCGGTTACAAATATCAGAGGCCCCGGAACGAATCCGAGGCCGCAAGATTGGGAGCATGTAACAGGGTTGGGGGTGGGTGTCTATAGGGGATTGAAGCAGAAACTTCGTTGTTCCCCTTTACCCCTCAAGCCCTCAAGCCCTCAAGAACCTTTAGGCTTCTTTGCCTTTGCCATCACCTTCGACAAAGTTCATTTTTAGGGTGCCAAGTCGCACCTCTATATCATTGTCCAAGTACGCTCTCACCTTAATCCTCCCCTTTTCATTCACCGGAAGTGGTGACCAGTGAAGAGGAAACGTCATAGAGAGGACTTTGTCCTCTGGGCGTTCATTTTCAGTCCCAGCAAATGCATTCTTTCGCTGTTCGTCCGTAATCTCAATTTCAGTGCTAAAAATCTCATCCCGAGAACTCTCAAGTTCAAGGTAGACACAGAGTTTAATAGTATTGATCTCGACATTTATCGGTACCCTCAAATTAACAAGAGCACCAAAGTTGGGCAGCAAACCTGGAGCCGGTCCAGAGAAGTTCATTTCGCCGGTGTAGCACCCGACCAACGTCAGCTTGCCATTAGTTTCGTACCTAATGTCATCGCAGAAGACTGTCGTGCCATATGCTTCTGAATTCACGACGCCGCACTTTCAATTCTAAACGTCGATCCGGAGACGAGGTTTCCAGTTGGAGAGTTTTGTGCATCTTGCCGCAAGTCGATCACATTTGAAGTCGCCTCAGTAGAGTTTGTCTTTTCCCGACGATCTTTCTCGACGAACTCAAGGTCGATTTCCTTGTCAAACGCATAAGCAAACTCTGCAATCGATCTAGCAGTCAAGTTCGCACTACCTTTTAAACGTCGATTTACCACCGACCGATCGACTCCCAGCACTTCAGCGACTTCTTGCTGTGTCATGCCTGATGCAACTAACTCAGCTTGCAATTTCTTCTGGAGCTGAGAAATAAATTTGGCTGCTTTGCGTGATTTAGGGTCAATCTTTAGTTGATATGACATCACTATACTCCTTGCTCTGGCAGCACTTCGGCTCGTCCAAATCGATTTCATGTCGAACGTACGATGTTTGAGCTACGTACCTACTGTAAAGATCAAGCAATTTGATTTGATCCGCGTTGTCACCGTAACAACAGATAAAGGCGTCTTTTTGCGGCACCCAACCAAATATTCGTATGTCATCCGTTTTTATCTCCCAAACATACTGTTCAGGATTGAAGTTTAGTTTTTTGAAGCGGCGATCCGTAGAGAACTCGTCGCCGGAAACAAATTCGTGAAAAACTGCGAACACCTGTTCGATTGGCAACAAACTTGAATAAAGCTCATTGTGGTCCATGACCGGAAGGACAGCGTCAAGCCATTCAACAAATTCAGGCGTTGCATATAGCGTTCTCCAAGGTTGCTCATCATCTTCTAGCGGATCAATTTTTATCAGTAGACCCGACTCACATAACTCTAACAGTGTTGCCATATATATCAACAAGTGGTTTCTACAAGTTAAATTTGCTAGACGACTATCGCGCAACGGGTGGCTAAACAAGCCAATACAATCAAACTTGCTATCCTCTTGAGTTAGGCACCAACAAAAAACCCCCGCTTTCGCGGGGGCCTTTATCTTTCTCCAAAGACGTTCCGATCAGAGACCGGTGCTCACGTCGATGGTGTTACCCTCTTCCAGGGTCACATATGCTTTTTTGACGTCTTTCCGACGGCCCAGCTGGCCGCGGAACCGCTTTACCTTGCCTTTGGTCACGGTGGTGTTCACCGCTTTCACCTTCACACCAAACAGCGCCTCAACGGCCTCTTTGATCTGCGGCTTGTTGCTGTCGATCGCCACTTCAAAGACAACCGCGCCGTTCTCAGAGGCCATGGTCGACTTTTCGGTGATGATCGGCTTGCGGATCACGTCGTAGTGTTCTGCCTTCGCGCTCATTTCAGACGAGCCTCCAGTGCTTCGACAGCCGCTTTGGTGAGCACCAGGGTGTCACGCTTGAGGATGTCATAAACGTTTGCACCCATCGACGGCAGGATATCCAGACCTTCGATGTTGCGCGACGCCTTCAGGAAACCTTCGTTCACGGTCGCGCCGTCGATGACCAGAGCGCGTTTCCAGCCCAGGTTTGCAACCTGTTTGGCCAGTGCGGCGGTCTTGCCTTCGGCTTCGGCGTTCTCGATCACGACCAGTTCACCTGCCTTGGCTTTCGCCGACAGAGCGTGGCGCAGGCCAAGCTTGCGGAACTTTTTCGGCAGGTCGTGGCCGTGCGAACGCGGGGTCGGGCCCTTGTAGATACCACCCTTGCGGAAGATCGGCGCGTTGCGGTCACCATGGCGAGCGCCACCGGTGCCCTTCTGGCGATAGATCTTCTTGGTCGAGTAGCTGGTTTCCGAGCGGGTCTTGACCTTGTGGGTGCCGGCCTGCGCGTTGTTGCGCTGCCAACGGACCACACGGTGCAGGATGTCCGCGCGCGGCTCGAGGCCGAACAGGTCCGCATCCAGCTCGATGTCGCCGGCCTTGCCGCCGTCCAGTTTGATTACATCAAGTTTCATGCTTCACCACCTTCCGCGGGCGCTTCTTCCGCAGGTGCTTCGGTTGCAGCCGATTTCACAGCAGCCGGGAAAGGCAGGCCTTCCGGTGCTTTCTTCTTGACGGCGTCCTTGACGGTAACCCAGCCCGATTTCGGTCCGGGAACGGCGCCTTTGATGAAGACCAGACCACGGTCGGCGTCGGTTTTGACAACCTCGAGGTTCTGGGTGGTGACACGGGCAGCACCCATGTGACCGGCCATCTTCTTGCCTTTGAACACCTTGCCCGGGTCCTGACACTGACCCGTTGAGCCGTGCGAACGGTGGCTGATCGAAACACCGTGCGAGGCGCGCAGACCACCGAAGTTCCAGCGCTTCATCGCACCGGCAAAGCCTTTACCGATCGAGGTGCCCGAAACGTCAACTTTCTGACCTTCCAGGAAGTGTTCCGCCGAAATCTCGGCGCCCACTTCGATCAGCGCGTCTTCGGAGACGCGGAACTCGGCCAGCTTGCGCTTGGGCTCGACCTTGGCAGCGGCATAGTGACCGCGCATGGCCTTGGAGGTGCGTTTTGCCTTGGCGGCACCGGCGCCCAGCTGAACGGCGGTGTAGCCGTCTTTCTCAGCGGTACGCTGTGCAACGACCTGCAGGTTGTCCAGGTGAAGAACGGTCACAGGGATCTGCTTGCCGTCTTCCATGAACAGGCGGGTCATGCCAACTTTTTTTGCGATAATACCAGAGCGCATAATCTATACCCTCCGATCTTACGACTGCAGCTTGATCTCGACGTCCACACCAGCAGCGAGGTCGAGCTTCATCAGCGCGTCAACGGTCTGGGGGGTCGGATCAACGATGTCGAGCAGACGCTTGTGCGTGCGGATCTCGAACTGGTCGCGGGATTTCTTGTCAACGTGAGGGCCACGGAGAACCGTGAACTTCTCGATCTTGTTCGGCAGCGGGATCGGGCCGCGCACGTTCGCGCCGGTCCGCTTGGCAGTGTTGACGATCTCTTGCGTGCTGGCATCCAGAACGCGATAGTCAAATGCCTTCAGCCGAATACGGATATTTTGGCTTTGCATAATAACAGCCTTTTATCAGGCGTTGGGGTTGAGAGGAGGACAGACGCGCATCGCCAACCCTCTTCGAACCCAAAAGGCGGGAATCAACCCGCCTTGACGTTCTTGCTGAGAACTCGCGCGCTATACAGGGGGTTGGGAGCTGTGGCAACCCTAAAATGTTTTGCCCAATCTGGTGAAAACGACGCCGGGCGCGGCCATTCTTTGACCCCGTTTCCGGTCATCTACCGAGCAGTTTGCCTGTTGTGCCCGATCTTCAGCCCGGCGGCGGTGTACTGGCCTTTGACGCCTGCAGTCGGGGTCTGGCCCAGCCTGTCCTGATTGCCGAACGTAGTTTTCCAATCGGGCGTTCAAATATCGATGCGAAGACCAATCCGGCAGCCACTGACCCAGACAGGAGGAGCGCGTCTCGCCCGGGCATATCCGGCAGGAAGGCATCCAAAAGATGCAGCGTGGGATAATGAACGACGTAAATCGAAAAACTTGCACCCGCGAGCCACCTGAGCATCTGAAACTGACCCTGCCTGCCAGCATAGACAGCGGACATGCCGACAAGGTGGCAGACCGTAAATACACCAATCAGGAAATTCCAGATGAACTCATCTGAAAATCCAAGCAGTGACCGCGCGTCCTGCACGTGCAACGTATCCGCAGTGGCCGCCGCAAGAACCTGTGGAACGCCGGTGAGCTGGCACGTCAGGTACCCCAAAGGTCCAACAACGGCCAATATGAACCCCGCATACCGCGTAATTCGCCGGGGGCCGCCTGAGCGCAACCAATACCAGAAACCCACCCCAAGCAACCAGGCTGGCATCAGGAGCAAGACATCGAGGCCAAATACCAACGCACCCAACATCAGCATAGCCAGTCTGGACGGACCACGCAGGAAGAACGCAACTCCGAACAGGGCATAATACGCCGCCTCATAGCTAAGCGACCATAGCGGCCCATTGGTGCCAAGCCGCGTACGACCAAACAGCGACCACTCGTTTGAAAAACTCAGGCCCCTGACGAGAAAATCGACCACCGAATGAGCCTGATAGAATTTCGAGGGATACGCGGACGGGTCTTTGTGCATCCCCACAGCATCAAACGCCATCGTCAGAATGAGCGCCGGGAGAATGACGGACCAAAGCCTTGTCAGACGATTGAACACAAAACGCCCTGGCTTTGCGTCGCGCTCGGCGGCATAGGCGATAACGCATCCTGAAATCACGAAGAAAACGATGACCGCGTCACTTCCAAGGTTCCAGTCGCGAAAAAACGCATATCTGGTTTCAGTGAAGCGCGGGTAGGCCCAATGTGACAAGACAACCACTATGGTCGCCACGGCGCGCAAAACATCCAGCCATATTGATACGCCTCTGGTCACTTTGCCGGGTCCGCCGGTTCTTTTGCGGGTGCGCGGCGCACAGGCTGTATCCCGGTCGCCTCCTCAAGGCTCTCGAAAAACGGCTTGAACAGTGCATCTCGCAATGTGACATGGGGTTGCTCGATTGCATTCCCCTGGGCGTCAGCCAGACCGAACTCAAGCTTTTCCTGTGCTTTCGGAATATAGAGCGTGCCGAACATCCAGTCCCAAAAGGCAAAAACCTCACCGTAGTTTTTGTTGTGGTGCTTGACCGCACGTGAGTGGTGAATTTGATGCTGGGCCGGCGAAATCAATATGTGTTCCATCACCCGGCCATAGCTGAGCCAGACATGGCTGTGACGGAGATTGGCCCCAAACAGGTTGAACAAAAAGTACCCGGCATTCGCGCCCCCGATCGTCAGCAGATCAATCTGTCCGATGAGCAAATAGAGCATCAGAGCCTGCACCAGTCCCAGCACGACGCTGTAAATCAGGTTTCGGATGACCAGAAAAACCGGGTGGTTTCGCGTGGCCGTCAGTGGCGTCATCACCTCGGCTGAATGATGTAATGCGTGAAACGGCCAGAGAAGCTTGTATTCATGGTGGATATAATGCGCCCAGTATTTACAGAAATCCATGGACAAGATCATGATGACCGTTGCCAGCGCGCTCCGCCCCCAGGACACTTGAATTGGCCGCAACTGGGCGGTGTTGAAACTCACCAATGCCTCCAGAAAATTGTGGGTTACAACCGGAGTCAACAACACGGCGCCAAACACACCGAATGCGCCGAGACATGCGTTCACGACGAAGATCTGGATATCGATCAAGTTGGACCTATGCCGGTAAACTTCCCTGGGCAGCAGGAACCGAAGGAAGCCCGACGGTCTGCCGCGAAGCAGCCAGATCGCATAAACCATCAGGATCGTTACAAAAAGATAAGAAATGGCCAGGCGGGATTCCCACCCCCAGAATGTCAATCGAAATTGGGCGAAAATGCTGGCGGCCCAATCCATACTCTTCTCCAACTCTGTTTCTGATTCAGAACTAATTTAAGAATGTGGAAATTGAATGGCAGTTTTCGTCACCAATTGCGGCCCGTTTCCGAACAGGACCCTTGCACCTCATTTGGAGCGGTCAACGTCATGTTCTTCAAGAATAAGATGTCAACCGATGGCAAAACTGCCTGCCTTGGCGGGATCAGACCCAGAACGTCAGCGCCAGCGGCAGGACAAGCACGGACACCACTGTCGAGACCAGAATGAAGCCCGCCACATCCGGCGCTTCATCGGGCAGGTACTGATCGGCGAACAGGTAATTCGCAACCGATGATGGCATCAGACAGCACAGGATGACTACCCCGCGTTCGGTACCGGTCAGTCCCAGAATCCGCACTACGCTCAGCGCCACTGCGACGGCTATGACTAGATGCACGGAAGCCAGCAAGACCGACTGCCCCAGCTTGCCGATCCTGAAAGTGGCCAGGGTGTGTCCCATCGTCAGCAACAGCAACGGGATTGCCAGCCCACCAAGAATATCCAGGCTCGAAGCCAGTGGTTTGGGTAATGCTGTATCGGTCACGACGAGGGCCAGCGCGACGAATGCCGCATAGATCACCGGCGATGCCAATACGGTTTTCAGGGAAATCCTGCGCGAGGGTATCCAGATACCGACCGAGAACATGCTGAGCAGGACAACCACGACGAAGCCCATCGTATAGGCCATCCCGGTACCCCCGAAGGTGAGCAATGTTATGGGCAGACCGACAGAGCCTACATTGCCATGCATGAAGGGTCCGAGAAACGCGGGAACTGAAATTTTCAAAAATTTGAATGCGACAAAGCTCAGGATGCCAAATCCCACGACCGTCAGAGCCGCCGCCCCGATGACATTCAAAAAAACGGCGGCGTCGATCCTGGCGGTGGTGATGTGCGAAATGACCAATGTGGGAAAGCCGACCCGCGAAATCAGCTCTCCGATCACCTTGTTGTCGAACGGCGCCTTGATGATGGCAAGCCAATAACCCAGGCCGATACAGATCAGAACCGGCAGGACAATATTGAAGACATTCAGAAAGATATGCTCAAGATGCGTGGCCAGGGCGCAAGATTTCCTCAGCTTGTAACTCTTTGACAAAGTGAGGATTTGATGCGCGTTTGGCAAGTCTTGTGTCCGTCGGAGCGGTCACCCCGCGTCGCGCAAAAGGACAGCCCCGGCTAGGCCACGGCCTTTCTTTTTCCCAACTATGCGGGGTTTTTGGAGGGATTATTCATCGAATAGTCTCTGGCCACCTGTCCCGGGC
>NZ_JBQFYW010000004.1:0-330263 GCF_056541825.1 Ruegeria sp. AF8 | reverse complement strand
ATAATCTCTTCCGGCTTCGGTCTCTTGTTTGCCATTCTTGGTCCTCCGTTTCCTAAACATAACGGTGGACCAGTTCAGTTGGGGAGGCTCACGCCTTGATGCCTTATGAATCAAAAGAATGTAAGGCTTCACGACTTCTACCAGCTCTAGGTACCTTCCCTGTGTTGCCAATCTGTCTGCTAGTATGTTCAGCTTGTTCAAAGACGAGGTCGTTGGCCTAGCCGTTTTGTAGAGAAAAGCGGCAACGAATGCCCAAAGAATCAGTATGATAAATGCAACCCCACCAGCACCACTGGCTGAATTATCGGCCCATTTGGCGAAACTGGCTATGGGGCCAGGGTAGTAGCTAGGAACACTTTTGGAGGGCTCTTCAGGCAGTAATAATGCACCGATCAAGGCGAACGAAAACAAAAACCACAAAACTTGCCGCTTCACGTGCAGCAGGAGCCGCAGCTTAGATACTTCGTCAAGCAGAGCAAAACCGGCTGCCAAGAATCCCAAAAATGTCAAAAAACCATCAATAGACATTTCTGCGAACCTCTCTCTTGAATCGCTGCGTCTTTTGCATTTCGATACGTCAGTTGACCATCTGAGTAAGGCCTAAGCTGCAACTACTCAACGGAAAGATGTTTGACCTCCGGCACCCACACGCAGCTTGGAGGGTGTACTATCCGGTATTGGCGCCTTGGCGATATTGGACTTCTTCACTATCCCAAGAACCAGTTAGTCCCCGTTAGTCTGCAGGTTCTCGATCAACTCTTTCGATGGTGCCATCTTCTTGAGGTAAAAGCGTTCCAGCTGATCAACCGATGTCCCCGCGTTCGTCGCCAGCGTGTGTATGTTCACCTTGCCCTTTGACCCTCTCAGCCGGGCTTGCAGGGAGTAGTGACGCAAGGAATAGGGTGAAAATTTCTGATCATCATCAGTCAGCCCAGCATTCTCCAAGATGTGGTTGAATATCCGCCGAGCTGTGTTGATCGCAGTTGTTCGATTTGGGTATTCTGGCATCCAGACATAGGCGTTCTTGTCAGGGCCATTCTCGTCAAATGGGTTCAACATGCCCTGATATAGCGGGACAGCAATCGGCATAGTTACGCTTGTTCGTTTGCCGGTCTTTCCGTCGATTTTCATCTCCAAGTGGGGCGGCTGACCTTTGACTTGGACATCCCTGTGCTTCAACCCGAACAACTCGGATTCGGTGGGGCGAAGGAAGCTGTGAACGATGAAGGTAAACATCCGTGCATGATGTTCTCTAACCTTCACACCGCGGACGACATCACCCCGCTTTGCGCACTCACGTGCCGACCTGATGAACTTCTTGTATTCCGAGTCAGTGAAGGCCAGCCGGGGCGTATCTACTGTCTTCTGCTTGGGCATAACCGGCAAGACGTTCAACACCCCGTCCTCAACCGCGATTGCCAGCACCTTGCGCATGATGATCGTGTGTTTGGCCTTCGTGCTTTCAGCCAAGGGCTTGCCGCGGTTGGCGTCGAGCTTCAGCAGATAGTCCCGAACAGCGCCGGTATTGATCTTCGACACATCCCACTTGCCAAAATACGCGATCAATCCGTCATCTGATCGGTTCAACAGCTTCGCGTCACCCCCGGACCACTTCCCGCCCTTCAGAGCTTGCATCTGGATCAACTGCTTCGCGTAGTGCTCAAAGCTGGTAGACTTCTTAGCAGCGTGGAGAGGGTGCCCACCGCTCTTGAAATTATCGGCGAACTCTACCGCGGCCTCAATGGCCTCAAGACGCACAGTTTCTTTCGTTGATCGCTGTACGTAACGCTTAGCCAGCGGATCCCAAAGCCGAAGCGTCCAGAACTTGCTGTGGCCATTCTTGAAGATAGCCAAGCCTTTTCGAATCTTCTTGAAGCTTTTGAATGCGCTCTTGGATTTCGCCATGTCGTCAGGCCCAGCTACGTAACACTACGTAACTATTCATAGCTGGATGACTGCATCGCAGCTACCACATTTTCACCAACCATTTCAGTGATTTAGTGGTGCCCGGGGGCGGAATCGAACCACCGACACGAGGATTTTCAATCCACTGCTCTACCCCTGAGCTACCCGGGCACGGGAACGGTGTCGACCGTTGGGTGGAGGCCTTCTATGACTTGCCACAGGCGGTGTCCAGAGGCTTTTTGACATTTTTTCAATGCGGACGTTCAGAAAGGGAATCGGCGATTTCGCCATTCTCTTCGGGGTCGTCCTCGCGCTCGGATGGTAAGGCATAGGATCCGTTCAGCCACTTGGCCAGATCCAGATCGGCGCAACGCCTGGAACAGAAGGGGCGGTATTTCGCAACCGTATCGTCACCGCAGATCGGGCAGCTCACTTCAGCACCTCCGTCAGAGGGATGCGTCCACGTTTGCGCTGCAATTCGAAATGGCCCAGCGGGGTCCAGCCCGCCAGAGTGGTTTCCTCGCTGTCCTGCTTGAACGCCGCGCGCAGGGCAGCTTCGAACCCGCGCCGGTCCTTTTTCGGCATCGGCGCCAGATCCAGCGTGACCTGCCCGCCAAGGCCCCGCACCCGCAGCGCACGCGGCAGGATTTTGGCGCAGGCGAAATTGGCCTTCTGACCGGCCGCCGGAGAGGTGTCCGCCCCAGTATTCACATCCACTGCCACCAGTGCACGGGTCGGCTGAATGAACAGCTGCCCGCCGCCGGGAAGCGGTTCGGCAATCCCGCGGGCCATGTCCAGCGCGTCCAGCACACCGTGGGTCTCGAACCCGCCCGGCCGTGTCACCACTTCGGCCGGATCGGTCCAGTCCCGCCAGGCAAGGGTGTGCGGGCCATCGCCTTCGGCAAGGGTTTCCGGCCCGTCACCAACGTCACCCAGAACCTTGTCTGCCAGGCCCGCCATCGCAACGATGTCTTCGGCAATCTCGTCCGCCTCGGCGTCCGCACAGCAGGATCGCAATATCAGGCCGAATGCACTGTCGCCCATCTGGTCATGGGCGATTTCCAACAGCCGGTCGCGCGCGTCTTCGTCGCGAATGCTGCGCGAGATGTTGAGGCCCGGCGCGTCCGGTGTGACGATGGCATATCGGCTTTTGAACAGCGGCCGTGCAGTGACCGGGATCGCCTTGCCCGGCTCGGCATAGCCGGTGACCTGCACAAGCAGTTGAGCGCCGGGCGCCAACCCCTTGACCTGCCGTAGAAAGGCGGGGCCATCGGGGGTGGACAGGAACATGCCGCCCTGCCCCTTGACCGGACGGTCGGCGCGGGCGCGATAGATAGTGCCGGGTGGCGGTGCATCGCCTGCGATCAGAAAATCGTCCAGCCTGCCATCCACCATCAGCGCCGCCGCCTCGCGGTCGCCGATATGGTCCAGAATTATTGTGCGACCCTTCATAACGCCCCCTGATACAGCGGCAGTCCCGCCGCCTGCAACAATCCGGCCGTCTCGGATAGCGGCAAGCCGACGATCCCGGTGAACGAGCCGCTGATCCACGGAATGAAAGCCCCCGCCGGGCCCTGAATGGCATAGGCCCCCGCCTTGCCCTCCCAGTCTCCGCTGGCCAGATAGGCGTTGACCTCCTCATCCGACAAGCGCTTGACCCTGACCTGGCTGACGACCTCGCGCGCTCGTACCTGCTCGCCGCGCCGGACGGCGACGGCGGTAATCACCTGATGGCGGCGGCCCGAGAGCGCATAAAGAAACTCGGCCGCCTGCCCCGCATCCACGGGCTTGCCCAGAATGCGGCGGCCCAGCGCCACGGTGGTGTCGGCACACAAAACGACGTCATCGTGGCCGGCCTGCACTGCCAGCACCTTTTCGCGTGCGATCCGCGCGCAATAGGGCCTTGGCAGTTCGCCCTTCTTCGGCGTTTCGTCGATGTCGGGGGGACGCACCGCATCGGGCCGCACGCCAAGCTGAGCCAGCAGGTCCAGCCGTCGCGGACTGCCCGATCCGAGGATGAACGCCATGTTGGCGGCGTTACTTGAAGCGGTAGTTGATCCGACCTTTGGTCAGATCATAGGGGGTCATCTCGACCTGAACCTTGTCGCCGGCCAGAACGCGGATGCGGTTTTTGCGCATCTTGCCTGCCGTATGCGCGATGATCTCATGGCCGTTTTCCAGCTCGACCCGAAACGTCGCATTGGGCAGGAGTTCCTTCACGACACCGGGAAATTCGAGCGTATCTTCCTTGGCCATGTTGTCTCCATCATTACGTTGCACCCGCAGAATCCGCGGGACGTGCGCTTAAATGAGCGCATTTTCCCCTTAATTCAAGGGCGGAATTGCCTGGATGTCACAGTTTGTGACGGATAAGACGCGCGGTTCCTGCTCGGCCCAGTGGGTC
This sequence comes from Ruegeria sp. AF8, assembly GCF_056541825.1. Taxonomy (NCBI): domain Bacteria; kingdom Pseudomonadati; phylum Pseudomonadota; class Alphaproteobacteria; order Rhodobacterales; family Roseobacteraceae; genus Ruegeria; species Ruegeria sp. AF8. The sequence continues at coordinate 325,954 of NZ_JBQFYW010000004.1, read as the reverse complement.
CGGTTCAACACCCGGCCATCTGCGCGCACATGGGCGATCGCCTCAAGATCGACCTCGGCATAGGTCCAGCCTGGCTGGTTCAATACCCCCTCGGCCAGAATGCCGGTTTCCGGAAAGCCCACATCCGGCGGACCAAAGACACCGCCCGCCCCGGTGTTCAGATCCACCGCCTCGGACCAGTCGTTCCGGCCCACAAGCGAGGCCATCACCGCAACGCACTGGTTTTCCAGCGCGCGCGCCATCGCACCGATGCGCACCCGCCAATAACCCGACAGCGCCTCGGTACACGAGGGAACGAGGATCAGGTCGGCCTCCTGCAGAGCCCTGCCCAGAAGCGGGAATTCACTGTCGTAGCAGATCAGAACACCGATCCTGCCCAGCGCTGTGTCAAACAGCTTGAGCGGCCCGCCCGGCGCGATATCCCACTGCTCGCGCTCGAACCGGGTCATGATCTGCTTGTCCTGGTGATCGCGCCCGCCCGCCGGGGTATAGAACCCGGCCCGGTTGACGGGGCGGTTAAAGCCCGCATTCACCGGGGCCGAAGCCCCCAGAATATGCACCCCGAATTCCCGCGCCAGTTTTTGATGAAGCGCGGCGGCATCCTCCATCCGGTCCGATACCGCGTGAATGGATTTCTCCAGATCGCCGGCCACATCGACCCCGTCCAGCGTCGAAAGCTCCATCGCGCCATATTCGGGAAAGACCAGCAACTCGGCACCCTGCCCGGCCGCATCAGAGACCCAATGCGCCAGCTTGTCCTCGTATTGCGCCCAGTTGTCGAACCAATCGAGCGGATAGGCGGCGGTGGCGATTTTCATGGCGGCGTCCCCGATTGCGAATGTCGCGCGACACTAATCGCGGATACCACATGCTGTACAGCCCAGATCAGCGGGCGGTGGTCGGGTCGATAATGGTCACGATCTCGGTGATCTTGTTGGCGGGAAACCCGCTGAGTTCCGCATGCTTGTGAATGGCGTCCTCGTTTTCCGCCAGATAGATGCAGAAGGTCTTGTCTCCGGCAACATAGGAATGCTGCCACTGCACCCCCGGTATCTTGTCCAGCGCCTCGTTCGACTTGGCTGATGCCCCGCCCAGTTCCTCGCCTGACATGCCTCCGACACCCGGCAGATCGCGTTCAATCACATATCTTTTCATGGCAATTCCCCCTCGAAAAGGACAAGATAGCACATTTCCGAGTGTTTGCAGAGCTTGCAAGGGCAATCACGTGCGCGGGATTGCTTTGTCGCCTTGCGCTGAAATTGGACGCCCTCGCCGCTCCTGGGCTAGAGTCACCCACGATGGAACCTTCATAAGCTCCGTTCTGCCTTGCCGTCCGTGACAGCGGCGCACATCGAATGAAGGTTCCGATACTGTCATCGCAAGCGGCAATCTGGGCTGGCGGCACCCGACATTAAGGAGGCTGACATGAAACAACGCGATCTTCAGCATTTGCGCGAGACCGTCCAGATCGCGAAACAAAGCCGCGAGGCCGGAAACCACCCCTTCGGCGCGACACTTGTTGGTCCAGACAGCGAAATCCTCATCCGCAGCGGCAACAGCTACACAAGGGACAAGGGGGTTGGACACGCCGAACTGAACGTCGCGCGTGAGGCCAGCCGCCGCTACGATCCTGAATTTCTTGCAAACTGCACCCTATACACTTCGGTTGAGCCGTGCTGCATGTGCGCGGGGGCCTGTTATTGGGCGGGAATCGGCACCGTCGTTTACGGCATGACCGAAAAACGGCTGGCGGCATTGACGGGCGACAATCCTGAAAATCTGACATTGGATTTGCCCTGCAAAACCGTTTTCAGGGCTGGTCAGCGTCCGGTTGCAACCCGTGGTCCATACGCGGAAATCGAGGATGAAGTAGCGGCGGGGCACAAAGGGTTCTGGTGACAAGAAACCGTGTGCCGCGTAGAAAACAACCTGCACTCAGCCTTCTGATTTCCAGTCCAAGTTGAATATGGCATGTTCTCCGTCAAGCCCCTTGAGCGGGACTGTGACCTGATCGGCAAAGTTGAAATCGGACGCTCCGCCAACCATTATCCTCGTCGCATCTGAAACGCGGATATCTCCCGGCGCGGCAAGCGCGGCGATGCGTGCGGCCTTATTGACCACTGTTCCAAAATGATCGTCTTCAGATGTGAAAAGCTCTCCGGTATGCAGACCGATGCGAATTTGCAGATGCGGCTCGTCGGTTTCCAAGGCATTGGCGCGCTGAATGGCCGTGGCCGTGGCAAGCGCCGCCCTAGCCGACGCAAAGGAGGACATCACTCCATCGCCAAGGGATTTTACAAGATGCCCCCCGCCAGCTTCTATCTGTGTTTCCACCAGCTTCAGATGGCGCGTGACCGTTGCCGCCCACAGCGCGTCGCCAAGAGTTTCGGCAATCATGGTGCTATCAGCAATATCGGTGAACATGATCGTCGCAATTCCGCTTTGACCAAGGCCGGATGACGCGGCAAGTGCAGCATCCAGAAATTCTTCGAAACCGCGCGCTTCATATCCCAATGCCTGGGTATTGTTTACTGGCAACGAGTGATGCACGTGCACAATGCGCCAAAAGCCTTTTTCAAGCGCCAGGATAACGGTAGATCGCATAAAAGCGACACGACCTGAATCGATCGCGTGGACTTCGCCTTCCCATTCGACCCAACCCAGCGATCCGCACTCGAAGCCTCGAACGGTCTGCGGCTTCCACTCAAATCTTGGGACATCGCCGATATAGGTCGCCAAACCACGGCGCAAAGAGTCATCGTGCCAGGTCTCATTTTCGGCGGATCCGAAATACGAAAGCGCCGGGTCGTCCGACAACAGGTTCGATATCATTTCACCATCGCCCCTGCCATAAGCTCTAACCCAACGCCCTACTATGGATTCAAGTTCCTGAGAGGGGCGGATCATGTCAGCCTTTCAAAAAATCGCATTCGCAGGCATCGAGAACGGAACGTTCGCCTTTATGAACCCGAAAAACAGAGCCCGCATTGAATTAGAAACAAAAGCAAACTGGCAGAAATTTAAGACGTAGGCAAATTCTGCGCCTAGAAACAGGAGAAACCGTACGCAGGCCAATGTGGCCTAAGTCAAAGATCTCGCATCCAGAACTGCAATGGTTTCAGTGTCTCGCCTTCGTCTCCCAAGTCCTTCCACGAAAACTGGGCAATCGCTCCCGGTAGCGGCACATAACCCCTCGCGCGCCAGAACGCATCGAGCGGGCGATAGGTTTCCGGTCGCATCGGGTGGTCGGCGGGGCGCTGAACCCCGCAAAAGGCGCATTTGGCATAGCCCAGCTTGCGGGCATGGGCCTCGCGCAGGTCAAAAAAGCGGTGGCCGATCCCCTGCCCTCGGTAGTCCGGCATAAGCACGGATTCAGCGCAATAGAAGATCTGCCCCATATCCAGACCGGCGCCCGCAAAGGCCGCGCCGAAATCATCGGCATGATCGGCCAGCGGCATGCCGGTCGAGGCCCCGACCAGCTTGTCACTGTCAAACGCGCCAACAACGATGGCGCCGTCGCTTTCGGCATAGGCGCGCAGGTAGTCCCGCTCGTAAGCCAGATCGCCGTCATAGAGATAGGGCCAGGCGCGGAACACCGCGATCCGCAGGCGGGCCACGTCGTCGAGCGCGGCCTCGAGCGCCGGGCCGGTCAGAGCCCGGACATCTGTCACCCTAGCCATTCGAAACCTGCTTTACCCAGTCGGCGAGGTTGTAGAACGTGGTGACGCGGGTGATTTTGCCGTCCCGCAGGTCAAAGAACGACCCGGCGGGCAGGCGATAGGTCTGACCGTGCGCCTCCGGCAGGCCCTCGTCGGTTTCCAGATAGGTGCCGTTGACGACGAATTCCGCTGCCGCACGGGTGCCACCCTCGGCATCGAATATCACCATATCGGTCAGGTTTTCCCGATAGCAGCGGTTCATATGGTCGCAAAACGCGGCGAATTTCTCGCGGCCCACGCGGATATGACCTTCGTTCACGTGATGGGCCACATCCTCGGACAGGCAGGCCAGCATGCCATCCACATCTCCGGCGTTGAAGGCGTCGAAATAGCGCTTGACGGTGTCGTTCATGATATCTCCCTGGGCTCGCCCCAACGATCCTTCAGATGCTGGATGATCTGATCGCGGGTCTGTCGATAGTGATGTAACTTCGATTCCCGCGTTTCGCCGAGCCCGGTAGGGTCCATTATTGGCCAATAATCGACATCGAGGTGAAAAAATCGCGTCAGTTCCAGCGCCTTTCTCTGGCTGGCCGGTGACAATGCGATGACCAAGTCGAACGAACTGAGGTCGTCACCCCATTGCTCCATCTCGTCGAACGAGCGCGAGCGGTGGCGTGAGAGCTCTACGTCGATCTCCTGACAGACAGCAATGCAGAAGCCGTCGATTTCCAGATCGTTATGAACGCCGGCGGACTGGACATAGGTGCCGGTGCCATAGAACTTTTTCATGATGCCTTCGGCCATCGGCGAGCGGACCGAGTTGTGGTCGCAACAGAACAGCACCGACTGCGGCAGCGGCCTCACGTGTCAGCCCCCGAAATGCAGCACGCAGATCAGCGTGAACAGGCGGCGTGCCGTATCGGTGTCGATCTCGGCCTTGCCCTCCAACCGTTCCTGCAACACGCGGCTGCCCTCGTTGTGGATGCCGCGCCGGGCCATGTCGATGGTTTCGATCTGGCTGGGCGGCAGTGTCTTGACCGCGTTGAAATAGCTTTCGCAGATCTGGAAGTAATCCTTGACCACCTGTCGGAACGGCCCCAGCGACAGGTGGAACTCGGCAGCCTTCAGATTGTCCTCGGTCTCGATGTCAAACACCAGACGCTTGTCGCGGATGGACAACTGCACACGATAGGGGCCATCCGGGATCGCCCGATCATCCCGCCGGGGCAGGTCAAAGCTGTTTTCCTCCAGCAGATCGAAGATCGCCACCTTGCGCTCCTGCTCGATTTCCGGCGTGGGCGGCGGAAGGTTGCGATCATCCAGTTCGATATGGCTGATGTGACTCATACTTTTGGCACTCGGGCGAAACTGCGTTCCGGCAGGGGTACAACAACGTGAAATAAGGAGCAACTGAATGTCGCCCCGCTGTTCCCGCAAATTTGACCGACACGCACCTAGAGGCCGCTAAGCCAATCGGTTGCCCGGCCTAGCTGTTCAGGCGATTCAACCGCGCCCGCACCGACAATCCATGCGCCTCCAGGCTTTCGGACACGGCCAGCCGTTCTCCCGCCGGGCCGATGGCGCGCAAGGCGTCAGGGGACATTTTGCTGATGGTGGTGCGCTTGAGGAATTCCATCACCGACAGCCCCGAGGAAAACCGCGCCGACCGGGCCGTTGGCAGGACGTGGTTGGGGCCACCGACATAGTCGCCGATGGCCTCGGGCGTATATTGCCCCAGAAAGATCGCGCCGGCATGAACGGTCTTTTGGCTCAGCGCCTCGGGGTCGGCGACGCACAGTTCCAGATGTTCGGGCGCCACCCGGTTGGACAGTTCCGCGGCCTCCTCCAGGTTGCGCACGGTGATCACCGCGCCGAAATCCCGCCAGCTTGCTGCGGCGATGGCCCGGCGTTCGAGCGTCTCCAGGCGCTTTTCGACCGCATCCACCACGGCCTGACCGAAACTGGCATCGTCTGTGATCAGGATCGATTGCGCGCTTTCGTCATGTTCGGCCTGGCTCAGAAGATCCAGGGCGATCCAGTCGGGGTCGTTGTCCTTGTCCGCGATCACCAGAATCTCGGACGGCCCCGCGATCATGTCGATGCCGACCTTGCCAAAGACTCGGCGCTTGGCGGCAGCGACAAAGGCGTTGCCGGGTCCGGTGATCTTGTCGACCGGCCTGATCGCGTCGGTCCCATAGGCCAATGCCGCAATCGCCTGCGCCCCGCCGATGCGGTAGATTTCGTCCACCCCGGAAATTTGCGCCGCCAAAAGCACCAGCGGGTTCACCTGCCCATCCGGCGTCGGCACCGAGATCGCCAGCCGTCCGACCCCCGCCACCTTGGCCGGGATCGCGTTCATCAGCACCGAGGACGGGTAAGAGGCCAGCCCGCCGGGCACGTAAAGTCCCGCCGCCGACACTGCCGACCAGCGCCAGCCCAGCGTCGCGCCCGCCGCGTCGGTCCATTCCTCATCCTGCGGCATCTGCCGTTCATGATAGGCGCGGATGCGCTCGGCCGCCAGTTCCAGCGCCGCCCGATCCTCTGCCGGGACCTGCGCGGTCGCCTGCGCAATCTCTTCCGGGGAAAACCGCAGGCTTTCAGGCGTCAGCGCGATGCGGTCGAACCGCTCGGTCAGCTCGATCACCGCCGCATCGCCCCGCGCCCGCACATCCGCGATGATCGCGGCGACCACCTCGTCCACATCCGGGCTGTCTTCGCGCTTGGCGGCCAGCAGCGTCAAAAAGGCGGTCTCGAAATCGGGCGATGTGGTATCAAGGAATACGGGCATGGCTGAACCTCCGGGCGTTTGCACGGGACATATCGCCCGCGCGCGGCGGCCTCAAGCCTCTGACAGGCACGTGCAGCGATCTGTGCCAGTTCGGCGCCGCTAGAGCCGCTTGGTCATTCTCCGGCAGGAGCCCGCCGGGCCGTGCTGCGCCAATTCGCCCCCGCGCCAACCCCGGCTTTCATAAAATGCGCGGGCCGTAGTGGTGCCGACCAGAAATCCGTTCCTGTGACCGGCTGCGCGCAGCCGATCCTCAAGCCTGTCCAAAAGGGCCGCACCAATTCCATGCCCCACAACCTCGGGCGAAACATAGAGCAGCGAAACTTCCCCTTCAGGTGAAACCGCTCCGACTCCGCAGGGTTGCCCGGCGCGTTCCGCAAGCCAGATTTCGTGATCCCCGTCGAGCCACTTCCGAATATCCTGCGGGGTCTTTCCAGCAGTCCACTCAGCCAAAGCGCCGGGGTCATCCCCGTGATCGGCACGGCACAGCCGGGTGATGGATTGCACTACAATCCGGCTGATGTCGAATACGTCGAAAACCGTGGCGCGGCGCAATGCGATGCCCGCAGCGGGGCTGGAAATCGCCTGCGATATGCCGCGCTTGTTCTGCACTATTCCGGGTGGTGCGGGGCTTGCCCGGACGGGGCGCGATACGGCCGGGTAACATCCCGCAACCGGGCTTCGACGGCTTCAACGTTCAGCCGGATCGCGCCGTCGCCCGCCAGCATCAGCAGGATCTGCCCGGCTTCGTCCTCTGACGGCTCGAACTCGACGGACAACAGCGACAGGATCGTGTCCTTATCCGACCGGTCGATCCCCTGGCTTGCCACCGACATCACCGAATCGAACACCAGCAGCGACTGAACCCGCTCGAACCCCCGCCCGCGCCGTTCCGCCGCGTCGCGGTCTTCCCAGCGGAACCGGTTGAGCAGCAGGGCAAAGCGCCGCTCGGCGGGACGCCACGACAATTCGGTCACCGGAAACACCGCATCCTGCGTCAGCGTGGCGATCACCTGCAGGTCATCGGCATCCTCGGCCCCCAGGTTCAGCGGGGCTTCGCGGCCCTCTTCGAAAGTTGCGTCTGTCATTGGCCCTTGATCCGTTCTATCCGCGCGCCCACGCCTTCCAGCTTGCGCACCACATGTTCATATCCGCGATCCAGATGATAGACCCGGCTCACCACGGTTTCCCCCTCGGCAGCCAGGCCCGCCAGAATCAGCGAGACCGAAGCCCGTAGATCGGTGGCCATAACCGGGGCGCCTTTCAGCGCCTCTACGCCGGTCACTGTCGCGGTGCCGCCATGCACGTCGATCTGCGCCCCCATGCGCATCAGTTCGGGGGCGTGCATGAAACGGTTCTCGAAAATGCGCTCTTCCAGAACCGAAACCCCTTCGGCAGTGCACATCAGCGCCATCATCTGCGCCTGCAGATCGGTCGGAAAGCCCGGGAACGGTTCGGTCACCACATCGACGGCATTGACCCTGCCGTTCCTGCGGGCCACCTTCAGGCCCGTTTCGGTTTCCTCCACCGCGACCCCGGCGGCATCCAGCTTTTCGACGAACGAGCCCACAAGCTCCATCCGTCCACCCAGCAATTCGACCTCGCCGCCACAAATCGCCGGTGCCAACATATAGGTGCCCAACTCGATCCGGTCGGTCACCACCTGATGCGTTGCCCCGTGCAGCCGGTCCACCCCCTGAATCTCGATGGTCGAGGTACCCTCACCCTCAATTTGCGCCCCCATCTTGCGCAGGCAGCGCACCAGATCGACGATCTCGGGCTCGCGTGCGGCGTTCTTCAGCACCGTAGTGCCCTTGGCGAGTGTTGCCGCCATGACCATATTCTCGGTCGCGCCGACCGACGCGAACCGCATCTCATGCACCGCACCTTTCAACCCGGAAGGGGCGCTGGCGTGCAAATAGCCGTCCTTGAGTTCGATTTCCGCCCCCAGCGCCTCGAGCGCCTCGACATGCAGATCCATTGGCCGCGCGCCGATGGCGCAACCGCCGGGCAGCGACACCACCGCCTGCCCAAACCGCGCCAGCAACGGCCCCAGCACAAGGTTCGACGCGCGCATCTTGCGCACGATGTCGTAATCCGCCGTGTGGCTGGTCAGATCGTGGCTCGACATCGCCAGCACCTGCCCGTCCTGCAGCAGCGACACTTCGGCCCCCAGCGACTGCAGCAAAAGGGTCATCGTCTTGATGTCGCTCAGCCGCGGCGCGTTGGTCAGCGTCAGCGGTTCTTCGCTGAGCAAGGTCGCCGGCATCAGCGCCAGGCAGGCATTCTTGGCGCCCGCGATGGGAATCTGGCCATTGAGCGGGCCGTTGCCCGTAACGAGAATCGAATCCATCTGCTCTTATTCCTTGTCCTCACCGGCCTTGTCCTCTGCCGCCGTGCGCGCGCGCGCCTGTGCCTTGCGCCGTGCAAGATTGGCCTTCAGCGCCGCCTTCAGCCGATCTTCGCGCGCGGCAGCGGATTTGCCGTGTTTCTTGGGTGAATTCTTGTCTGACATGACCTTTCTCTACAGGAGGTGAAAAAAACCGTCCAGACACCCTTGCGCCGCGTTTCGTTTGAGTCTAATCACCCGCTCACCGCGCTGCCGTAGCTCAGGGGTAGAGCACTCCCTTGGTAAGGGAGAGGTCGAGAGTTCAAATCTCTCCGGCAGCACCATGAATTCCCCTTGTATCTCAAAAACTTACAGCCCATCAAGGGCTTGCGCTAGATGAGTCCTGCACAGTGACCCTGATCATGCCCGCGCATGGCAAGGGCAAAACGAGTGGAATCCACTACCTCTACCCGAGACAATGATCAATTTCTGTCACCGGCAACGTTGGAAGCGGATCCTCAGAAAAGCTTGAGAAACGCGCAAGATCTTTGGGCGGCACAAGGCGATTACGAGCTAAGTTATTGAAGGTAATGGCAGGGGCAGCAGGGTTCGAACCCGCGACCTACGGTTTTGGAGACCGTCGCTCTACCAACTGAGCTATACCCCTGTGCTAGGCAACCAGATATGCCAGCGGCGCGGCGGACTCAAGAGGCTTTTTTACTTTCCTTGCCGTTTGCAAGCAGGACAAACAAGTTGCGTCGGGCGTCAGGTCGGGTAAACCGTTCCCGGCCTGAACGGAGGACGCGACAGGTGAGTTTACGCAGGAAAATCGCCGACAGCGAAGCAGTGCTGAACTGGCTGGCCCGGCGCATTGCCGGATATATCCGCATGGTTCACCGCAATACCAAATGGCAGCGGATCGGCTATGAAGAACTGGATCAGCTTGCCGCGCAAGGCGAGCCGGTCATCGTGGTGCTTTGGCACCAGCGGCTGGCGCAATCTCCGTATTTCTTCCCGCTCGACAAAGGGCGCATCTGCTCGATCACCTCAGCAGCCCGCGCCGGCTCCATGGTGGGTCGGGTCCAGAAGCTGTTTGGAATGGACACCATCGCCATGTCCAGTCACAAGCGCCACGTTGCGCTGTCGCGCGAAGTACTGGGCAAAATGAAAGAAGGCATTTCCATTGGCATTGCCGCCGACGGCCCGCGCGGTCCGGAACGCATCTCGTCGACCGTGCCTCTGATCTGGGCGCGCACCTCTGGAAAGCGGGTCTTCGGCATCACCTATTCCGCCCGCCACGGGCGCGAAGCCGGCACCTGGGACCGGTTGCTGATGCCCCGCCCCTGGCGGAACGAAGGTGTGTTTATCTGCCGGGAATGGACCGGGGAAGTTCCGCGCAAGGCGACCGAGCATCAAATCGAAGAACTGCGGCTGAACCTTGAGAAACACATGAACGACATCACTGCCGAGGCGGACAGAATGGTCGGGAGAGAACCTTGGAAGCCAGAGCAAAAATCCGGCGGCTGACCGAAGTCGCAGGAGTTGCCTGAATATCCGGCAATCCATGGCGCCCGGTTAGGTCACCAAGTGACTTTGGGGTACGGCTATGCGCCCTTCAATGAAGCCTGTTCACCCGGCTCTGCATCTTGGCGCAGCGTTCGAAAGAGCGATAAACGGCCCAGAAAATCGTCGTAGGTTGGGTCTTTTTCAGAAACGGCATCCGACTCACTCCGGCAACACGGTAACGTGAGAGATTGTGACGTAGCGTCAAGTTTTCGTCTGTGAAGCAGATCACATTGGCATTCCGGTCTGGTTGGAATGAACGTTTCGGTCTTCAATCTTGTCGGCATCGCGGTGACCGGGAAAATCCTCCAACGCGGTCAAGGAGGCCTTACGCCCCGGTGCTCGATCCCCGGGTTTGAAGGTGCTCTCCATTCGATGGAATGGAAGAATACCCTATCGCGAAAGCTTCAATCCGCGCTTTCATAGCGAGTTCTTGAACGGCGTGATCTCCTACAGCTTGCAGGAGGCCCAAATCCTGATCGCAAAATAGAGGGGGCGCTACGACACGAAGCGATCGACGCCTCCCCCTGAAACCTTCATCCAGATGGGCCAAAGGCCAGTCACACACCAGCTGTCAAGCCGGGCCAATCAGGTGGGGCTGATCAACTCATAAATGGGTATATGTAGATTTCAAAAACGGGTCTATATGATCTATCCAATTCTCAGTAGCATGAGTGCCGATCCGCAATCCCGCGCGCTCCGTTACCGGAGCGTCCAGCCACGAGCGACGCCATGACCAAAATCGAAGATTACGCATTCCCCAAAGGGCTTGACCTGTTGCGCCGCTGGCAGGCGGAGGACCCGGAGGCCAGGGCCGAGATGAAAAAGGTCTTTGACGCCGCGATTGCCGGAGAGTTCGATGAAAATTTCGCCGTCCAGGCCGAGCCGGACCGCGTCAACTGCGTAGCTTCGGTGCATATGCTGGCGCTGGCGGTTCTGAACGACCTCTACGGGATCGAAACCCGGGAATACTATCACGAGGACCCGTATCGTTATGTCCGCGCAAATCTGGCGGTCACCCGCCTGATGGGGGTGAACAAGTTCTACATCACTTGGGCGCTCTACGCCTGGACCTGCGAGCCGCTGGGCCAGACCATGATGTATCCCGACAAGTTCCCGCCGGGTGCCGATCCCGATGACATGCTGATCAACAAGGATAATTGGCGCGACCTCGCGACGCCGGATTTCACCACCGGCGTGCCGCTGGCAATCACCAATATCCTGCGGGTGCATGAGGAACTGACCGGATTGCCACCGCTGTTGCAGATCGCCGCGCCCTACAGCCTGGCCGCCGACATCTATGGGCAGGAACCGCTGCTGGCCGATGTGGTGCATGACCCTGAGGAGGTGAACGCGCTGCTTGACCATCTGGGCGATACGGTTCTGGGTCCCTGGATGGATCACCATATCGAAACCTTCCCAAATGGCTGGATTGAATTATCCGACGCCTCGGGGTCGCCGTTCTTCATCGGCCCCGACAACTGCAAGAACATGTCGATCCGCGCAATTCGGCACATGCTGCGCGACAAGCCCTATGCCGACCGGGTGTTCGACAACAACTATCGCGGCGACCACGTGGCGCTGGCGAAAAAGAAAGACCGCAGCTCGCGCCGTCGCGGCGGCAGGGCGGGCGGCGAAGCGGCAGCCCCGGTGCTTTCGCCGTCGGAAAATCCGGCATTGCTGGAACTGACCGAGGCCAAGGTCAGCGTGAATCCGGTCTTCATCATGCGGTTGGCGGCGGATTTCGTGGATATCTCGTTTTATGAAAGGCAGGCGATCGACCGGAACATGCCGCTGACTTCGGGCGTCGGCTCTCCCCAGATCGACCGCAACAGCATCGAGGATCTGGCGGCCGCCAAGACGGACGCCCGGGAAATGGCGCGGGCGCATGTGGCGGCGATCCGCAACGTCTGCGCCAACGTCGATCTGCCCGAAGACAATCATGTCGGGCAGCCCTGGCCGAGCCATATCTATTTCGAGGACGTCAACCTGCATACGCAGTTCGACCTGGTCGAAATCATCCTCGAAGAGGTTTTTAATTCCGAACCGCTCAAACGGCGCGAAGTGGCCGCAGTCTAGGCACTTCGAGATAGGATTGACCGAAGATGCCCGACCGGACAGGCCGGGCGTCTTTGTGTTGCGTCGGCTGCTCAGCGCGTTGCGATTTGCGCGGCGACGACTGCGGCATCCTCGCCTTCGCCGCAAAGCAACGCGGACTAGCGCTTTCGCATGAAATGTAACCCGACAAAATAGAGCCCCGGCACGACAGGGCTTGCACCATCGAGCTGAAGCGGAAAACCGGCGTCGTCAAAGGTGTCGGGCCACGGCAGCCAGTTGCCGGTATCGCGCATCGCCCCAAGCGACGCTTTCGCCAAGGTCGGGCGCGAAACGGGCATGGCCGCCTTCGGCCCCAAGGAAGCGCCCGACCAGAGCGATACTTTTGTTCGCAAGGGTCCGGTAGTGCAGGTCGTGGCCGCCGTTATGTCCGGATGCCAGAACATTGGCAAACAGCCTGGCCTAGGGCGGCAACGTTGCCGCCGCGGTATCGAGGAACCCGGATTCCAGATGCCACCATAGCAGATCGCGACCATCAATCCGGCGCGGCGCCCAGGGCGCCCGCCCGCAGGCGACAACGACCTTGCGGCCGGCATCACTCAGTTCCTCGGCCAGTTGGCACACTGTCTGACCGCGGCCGATGATCAGGACATCGCCCGGAGGAAGGGCCGAGACGTTGCGATATCCGGTGACATCCATCGCCGCCACCTGTGCAGGAAGCGTATCGGCCCCCGGCGGCAGATGCGGTTTCTGATAGGCGCCGGTCGAGATCACCAGATGTCTGGCGCGAAGCGCGGGCTGACCCGAAACGTCCAACTCGAACCCGCCGCCGCTGTCAGATCGCACACCGGTCACATGCGCTCCGATCCGGGCACCGGTTTTTGCGCCATGTACCGGGCACCTTGGCACAGGTCTGTCTAGTCGGTCATTTTGTGAAATTGAAACCCACCTCGCGCGGGAACGCGGATTGTAACCTGTGCGTCAAACGCCATATTGCATGAAACAATGCGACTCCGCGCCCTCTGGTACTTTCTGCACAAGCAGCGTAAAAGGAATGCTGCGCGAAACTTTTGGAGCCCCGCACCGATGAAGGAACATCGTGGCCGCCTGACCAAGGATGGCATCCGCATCTATGAGACGTCCGACTTTGCCGGCATGCACGTGGCAGGGGCGGTTGCGGCCAGAATTCTGGACGATATCGCGGAGCATGTCTTTCCCGGTCAGACCACCGGCGAGATCGACCGGATCATTACCGAGATGGTCGAGAACTTGGGCGCAAAATCGGCCACCATCGGATACAAGGGTTATCAGCACGCAAGTTGCATTTCGGTCAATCACGTGGTCTGTCACGGCATTCCCGGTGACAAGAAGCTGAAGGATGGCGATATCCTGAATATCGACGTGACTGTCATCGTCGATGGCTGGTTCGGTGATACCTCGCGCATGTATGTGGCAGGCAAACTGCCGCGCAAGGCCGAGCGTCTGATCCAGGTGACCCACGACGCACTGTTCAAGGGGATCGAGGCGGTCAGGCCCGGCAATACCTTTGGCGATATCGGCCATGCGATCCAGTCCTATGTCGAGGCGCACCGTATGAGTGTCGTGCGCGATTTCTGCGGCCACGGGCTGGGCCGGGTGTTCCACGCGCCGCCGAACGTGCTGCATTACGGCCGCCCGGGCACCGGTGCGAAGCTGGAAGAGGGTATGTTCTTTACCATCGAGCCGATGGTCAATCTGGGCCGTCCGGAAACCAAGACACTGGCCGATGACTGGACCGCCGTGACCCGCGACAAGTCGCTGTCCGCGCAGTTCGAGCATTCGGTGGGTGTAACCGCAAACGGGGTCGAGATTTTCACCCTGTCACCGGGCGGCAAGTTTCACCCGACCTATTCGTCCTGATCCCGCGCCTGCTCGCGCAACAACGCCAATAGTACGGTTTCGCGACCCCAGGGCGTGACGGCATCGTGGATGAACACGGACGAGCGGAGCGGTTTACGCTCGGGTCCCTGAGTTGTCTCTGCATCCTGATTGAGTGCCCAGAACGGGGCGGTCAAGGCGTGGTCCATGGCTTCATTCTAGCACGAATGCCCTGACAGCCCAACAGTCAGGTCCGACGCGGCAAGGCCTTTCGACAAGCCTTGTTCAAGCGGTTTCGAAGCCGCTCACAAGCGGCTTAGTTCACCCGTGAAGCCGTCAGTTTTTCCACATCAGCGTGATATGGGTGTCGCCATATTTCCGCGCGTTGTGTAAGTCGAACCCGTCAGGTGCGGTCATCGGAGTGTTCTCCTCCCACGCCACCAGCGCGCCGTCGGCCACCCAGCCACCGGCCACGGCGGCGGCCAGCGCCTTTTGCCCCAACCCCTTGCCATAGGGCGGGTCGAGAAAGACCAGATCATAGGGACCGCCGGGGTTTTCCGGCAACCGTGTGGCGTCGCGGCGGATCTGGTTGGTGCGGTCGGCGCAGCGGGTCAGGTCGATATTCTTGCGGATGAGCCCCTGTGCCACCCTCCCGTCGTCGACAAATGTCACATGCGCCGCGCCGCGCGAGAGCGCCTCAAGCCCCAGCGCGCCGGTACCCGCAAACAGGTCAAGCACGCGCAGGCCGTCGAAATCGACCTGGTGGGTCAGGACGTTGAACAAGCTTTCACGCACCCGATCTGTCGTAGGGCGCAGATGCGCCCCCGAATCCCCTCTGCCGACCGAGGCCAGGGCCCGGCCCCGGAACTGTCCGGCGATGATCCTCACGCTTTCAAAAGTGGTTTCAGGTCGACCTCCGGGTTCGCCACCACCGCCGGATCGGCGTTCTTACCCATTTCAATCAGGCGCTTGCCCACCATATAGGCGCGCGGGTCGTTCATTGCGTCGACCGCCACAAGCCGACCGTCGCGATAATACCAGAACGAGGTCGTCAGCCCCTCGCCCTCGCGGGTCACCACCCTATCATAGCCGCTGTTCAGCCCCGCGATCTGCAGCTTGACGTCATACTGATCCGACCAGAACCACGGCTGAGCGACATAGTCCTTTCCCGCGCCCAGCATGTTCTGCGCCACCACTTCGGCCTGGTCGATGGCGTTTGGCACGCTTTCCAGCCGGATGCGCTGCCCCTTGAAGGGAAACGAGGCACAATCGCCCGCCGCCCAGACCGACGGGTCAGAGGTGCGGCCCTGTGCGTCGGTCCTGATGCCATTCTCGATCTCCAGCCCCGCCATCTCGGCCAGCTGAACCGATGGCGTGATACCGACGCCGACCACCACAAAATCCACGTCCAGTTCGGTGCCGTCGCTCAGCACCGCGCCGGTGACCTTACCGCCGGTGCCGACAAGCCGGTCCAGCCCTACCCCCTCGCGGATATCGGCTCCGTGGCCGGTATGCAGTGCGCGGAAATAATCGCTGGTTTCAGGCGCGGCGACGCGTTGCAGGATGCGATCGGCCATTTCGACCAGCGTCACCTGAACGCCACGCTTGGCGCAGACGGCGGCGGCCTCGAGCCCGATGTAGCCGCCACCGACGATCAGCGCCCGCTTGCCATCGGTCACCGACGGGGCCATGGCATCCACATCCGCCAGATCCCGCACCACGTGCACGCCCTCCAGATCGCCGCCGATTGCGGCAGGCAGGCGACGCGGGTCGGAGCCGGTGGTCAGGGCCAGCTGATCATACGAAATCACCTCGTCCCCCAGCGCCACAGTCTTGGCCTGCGGGTCGATGCCGGTCACGCGGGCGCCCAGGCGCAGGGCGATGTTCTGTTCTTCATAGAAGCTTTCGGGCCGCAGAAAGAGGCGCTCCAGCTCCATTTCGCCCAGAAGATAGGCCTTGCTGAGCGGCGGGCGCTGATAGGGCAGCACCGGTTCGGCGCCGATCAGGGTGATTTCGCCGTCAAATCCCTGTTTGCGCAGCATTGCCACAAGGGACGATCCCGCCTGCCCCGCTCCGATCACAACAATTTTGCTCATAGTCCTCCCACCATGCCATTTGTCTGTGGTCACCTTCGATCACACAGCTATATGCCTTTGGGGAACAATCCGTAAATCCATCAAAGAGGAAACTGCAAGATGATTTCTGTTGGCGACAGGCTTCCGGACGCAAAACTCATCCGAATGACCAATAACGGGCCAGAAGACGTTCAGCTTGCCGACAGATTTTCTGGCCGCAAGGTGGTGATCTTCGCTGTTCCCGCCGCTTTTTCGAATCTGTGCGACAAGGTGCATTTGCCCGGCTTCATCCGCGCCAGACCGAAGTTTGACGAAAAGGGCGTGGACGAGATCATCTGTCTGGCCGTCAACGATCCGTTCGTGATGCAGGCCTGGGGAGAAGCCACGGGCGCGAGCGCGGCCGGAATCACCATGCTGGCCGATGCCGATGGCAGTTTCACCAGAGCGGTCGGGATGAGTTTCGACGCGCCGGTGGTCGGCCTGTTCGGCAGGTCGACACGCTATGTCATGCTGGTCGAGAATGGAATTGTCCGGGTGTTCAACACCGAAGCCGAACATGGAGTTTGCGACCGCACATCGGCAGACACGATCCTGGGGGAAATCTGACCCCCCGGCCCCGGAGCAATGATCGGAGCCAATCTTTGCCGGTCGCCAAAGATTTCCTCAAATCGCTTGAGGCCGGCCCGGATTGCCCCGATACTCGCCTCAGCGACATTGGGAGCTGAACACATGAAAAGAAAGCTAATTATCACGGCCATACTGACCGGCAGCCTTGTTGCGGCCTGCGCCCCCGCCCCCACGCCCCAGGCACAAGCGGCCCGGCAACACGAGATCGCCTGTCTGAGCGGGACCCTGGGCGGCGCGCTTATCGGAGGCGCCATCGGCAATCAGTTCGGGGGCGGGTCGGGCAAGGCCATTCTGACTGCGGCAGGGGCCGCGACCGGTGGTGCATCCGGGCAGAGATATTCGTGCTGAAGGGAGATTTGAGATGAAATATGGATTTCCGGCTCTTGTGGCCCTGCTGCTGGCTTCGGGTGCGATGGCGGATCAGGTGGCCGAACTCAACGAGGCTGAGCTGAACGCGATCGACAAGGACAATGACGGCTTTTTGTCGAAGGATGAATTCAACGCTTTTTCGGACTATGCCTTTCAGGCAATGGACGAAAACAGGGACGGCACGTTGACGGCGGCAGAGACGCGGCCCCATCTCGAGATCAAACATTTTTCGGCCATGGACAAGAATGGCGACAATCTGGTGTCCCCTGGCGAATTTTCGGATCAGATGTCACAGGATTTCGTGTCTGCCGACCGGAACCAGAACGGCAAACTGGACTGACCGGCAGAAGCGGCGGCAGGCGGGTTTTCCTGATGGCGCGGGGCTGGCGCGGTCGATCTCGCCAGCATGTGATTTCTTTGTGACCGGCTTCGTCCTACCTGATGGGTCAGTGAAACCAATCAGGGTGCATCATGCAACATCGAATTTCCAAACTCGCCGCCACCGCAATTTTGGCAATGACTCCCTTACTGGCCACCGTGTCCCACGCGGATGCCGACGCCAAGGGCATCCTGCCGGTTGATGGCAACAAGATATGTCAGGGCAACCAATGCCTACGCGTCGATGCCAGCACCGGGCGCATGCAACTGGCCGGGCGCAAGTCGGCCGCCATTCCGGCGGGGATCGACGTGAGCAGCGGAAGCGTCACCACCGCCGAATTCCGGCAGATGATGCAGGTGGCAAGCCTGACATCCGCCCTCGGGGCGGGCCGTCGCTGAAACCTACAACAAAGCGTCCATTTTTCGGGCAAGCTTGGCATCGAGGGAACTCAGCCCCCCGACATCATGCGTCGACAGAACCACTTCGACCGTTCTGTAGACGTTGCGCCATTCGGGATGATGGTTCCATTTCTCAGCCCAGATCGCGGCGCGGGTCATCCAGCCAAAGGCTTCGACGAAGTTGTCGAAGATGAAGGTTTTGGTGATCGCGTCGCGATCTGCGGTCATGGTCCAGCCATTCTTGAACAGCGGGTCCAGAAGCGGGCCTCGAGCTTCTTTGGACAAAAGTTCGGTCATTGCTGTTCCTCCGGGTTCGACTTCCTGAACGGACCGTAGTCGGTCAGGATTTCGATCTCTTCGCCAACCGCCTCGCCTTCGGCTTCAAGGTAACTTGCAACCGCGTTTGCGAAACCGGAATCCGCGATCCAGTGCAGGCTGTGGGTTCGGGTCGGCAGATATCCGCGCGCCAGCTTGTGTTCACCCTGCGCGCCCGCCTCAACCCGGAGCAGCCCGTTGGCGATGGCAAAGTCGATCGCCCTATAATAACACAGTTCGAAATGAAGGAGGGGGTGATGTTCGGTGCAGCCCCAATAGCGACCGAACAAGGTTTCGCGCCCGATGAAATTCAGCGCCGCCGCCACCGGATATCCGTTGCGCTCGGCCAGTACCAGCGCGACGTCGCCGCACATTGTCTGATGCACAAGATCGAAAAAAGCCCGCGTCAGATAAGGCGAACCCCATTTGCGCGATCCGGTGTCCTGATAGAAAATCCAGAAGGCATCCCAGTGCTCGGGGCACAGATCCGCTCCGGTCAGGGTTCTGATCGTGCCGCCGAAATCGCAGGCCTGCGCGCGTTCCTTGCGGATATTCTTGCGCTTGCGCGAGGACAGCGCCCCAAGAAACCCGTCGAAATCCGCATACCCATCGTTGAGCCAGTGAAACTGTTGCGATACCCGGCGCAGTAGCCCCATTTTCGCGCCCGCATCCGCTTCTTGTTCCGTGCAGAAGGTGGCGTGCAGGGACGAGACGCGGTTTTCGGCGGCCAGTTGAACCGCGCCCTGCACCAGCACCGACATGCCGATACCCTCATATCCGGGGCGCACCAGAAACCGCCGCCCCGTGGCCGGGGTGAAGGGCACCGAGATCTGGAGTTTGGGATAGTAGTTTCCTCCGGCCCGCTCATAGGCATGGGCCCAGCTGTGGTCAAAGATGTATTCGCCCTGGCTGTGCGACTTGGCATACATTGGCGCTGCGGCAATCATCATGCCGTCGAGATGGGCGGTCAGGTATTGCGGCTGCCACCCGGTTCCGCGCCCGACCGAGCCGCTTTGTTCCAGCGCCAGCAGGAACCGGTGCGTGGTGAAAGGGTCAAGGGGCCGCCCGCCGCCGGCGGTTTCGGGGCAAGCGCAATCGTCCCATTCCCGGGCAGAAATCTGGGTCAGCGATCCCAGAACCCGAACTTCTATCTGTGCCTGATCCATTTGTCCTCCGCGCCCTCCTGTTATCTGTGGCCGCACAGGGCGGGATCAAGCGGGATGTTGGGCCAGATACCCCTCGAAGGTGATATTGTCGGCAACCTCGCGCGCCCCGGCCTCCTGTTCCGGCGAACGGACTGTCCAGCACAGGACGGGCACGCCGCGCGCCTTCAGTTCGGCCACGCGCGGGCGCCTGAGGTCCCGTACATCGTGGCTGATGAACGAGGCGCAGACCCGGTCAAAATCAGGAATACCGCGCAGATGATCACAGAGATCACGAGAGAGCGGCCAGTCGGACGGGGCATAGTCGCTGGTGACGATACCGCGTGGAATCTCCGGTGCGAGACGCGCCAGTTCCGCCACGCTGTTGGGATTGAAGGACATAAGCGCCACCGGGCCGTCATAGGCGACCAGTGCCCGGATCGCCGCCTGTTCCAGCGGGCCGATGCCGGTGCCCATGGCCCCGTCCTGATCCTTGAACTCGATCAGCAGCGGCACCTGCCCGGCTACGATGTCAAGCGCCTCGGCCAGCGACGGGATTCCTTCGCCCCGGGAATGCAGCAGCGGCACCCGGGCAGCAGCATCTGCGGTGAGCTGGCGAATCGGACCCGGCTGGCCGGTCAGCCGGCGCAGGTCGTAGTCATGGAACACCATCGCCTGACCGTCGGAGGTCATCTGCAGGTCGATCTCGATCCCGTAGCCCGCCGCGATCGCCGCCCGAATGGCGGCGCGGCTGTTTTCGGGGCGGTCCCCGGCCGAATCATGAAGCGCCCGATGGGCGATCGGGCGCTTCAGAAAAACAGGCGGCAGGGCTGGCGTCATCGAATTTCGAAGATGCCTTCGATTTCAACGGCAACGCCCAGTGGCAGGGCGGCGGCGCCAACGGCGGAACGGGAATGACGACCCGCCTCGCCGAGCGCCTCGCCCAGAAAGTCCGAGGCGCCGTTGATCACGTGCGGCTGCGCGGTGAAATCGCCGGTCGAGTTCACGAAACCAGTCAGCTTGACCACGCGCACCAGGCGTTCGATATCGCCGTCACAGGCGGCCTTGACCTGCGCCAGCAGGTTGATGGCGCAAACTTTGGCGGCGGCGGCGCCAGCCTCGATTTCCATGTCATCGCCCAGCTTGCCGGTGATCAGCCCGCTTTCGTCCTTGGATATCTGCCCCGAGACGTAAAGCAGATTATCCACCCGCACGAACGGCACATAGTTTGCCGCCGGAGCGGGCGCGTCGGGCAGAACAACGCCCAGGCTTTCGAGTTTCGCTGCGATGCTCATGAATCGTTTCCTCCAGTTCCGAGTTTGGCGGACGCTAACCGGGAACATGCAGCGCGAAAAGCCCGAAACTCGCCCTTTTGCAGTCCAAATGCTCCATTATCATGCCTTGCGCGGCAGGTGATACGCGCGGAATCACTCATTTTCCAAGCAAATGTGACCGCCGCTTTACGTTCGACGCCGCCCGCGCTAAATGCTTTCGTGTTTCAATTCCGCTTTGCGTCCACTATGTGTCACCAAGAGCGTATCATCCGTGCCGAAGACCGTTTGAAAATCCAACTTTTCCTGGCCTCGCCGTCGTGGAGTACATAAAAGACCGTGTTGACCCGCCTGTTTACGAAATTCCCGCTCGTTCTCGTCGTGGCAGCCGGTCTGACAGCCTGCGCAAAGGCGCCGGACGAAGCCGCGACACGCAGCGGTATTCATGACCCTTACGAGAACACCAACCGGTCGGTCCACGAATTCAACAGAGGCGTCGACAGGTTCCTTTTTCGCCCCGCATCCAAAGGCTATGTCCGGATCATCCCCGAGCCGATGGTGACCAGTTTTAACTCGTTTGCGGAAAATCTGTCGATGCCAAGCAATGCGGTGGATTTCCTGCTGCAGGGCAAGCCAAGGGAATCGGGCATTGCGCTGCTGCGGTTCCTGATCAACTCGACCGTGGGCTTTGCCGGGCTGGCCGATCCGGCCAGCGATTTCAAAATCCCGCATGTAGACACCGATTTCGGTGAAACCCTGCATGTCTGGGGCTTTGGCGAGGGCGCTTATGTGGAACTGCCGCTTTACGGCCCTTCCACGACACGGGACGCAGTGGGCGTGATCGTCAACCTGTTCACCAACCCGATCGACTTTGCTCCGACCCGGCCCGCCGACAACCTAGGACTGTATGCCGAGGTGGTTCGGCGGATGGGCGATCGCGGCCGGTATTCGGACACGGTCGATTCGATCCTTTACGGCAGCGCGGACAGCTATGCGCAGGCGCGCCTGATCTATCTGCAAAACCGCCGCTTCGAACTGGCAACCGATGACGAAGATGCCTATCTGGGATTGTATACCGACCCCTATGCCGAGATCGGACCGGACCCGTCGGACCCGTCACTGGACCCTTATGAGGACCCTTATGCCGAATAACCGGATGAACCGTCGAACCTTTCTGACCACCACCGCAGCGGGCCTTGGCCTGGCTGCGCTGCCACTGCCGGCGCTGGCCCTGACCGAAGCGGGGGCCATGCAACTGGTCAACAGCGTCGTCACCGACATCAACCAGGTGATCGACTCGGGCAAGTCCGAAAAGGCGATGCTGCGCGACTTTGAAAAGATCTTTGTTCAGTATGGCGACGTGCCGATCATGGCGCGCTATGCCCTGGGGGCGGACGCACGCACCGCCAGTGCGGCGCAACTCAAGAATTTCACCCAGGCTTTTCAGGGTTATATCGCGCGCAAATACGGTCGCCGGTTCCGCGAATTCATCGGCGGCGAAGTGACCGTCAAGAGCGCCCGCAAGATCAAGGCGGGATACGAGGTGCGCAGCACCGTCAAGCTGCGGGGCGAAGCCCCGTTCGAGGTGACTTTCCTGGTGTCGGACAAATCGGGCCGCGACAAGTTCTTCAACATGTTCATCGAAGGCGTGAACGTGCTGTTGACGGAACGCACGGAAATCGGCGCGATGCTGGATGCCAGAAAGGGCAATCTGGATCAGTTGATCAAGGATCTGAAAACGGCCGGATAAGTCGCTGCGTTCCGGACCTGAACATACCCCGCGCATCCGACCGGACGCGTGGGGTTTTCTTTGGCCGTCTGGCGGCTCAACCGGTCAGCAGCGCATCTATCTCGGATGTGCTCGCAGCCCCGTTCAGGCTGGTGAAATCGCCCCGCTCCAGCATCGCGCGGGTGCCATCGAGAAGCACCTGTTGCGTGACGCGCGCCAACCCGCCGCCAATAGAGATGCGGGCGGCGCCCAGCGCGCCCATCTGGTTGAGCGTCAGATCGCGCATTGCGCCTGCGGCCAGCAGGTTGACCGGCGTACCGGTGGCAGCCAGCGCACGGGTGGTTTCGGCGTCGACCAGCGGCGCATAGATCACGTCAGCCCCGGCCTTGGCAAATGCCTGACAACGGCGCAGGGCCTCGGCCTGGTCATAGCTTTTGCACAGCCAGCCATCGGCACGGGCGGTCAGCACGATGCCGACCTCTCGTGCCGCCGCAACTGCCGACTCGATCCGGGCCAACGCCAGATCGAACGGATAGGAGCCGGCCCCCGGCAACGCCGTATCCTCGACCGAGACACCGGCCAGCCCGGCCTCGGCGGCCAGCCGCACGGTTTCGGCGACGGTTTCGGGGTCATCGCCGAAACCGTTCTCGAAATCACCGTTCACCGGCACCTCCACCGCAGCGCAGATATCGGCGGCGTGCTGCAGTGCGATGTCGCGCGTCATCTGACCGCCATCGGTCAGGCCCAGCGTGAATCCGTGCCCGGACGAGGTCGTCGCCAGAGCCCGCGCACCCAGCCGCGCCATCACCTTGGCCGAGCCAAGATCCCAGGGATTTGGCATCACCAACGGCTGGCCCGGCACATGCAGGGACCGGAAACGTTCCGTCAATTCGTTGCGGTGCATGGCGTGGCCCCCCTCCGGTTCATTCGACGTCGGCGAGCTTGCCCCCGGCGCGCGCGTTGATCAAGCTGGTTTGCGGCACTCAGTTCCTTCCGAACAGATCCTTGAAAAAATTGTCCACGGCGTTTCCGATCGTGTTGTTCCGTTTTTTCTGGCGCTTGGGTTGCTCGGTGCGGGTGGGCACTTTGGGCAATGCCAACGGCAGCGGCGCCGGTGTCATGCCTTCGGTCACGCGTATCATGGTTTCGGACCAGATCTCGGCGGGCAATCCACCGCCCGTCGTACCCGACAGAGGTGTGTTGTCGTCATACCCCATCCAGACCCCGGTCACGTAATCCGCCGTGAAACCTATGAACCAGGCATCGCGCGCAGCCTGCGTCGTGCCGGTCTTGCCCGCCACCTGCCATCCCGGCAGGGCCGCCCGCCGCCCGGATCCTTCAGAGACCACTTTCTCCATCATCCAGATCAGCTGTCGCGCCGCGTCCTCGCGGATGACCCGCTCGCCGATACCCGACGTGGTGGCCATCAGCGCCTCGTCGTCTCCGATCAGCTTGAGTTCGGTCAGACCATAGGGTTCTACCGACGAGCCGCCATTCAGGATGCCGGCATAGGCTCCCACCATTTCGATCAGGGTGCTTTCCGATGCCCCCAGCGCCAGCGCCGGCCCGGCGGCCAGATCGCTGGCAATCCCGAACTCGCTGGCGACCTGCCGGACGTTATCAAGCCCCGCAACCTCGGCCACCTTGACCGCTGGAACGTTCAGCGAATTCTTGAGCGCTTCGGCCAGCGTCACCCGGCCATAGTGCTTGTTGGTATAGTTCTTGGGGCACCACTGACCCGAACCCGGAATATTGATGCAATAGGGTTCGTCCAATACCGTATCAAGCGGCGAATATCCCAATTCCAGCGCCGTGGCATAGACGAAGGGCTTGAAGGACGATCCGGTCTGCCGCAGCGCCTGCGTGGCACGGTTGAACGCGCCCGACACCCTGGTCTTGCGCCCGCCGACCATTGCGCGAACCGCGCCGTCCGCGGACATGACGACAATCGCCGCCTGCGCCTCGGACCCTTCCTTGAGCTTTTCCTGAAAGACGAATTTCAGCGCCTCTTCCGCCGATGTCTGAATGCGCTGGTCCAGCGTGGTCTTGATCACCACATCCTCGGTGGTGTCGCGGGTGAAAAATTCCGGCCCGCTGGCCATAACCCAGTCAGCGAAATAGCCGCCCGCGCGCGCCTCGGCCGCAGCGGACAGTTCCGCCGGGTTGTCACGAGCCCAGTCCGCTTCGGTGTCCGAGATATAGCCCTGATCCTCCATCAGGCTGATGACCAGCCGGGCGCGATCCTGAGAGCGTTTGAGATTGTTGGTCGGAGCATAGCGTGTCGGCGCGACCAGAAGCCCGGCCAGCATCGCCGCCTCGGACGGGCTGACCTCGGCAGCGGATATGCCGAAATAGCGCTGGCTTGCCGCCTCGAACCCGCGTGCCCCGGCGCCAAGGAAAGCGCGGTTGAGGTAGATCGTCAGGATTTCGTCCTTGGAATATTTGACCTCCATCGCCATGGCATAGATGGCTTCCTTGATCTTGCGCCAAAGCGACCCGCGGCGGCAGTCAGCCTCATAGGCCGCCTCGGATTCCCATTCGCCGGGCACATAGGGAACGCCAAGGCATAACAGTTTGGCCGTCTGCTGGGTGATCGTCGAGCCGCCATGGCCCGACAGCGGGCCGCGCCCTTCGCTAAGGTTGATCCGCACCGCGCTGGCCACCCCGCGCGGGCTGATGCCTATATGACGATAGAACCGCTTGTCCTCGGTGGCGAGGACCGCATTTTTCAGATGCGGCGAGACCGTATCGGAGGTGACGACCCCGCCGAACTGATCGCCACGCCAGGCAAAGACGTTGCCGTCGCGGTCCAGCATGGTGACCGAACCGCGTGCGCGCCCGTCCAGCAGGGTATCGGCCTCGGGCAATGTGGTATAGACCAGCCCGACCGCCAGCGCGACCAGCAGGGTCACGATGGCCCCGATGCGCCATGTCAGCCCCCAGGTCAGGCGGAACACCCAGCGAAAGAAACGCTGGAACAGCCCGACAATTCCGCCCCGCGTCTTTCTGGGCGTGCGGCGGCGGGCGGTCTTGCGAGTCGCCTTTCTGGCGGTTGCCTTTTTCGGCGCAGTCTTCTTTCCGGCCGCCTTGCGCGATGCCTTTTTCTTTCCCGCAGACGGGTAACGCTTGTCAGCCACCAATGCCGGTTTGCGACGCTTGGACTCAGTCATGCTCAACTCTGCCCGATCTTTGCTTTTGCCGGACAATACCCCGCCCGGACGCGCATGTAGAGGTGCGAATTCCGTTAAATTCTCATCGCCAATATGACGCTTTTTTAATCAACAACGTCGTTTTGTGCAAAAATTGTGCAATTTTCCCGGATTTTGCCAACAGTTCACCCCAAATTTCCGTTTCCCAGTCGTGACCGAGCGGTTTTTCTGCACCTGCAAAATGCCGGGTGGGCCGGCGTAACCGAGGGGAAAGACGTGAAACTGATCATAGCGACAATCAAGCCGTTCAAGCTTGAGGAGGTGCGCGAGGCCCTTACCGAGGCGGGTGTGCGCGGCATGATGGTAACCGAGATTAAGGGCTTTGGCTCGCAATCCGGGCATACCGAAATCTACCGGGGCGCCGAATATGCCGTGAACTTCGTACCCAAGATCAAGCTGGAAATCGTGGTGCCCGCCGAAATGGTCGAACAGATCGTCAGCACGATTTCGGCGACCGCCAAGACCGGCAAGATCGGCGACGGCAAAATTTTCGTACTGGACGTCGAACAGGCGATGCGCGTGCGCACCGGCGAAACCGACGCAGACGCGCTGTGAGCGCCGCAACCACTCAGAGGAATTCGACATGAACCTGAAAAACACTCTGCTTCCCGCCGCCGCCCTGGCCGCGCTGCCGCAAATGGGACTGGCGCAGGAGGCCGCGTCGGGAGAGGCCGCCGCACAAACGCAATTCATCCTCAACTCACTGCTGTTTCTGGTCGGCGGGTTTCTGGTATTCTGGATGGCCGCCGGTTTCGCCATGCTCGAAGCCGGGCTGGTGCGATCCAAGAACGTGACAATGCAGCTGACCAAGAATATCGCGCTGTTTTCCCTGGCGGCGATCATGTTCTGGCTGGTCGGGTATAACATCATGTACCCCGGCGAGGGAAACTGGATCATTGATGGTGTGTTCGGCGCTATCGCGCCCAAGGACATCAAGACCGATATCGACGCCGGCGGGTATTCCAACGCGTCGGATTTCTTCTTTCAGCTGATGTTCTGCGCCACGACCGCCTCGATCGTGTCGGGTACCATGGCCGAGCGGGTCAAGCTGTGGCCGTTCCTGCTGTTCGTCGTGGTTCTGACCGGGATCATCTATCCGATCGAAGCCTCGTGGCAGTGGGGCGGCGGCTGGCTGAGTGAACTGGGCTTTTCCGATTTCGCGGGTTCGACACTGGTACACGCGGCGGGCGGGTTCGCCGCGCTGGCGGGGGCGCTGGTGCTGGGGCCGCGCATCGGCAAGTACAACAGGGACGGCAAGGTTGTTCCCATCCCCGGCTCGAACCTGGCGCTGGCCACGCTCGGCACCTTCATTCTGTGGCTGGGCTGGTTCGGGTTCAACGGCGGCTCGCAATTGGCGATGGGCACGCTGGAGGATGCCGACGCGGTGGCGCAGATCTTTGCCAACACCAACATGGCTGCAGCCGCCGGTGCGGTGGCCGTGCTGATCCTGACACAGCTGATGTTCGGCAAGGTCGACCTGACGATGACGCTGAACGGCGCGCTGGCCGGGCTGGTGTCGATCACCGCCGAGCCGCTGGCGCCCTCGCTGTTCCAGTCGCTGATCATCGGCGGTGTCGGGGGTGTGATCGTGGTCTTCGCCGTGCCGATGCTGGACCGGGCAAGGATCGACGACGTTGTGGGCGCCATTCCGGTTCACCTGATTGCCGGGTTCTGGGGCACGTTCATCGTGGCCTGGACCAACTCGGACGCCTCGTTTGTCAAGCAGATCATCGGCTTTGCCGCCATCGGAGCCTTTGTCTTTGCGGTCAGCTATGCGCTGTTCATGGTTCTGAAGATGACCACCGGCCTGCGGGTGGGCGAAGAGGAAGAAATCAACGGGCTGGACATGGCCGAACTGGGGATGGAAGCCTATCCGGAGTTTTCGAAAGGCTGACCGGCACTTTCCGTGACCAACTTGCCCCGGCCCTGCGCCGGGGCTTTTTTCAATGCATCATTTACCCCTTATACTGGCCGCAACTACCTTGACTGCCAGAATTGAAACAAACCAAGGGGTGCGAAATGATCACCGAAAAAGACTATCGGCAATATATCAGCGACTTCAACGGAGCATGTGCAGGTTCAGGCATGACCCATGCCGATTTTTTTGACAAATGGTACGAACCGGACGCGGTCTTTGAATACATCCCAAAGGCAACGGTCAATCGGGGCAAGGAAATGGCCGTGAGCTTTTGGACAGGCGTTTCTGAAAAAATGCAGGAAGAGATTCAGGATCACCTGCATTTCATGAGTGACCCAACGACTATCGCGACAGAGGCGCCTATTGATTTCTATTGCAAACAGGATCTTGAATGGGTTGGTGTCGAACACAAGGCAGGCACATCATTTCGCCTGATGATGGTGGCGTTTTATGACGTGAGCGATCGCAACAAATTCAAATACGTGCGCGTCTATTCGATCTATCACCCGCATTATCAGGTAAAATGACCGCGGGCGGTATTGCCCGCCCGCAATCTGTTACCGAAAGACTAGACCCCGACGTCAACGATAGCCTTCGCCAGAATCGGCACGGTCGTTGCGTTCAGGCCGGCAATATTCAGGCGGCTGTCGCCAACCATATAGATACCATGGTCGACCCTCAGCTTCTCGACCAGTTCGGGCGCCGTACCCAGGCGCGAGAACATACCCCGGTGTTGCGCAATAAAGCCGAAACGGTCGGACCCGCTTAGGCGCTGCAACTCGTCGGCAAGCTGCTGACGCAGGCCCAGCATGGACAGGCGCACCTCTTCCAGCTCAGCGGCCCAGTCGGCACGCAGGGCGTCATCCGCAAGGATCGTGGTCACCACCCGCGCGCCGTGATCCGGCGGGAAGGAATAGTTCTGGCGGTTCAGGAATGCCAGCGTGCCCTGATTCAAGGCCGTCTGCCCCGCGTCAGCGCTGATGGCCATCAGCAGGCCGGTGCGTTCACGGTAGACGCCAAAATTCTTGGAACAGGACGCCGCGATCAGGCATTCTTTGACAGAAGACGCCACCAGCCGTGCGCCCTGCGCATCCTCTTCCAGACCGTCGCCAAAACCCTGATAGGCGATGTCGATCATCGCCACCAGACCGCGCGCATTGATCAGGTTCACGACCTCCTGCCACTGCACCATGTTCAGATTGGCCCCGGTGGGGTTGTGGCAGCAGCCATGCAGCAGCACGACGTCGCCCGCATTGGCGGTTTTCAGATCTTCGATCATGCCGTCGAAATCGACGCTGCGGGTTTCACCATCGAAATACCGGTACTGAACCGTCTCTATCCCCAGATAGTTGAGGATCGACAGGTGGTTCGGCCAGGTTGGGTTCGAAACGAAGACCCGGGCCGAGGGGTTGGCCATACGGATCATCTCGAACGCCTGACGGCAGGCGCCTGTGCCGCCCGGCGTCGCCACGGCGGCGATATTGCCGCGAGGCACGGATGAGCCCAGGATCAGGCCGATCATTGCGTCGGCATATGCCGGATCACCCGCCAGACCGGTGTAAGCCTTGGTTTCCTGTTCTTCCCAGACCCGCTGTTCGGCGGCCTTGACGGCGCGCATGACCGGGGTCACACCTTCGGCGTTCTTGTAGACACCGACGCCCAGATCGATTTTGTCATCGCGGGGATCTTCGCGATACATCTGCATCAGCATCAGGATCTTGTCCGCGGGTTGCGGTTTGAGATGTTCGAACATCAGGTCTCTCCGGTTGCGACGGGCAGGGTCGGGAAGGCACCCCATTCAGCCCAGGAGCCGTCATAAAGCGAGTGGTCTTTCTTGCCCATGCGATCAAGCGCAAGGCTGAGAATCGCGGCGGTAACGCCCGACCCACAGGTGGTGATGGCGGGTTTGGACAGGTCCACCCCGGCGGCCTCGAACACGGCGCGGCAGTCTTCGGGCGATTTCATTGAGCCATCCTTGTTCAGCAGGTCGCCGAACGGCACATTGCGCGAACCGGGAATGTGGCCCGAACGCAGCCCCTCGCGTGGCTCGGCCTCGGTACCGGCAAAGCGCGCGGCCGAACGGGCGTCGATAATCTCGTGATCGCGCAGCTTTGCCGCAGCCGACACCTGCGTGACATCACGCACCAGATGGTTCTGTACCCGCACCGTCATGTGCCGGTCACGGATAACAGGGGGCAAGTCTTCGATCTCGTGCCCTTCGGCCTGCCATTTGGGCAAACCGCCATCCAGCACCGCGACATTCTCCTGCCCCATCAGGCGGAACAGCCACCAGACGCGGGCCGCCGACATCATCCCGGCACCGTCATAAACCACCACCTGATGGCCGTCGCCGACGCCCATCGCGCGCATGCGGGACATGAACTTTTCAACCGGCGGCACCATATGCGGCAGGTCCGAGCGGTGATCGGAGATATCGTCGATGTCAAAGAATCGCGCGCCGGGAATGTGGGCTGCGTCATATTCGGATTTCGCATCCCGCCCCTGCTGCGGCAGATACCAGGACCCGTCCAGAATCCGCAAATCCGGGTCTTTCAGATGTGCGGCCAGCCAGCCGGTGGATACAAGGGTTTTCGGATCGTCCTGCATCTAAGCCCCTCCTATGCGCGCAGGAAATTCCCTATACGTGCACGCGCGCGGGTTCAAGGCAGGATGACCGTGGTTGCGCAACCGAAACTTGATTCAGCGCGGTTTTCTGGAAGCCGGCTGCGTTCCGCCCGGGATTCCGTGGGCCTGCCCGATCCCGGCTGCGGCATCACATGCCCCAGGATTCTATCTGGAGGCCATTCGCCGCAAGAAAGGATGGTGGGTGATGAGAGACTCGAACTCCCGACATCTTCGGTGTAAACGAAGCGCTCTACCAACTGAGCTAATCACCCGTCAGGGGGGGATGTAGCCAAGCCGGAGGGCGTGCGCAAGAGGGGACGCGCAAATTCTGTGCGCCAATCCGTCTCAACCTTCCGTCCGTTGCCACCAGTCTTTGGGTTTCAGCCGTACGGCCCTGCTGCTGCGCTTGTCCAGCCACAGGGCAAGCCTTCGAAACCGCGACACCGCCAGCCGCAGCCACCAGCGGTTCCGCCTTTGGCTGAAATCGCGGTTGAACGGGCAGACCCGCATACAGATTGCACAATCGGATTGCAGTCTGGCCCAATAGCCGAAACACGCATGGGCGTCCGACGTCCACTTCCGCACGCCCTGAATTGCCGACCTGTCGTCCGGCGCGCTGACCGCTTTCGGTCCGTAAGGCAGGGCCTTTACCGGGCAGGCCTCGGCGCATTGGGTGCAGATGTCGCAAAACGCCGCGATCCCCCGCGGTTTCGGCCTGTCATGCGACAAAGGCAGATTGGTGAAGATCTTGGAGAACCGCAAACGGGGGCCGAATTCCGGGGTGATCACCATCTGGTTGCGGGCATATTCCCCCAGCCCCGCCTTGACCGCATAGGGAATGACCAGCCCGGTGTCGTTCATCGAGGCGACCGCCTCGTAACCCATGTTACGAATATAGGCCGC
The DNA here is from genome assembly GCF_056541825.1 of Ruegeria sp. AF8. Classification (NCBI taxonomy): domain Bacteria; kingdom Pseudomonadati; phylum Pseudomonadota; class Alphaproteobacteria; order Rhodobacterales; family Roseobacteraceae; genus Ruegeria; species Ruegeria sp. AF8. The sequence continues at coordinate 294,743 of NZ_JBQFYW010000004.1, read as the reverse complement.
AAGCTGGATCACGATCGCGGCCTCGTGCGAATATTCCCGTCCGGTCGCGGCCCCGGCCAGTGCCGAAGGATAGGTGGCGACCAGTTCCCGATCCATCTGATGGCCCAGAACGATGACACTGGTCAGCCCCTCGGGCAGAGCGTTTTCTGCCCCGGAGAAATCACGGACATCAACGCGCGCCGAATAAAGCCACCGCTCGTCCATATCGGTGACCCCCACCAGATCAGCGCCAAAGAACCGCCCGATCCGCCTGATTTCCGCGCTCATCATCGCCGGGTCGTCGATATCGACGCGCGCCTCGGCCACAGGCGTGTCGCAGGCTATCGGGGCCTGAAACCCTTCGCGTCTGCCGTCGGCGGCGCTGCGGTTGCTGATGATGTCCGAGATCAGCCAGCTTGCATTACGCAGCGCGAAATCCTTTTGCCGGAACCCGTCGCCCTTACGGTACGCAGCCTTCATCCGATAGCTGGCAAAGAACCCGTCCGTCTGTTTGCTGCGCACGGAGTCGTCCCAGAAAGCACGGGTGAACATGTCGTTGATCTGAGAAAACGGCTCGAATGCCCCGGTCGTCTCGATCCCCGCTTCGGCATCGCTTTCGCCATACCGGTCGCACCATTCGCGGCGCTTTTCGTCACTTGTTCCCGAATTCGACGGCCAGACCACACCAACCTACCTTCCACGAGCGTTCATCCGGCCACTCAACCACCTGAACGGCGGGATTGGCAAGTGAGTTACCCGCCGGGGCTCGGGCAGATTTCGAACTGAACTCCTTTCCCTGTCGACCGGGTTCTCATTCTTCGGGTGAATACCAGATGGGCGACGTATACGCGCGTTCCACAAGCGAAATGGGAACCTCGGGGCCGAAGGTGGCTTCTTCGAAAAGGGCCTTGTCATAGGCCGTCCAGCTCGGCGTGGGAATTTCGAAGACGCGCGCGCAATGGCACGCTTTTTTTGCCGGGTCGAAATCGGGGTCGGTCCGGACAGCGAAAAGTTCCGGCGCACCGATGGTGTTTGTCCGGGTCATGTTCGCCAATGGCAAGCGGCATCAGGTCTGTTCGAACTCGTCCGCATTTTCTGAGACCCGAGTTCTGGCCCTGGGTGGCACCAAGTAGCGAATGTTCCGTAGCATCTAAAGCCGCAACCAAATTCCTGGGGCATGAAGGCGACGCATCTGGTCATTACCGTTGCTGATTTCGTTCCGGGTGTCGTTCCGCAGATGCCTCAGATCGCCTTCACCTTCACTCTAGTGCGTTGTTTTTTCTGGCGACCCCGGCAGGATTCGAACCTGCAACCTGCCCCTTAGGAGGGGGCTGCTCTATCCAGTTGAGCCACGGGGCCGCGCCGCCCCTCTCTAACGGTCTTTTCCGGCCTTGTCATGGCCTTTGAGGACAGTTGTACAAATCAATGCGTTCGCGCTAGCATCGGGCAAAACACACAGCGCAGGTATCCATGTGACTACAGAAACAAAACGCCCGCTCACCCTTCGTGATGTCTCGGAAGCCTCCGGCGTGTCCGAAATGACGGTCAGCCGGGTGTTGCGGAACCGGGGGGACGTATCGGACGCCACGCGCACGCGCGTCCTGGCCGCCGCCAAAGAGCTTGGATATGTCCCCAACAAGATAGCGGGGTCGCTGGCCTCGAACCGGGTCAACCTGGTGGCGGTGATCATTCCGTCGCTGTCGAACATGGTGTTTCCCGAGGTGCTGACCGGCGTCAATCAGGTGCTGGAAGACACTGAATTGCAGCCGGTGGTCGGCGTCACCGACTATCTGCCCGAGAAAGAGGAAAAGGTGCTGTACGAGATGCTCTCGTGGCGGCCTTCGGGCGTGATCATCGCCGGGCTGGAGCATACGGAAGCTGCCCGCGCCATGCTCGATTCGGCCGGCATTCCGGTCGTCGAGATCATGGATGTCGATGGCAAGCCGGTGGATGCCATGGTGGGCATTTCTCATCGCCGCGCCGGGCGCGAGATGGCGCAGGCGATCCTGAAGGCGGGGTATCGTCATATCGGGTTCATGGGCACCAAGATGCCGCTGGACCACCGGGCAAGAAAGCGGTTCGAAGGATTTACCGAGGTTCTGGGCAAGAACGGGGTCGAGATCGAGGATCGCGAATTCTACTCGGGCGGCTCGGCGCTGGCCAAGGGGCGCGAGATGACGCAGGCCATGCTGGAGCGCTCGCCGGAGCTGGATTTCCTGTATTATTCCAACGATATGATCGGTGCTGGCGGATTGCTGTACCTGCTGGATCAGGGCATCGATATTCCGGGGCAGATCGGTTTGGCGGGCTTCAACAATGTCGAACTTTTACAGGGCCTGCCGCGCAAACTGGCGACGATGGACGCCTGCCGGCTGGAGATCGGGCGCAAGGCCGCCGAGATCATCGCCGCGCAGCTGGAAAACCCCGATGCCGAGATCGAAACGCGCGTCACGCTGACCCCCAAGATCAGCTATGGGGACACGCTGAAGCGGCGCTGATCCCATGGCGCTGCAACAGCTGGAGAACCGCGTGGCGCGGGCGCTGTTTCTGGACCGGCACGCCTTGCTGGAAAAGCCCAGTGGCCCGGCCAGAGGAGAGGCGTTGCTGGATCTGATCCGGCGGCTGGGCTTTGTTCAGCTTGACAGCATCAACACCGTCGCGCGCGCCCATGACCTGATCCTGTTCGCGCGGCGGCCCGCCTATCGAACGGATGATCTCAAACGGCTCTACGAACGCGACCGGGAGTTGTTCGAACACTGGACACATGACGCCGCAGTGATTCCAATGGCGTTCTATCAGCACTGGCATCTCCGGTTCGAACGAGATGCCGACTTGCTGCGGGCGCGGTGGAAGAACTGGCGCCGAGACGGCTTCGAGCAGCGGTTCGAAGACGTATTGCAGCATATTCGCGATCAGGGCCCGGTCAGTTCCTCCGATGTGGGGGCGGATGAAAAGAAGGGATCGGGCGGATGGTGGGACTGGCACCCGTCCAAAACCGCGCTGGAATATTTGTGGCGTTCAGGTGCGCTGACCGTTGTCGGACGGAACGGGTTCCAAAAGCGCTATGACCTGACCGAACGGGTGATCGAGACGCATCTCTGCCCGGGCCGTACGCCCTGCGACGCCGAGGGTACGGTAAACTGGTTGTGCAACGCGGCGCTGGACCGGCTGGGCTTTGCCACGTCGGGCGAGCTTGCCGCGTTCTGGGGCACCGTCACCTCTGGCGAAGCCAGGGCGTGGTGCGACGCAGCGACGGGGCGCGGTGATATCGAGCCGGTCGAAGTCGAAGGATCGGACGGGCGGTTGCGCAAAGTTTTTGCCCGGCCAGATGTCCTGGAACAGGCGGCGCGGCTGACGGCCGCTCCGGGGCGGATGCGGGTACTCAGCCCGTTCGATCCCGCCCTGCGCGACCGCAAACGGGCCGAGCGGCTTTTTGGATTTCACTATCGGATCGAGGTTTTCGTACCGGAATCCAAGCGGGTCTATGGATACTATGTTTTTCCCCTGCTCGAAAGTGACCGGCTGGTGGGACGGATCGACATGAAAGCGCATCGGGACAGCGGCGAATTGCGGGTCCGCGCCCTGTGGCCCGAGCGGCAGGTCAGATGGTCGGAAGCCCGCACCCGGAGGCTGGAGGCGGAACTGGACCGTGTGCGCCGTCTGGCCGGAGTGGAACGGGTGGTTTTTGCGGACGGATGGCTGCAGGAGCCCGGATAGACGCAGCGGTTCAGGTCAGAAACCCGCGTTCTTTCACCAGGGCTTTGAGCTCTTCCAGCGAAGCGTCGAGCGGCTGATCCGACGTATCCAGCCGCGCCAGGGCCTTGCCGTACAGCGCCTCGCGGCTGGTGAGGATCGATTTGAGCTGCTCCATCGCTTCCGGGTTGCCCGCCATCGGCCGCTCGTCGCCCTGGGCGCGGACGCGTTCCATATGTTCGACGGGCGAGGCGCGCAGCCAAATGGTGTGGAAGTGGTCGAGCAGCGTGTTGTAGGTTTCGGGTTCGGCGACGATCCCGCCGGCGACGGCCAGAACCATTGCGTCATGGGTTGCGATGATACGGTCAACCGCCTGCGCTTCGAGCTTGCGGTATCCTTCCTGCCCGTAAAGCGCCATGACCTCGCCAACGGGCATGCCCGCCTGCTCTTCGATCCGCTCGTTGAGCTCGACAAAGGGCAGGTTCAGTGCGGCCCCGAGCATCGCGCCAAGCGTCGATTTTCCCGCGCCGCGCAGGCCGACGAGGCATATTCTGTTGGCTCTGAGCAGTTCAACGGGGAGCGGGGTGAGTGTTTTCAGGACCTGCTGCTGCACCTCGGCATTGGCGGCGCGAAACATGTCCGCCACGCGCAAAGCTTCGGAATTCCACGGGTCATCCTCGCCCACCAGCCACTCGATCCGGTGATCGAGCGCGCTGGCGACGCGTTGCAAAAGACCGATCGAGATGTTGCCTTCGCCCGCCTCCAGCTGCGCAAGATACCGTGGCGACACGCCCGAGATTTCCGACAACACACGGCGGGGAATGCCACGGGTTTCACGCGCCTTGCGCACCCGTTCACCGACCCGCGCAATCAATGCCTCGACCGAGATCTCGACCAGATCAGCGCCGCTTTGCGCTGTGGTTTCGCCTCTGAAATTGGTGATCTCGGTCATTCTGCCTGCGTGGTCGTTTATGTGAAATAATGCACAAATTACGACGCCAGGCGGTCATGGGCAATCAAAAAGGCCGAAATGTACCGGTTTTCAGACCGGTTTTGTACAATCAGTACGTCTCGACATGGTATCGCCCTTCGCCGCGCATCCGATCGCGCAGGTCAGCCCAGTCCAGACCCAGACCGCGGGCGATATCCTTGAGCGCCTCTTCGACCCCCTGCTCCATCGCCTTGAGGCCGCAGATATAGATATGGCCGTTCGGGTTCTTCAGCAATTCGCCAACTTTTTCGGCCTCGTCCCGCAGTTTATCCTGCACGTAATGCTTGGGCTCCCCCTCTTGCCGGGAAAAGGCAAAGTGTTTGGACATGAAGCTTTCGGGCACTTTCTTGAGCGGTCCGAAATAGGGCAGCTCCTGCGGGCGTCGGGCGCCGAAGACCAGCATCAGCGACCCTTCGAGCGACGGATACTCGCGCTGCCGCCGCATGGTGAAGGCGCGGAACGGGGCCGAGCCGGTGCCGGTGCAGATCATCAGCAGATGCGCGTTGGGATCGGAAGGCAACAGAAATGTCGAGCCGAACGGACCGGTCACGGTGACCGTGTCGCCGGGTTTCAGATCGCAGACATAGTTCGAACACAGCCCCTGTTCCTCACGCTTGACGGTCAGGGACAGGTTATTGAAGTTGGGCCGCTCGCCATCGCGGGGGCTGGAAACGGAATACAGCCGGGGCAGATGGGCGTTGCCGTTGTCATCCGAACCGGGCGGAATGATCCCGATGCTTTGCCCTTCGAGAACCGGAAAGGGCAACGGGCCAAAATCCAGGATGATGTGGCGGACATCGCTGTCGCTGTCTGCGGCGGTAAGGCGGAAATTGCCGGTGACCCTGGCTTCGGCGGGTTTGCCGAGACCATACATGTTGATGGCGGGTTTCGAGGCCGATGGCGGTGCCTTGGCCTTGCCCCCTGCCCCTTTATGCGCCTCGGCCAGCAAGGCGGCGATGGCGTCATCCAGCGCCTCCAGCCCGTCGTCGCCCGTCATCTCTTCCTGTTCGGGCAGGTCCATCCAACCGTATTGATCTTCCAGCGAATAGGGCTGTGTCACCACGCGCCAGTTGTCGATGGAGCCGGTGGGGCAAACGGGAATGCAATCCATGCAGAATTTGCACTTATCCGCGTCCACCACGACATTCATGTCGTCATGTTCAATGGCCTGCTCGGGGCAGGTCATCTCGCAGGTGTAGCAACGGATACAGATTTCGGGGTCGATCAGGTGCTGCTTGAGCGGCTGGTTCATGGACTCTCGCGTTTCTTGGTCAGGATGACGTCGGGCAGAACCAGCGTGTCGATCAGGGCCATGCACAGCCCGACACAATCGGAACAGCCGACACAGGGGCATTGCAGCGCGGATACCTGACCGGCGAGCATTTCGAGATTGGGTGTCTCTGCCTTGGAGCGGTCGATCTGCATTGCGGGTCTCCCCTTCTGAACAAGCCGGGTTCCAGAGAAACGGGAAAATGCTGACTCCGTCAATCCGGATATCGTCACATTTTGTTACCGTTAATGGCACCCGGCCCGGGTTTTCGTGTCATGCCATGTGCAGTTTCACATATTCAAAGTCACCTGGGCGATTGTCGATGCCCACTTTGGGCGGCGCGATCCAGCGGGCGTATTGACCCGGCTCGTAACAGGGTTTCATCAGCGACTGGATGAAATCGCCATCGGCATGGGTTGGCAGCCAGTCAGGCAGGCCCTTGTCATATTCGGCACCGCTCACAAGCTTGCCCGTGGGATCGAACAGCTTGTCGGAGAAAACGCCGATCTTGCGGTTGAATGCCTCATGCGGCAGCGTGAGCTGGAAATCGATGCCGGATTTTTCGATGATCTTGTTCCAGCGCCCGACGCCGCCTGCGGCATCCTTGGTATAGTCGTCGCGCAGGCGCATGTTGATCGCGGTGAGCGCGGGCACCTCTTTCTGCACCGCCTTGCCGTCTTCGAGATCCCAGACGGTATAGGTGTCGGCCTGCAACTGGTGATCGTCGGTCAGGCGATTTTCCATGTAGCGCCCCTTGATGCCCGCGTTGAAGGCATTGGCGGCGTTGGTCGACACCTCTTGCCCGAACAGGTCGAGCGACAGGGTATAGTGCAGGTTCAGCTTTTTCTGCACCGTCGGCAGGTCGATCACGCCCAGCGCCCTGATCCGGCCCACGTCATAGGGATCGTCGATGCCGTTTTCCTTCATCACCTCGCAGGTTTTCTGGATGATCCGGCCAACGCCGGTTTCGCCCACGAACATATGGTGCGCCTCTTCGGTCAGCATGAAGCGGCAGGTGCGGCTGAGCGGGTCGAAGCCGGATTGGGCCAACGATTCAAGCTGCATCTTGCCGTCGCGGTCGGTGAAATAAGTGAACATGAAGAAACTGAGCCAATCGGGCGTTTCCTCGTTGAAGGCGCCCAGCATCCGTGGCGCTTCCTCGCTGCCCGACTGGCGGCGCAGCAGGTCGTCTGCCTCTTCCCGGCCGTCGCGGCCGAAATACTTGTGCAGCAGATAGACCATGGCCCAGAGGTGGCGACCCTCTTCGACATTGACCTGAAACAGGTTGCGCATGTCGTAAAGCGACGGGGCGGTCAGCGCCAGCAGGCGCTGCTGTTCCACCGAGGCCGGTTCGGTATCGCCCTGGATCACGATCAGGCGCTTGAGCAGGTTGCGGTATTCGCCCGGAACCTCCTGCCAGGCGGGTTGGCCGGCATGTTCGCCGCAGGGGATCATCCGTTCCTCGACCTGCGGGGCCAGCAGCACGCCCCAGCGGTATTCGGGCATTTTCACGTAGTCGAACTTGGCCCACCCCTTGGGGTCGACGCTGACAGCAGTACGCAGATACACCAGCGATTCCTGAAAGTCCTGCGGGATCAGCTTGTTCCACCAGTCGATATAGCCGGGGTGCCATTTTTCCAGCGCTTTCAGCACTTTCCTGTCCTGGCTCAGGCCCACGTTGTTGGGGATCTGGGTGTCGTAGCTTACGTTGATCAGGTCAAGCATGTCTTTCCTCCGCCGGGGGTCGCGGCCCCTTACACACGTTCCATATCATATTCGCCGCGCAGGCCGGTGCCGTAACGCTGCAATGCGCCTTCGGGTCCGACCGCGTTGGGACGCTGGAAGATCCAGTTCTGCCAGGCGGTGAGGCGGCCGAAGATGCGGGTTTCCATTGTTTCGGGACCGGCAAAGCGCAGGTTGGCCTCCATCCCGGTCATCGCGTCGGGCGAGAAACTGGCGCGTTCCTCCATGAAGATGCGCACCTCGTCCTCCCAGTCGATGTCGTCATAGGCATAGGTAACGAGGCCCAGGTCCTCGGCCTCTGCCGCTTCCAGCGGCTGGCCGATATGATCCCTGAGCCGGTCCAGTGCGTCCGGATCGCCCCAGAACCGTGTGGCGAGGCGGGACAGGTCATTGCCCATCGGATAGGTCCCGAAATTGCTGTCGCCAAGGGTGATCGTGGCGAGGGGGCGGTTGTCGCCCTCGAACTCGTCCAGCATCATGTAGGAGCGGTCCACGGCCCAGAGCAGTTCGGCCAGTACTCCGGCAAAGCAGGAGCCGTGTTCGACAATGGCGACCAGACTGCGCGATGTCATGTCGACACGTTTCAGCACGCGCTTCCAGTATTTCAGAATCTCGTTGGCAAGCCAGTGACCGGCATTGTCCAGAAGCAGTTGTTCATGGGCCAGCACGCGGGCCGGATCGCCCCGGGTCTGGAACACGACCAGCCCCAGTTCGCGTTCGTTCAGCCGCAGATGCAGGATGGCGTCGTCGAGTTCGCGGGCGAGACGCAGCATCCATGTCTCCGCCCCCTGCGCCAGAACGGCGTCCATGTCGGCGGGGGCGTCTTCCTGTGTCCCGTTGATGATGATCGTGGCGTGGCCCGCGCTACGGTCGACCGCAACCTCGACGCTGGAATAGGTGACCGAGCCGTCCTCGCCAAAAGTCCGGTTCAGGGGCGGGAGCGCGATGCCCTTTGGCGCCGAAGGTTTGGCCGAGGCGGCGGCGAATTCGCGGGCACGGTCCTGTACCACCTCGTCGAATTTCGAGTTGGGGGCAATCTCGTCGACCAGTTTCCAGTCCACCGCGCGCTGGCCGCGCACGCCTTCCTCGACCGAACAGAAGACGTCGGCCAGATCGCGACGCACCTTGCGCTTGTCGGTCACGCGGGTCAGGCCGCCGGTGCCGGGCAGCACCGCCAGCAGCGGCACCTCGGGCAGCGCCACCGACGAGGCGCTGTCATTGGTCAACATGATATAGTTGCATGCCAGCGCCAGTTCGTACCCGCCCCCGGCGCAGGAGCCCTTGACGGCGGCGATGTATTTCTGACCCGAGTCCTCTTCTGCCGCTTCAAACGTGTTGCGGGTCTCGTTGGTGAATTTGCAGAAATTGACTTTGTGCGCGTGGCTGGCGCCGCCCAGCATCCGGATATTGGCCCCGGCGCAGAACACGCGATCCTTGCCGGACTGCATCACCACCACCTTGACCTCGGGATGTTCGAACCGCATCCGCTGCACGACATCGGCCAGTTCGATATCTACACCCAGATCGTAGGAATTCAGCTTGAGTTCGTAACCCGGAAACAGGCCGCCCTGCTCGTCCACATCCATGAACAGATTGGCGATTTCACCATCGTACTCGACCCGCCAGTGGCGGTATTTCGAGGGGTCGGTCTGGAAGTCGATGCGTTGGGTCATTCCGGGCTCCTCAATCGGGCGATGGAGTGCAGTTTATTGCGCCTTGCAAGGCGCGGCAAGTAGAATTAGGCAAAATAATGCATACATTGCCTTCTTATATTTCAAGATATTAAATTCATTAGGCAAAAATACTCCTTTCGTCGCTCAAATTTTATGCATTATCTTGCATAAACCGAATTTGCCACCGATTCCCGATGCACCGCCGCACCATTGCCGAGGGCCTGATGCCGAGAATCATGCTCCGGCCCCGGCACCTTTGCAAATGGTCCCACGCCATTCCGGCAAGACGGGCGGCGGCCTGCGGGCGGTGCATGCGGACTTTCAGGCGGGCATTGGCGAACTGGATGCCGGCCTGTACGAAATGCCGCTCGACAGAGTTCGGCGGCAGGCTGGCCCAGACCGGCTCCCACACTTCATGGACCTCCCAGAAATACCCCCGGTCCAGCAAATCCCACCCGGCGCGCCACGCGTCCGACGCGGCGATCTGATCAACGCTCATATCCGGGGCAACGCTATCGCGGAGCGACGCGAACACACCCTCGGGGGGCCGGGCGGTCAGACCGGGAACATAAGGCGCCATGTCGCGCACGATATCCATCGTCAGGCCGGAACGACTGTGGCGGCTTCGATCCGCACGAGGCGGGCGCAGTATTCCGCCACCGCCTCCAGCGTTTCTCCGGGCGCCTCGTGATGCGGGGCGTGGCGGCAATCGAGGATCACGGTATCGACGGGGCAATAGGTGCGGGCCTCGATCTCGTCGATCTGCGCCAGGGTGCCGTATTGATCGCCGCGCCCCTGGATCGCGAGGATGGGCACGCGGATATAGTCGATCACCTCGGCCACGTTCCAGCCGGTGAATTCCGGGTTCAGCCAGACATCGCACCAGCCGCGAAACGCCCCTTCGGGGTCGCGGTGATAGCGCGCCATCCGGTCCCTCAGGTCAGTGGTACGGAATGCGTCTCGCGCGCGGGCGATCTCGGCCAGACCCATCGGCTCGGTGAAGAAATGCGGGGCCATCAGGATCAGACCACGGACACGGAAATCCTCGACACTGCCTGCATAGATCGCGGCGATGGTGGCACCGTCGGAATGGCCGAGCAGGATGCAGCGCCCGATCCCCGCCTGATCGAGGACATGCGGCAGCACATCGAGCGCTTCGTCCGTCATGAAATGGACCGGGCGCGGCAGGCTGGCCGGATCGGACTGGCCATAACCCTGCCGGGAATAGACCAGCACGCCAAGCCCGGTGCGGTCAGCCAGGGCCTGCGGAAAATCCCGCCACAGCGCGACGCAGCCCAGCCCTTCGTGCAGCAGGACGATGGTCGGCGCCTCGCCCGGCGGCGGGCCGGAACAGGCATATTCAAGCGCGACACCATTTACGATCATCGGCTGCGAAGGCATCTGGGCCCATTCGGCCATCACCCGTCCTCCCGCAGCTTGAAGCGCTGGATCTTGCCGGTGGCGGTCTTGGGCAGGTCGTCGACGAAATCGATCCAGCGGGGGTATTTCCATTTGCCGACCTTGTCCTTGACGAAGTCGCGCAACTCGTCGGCCAGCCCGTCCTCGCCCGCCTGTTTGAGCACGATATAGGCCTTGGGTTTTTCCAGCCCGTCACCATCGCGGGCCGCGACGACCGCCGCCTCGAGCACGGCGGGGTGCGAGATCAGGGCCTGTTCGACCTCGAAGGGCGAGACCCAGATGCCCGAGACCTTGAACATGTCGTCGGTGCGGCCGCAATAGACATAGCGCCCCTCGGGCGTCAGTTCGTATTTGTCGCCGGTGCGGGTCCATTCACCCTCGAAGGTGGCGCGGCTTTTGTCGCGCTTGTTCCAGTACCCGTCCGCCGCCGACGCACCGCGCACCAGAAGCTCGCCCAGCCCGCCGGGGCCGATATCGGCGCCATCCTCATCAACCAGCCGCACCTCATATCCCGGCACCGGGCGGCCCGAGGTGCCGTATTCGACGTCTCCCGGCGCGTTGGACAGAAAGATGTGCAGCATTTCGGTGGACCCCACGCCGTCGAGGATATCGACCCCCCAGAGCCGCTTCCAGCCGCGTCCGATCTCTTCGGGCAAGGCCTCGCCCGCCGAGATGCAGCGGCGCAATTGCACATCCGGCACGCCCCGGCTTTCCAGCAATGCCACGGTGGCGGCATAGAGTGTCGGGACGCCGCAAAATACGGTGGGTTTTTCGGCGGCGATGATGTCGATGACGCCCTCGGGTGTCGGGCGGCCATGGAACAGGATGGTTTCCGCCCCGACCGACATGGGAAAGGTCATCGCGTTGCCGAGGCCATAGGCAAAGAACAGTTTGGCGGCCGAGAACACCACGTCATCCGGTTCGATCTGCAGCACCTGCGCGCCATAGGTGTCGGCGGTGGCCCTGAGGCTGCCATGCACGTGGCGCACCCCCTTTGGCTGGCCGGTGGAACCGGAGGAATAGAGCCAGAAGGCGGTGTCGTCATCCGAAGCCTCGACCGTTTCGGCGGGCGTGGCGCCCTGCATGAAGTCATCGAAACTCTGCGTGCCGTCAGGAGCGGTGCCGATCACCACAACATGGGTCAGATGGGGCGATGCCTGGGCGGCGGGTTGCACCACGGGCCAGAGTTCTTCGGAAACGAACAGGCAGGTGGCGCGGCTGTCGTTGAGAATCGCGTCATAGACCGGGGTGGCCAGCAAAGTGTTCAGCGGCACGGGAATGACGCCCGCCTTGAGGCAACCCCAGAACAGCTGCGGAAACTCGATCTGGTCCAGCACCAGCATGGCGGCGCGGGCCTCGCGCGGGATGCCGGCGCGGGACAGGGCACCGGCCACGCAGGCCGAGGCGTCGGCCAGTTCGCCATAGCTCAGGCGGCGCCTTTGCCCTGCGGCCTCGCGATAGGCGGGACGGGCTCCGTCGCCCGTGTTCACATGCCTGTCCACAAAATAGTGCGCGGCGTTTCCGCTCATGCTTGGCTCCTCCCGGTGATGTCCTCGGGAAATGCGCGCGGGCGACCGGATCGGCCGGCCCACGCGCACCCTCTCCCCCTAGGGTGGCAATAATGCACTTTAAACTCACTTATGCAAGATAATGCCTAATCGAATATTGCAATCGTGCATTTTACTGCATGAGGAGGCGTGCGGCCGGTCAGCCCGGCAACAGAAACAGCGTGATCGCCGGAAAGGCGACCAGAATGATCACGCGGATGATGTCCGAGGCAACAAAGAACAGAACCGCCTTGTAGGTGTCGATCATGCGCGTGGTCCGGTCCATCGCGTTGATGATGAACAGATTCATGCCCACCGGCGGCGTGATCAACCCGACCTCGACCACGATCAGGACAAGGATGCCGAACCAGATGGCGACATATTCGGCCTCGATGCGGTTGGCCATGCCGCGGGTGACGCGGATGCCCAGCTCCTTCATCTGCTCGCGGGTCAGTTCGGCGCCAGATGCGACGGCCTCCTGAATCGAGGCCAGCATTTCCGCGCCCATGCCCTGCGGCACGCCGGCGTTGAGAACCTCACGCGCGGCCTCGGCCTGCATAGCCGCAAGCGAGACGAAATCGAAATCCATCGCCGAGATCACCGGAAAAAAGATTGGGATCGTCAGCAGGATCATCGACAGGCTGTCCATCAGGCAACCAAAGACGAGGTAGAAACACAGGATCAGCGCCAGCACGATCCACGGCGAGAAACCCTGGCTGACGACATAGTTCGACAGCTCCTGCGGTACCTGGGTGAGGGCGAGAAAGCCGTTATAGAACCCCGCCCCCAGCACGATGAAAAAGATCATCGCGGTGGAACGCGCCGTGACGGTAAAGCTTTCGGCCAGCGACGCCAGCGTCAGGCCGCCATTGAAATAGGCGATGACGCCGGTGCCGAGCGCGCCCACCGCCGCGCCTTCGGTCGGTGTGAACCAGCCCAGATAGATGCCCCCCACGACAAGCCCGAAAACCAGCAGGACCGGCCAGACCCGGATCAGCGCCGCAAACCGTTCGGTATAGGGCACCGGCGGGCGGGTTCCCGCGCTTTCGGGATAGAGGCGGACATAGACCGAAATGGCGATGACATAGCCCACCGCCGCCAGAATGCCGGGGATGAAGGCGGCGAGGAACAGTTTTGCGATATTCTGCTCGGTCAGGATGGCATAGATCACCAGAACGACCGAAGGCGGGATCAGGATGCCCAGCGTCCCGCCCGCCGCCAGCGTCGCGGTCGAAAACCCGCCCGCATACCCGTATTGCTTGAGTTCGGGCAGCGCCACGCGGCCCATCGTGGCCGCCGTCGCCAGCGACGAGCCGCAGATCGCGCCGAACCCGGCACAGGCGCCGATCGAGGCCATGGCCACCCCGCCCCGCTTGTGGCCCAGCCAGCCCTCGGCGGCCTTGAACAGCGCATTCGACATGCCGCCCAGCGTCGCGAAATGCCCCATCAGCAGGAACATCGGCACGATGGTCAGCGAATAGCTGGAAAAGGTCGTGTAGGTTTCGTTCTTGAGGCGGGCAAAAGCGACCTGAGTGCCGTCGGTGACGAGAACAAGACCGACAAATCCCACCAGAAACATCGCGAGCCCGATGGGCACGCGCAGAAAGATCAGCGCCATCAGCGCCGGAAACGAGGCAATCCCGATCTCAAGCGTGGTCAATGGGTCGCCTCCATCTCGTCCAATATCAGGACACGGCCGGTAAAGAACTCATAGATTCGGATGCAGGCCATATAGACCCCGACCACCGCGGCCGCGAAAGACGCGACGAAACTGAGCGCATAAGCCCACCAGATCGGGAATTGCAGCAGGAAGGTGGTTTCGTGATATTCCCTCTTGCTGAGCATCCCGTCGAACAGTTTCCAGGCAATCAAGATCAGAACGGCGGCAAAGACGATCTCGGTCACCATGCGCAGGAACCGGTTCACGCGCGCGGCAAAAAAGTTGGTGAGAATATCGACCGAAGCATGTCCTGCGGTGATCTGGCAGAGCGGCATGAAACAGAAGATGGCAAAGGCGACGCCGGCCTCGACCAGTTCGAAATCGCCATTGACCGGACCGATGCCGATGCCGATGGCCCAATCCGAAAAGCCGGGCGCGAGGCCCTGCATGAAATCGCCGTGGAAAATGCCGTTCAGCGAGCGGCCCAGAATGGACACGCAGGTCAGCAGGATCAGGACGCTCAGAACGATCCCGCCGATGATGGCCAACGTTCTGGCCAACCCCATCATCAATTTATGCATTGGTCCTCGATCTTTTGCGGAGGCCGTTGAATCGCGGCGCCGGGGCGCCGCGACCGATTGCGAATGACCGGATCAGTTGGTGTATTCCGGCGTGTATTTCTCGATCAGCATCTGCGCCTCGTCGAGCAGCGCCTGACCATCCTTGCCCTTGGCCTCCATGTCGGCGATCCATTCGTCATAGATCGGCTGCGCCAGGGCGCGCCATTGTTCGACACCGGCTTCGTTGACGGTAATGATGTTGTTGCCCAGATCCTCGGCCACAACCCGCGCCGGGCCATCGGCATCGGCCTGGGTGCCACCCGCGAAGACCGAGAATTCAAGACCCGAATTGTCGTCGATCACCTTTTTCAGGTCATCTGGCAGGCTGTCATACTTGGCCTTGTTCATTGCCAGAACGAAGGTCAGCGTATAAAGCGCGCGGCCCTCGAACTCGGTGTGGTTCTCGACCAGTTCGGGCACTTTCAGCGCAGTGGTCACCTCCCACGGGATGGTGGTGCCGTCGATCACGCCCTTGGACAGGCCCTCGGGCACCGCCGGAACGGGCATGCCGACCGGGGTCGCGCCCAGCTTGGTCAGCAGCGAGTTGACCGAACGCGAGCCGCCGCGGATCTTCATGCCCTGCAGATCGTCGGGGTTTTCCACCGGATCGGCGGTATGGATCATGCCGGGGCCATGCACCCATGTGGCAAGGATATGGACATCCTTGAACTCGTCATCCTTCATGTGCTTTTCGAACATTTCCCAATAGGCGCGCGACACGGCGCGGGCATTGGTCATCATGAAGGGCAGTTCGAACACCTCGGTCGAGGGGAAGCGGCCCGGCGTGTAGCCGACCACGGTCCAGACCACGTCGGCCACGCCGTCGATCGCCTGGTCCATCAGTTCGGGAGGCTTGCCGCCCAGTTGCATCGAAGGATAGCGTTCGACCTTGATACGGCCGTCCGAATCCTTTTCGACATTGTCGGCCCAGACATCCAGAACCAGTTTCGGCACGTTGGCCTGCGCCGGCAGGAACTGGTGCAATTTCAGCGTCACCTCCTGCGCCAGCGCCGTTCCCGCGCCAAAACCGGTGGCCAGCGCCGCAACGGCCGCGCCGCCGATGACGCCCAAAAGCGTTCTCCTATAGGTCATGTTTTCCTCCCTTTGACCCCTCATTTAAGCAATATAATGCCTACATCTTTGCGCAATGCAATATATTGCTCACTCCTTGCTCAGGCGGACACCGTACCCTCAAGGCCGGTGCTGCCGTACAGCCATTCGACCGCATCGTACCACTGGTCCGGGGTTCTGGCGCTCATCATCGCGTTTCGCAGCGCCGCATGCGCCCCGGCAGGGTGATAGATGTGGTCTCCGATTTCCCGAGACTGCAACTGAACACGGGCTGTGCGCAAGCGTCGTCTTTCCTGATAGGCGCCTAAAACCCCGTCCACTTCGCCTCCGGCCTCGAAAAGCGCCGATAAACAAACCGCATCTTCCATTGCCATGCAGGCGCCCTGGGCGAAGTATTGCAGCATCGGATGCGCGGCGTCGCCCAGCAGCGCCACGCGCCCGTCGGTCCAATCCATGACCGGGTCGCGGTCGCACAGCACCCACAGTTTCCAGTCGCGGCCCCGCTCGATCACCTGCCGGGCCTGCGGGCAGACATGTTCAAATCCCCGGCGCACCTCGTCATGGGTGACCGGCTCTCCTGCCACCGGCTCGGGCGCGTCATTGTGACAGGTCACCACGAGGTTGAAGCTTTGCCACCCCGACAGCGGGTAATGCACGATATGGCACTTGGGGCCGGCCCAGAGCGTGGCGGCGTTCCAGCGCAGCTCCTCGGGCATGTCCGCCGCCGGTATCACCGAACGGAAGGTGGTGTGCCCGGAGACCCGCGGCGGCCCGTCGTCGCGCATCTGCGCGCGCACTTTCGACCACAGCCCATCGGCCCCGATCAGCGCCGCACCCTGAACGCGGATGCCGTCGTGAAGGACAGCCGAAACGGCGGCGCCGTCCTGCTCATAGCCCTGAACGGCGCTGTTGGTACGCAACTCGACCAGCGGGTGATCCCGGCAGGCCTTCAGGAACACGCCATGCAGCTCGCCCCGGTGCACCACCGCATAAGGATTGCCCATCCGGGCGCGGAATGCAGCGTCCAGCGGAATGCGGGTGATTTCGGCCCCCGTCACCGCATCCATCAGGCGCAGGTTGTCGATATAGACCGCCATCGCCCGCGCCGCGTCACCCACGCCGAGAAAGTCGAAGGCGTGAAAGGCGTTCGGGCCAAGCTGGATGCCCGCCCCGATCTCGCCGAACCGGGCGGCCTTTTCCAGAACCAGAACCCGCCGCCCCCGCTGGGCGAGGCCGATGGCCGCCGCCAGCCCGCCGATCCCGCCACCTGCGATGAGGATTCGGTCGGGCATGGGTCACTCGGCCTCGGACAGGGTCAGTTCGATCGGGTCCAACCCGTCGATCCCGCCTGTGATCATGTCCCCCGCGACCACCGGCCCCACGCCCGCCGGGGTGCCGGTCAGGATCAGGTCGCCGGGGCGCAGGTGATAGAAGCGGGACAGATGGCTGACGATTTCGTCGATCTTCCAGATCAGTTCAGACAGCGTGGCGTCCTGACGGGATTCGCCATTCACCTGAAGATGAATGCGTTTGCTGTCATCCGGCGACCAGTCGCCCGCCCTGGTCAGCGGCGCAAAAACGGCGGCGTTTTCCACATCCTTGCCCAGATCCCAGGGACGCTGCTTGTTGCGCTCGCGGATCTGCAGATCGCGCCGGGTCATGTCCAGCGCGCAGCCATAGGCATAGACCGCCTGCCACGCCTCTTGCGGTGTCGCCCGGAACACCGGTTTGCCGATGGCCAGTGCCAATTCCATTTCATAGTGAAAGTTCTCGGTGCCCGGCGGATAGGGCACTGTCGCGCCCGTCAGGATGGCGTTGGGCGCGGATTTGGTGAAATAGAACGGCGCTTCGCGATCGACCTCGTTGCCCATCTCGGCGGCATGGGCGGCATAGTTCCGGCCCACACAGAAAATCCGGCCGATGGGATAGGTGGCGGTTTCGCCAGTGACCGGGATGCCGGGGATGGGAGGAAGGGTAAACAGGCTGTCGCTCATCGCGGGCGCTCCTCGTAATAGCCAAGTTTGTCCTGCAGGGGACGGTCGTGAATGCGGATCAGAAAGGCCTCGGTTGACGCCCTGTGGGAAATGTCGGCAAAGACCGGCGCGGTGAAGGTGTCTTTTGGCCCCCATTGCACCGTTTCGCCGTTGATCGAGGTCTCGCCCTCGCCGCCGACAACATGAAAGGCGCAGGAGGACGAGCGGAAGGGCGGCGTGTGGCGCTCGCCCTTGTTCAGCATCATCGCGGCGAAACCCAGGGTCGGCAGCACATCTTCGCCGGATTCGGGGTTGATATAATCCAGTTCGGCCACGCCGTCGCCACAGGCCGCCATCCGGCGCAGGGCGGATTCGGTGCGGTTCCAGGGAAAGCGCATCATCGGGTAGCGGCGCGCACCCTGCCCCGGTCGCCGCGATGGGGCCAGACCGGCGGCGCTGTATTCGACCTGACTGGCGTCGGGGCGGTTGCGCTGCGCCTGCAATTCACCCTCGATTGCATAGGAGCCTTCGAGATAGACGAACAGCGGCAGGTCCAGCGCGTCCAGCCAGACGACGGGCGCGTCGCCGTCATGGCCGTGGTCATGCCACTCACCGCCGGGTGTGAGCACCAGATCGCCCGCCTCCATCGGCAGCCTTTCGCCATCGACCACGGTGTATCCACCGGTGCCTTCGACGACGATCCGGACGGCGGAGGGCGTGTGCCGGTGCGCCGGAGCCTTTTCGCCGGGCAGCAGCAGTTGCAGCCCAAGATAGATTGTCGAGGTCGCTTGCATCGCACCGACGCCGCGTCCGGGATCTGACAGCACCAGAACCCGGCGTTCGGCCCGTTCAACCGGGGTCAGTTCCCCTGCGCGCATCAAAAGCGGGCGTACCGCGTCGTAGTTCCAATACCCCGGACGGGTGACCGGTTGCGGCGCGCCATGCGGAAGCACATTGCGCATCATCGGCCACAAAGGCGCGACGCCCGCGCGTTCCATATCGTCGCGATAATCCTGCGGCAGGTCTTCCAGCGTTCCCAGTTCCCGTGACACGGCACCCTCCCCCAAACGCGTGTTGCACAAGATGTTATCTTATGAAGCAATCGGCCCGGTGCAAGGCTGGCCGGGCGGAAATGCCAAAGCGTTCGCCGATTCGCTGACACCGCGCGTCACGCACCGCGTATCACCGGAACTCAAGGAATGCGCAGGCGCACATCTCGCGCTGGAAGGATGCGCGACGGCGAACGTAAACGTGATCAAAGAATTTTCGTGCCATTGGCTTGGCAATCGGTATATGCGGGCTACTTGTCAGCCTAGAGATGGAACCGGGCCGGGCCATTTCCCTGCTAAGGTGCGCGGCGGGGCGGTCAATTTGCCCAGATCCACTGACAATTGGGGCGGCGAATCCCAGTCAAAAAACTTTCGGGACATGAAGGAACATGGCCACTCACGCATGTGGCGGCACAGGAATGCTTCAGGGCACACCCATCAGAGAACCCGCACCCAAGCTTCTCTGTGGAATGGGCGGCCTCATTTCAGGCCATTTAAGCCCTGTTGCAGAGGCTGGATTCCGGTTTCGGCCGGGAACATCCGGCCTGTGGTCAGGCCAAGTAACCAGTATCATCCTGGCCACCCCGCCGGAGATAGCCCCCCTTGTCTCCGGCGGGACCTGCGGGGGGCGATTTCCGGCAAACGGGACGTGAAGGAACCGGCAGTTTTTTCGGGCCGTGTTCCGCTCACTCGTCCATGTCGTGCAGTTCGTTGAGCAAATCCAGCAGGGTCTCATAGCGTTCCGCCCCCATCTGGGCGCGGATGCGCTCGGAGGCTCGGACACTGGTGTTTAGGTTTTCCGCGATGATCTGGCGCCCCTTGTCGCGGATGCTGATGACCTGCTTGCGGCGGTCATGGGCGTCGGGGCGCCGCTCGATCAGATCCTTTTCCTCGAGCTTTTGCAGAATGCGCGTAAGGCTGGGCAACAGTAGGCAGGCGCGGTCGGAAATCCGCGTGGGGTCCTGCGGGCCCTCTTCCTGCAGCACCCGCAACACGCGCCATTGCTGTTCGGTGATGCCGACATCGGCCAGCATGGCGCGGATCGGGCCCATCACCCTCTCACGCGCGCGCAGCAATGCGATCGGCAGGGATCTTGACGTTAGCGGCAGGTCTTGACTCATAAAGGAATCCTTGCCGAATTTCCGCCGGTTAGCAACCGATCAGTGACCTGCGGTAAGGGACAAATTGGCTCATTTACTTCACTTGTTAATTATATATCATGGCATGGTCTATGAATTGGCCCATGGGTGCGGGTAAATATGAGGCCCGGCAGAACGGAGTAGGCGATGAAGTGGGATGAATTTGGCGCATGGGGCCGCAAGGCGGCAGACTGGGCGCAGGATTATCATTTGACCGTTGCGGACCGCCCGGTGCGCGCCCGGTCCGAACCCGGCGATATTCTGAACGCGCTGCCTGCGTCGCCGCCGGAGCAGCCCGAACCGATCGAAAAGGTATTTCGTGACTTTGAAGAGGTCGTGATGCCCGGCATTACGCATTGGCAGCATCCGCGGTTCTTCGCCTATTTCAACTCGAACGCTTCCGCCCCGTCGGTTCTGGCCGAGTTTCTGGCCAGTGCCATCGCGCCGCAATGCATGCTGTGGCAGACCTCGCCGGCGGCGACCGAGATGGAAACGCGGATGATGGACTGGCTGCGGCAGGCGCTGGGTCTGCCCGAAGGATTTGCCGGCGTCATTCAGGATTCCGCCTCGTCCGCCACCCTGGCCGCGGTGCTGACCATGCGTGAAAAGGCGCTGGCCTGGCAGGGCAACCAGCGGGGGCTGTTCGCGCAAGAACCGCTGCGCGTCTATTGTTCATCCGAGGTTCATACCTCGATCGACCGGGCGATCTGGGTCGCAGGGATCGGGCAGGATAATCTTGTCCGCATCCCGGTCAGGGGCGACTGGCGTGGGATGGACCCCGAAGCGCTGGAGGCCGCGATCGAGGCAGATCTGGCCGCCGGGCATCACCCGGCAGGCGTGATCCTGTGCGTTGGCGGCACCGGCACCGGGGCGACCGACCCGGTGGAACGCTGTCTGGAAATCGCGTCGAAATACGGTCTTTACAGCCATGTCGACGCCGCCTGGGCGGGTTCGGCGATGATCTGCCCTGACTATCGTCATTACTGGACGGGTGTTGAACAGGCCGACAGCATCGTCTTCAACCCGCATAAATGGCTGGGCGTGCAGTTCGATTGCTGCGCGCATTTCCTGAAGAACCCCGACGACCTGGTGCAAACGCTGGCGATCAGCCCGGAATACCTCAAGACTCATGGGCGTGACGGGATCGTCAACTATTCCGAATGGTCGGTGCCGCTGGGCCGCCGGTTCCGGGCGCTGAAGCTGTGGTTCGTGATCCGCGCCTATGGGCTGGAGGGGCTGCGCCAACGGCTGCGCAATCATATCGGCTGGTCGCGCAGGTTGCATGACCGGCTGGCGGCAGAGCCGGATTTCGAGATCGTGACCCCGCCGATGTGGTCGCTGTGGACCTTTCGCTATGTCCCCGAAGGCGTGACCGATCCGGATGATCTGAACCTGCGGCTGGTGAACGCGATCAACGACGATGGCCGCATCTATCTGACCCAGACCCGCGTCGACGGTGATCTGGTGATCCGCTTTCAGGCGGGTCAGTTCGAAACCTCCGAAGCCGATGTGATGATGGCCTTTGACGTGATCACCGAAATCGCACGCGCCCTGACACCCTGATGGACACGGGCCGCGAATGGCCTAACCTGTCCGGCAACCCAAAAGACGAGAGGCCCGTTATGCCCGCACCAACCAACCGTTTCAAACAGGCCCTTCTGGGCGGCGACCGACTGATCGGCTGCTGGATGAGCTTTGCCGAGGCCACAACCGCCGAGATCATGGGCACCACCGGGTTCGACTGGCTGGTGATCGACGGCGAGCACAGCCCCAACGGCATCCGCGCGATCCGCGACCAGCTGGTGGCGCTGGCGGCCAGCCCCTCGCACCCGGTGGTACGGGTACCGGTGGGCGAAACCTGGATCATCAAGCAGGTGCTGGACGCGGGCGCGCAGACCATTCTGGTCCCCATCGTGGAAAGCGCCGAGCAGGCCCGCGAACTGGTGCGCGCCTGCCGCTATCCGCCGACGGGTGCGCGCGGTGTAGGGGCGACGGCAACGCGGGCCACGATGTTCGGAACGGTGGGCGAGTACATTCAAACCGCCGACGCCGAAATCTGTCTGCTGGTGCAGGTCGAGAACCGCGCCGGGATCGCCGCGCTGGACGAAATCCTTGAGGTCGAGGGTATCGATGGCGTGTTCATCGGCCCGGCGGATCTGTCAACGGATATGGGGTTTCAGGGCGACAGCGCCGCGCCCGAGGTGCGCGCCGTGATCAGCGACGCCATCACCCGGATCAGTGAGGCCGGGAAGGCCCCCGGCATTCTGGGCACCAGCGACGAAGCGGCGCAGGCCTATCTGGACATGGGCGCGCAGTTTCTGGCGGTGGGCATCGATGTGCTGATGCTGGCCCGGAGCGCCCGCGCGTTGTCGGCCAGGTGGAAGGCGAAATAGGCCGGGGCGGTCAATCGCGCATCGTGGCGGCGGCCCGGGCATAGCCACCCGAGGCGCCGTCGATGAAATGCAGGTGGTCGTCACGCGTGGCCGAGGGCACGATACAGGTCATCATCGCCTCGTCCTGCGCGTGCAGACCATAACGGATCTTGCCCTGCGCCCGTGCCTCTTCCAGAAGCCGCTCGATGCGGTCGCGCGATGCCCGATCGCAGTCGAGCGTCATTTTCAGCCCGTCATCGAATTTGCGGAAATCAGTATTGAGGGTGACCATGCGCCGGTAGTGGCGGGGGTCGAAAGAGCCGAGATTCAGCCCCGTCACGAACAACAGCCAGATCAGCAGGTTCTGCCCGAGCAACAGCAGTTTTTGGACCGTCAGGTTGCCGCCGCCACGCGACACGTGGGCGTCGATGCTCAGCCCCGGCGGCGGCCAGCGCAAAGGCGGGCCGGAAACCGCCACCGGATGCCCGCCGCGCTCCAGGCCCGACGAGGCCTGAACGATCCGCCGCGCCAGATCGGCAAAGTCGCGATCCGTGGCGCGAGGGGTCGGCTGGATGACGACCGACACGATCTGCCCGTGCTGCGTACGGCTGTTGGCCCAGCGGCAGGACAGCCCGGTCAGGTCGGGCCGCGCGCCGGGTTCGGCGGGGAGCACAAGGTATTCGCCCGACTTCATGCGCGCCTCGGCCCAGATGATGCCGCCGCCCGAGAACATGGCATAGTCAACGCCGTCAGAGGCTGCGTAGCGGGCCACCCGAACGTCGCGGCCATGGGCGCGGATATCGCTTAACGGCACCAGGGCGGCACGCAGCGGGATCGCAAATTCCTCTTCCGCCCAGCGCCGCAGGTTCGCCAGTACCCGGCGCGCACGCGGTGCAAGGTTGCCCGGCACGGCAAAAGCTGCGCCATCGCCGCCGAAGACGAACGGGAGCGGCTCGTCCGGCATCTCGTTCATCATGGCCGAGATCACGGCGGCGCCGACGGTGTTCACGGTCTTGTAGCGGCCGCGTCGGATTTCCCCGGTGGAATCGACGATGTCCGCGACGCCCACATGCCAGTCCGCGGGCAGCGGTGTGAATCGCGCGGGCTCGGCAAGCTCAGCAAAATCGCGCACCGGCGCGAGCGCCGCATAGAAATCGCCCTGTTCGCTGATGACTGCCCTCATTCCCTGCATGCAAATTAAAATAGCGCGATTGCGGCGATGACCAGTGGGCGCGAACAGATACGCGCGCTTGTGCATACCGGCGGGACGTGTCAACCATCCTTAACAAGACAGGTATCGGAGCGGATCATGCAGGCTGGCTTGGTGGTTTTGTGTCTGGCCTATGTGCTGAGCCAGTTCTTTCGGGCCTTTCTGGCAGTTCTGACCGCCGATCTGGGCCGCGATATCGGCGCCGCGCCGGACGATCTGGCGGCTGCCTCGGGGCTTTGGTTCCTGACATTCGCGGCGATGCAGATCCCGGTCGGCTGGGCGCTGGACCGGATCGGACCGCGCCGCACGGCGGCGGTGTTGCTGTTGTTGGGCGGCGGCGGAGGTGCGGCCCTGTTCGCGTTGGCGGCAGCGCCCGTTCATGTCAGCCTTGCGATGGTGCTGATCGGGGTCGGCTGCTCGCCGGTTCTGATGGCGTCATACTATATCTTCGCGCGCGAATTTCCGCCGGCAAAATTCGCCACGCTGGCTGCGGTGATGCTGGGTGTGGGTTCGGTGGGCAATCTGGTGGCGTCATACCCGACCGCATTGGCGGTGGAATTGATGGGGTGGCGCGCCACGCTGGCGGGGCTGGCAGTGATCTCTTCGGGCGTCGCGGTGGGCATCTGGATGACCGTGCACGACCCCGAGCGGATCGATACGGAGCAGAAAGGATCGGTACTGGACCTGCTGAAGGAACCCCGGCTGTGGGCCATTCTGCCGCTGATGCTGGTCGCCTATGCGCCATCGGCGGCGCTGCGCGGGTTGTGGGCGGGGCCGTATCTGCGCGATGTCTTCGACCTGAGCACGCCGCAGATCGGGCAGGCGACGCTGATCATGGGGGCGGCGATGATCGCGGGCACCTTCAGCTATGGGCCGCTGGACCGGATCTTCGGAACCCGCAAATGGGTGGTTCTGGGCGGCAATGCCCTGGGGGCGGCGGCACTGGGGCTGTTGTGCCTGTGGATTGGCCACGCGGTGTGGTCCTCGGTCATGCTGATGGCGGTGATCGGATTCATGGGCGCGTCTTTTCCGGTGATCATGGCACATGGCCGGGCCTTCGTTCCGGCGCATCTGGTCGGACGGGGTGTGACGCTGCTGAACCTGTTCGGCATTGGCGGCGTCGGCCTGATGCAGTTCGCCACCGGCCGGATGCATGCGGCGGCGGCCGATGTCAGCGTGACTGCGCCCTATGTGACCATTTTCGGCTTTTTTGCGGTCGCGCTTGGCCTTGGTTGCGCGGTATACCTGTTCAGCCGCGACAGTATCGACTGACCGGCGGCAAACGGATCGGGAGAGACCAGTGAACGACGTGCGTGTCATCGCCCCCAACCTGAAACGCAGGCTGTCCGGCGTCACCGCGACGATCGCGCGGCTGGTGCCGCTGCAGGCCAGGCGGATCGACATCGCCGCCACCGGCCCCGGCCTGCCCGATGACATTCCGCATATCCCGCTGGCGAAGGTGCCGTTCCTGCCGCGCCGGTCCCTGCGGGTCTGGCACGCGCGGCGGAATACGGAAATGCTGCTGGGCCTGATCCTGCGCGGCCTGTTCCGGATGCGCCTGAAGCTGCTGTTCACCAGCGCCTCGCAGCGGCGGCACACCGGCTATACCAAGTGGCTGATCGGCAAGATGGACGCGGTGGTGGCGACCTCGCGCAAGACCGCCGGGTATCTGGAGCGGGATGCGCGCGTGATCATGCACGGGATCAACCTGCAGGACTTCACCCCGCCCGAGGACCGCGCCGCCATCCGGGCGCGGCTGGGGCTGCCCGGAGGGCTGCTGCTGGGCTGCTATGGCCGCATCCGGCACCAGAAGGGCACGGACGCTTTTGTCGATGCGATGATCGACCTGTGCGGGCGCTTCGACGATGTGTCGGGCATCGTGATGGGGCGGGCGACCGAAAAGCATGTGGGATTTCTGAACGATCTGAAACGGAAGGTGGCCGAGGCCGGGCTGGCCGACCGTATCCTGTTCATGCCCGAGGTCACGGTGGACAGGATCGCGGAATGGTATCAGGTACTGGACCTGTTCATCGCGCCGCAGCGTTGGGAAGGGTTCGGCCTGACCCCGCTGGAGGCGATGGCCTGCGGCGTGCCGGTGGTGGCCACGGATGTGGGCGCGTTTTCCGAGATCGTGACCGATCCGTCGCTGGGCCGCGTCGTGGCGCCCGATGACATAAAGGCCCTGGCCGATGCGGCAGCCGGGATGCTGGCGGACCGCGATTCTCTGACAAGTTCCGGGACCGCTGCCCGAACTCATGTCGAACGCCATTTTGATATCGAAGGCGAGGCAAAAGCGCTGGTCGAGGTGTATCAGGGCCTGCTGTCCGGGGGCTGAGACACCGCGCCACGCCTCAAATCAGCACCGGCAGGGCAAATACGGCGCCTATACCCCTTTCTTCTCGGACAAACGGTGCTATGAACGCGCGTCCTTAACTTTGGAGACGGAAAATGGGCTATCGCGTCGTCGTCGTCGGCGCCACGGGTAACGTGGGCCGCGAAATGCTGAACATCCTGGCCGAGCGCCAGTTCCCCGTGGACGAACTTGCCGCACTGGCAAGCCGCCGTTCGCTGGGCACCGAAGTCAGCTTTGGCGACAAGACACTCACCACCCAGGATCTGGCCACCTTTGACTTTACCGGCTGGGACATGGCGCTGTTCGCCGTGGGCTCGGCCGCGACCAAGGATTACGCACCCAAGGCGGCGGCGGCGGGCTGTGTGGTGATCGACAATTCGTCGCTCTATCGCTATGACCCCAAAATCCCGCTGATCGTGCCGGAAGTGAACCCGCAGGCGATCCACGACTACAAGAACAAGAACATCATCGCCAACCCCAACTGCTCGACCGCGCAGATGGTTGTCGCGCTGAAGCCGCTGCATGACCGCGCCAGGATCAAGCGCGTCGTGGTTTCGACCTATCAGTCGGTTTCCGGTGCCGGCAAAGAGGGGATGGACGAGCTGTGGGATCAGACCAAGGCCGTCTACAACCCGATCAACGAAGTTGAGCCGAAGAAGTTCCAGAAGCAGATCGCCTTCAACGTCATTCCGCATATCGACGTCTTCATGGAAGACGGTTCGACCAAGGAAGAGTGGAAGATGGTGGCCGAGACCAAGAAGATCGTGGACCCCAAGATCAAGGTCACCGCGACCTGTGTGCGGGTGCCGGTGTTCGTCGGCCATTCCGAGGCCGTGAACATCGAGTTCGAAGAGTTTCTGGACGAGGACGAGGCCCGCGACATCCTGCGCGAGGCGCCGGGCATCATGGTGATCGACAAGCGCGAGGCCGGTGGCTACGTCACGCCGGTGGAATGCGTCGGCGATTTCGCTACCTTCATCAGCCGCATCCGTCAGGATTCGACCATCGAGAACGGCCTGAACCTGTGGTGCGTCAGCGACAACCTGCGCAAGGGCGCGGCCCTGAACGCGGTGCAGATCGCCGAGCTTCTGGGCCGGGAAGTACTGAAAAAGGGTTGAAACCGGTTGGATGTGGAATTGCAGAAGGCGATACAATGTGTCGCCTTCTTTGCTATTGTTTACAGCCCGAAAAACCCACCGCTTCGAATCGATATGCTGGCCCACGTATAGCCAAAGAAGTTTGCAAAGATGATCCAGGCGAACCTCGGGTACCTTTTGTAGAAAATAATCGCTATGAACATGCCGCCGAATACGACGACGTGATACAGAAACGCGAACAGCAGCGCGGGCAGGAAATTCGATGCTGTTTCCGGGGTAAAGCTGGGATCGTTTATTGTTTTCGCCGCCAACCGCATGGCGAACCCTGTGACAACACAAATTGCACCTGAAACGATCCTATAGGTTGCGGTTATCCCCGGCTTGGTCCGACCTCTGTTTTGCCTTGTTCTTTCGACGTTCGCGTCCGAAACACGCGTGCCTTCAACGGCATGGCCATAACTATGACGAGCCATAACAAATCCCTCTTAAACAATCACAGGAAGAAATGCTAACGCGCGCCACAATGGCGCACAAGTTCTTGCCTCGACTGAAGCGGATCGAACCGTCCAAACTGGAGGAGCCTGTCAAGCGGCGTACGCAAGGCCAGGGAAAACGCGCCTCTTTTTCGTTGACTGCCCTGCATGGGTGTCTAGTGTCCGCCCACCTTTCGGTGCCCGCCTGTCGGGAGAATCGGGAACGCGGTGCAAACCCGCGACGTGCCCAACGCTGTAAGGGGGACTGTGCGGACATGAACCACTGGCCTTGGCCGGGAAGGGGTTCGCACGGGATGATCCCGAGTCAGAAGACCGGCCGAGAGGGATGGCGCGGTCCGCGTGGACGGCGGGCGGCGCGGGACCATCCAAGGGGACTCCGATGGCCACCATTCCAGAACCGGCGCTGCTGGCGCCCGATGCCTTTAACAAGGCGAGCCGCGAAGCGGTTTATCGTACTATCCTGACCCGCCGCGACACCCGAGGTGATTTCCTGCCTGACCCAATACCCGAGGACCGGCTGAGTCGTGTCCTGTTGGCGGCGCATCATGCGCCGTCTGTGGGTTACATGCAGCCCTGGGATTTCCTGATCCTGCGCGACCGCGGCACCCGAAAGCAGGTGCATGACCTTTTTGCCGAGGCCCATGCCGAGGCGGCGCTGATGTTCTCGGGCGAGCAGCGCGATACTTACCGAAAGCTGAAACTCGAAGGTATCCTTGAGGCGCCGTTCAACATCTGCATCACTTGCGACCGCAGCCGTGCCGGGCCGGTGGTGATCGGCCGCACCCATATTCCGATGATGGACATGTTCTCGTCGGTCTGTGCCGTGCAGAACTTCTGGCTTGCGGCGCGGGCCGAGGGGCTGGGCGTCGGCTGGGTTTCAATTCTTGACAATGACGCGCTGAAAGAACTCCTGAACCTGCCCACGGATGTCATACCTGTCGCGTATCTTTGCGTCGGGCTTGTTCGAGGATTTCACGACAGGCCTGAGTTGGAAAAGGCCGGCTGGCGTCCGCGCCTCGCCGTCGCGAACCATGTACACCATGATCAATGGGGGCAGACCGGCACCGATGCGGGGCTGACCGAACGCCTGTGCGCAGATCAGGCGTCGATTGCGGACGGGACATTTTTGTCACAACGGCTGGACTGACCGCAAAGGCATGTTCGGGCACCGGTGTACGGTGCCCGGAAAACTTCGTTCCCTGATATCTCAGACAGGTACGAACTTGCCTGCCGCAGGATCGTAGCACTGCAGCCCACCCGCGCCGATATCGGTCCACAGGCCGTGAATGCTAAGGCTTTTCTCCTGGACGGCAGAGGCCACGAACGGGAAGGTCATCAGATTTTCCAGCGACGCCACCACCGCCTGCTTTTCGAACTGCCGGGCCTGTTCGGTGCTGTCCTTGAGATCCGCCACCAGATCGTATTTCGGTTTCAGGATATCCATCCAGCGGCCGACAAAGCTTTCCTTGGCCTCAAGCTGTGGGGCCTGCCCCTTGCACATGTCGATGCAGCCCTGAACGCCGCCGCATTGCGAATGCCCCAGCACGATCAGGTGCGCCACCTTGAGCGCGGTGACCGCATATTCGATCGCCGCACTGGTACCGTGATGGTCGCCATCCGGCGCATAGGGCGGCACCAGGTTGGCGATGTTGCGGTGGATGAAGAATTCGCCCTGATCGGCCCCGAAGATCGAAGTGACATGCACCCGGCTGTCGCAACAGGAAATCACCATGGCGCGCGGATGCTGGCCTTCGCTGGCCAGCGTGCGGTACCAGGCCTCGTTCTCGGCATAGGTGGTGGCCTTCCAGCCGTGGTAGCGCTTGGTCAGGTAATTTGGCAGAGGTTTAGCGAATTCCATTCCTTTGATCCCCGAAGATTTCCGTGCTGCAGGGTGATCTAATCCGAATTGAAACAAAATTCGAGACATTATCTGCCTCCCCGGAAACCATTTGCGAACTACTGTGGCCTCAGGATGCCGTCGTGCCGTGGGGGTGCGAAATGATTGGGGTGAACGTGGTGGAAAAAGTGATCACACTCGTTCAGAGGGAGTCCGTGCGTCTGGATCCAGACCCTCTGGGCAATCTTTATGATCAACTGGGCGACTCGGGTGCCGAGGACGTGCTGTGCCGGGCCATCGAGGAGCTGGCCCTGCGTCTGTCGGGTTGTGAACGGATGTGGCGGCAGCGTGACTGGCCGGGTCTGCGCAGGGCCGCGCGTTCATTGGTGGCAATTGCCGAACAGGTCGGCATGACCGCGCTGGTCCGGGTCGCCGGCGATGTCACCGAAGCGGTGGATGCGGACGATCAGGTCGCCGCCAGCGCCACGCTGTTCCGGCTCATCCGGGTTGGAGAGCGGTCATTGACCGCGGTTTGGGATCAACGGAACCTTTCCGTCTGAAATGGCTTGCAGGTGGATCGGCGCGGAGTAGTCTGGGCCACGATTCAACGATGCGAGCCGCTCATGACCCTGTCCTTTGCCCCGCCTTCCGACGATGCCCTGCACCTGCATGTGATCGCACAGTCCGAGCTGGACACCTGGCTGGAGGCGCAGGACACCGAGATCCGCAGATGGGTCGCATCCAACGGCTTCACCGGGGCGTTGGGGCAGACGCTTCTGGTTCCGGGCGGCGAGGGCGCGGTCCGGTTCGTGCTGGCCGGATACGGCGACGCGGCCAAGCGGGCGCGCAAGCGTTTCCCGCTGGCCGCCGCCGCAGAAAAACTGCCCAAGGGCGACTATCGCATCGTATCGGGCCTCAAGAAAGAGGAGGCGGCCAACGAGGCGCTGGGATGGCTGCTGACCGGATATGCCTTTGACCGTTATAAGTCGCAATCTCCGGCCGGGGCCCTGCTGGTCGCGCCCGACGGTATCGACGCCCGCCGGATTGAGGCGATCGCGAATGCCGAAACCCTGATCCGCGATCTGATCAACACACCGGCATCGGATATGGGGCCGGAACATCTGCAGACGGCAGTCGAGGCGCTGGCCGGCGAGTTCGGCGCCAGCTGCGAGACCGTGACAGGTGACGACCTGCTGGCACGGAATTTGCCGATGATCCACGCCGTCGGGCGCGCCGCCCGGCAAGCACCAAGGCTGATCGAGATGAACTGGGGCAACAGCGGGCCGGGCCTGACGCTGGTCGGCAAGGGAGTTTGTTTCGATACCGGCGGGCTGGATCTGAAACCCGCCGCGGCCATGGCGCTGATGAAAAAAGACATGGGCGGGGCCGCGAATGTGCTGGGGCTGGCGCGGATGATCATGGCGCTGCAGTTACCGATAAGATTGCGGGTTCTGATCCCGGCGGTGGAAAACTCGGTGGCCGGAAACGCGTTTCGGCCCGGCGATATCCTGACCTCGCGCAAGGGGCTGACGGTCGAGATCAACAACACCGACGCCGAAGGGCGGCTGGTGCTGGCCGATGCGCTTGCCCTGGCGGACGAGGACAAGCCGGATCTGGTGATCTCGATGGCGACGTTGACCGGCGCGGCGCGCGTGGCGGTGGGGGCCGATCTGGCCCCGTTCTATACCGATGACGACGCGGCGGCGCAGGTTCTGGTGCAGGCGGCATCAAGGGTGGCCGACCCGGTCTGGCGGATGCCGTTTCACGAACCTTATGAAGAGATGATCGAGCCGGGCATCGCCGATCTTGACAATGCGCCGTCGGACGGTTTTGCCGGGTCGATCACGGCGGCGCTGTTCCTGCGCCGCTTCGTGAGCAACAGCGCCTATATGCATTTCGATATCTATGGCTGGCAAAAGGCCAGGGCGCCCGGGCGCAGCAAGGGGGGGTTTGGGCAAGGCCCGCGCGCCTTGCTCGAGGCGCTGCCCGAGTTGCTGAAATCATGAACGGGCACAGCGTTCACGTGCCGGTGGCGGATCTGCTGCGCGAACCCGACGGCCCCCGCGATCGCCAGTTGCTTTATGGCGATCCGGTAAGGATCGAAGAGGTGGCCGGAGTGTGGAGCCGGATCACATCCGAAAAGGACACCTATCCCGGCTGGATCCGGTCGGAGGTGCTGGGCGACCCGCAACGGCCCACCCACTGGGTCGCGGCACCGGCAACGCATGCCTATTCGCGGCCTGACATGAAAAGCCCCGAACGCATGTCCCTGAGCTTTGGCAGCAGGCTGGCGGCCCGCGCGGAAAGCGGCGGTTTTGTCGAAACCGACGCGGGGTATGTGCCTGCGGTTCATCTGGTCGAGACCGGAACGAAGTATGACGATCCCGTTGCGGTCGCGGCGCTGTTTCTGGGCACGCCCTATCTGTGGGGCGGCAACAGCCGGTTTGGCATCGACTGTTCGGGGCTGGTGCAGGCGGCGACGCTGGCCTGCGGCATCCCCTGCCCCGGCGACAGCGGCGATCAGGCACGTGCCCTGGGCACGGACCTGCCTGTGGGAACCACGCCGCAACGCGGTGATCTGCTGTTCTGGAAGGGCCATGTGGCCTGGGTGGCGGACCCCGAGACGCTGCTGCACGCGAACGCGTATCACATGGCGGTTCAGTACGAACCGCTGGACAGCGCGATTGCCCGGATCAAGGCGCAGGGCGACGGCCCTGTCACGGCGCACAGAAGGCTCTAGAGCGCTTCAGCCGTTGTCGACCGGCCGGATCAGCTTGCGTTCCAGCACCCGCAGTACCGTGCGAAGGTCGTGGCCGCGTTTCAGGATACGCCCGTCCATCCCCACCACCGAGTACAGCCCCTGCCGCTGGCGCAGCCGGGGGTGTTTTTCCACACGATAGATCGGATGTTCGGCGGTGCGCCGGAAGATTGAGAAAACGGCCATGTCGCGCAGGTTTGAGATACCGTAGTCGCGCCACTCTCCCACAGCCACCATCCGGCCATAGACAGAGAGGATCAAAGACATTTCGCGCCGGTCGAACGCGACCTGCATCTGGGCCGGGCCCGCAGCAAACGGGCTGGGAGGCTGCATGTTCATAACTTCAGCCTTGCCGGATTTTCGCGCCAAATCAAGCCTTCAAACCTGCAATCGCCGTCAGTTGACGCCGCGAGAGCACTCAGCGGCGATGCTCGGCGGGCACCCAATCGGCGGTTTCCCGGTTCCAGAACCGGTTCGGATTGTCCTCGTCCATGCCCCGAATATGCAGCGTTCGCAGCGCCGGAATGATCTGAATGACCGGTTCTTCATAAGGGTGGGCATGGTAGATGGCGCGCAGGATGCGTTCCAGCCGCGCCGGCGTGGCGCTGGTGAAGACCGAGAGTTCGCGGCACGTCACCGTCACGGCATCCTGCGTTGCCGCATTCCTGCCGCCCGGCAAAGAGCGGAACTGCTGAAGCCCCAGCCCGGAAAAGGCAACCTGATCATAGTCGCCGTATTCGAGCGGGTCCTCGGCCAGAATGGCTTGCAGCACCCTGTCGCAATCCGGCTCGGGGATCTGAATCAGAATCCGGTGCCCGGCTTCGGTGGCGAACCGTTTCGAGACGAGGCGCGGCAGCATCACGCGGTCTCCGGAAGGAGGCCGAGGATCTGAGCGAATGCCTGTGTTCCGGCACCGGTGAGGATCAGCCCGCGCTCGGCCCGTTTGCGGCGCAGCCAGCCCTGTTCCAGCGCATGTGTCAGAAGCTGCCGACCGACCGGCCCGGCCACATGGGACTTGCGTTCTGTCCAGTCCAGGCAGGGCCGGGCCAGGGGCGCGCGGCCCACCAGCCGGACACCCAGTTTCTGCCAACGCTCCGAAGGTTGCGGGTGGAACACGGCGCCGTCCCGGACGAGGTCGCCTGTGGCCAGCAGCGCAGCGGTGATCCGCACCCCCAGCCGCCCGGCCAGATGGTCATAGCAGCTGCGCGCCTCCAGCATGCGCACGCCCTTGCGCTGCTGAGCGCGGTAAAGATGATCGCCGGGCGCAATCGTGGCAAGGGTTTCCAGCGTCTCGGCCACCTCGGCGCACGCGATCCGGTGATAGAGGCAGCGCCCGCTGCGCTCGGCCACGATCAGACCGGCCTGTTCCAGCTTGCGCAGATGCGTGGTGGCGGTTTGCGGCGTGATCCCGGCGGCGCTGGCCAATTCCTTGTTGGTAAAGGCACGACCGTCCATCAACTCGCACAGCATCCGGGCGCGGCTGGCATCGGCAAGGGCGGAACCGAGAATATCGAGGCGCGGGGTCAGGGTCATGCCGCAAGCCTAGCGCCAGGGCGGGCCGGGTCACAGGGAAAACAGTTCGGTGATTGCCTGACTGTCACGCGAAACTGCCCTGACAGAACCAGCCCGAAGACAGGCTGCCGCCATGCCCATAGAACAGCCACAGCCGGTCGCCCTGTTCGGTCACCACCGCCCAATAGTCGCGCACGCCGCTGCGCCAGTCGGGGTCGTCCAGCCACCATTCCGGCGCGATGCGTTCGGGGCCGGTGGCCTGCGCCAGCCGCCAGTCTCGTCCACGCCAGCGGAACCGGTCGGGTACGGCCGGGGTATCCGGCGCCATCACCGGCTCGGGCCGCCACATCAGCAAGGGGCGCGGGCGCATGGGGGCGGGCCAGTCGCGCGCAGGCTCGGACCAGGCGGCGGCGAGGGTCTGGGCGGATTTCTCGGGGATGTGGGACGAGGCCGGGTGGCGGCGGGTGATCGCCTCGAGCCCCACCCGCGCGCCCAGCTTTCCGATCAGGTCATCGACGGCGGTGTTGCCCGCCAGCCGGTCGCGCACCGCACGGCTGGCCTCGGCATGGCCGGTGACGGTGCGGGCATGGACCGGCTCGGTCTGCACCGCCTCAAGCCGCAGCATGTCGATGCCATAGCCAGCATCGATCTGGTCGATCTTCATCTCGAGCAGGGGACGGATGCGGTGTTTGTCATAACTGGGCCGCGCCAGCCCGATCTCGATGATCCCGGCGGCCTGATCGGTGCGGTGGGCCTCCAGCCGCAAGGTGCGCAGGCCGCGCCTTTTCTCCTCGAGCCGGGCGCAGAGCGCGGGCAGCATCCGGTCGATGGCGGCCATCACATCCTCTTTCAGCCCGATCGGGTTGGGCAGGGTCATGCGCACCGCGAAATGGTGCGGCGGACGGGCGGGCGAGACCGGCTCGGGCGCGCTGCCCATGGCCTGATCCAGCCGCAGAACCAGCCCCCGCCCGAACCGGCGGGCAAGGCTGGCGCGGGGCTGGCCCAGCAGATCGCCGATCCGGCGCAGGCCCAGCCGGTTCAGTTGCGCCACGGTCTGGTTTTCCAGCCTGAGCGCCACGATGGGCAGCGGGCCGAGTGCGCCATAGGTCTGCCCCGGCAGGGCAATTCGGGCCCCGCCCCCCAGCGCCGTCACCTGTGGCGCCGCCCCGCCCCTGGTCCAGTGCCGCCGTTTGACCGCACGGGCGCGGGTGGCGCGGGCCTCCTGGCTGATGGCGTCGCCGGTACGGTCCGATCCGGCCTCCTGCCCGGCGTAACGCGCCAAGGCCCAGGCCGCGCCCAGCGTGTCGGCGATGCCCATCTGTACGCCGAGCCCCATATCGGCGCAGTCGGTCTCGATCACGCTCAGCAGGGTTTCCTCGCCCCCGAACAGATGCGCGCAGCCCGACAGGTCGATGACCAGCCCGTCCGGAGCTTCCTCGGCCACCCAGGGGCTGAACTTGCCCGCCCAGCGCCTGATTGCGGTCAGGAACGCCGCCTCGGCCGGGGCGTTGCGCGGGCGGGTGATCAGGGCCGCGCACATGGCATGGGCATCGCGCACCGGTTGGCCCACATGCAGACCAGCGGCCTGCGCCTCAATATTCAGTGAGGTGATGACCTGCATATTGGAGTGTTCGGCCACCACGGCCAGCGGGCCGGATTGCAGGCCGCGCGCGGCCCGCATCAGCCGTTCCGCCCCAAGACGGGGAAACCAAAGCGAAAGTATACGGCGTCTGGACATCCGGGCAACAACAAATGTTCTCAATTTGTTCTTATCCGGGAATCACCTGCCGAGTCGAGGGTGACCTAACCGCAGGTCAGGCGCTGAACGATGCCGTTTTCGTCCACAAAGACATTGAGCCTGTCGATGCGATAGTCCTGGGTGGCGATGCTGTCGGGTTCCAGCACCCGCGCCTTGTCCGGCAGGCTTGCCTGAATGCCTGACACCGGTTGGCCCGCCGCATCGGCAAAGGGTTCGCCGTCGCAAAAGGCCAGGTCCACCGGGGCCGCTTCGGGATCCGGGCCGGAGGCCTCCACATCCACGGACTCAGTTCCGCCGCAGGCAGCAAGCAGGGTGAAAACCACTAGAAATCGGTACATTGGCGCTCCTTCATGCGGTGATGCCGGTTCTGTGCGATCCTAGTCCGAACCATTCTGTAATGAAACGGGAGTTGAAAACACCCTGCAATTGACGCAGGGTCGGGACAAATTTGACAGGGAGACAATGACTATGCGTACCCGTGCCGCCGTCGCCGTTCAGGCGGGCAAACCTTTGGAAGTGATGGACGTGAATCTCGAAGGCCCCAAGGCAGGCGAGGTTCTGGTCGAGATCAAGGCCACCGGCATCTGCCACACCGATGAATTCACCCTGTCGGGCGCCGATCCCGAAGGCCTGTTCCCGGCCATTCTGGGCCACGAAGGCGCGGGCGTGGTGGTCGAGGTCGGCCCGGGCGTCACCAGCCTGAAGCCGGGCGATCACGTAATCCCGCTTTACACTCCGGAATGCCGTGAGTGCGAATACTGTCTGCATCCCAAGACCAACCTGTGTCAGGCGATCCGGTCGACGCAAGGCCAGGGCCTGATGCCGGACGGCACCTCGCGGTTCTCGACGCTGGATGGCGACCCGATCCTGCACTACATGGGCTGCTCGACCTTCTCGAACCACACGGTCCTGCCGGAAATCGCGCTGGCCAAAGTGCGCGAGGACGCGCCGTTCGACAAGATCTGCTATATCGGCTGCGGGGTCACCACCGGCATCGGCGCGGTGATCAACACCGCCAAGGTCGAGATCGGCAGCCGCGCCATCGTGTTCGGTCTGGGCGGCATTGGCCTGAACGTGATCCAGGGCCTGCGTCTGGCCGGGGCCGATCAGATCGTCGGTGTCGACCTGAACCCATCCAAGGTGGAAATGGCCACCAAGTTCGGCATGACCGATTTTGTGAACCCTTCCGAGGTCGAGGGCGATCTGGTGCCATATCTGGTGGACCTGACCAAGGGCGGCGCGGACTATACATTCGACGCCACCGGCAATGTCGGCGTGATGCGCGCGGCGCTGGAATCGGCGCATAAGGGATGGGGTGAGTCGATCATCATCGGCGTGGCGCCGGCCGGGGCCGAAATCTCGACCCGTCCGTTCCAGCTGGTTACCGGCCGCTCGTGGCGCGGCACCGCATTCGGCGGCGCCCGTGGCCGGACGGACGTGCCCAAGATCGTGGACTGGTACATGGAAGGCAAGATCGAGATCGACCCGATGATCACCCACACCATGGGTCTGGACGACATCAACAAGGGCTTTGACCTGATGCATGCAGGCGAAAGCATCCGGAGTGTTGTGATCTATTGATCCTGCTTGCATTCCCAAAATCGAAAATGGCCGGGTAATTTGTGCCCGGTCATAATTTTGCCTTGCTAATACGGCAATTTCCCAGCGTATTTTCAAGGTGATTTCATGACTTTAGATAAGAAGCGCCCAATCGCAGTTCTGATTGATGCCGAAAACGTATCGGCCAACTATGCTCAATCGGTATTCATGCAAGTCTCTCGCCTCGGCGATGCAACTATACGTCGCTTCTATTGCGACATTTCTAAACCAACCATCGCGTCGTGGATGGAACAGCAACCGCTCTTGGGTCTGACACCGGTGCATCAATCTCAGGTCGCCAACAATAAGAACGCGGCGGACATGGCGATGATCGTTGACGCGATGGACCTGATGTATAGCGGCCGCGTTACGGGTTTCGCAATTGTTTCGTCTGACAGCGACTTTACGCCACTCGCCCGCAGATTGCGCGAGCAGGGGATGCAGGTGTTTGGGTTTGGCGAAAAGAAGGTGCCCCGATCCTTCAGGTCTTATTGCAGCCGTTTTTTCGAGCTTGAAGAATTGCCAACGGATGTAATCAGGGCACCCGAACCCGCGACAGTTACGGCAGGCGTATCCGATGCTCAGGAACGTGTGTTGTCTGCCATGGCAATTTCAGGAACCACGGAGGGTTGGTATTCCCTTGGGGAAGTCGGCAGTCGGCTAAGGCAGAACGATGCCGAGTTTCGGCCCGGCAAGTACGGCTACAAAAAGCTGTCTGATCTGGTCAGGGTCATGCCATTGATCGAAGTAAGGCGCGGCGCGGGCAGTCAGCTCCTTCTCAGACGGGCGCAGCGGCAGCTCAGGACAGCGTAATCGACAGGATCCCCAGTGCGATCAGGCTGGCCCAGCCGATGCGGTGCAGGAAGCGCGGCTCTTTCAGAATGACCGCGGCGAGGATGACCGATACCGGGATCGACGCCTGCCGCACCGCGCTGACCGAGGCGGCCTCGGCCCCGAGCTGAAACGCGGTCAGGATGAAAAGGTAGGACAGATAGGAGGCGATCCCGGCAAAGACGATCCGGCCCGGCGCCAGTGCCCAGCCGCGTACGACCCCCAGAAACGGGGCGGACAGGTGACGGTCTTCCCAGGCCCGGATGCCGGCGAGCAACGGCGTGACCAGTACATAGGTGCAGAACAGGAAGGGCGCCGGGTTGGCCTGTTGCATGGCACTGGCGTCGCTCAGCGAATAGGCCGCCGACCCCAGCATTGCCATGACTGCCAGCGCAAATGCCTTGTGATCATGCAGCAGCCCGCCCTGTGATTTCTGGATCATCAGGCTGCCCAGCAGAACCAGCACGATTCCCAGAAGCGTGAGCCACGAGTATTGCTGATCCAGCGCCAGCCAGCTGAAGGCGACGATGGCAATCGGCGAAGAACGGATGATCGGGTAATAGACCGACAAATTACCACGCCGCAGGGCTGACAGGGTTCCATAGTAATAGAAGGTCAGCCCAAGGGCCGATATCACCACGAAGGGCCAGATTTCGCGTGGCAGGATGAGTGTCTGACCCGTGACCAGCGTATGGACCGCCGCCAGGATCACCCAGGTCAGCGATACGCCGACATA
The DNA here is from genome assembly GCF_056541825.1 of Ruegeria sp. AF8. NCBI lineage: Bacteria > Pseudomonadati > Pseudomonadota > Alphaproteobacteria > Rhodobacterales > Roseobacteraceae > Ruegeria > Ruegeria sp. AF8. The sequence goes on along the minus strand of NZ_JBQFYW010000004.1, from coordinate 256,358 downwards.
GCACGACACCGGATGCGCCGCGCCTTTCAGCGTCAGGTCGCGCAGCGGGTGGGTCGCCGCCGAGATCAGGACCAGTGCGATCCAGTACAGTTCCATGCTTCAGGTCTGGTGCAGGGGGTTGCGCTGCAGGAAGGTGTTGAAATGCACCGTCAACTGGTCATCCCCGATCTGCACCACACCATAGGCCGGTGGCTCATCGCAGAATTCGCCTTCGACACTGGCCGCATTCAGCGGGATCTGGTGGTTGAGGCTGGGCAGGCTGGTGAAGGGAATACCGCGCCAGTTCACATAGGTCATGCGATGCACGTGACCATAGAATACATGCCGGATGTTACGCCCATTTTGCAGAGCGTCGGCAAACGCGCCGGCCTCGATCAACCGGATCTCGTCCACGAAAGGGATACCGAGGTCGAAGGGCGGGTGATGCAGGAAAAGATAGCTGGGCTTGTCTCCGGCTTCGGTCAGCTGCTCCCTGAGCCAGTCCAGCCGGTCGGGGCACATCTGCCCTTCATGCACGCCGCGCCCGTCCTTGGTGGAATCGAGAAACAGGAATACCCCCTCATCGGTGTCGTGCCGGTGTTGAACAAATCCGTTGGTGTCCTTTGGATGGTCCGGGAAAACGGATTGGAACACGGCGCGGTCGTCGTGATTGCCGATCAGCAGGAAGCAGGGAAGCGCAAAAGCGGCCAGCCTTTCCTTGAGCGCCTCATACGCCTCGGCCTCGGCAAATTCGGCCAGATCACCGGAAATCACGCAAAAGGCGGCGTCGGCGTGCCACTTGGCGATGTCGTTCAGGCAGGCATCCAGCCGCGCGGAGGGCACCCCACCGTTCAACGGACCGCCGCCGCGGACAAGGTGGATATCCGTGATATGAATGAATTTCATCCGCAATGGCCTCCAATGAGTATGAAAATCGGACATCCGTGTTATCCGCCCGCCACGCAAGCTGTGATAACGATGTCGGCGATAGTCTCGTCTGAACGCGACAGAATGTTGGATTTGATCTCAGGCGGTTCCCTGGCCTGTCGCGGAGATCGGGCACCTGCCCCGCCCTCATCCGGCTATTTGAACGTTGCCGCATAGCGCGGTGCGAAGAATTTGGTGAAAGCTTTGACTTCGGGACGCCGATAGGCATCCGGCGCTATCAACATCATGTGCGACCTGGACAGTTCTTCGATATCGCCGAAGCATCGGACAAGAGCCTTGTCAAATTCAGCCTGCCGCAGGTTCACCAGCCCCAATCCCTGGCCTGCCCTGATGGATGCCTGCATCAGATCCACGTCGCTAAACGTCGCGACGATCTGCTCTGGTGATACCCGCTGCACAAGCCAGCGGTGCAAATAGTCCGGCACATCGCCATGTTCGAAGGTCACAAACCGGTGGCCCGAAAACTCGTCCGGAGATTTCGGCAGGCCGAATTCTTCAGCATAGCTGAACCCGGCGAACAATGCCCATTTCGCGGTACGAATAGGCCGGCAGATGAGATCTTCGTCCGGTTCGTTTTTCGTAACGCGTATCGCGATATCGGCCTCGCCCCCGGACAGGTTCAACACCCTGACGCTTGGAATGAACTCGAACGCAGCGCCCGGGAACCGGGCCGTGAACTCGCCGAATATGTCCATTACCCGGTCCGCGAATGCGCCTGGGGCGGTGATCCGGATCGGACGTTGTTCGGTCAGATCCCGCGTTTTGCTGGCAAAGTTCTCGGCCGCCTTTTCAATGGCTTCGGCCAGCGGCAGCAGTGCGCGCGCGTCCCTTGTCGGCCTGAACCCGCGTGTGTCACGTTCAAAAAGCGTGAGGCCGGTTTCGTTTTCCAGTGCTTCGATACGTCGTGCGACGGTGGGTTGAGCGATGCCCAGAACACGCGACGCGGCCAATGTCGAGCCCTCTCTGACCACCGCCAGAAACACGCGAATATCTGACCAGCTCCGGAATCTGTTCTTCATTTATGTAGAACAGCACAATTTCTGAACCGATACCAGACGCTTTGGTCACCGCCTATCGTGGTGTTCGAAGTTCTGGATCGGAGGGATCATGTCATGACCAACCTTGCTCTCGCGCGACTGGTGTTTACGGGACGATTTGCGGATCTCTGGAAACCTCTGGTGTCTTGGCGAAAAGAACCGACTCCAACGGAAGACCTGCAAGAGGAGGCTCGGGCCAGACGAGATTTTGCCCTTGAAATGCTGAATCATTATCCTGATGCATGCCAGGGCGATCTGAACGTTGAACACTTGGCGCATCTGTACCGCGGCAGATTCTGATCCGTTCGGGCCTCCGGTCTGCGACTGCACTGAAATTCATCGGGAATTCCTGGGTATCGGAGGCAAATCCAATTTTGGCCTGATCAGGCGGCGACCTCTGCCCCGTAACGCGCCATGAACGTATCGACTGCTTGCAGCGCCACCTCGTCGATTTCTTCCTGGCCAAAGCTGCTCTGGATGCCGAATGCGGCGCGCATCCACAGGCGGGTTTTGCACAATTCCGAGAATTGTCCGGCGGCAATCTGAACGTCGTCAATCACCAATTCACCCTTGGCCACGGCCTTTTCCAGATACTCTGTCAGTTGGCGCTGCCCGTTCTCGGGACCGGCGGCATAAAAGGCATGGCCAAGTTCCGGGAAGCGGTCACGCTCGGCCATGCAGATGCGGAAAACTTTCTGCGCGAAATCGGACACCAGAAACCCGGTCAGCTGCGTGGCCGCGATGGTCAGAACCTCGCGCGCGGGTTTGGTTTCGTCGATCATCGACAGGATTCGTTCGGACATCAGCCGGCATTCGGTTTGCGCCACCTCCATGAACAAGAGCCGCTTGTCCGGGAAATAGCTGTAGAGCGTCGCCTTGGACACCCCCGCCGCGCGGGCGATGTCGTCGACGCTGGCGCCTTCGAACCCATCCGCCATGAACACCTCGCGCGCACCCTGCAGAACCTGATCGAATTTGCGGCCGGTGCGATGGATGGCGGCGGTTTGAGTCATGGTATCTCCTGAGGTATTCGGTTTATCAAACTTATAAACCGATTGGTTCAGTTTCAACGGTTTTCGGGAGCCGTTGCATGATCCGGTGCAATCGCTAACTTAGAGCCATTCTAATTAAGGGGCGGCAGTATGCGTTTTCTCACTCAACGGAAGCATTTTCGCGACCTGTCCGAACAGGAGGTCATCGCGCTGGCCATTTCGTCGGAAGAGGACGACGCGCGCATCTATCGCTCCTATGCCGAAATGCTGCGCGGGGATTACCCCGCGACCGCTAAGATTTTCGACGGCATGGCAGCGGAGGAGGATGAGCATCGCGCCCGCCTGATCGCCCTGCACGAATCGCGGTTCGGCCCTGTGATCCCGCTGATCCGGCGCGAGCATGTGGCAGGTTACTATGCGCGGCGGCCGGTGTGGCTGGTGGAAAATCTGGGCATCGACCGCATTCGGGCCGAGGCCGAGGCGATGGAGAGCGACGCCGAACGGTTCTATCTGACGGCCGCGAAACGCACGTCGGACGCCGCCACGCGAAAACTGCTGGGGGATCTGGCGGTGGCGGAGGCCGGGCATCAGGCCGTCGCCTCAGAGCTGGAACACACGCATCTGAACGACGACATCCGCGCCGCCGAAGACGCGACCGCCCACCGGCAATTCATCCTGACATGGGTGCAGCCGGGGCTGGCAGGGCTGATGGACGGGTCGGTTTCGACACTGGCGCCCATCTTCGCCACCGCCTTCGCCACTCAGGACACGTGGACGACGTTTTTGGTCGGGGTGGCCGCCTCGGTCGGTGCCGGTATCTCGATGGGCTTTACCGAAGCGGCCTCGGACGACGGAGAATTGTCGGGGCGCGGCTCGCCGGTGAAACGCGGCATTGCCTCGGGGGTCATGACGGCGCTCGGCGGGCTTGGCCATGCCCTGCCCTATCTGATCCCCGAATTCTGGACCGCGACGACCATCGCCATCATCATTGTGTTCTTCGAGCTGTGGGCGATTGCCTGGATACAGAACAAATACATGGAGACGCCATTCTTCCGCGCCGCGTTTCAAGTGGTTCTGGGGGGCGCATTGGTTTTGGCAGCCGGCATATTGATCGGCAGCGGATGACGCTCGCGCTTGTCAATCGGTAAAACTATGTTACCAATTTCGCCATGATCGAGATCTTTCTGCGCACATTGCCGTTCTTTGCGATCATCGGTTTGGGATACTGGGCCGGGCGAAGCCGCTTTTTCAGCGAAGAGGCGACGGCCTATCTGACCAAGTTCGTTTTCTATTTCGCGCTGTCGGCGATGCTGTTTCGGTTCGCGGCCACCCTGCCCTTTGCCGAGATTTTCAACGGCAGACTGGTGATCGGCTATCTGATGGGCACCGCCGGCGTTTACGCGCTGGCCACGCTTGTGGCCTATCTGCGCGGGCTGGACATCCCGACTACAGCGGTCGAGGCGCAATGCGCAGCCATCGGCAATGTTGGTTTTCTCGGCCTGCCGATGATGGCGATGCTGTTCACAGAGGCGGCCATCGGCCCGATGATGCTGGTGTTGACGGTGGATCTGGTGGTGTTCTCCTCGCTGATCGTGATCCTGATCAATGGCGGGCGGGACGGCAGGCTGACGTCTGGTACACTGCGGCTCATCGGTGTGGGACTGCTAAAGAACCCGATGATCGTGTCGATCACCATCGGCCTGCTCTGGTCCGCCATCCGGCTGCCGGTTCCGGCACCGTTCGAGAACTTCCTGACCATTCTGGGCGGCGCGGCGACGCCCGGGGCACTGTTCGCCATTGGCGCCTCGCTTGCCAGCAAGTCGGCAGAGCGGCCGCAGATCGCGGCTTGGCTGAGCTTTTGCAAACTCGCGGTCCATCCGGCGCTGGTCGCAGTTGCACTGCTTTGGCTGATCCCTGTCGACCCCTTTGCCGCCACCGTCGCCATCGCCGCCGCCGCGCTGCCGGTGGCGGGTAACGTCTATATGCTGGCGGCGCATTATGGCGTCGCACCGCATCGCGCCTCGGCGGCAATTCTGCTGTCGACGGCGGCCAGCATCGTGACCGTGCCCTTGGTCATTGCCTGGATCGGCACCCCCTGACGCAAATTGCCGCCGCCTGACGCTCCTGCACTTTACGGCAGGCTCCGCTGCCGTTAGCCATGGCGTAACATCAAGCGCAAGGACCGAGCCATAATGGAAACCCTTTCCGAGAACACCTGTTTTGGTGGCACACAGGGCGTTTACCGCCACACCTCAGCCGCCTGTAACTGCGACATGACCTTTGGCCTGTTCCTGCCCGCCGAAGCCAGGCACGGCCCGGTGCCGGTGTTGTGGTATCTGTCAGGCCTGACCTGCACCCATGAAAACGCCATGACCAAGGCCGGTGCACAGATCTGGGCCGCCGAGCAGGGCATCGCGCTGGTCTTCCCCGACACCTCGCCGCGCGGCGAAGATGTGGCCGATCACGAAGATTACGATCTGGGTCAGGGCGCCGGGTTCTACGTGAACGCGACCCAGACGCCATGGGCGCCACATTTCAACATGTGGGACTATGTGGCCGAAGAACTGCCTGCGCTACTGACGGAGAACTTTGCCGTCGACGGCGACCGGCAGGCGATCACCGGTCATTCCATGGGCGGGCATGGCGCGCTGACGCTGGCGATGAACCTGCCGGGGCGTTACCGCTCGGTCTCGGCCTTCGCGCCGATTTCGAACCCCACCGGCAGCGACTGGGGCCGCAAGCAGCTAAGCGCCTATCTGGGCGATGACGAAACCAACTGGGCCAGGCACGACGCGTCGCTGCTGATGAAGGATACGGGCTTTGACGGCCCGATCCTGATCGACACCGGCACCAACGACCAGTTCATCGACCTGCTGCACCCCGAGGCGCTGGCCGCCGCCATCGCCGGGCGCCGCCAGCAGGCCACCAACCGGATGCAGCCGGGATACGACCATTCCTATTTCTTCGTCTCGACGTTCATGGAGGACCACGTCGCCTTTCACGCCGAAGCGCTTTACGGAGACTGAGACATGAGCAGCCATGACTATGACCTGATCATCATCGGCTCGGGCCCTTCGGGGAAATCCGCAGCGATTCAGGCAGGCAAACTGAAACGCAAGGTTCTGGTCATCGACCGCAAGGACCGGCTGGGCGGAGTGTCGGTGCATACCGGCACGATCCCGTCCAAGACCCTGCGCGAAACCGTGCTGAACCTGTCGGGCTGGCGCGAGCGCAGCTTTTACGGGCTTGCCTATCGCGTCAAGGATCAGATCAGCGCCGACGACCTCAAGGCGCGTCTGCATATGACGCTCGACTATCAGGTCGATGTGCTGGAGCATCAGTTCAACCGGAACCATGTGGAGACCCTGAGCGGTCTGGCAAGGTTCGTCGCCCCGCATGAGATCGAGGTCACGTCGGACAGCGGCGAAACCACCCGGCTGACGGCGGCCAAGTTTCTGATCGCGACGGGCACCAAGACCTACCGGCCCGACTATGTCCCGTTCAATGGCAGGAGCATCGTGGACGGCGACGAGTTTCTGGAGATGGAGGAGATCCCCCGCTCGCTGGTCGTGATCGGCGCGGGTGTGATCGGGGTGGAATATGCCACCATGTTCTCGGCGCTGGATGTGCGGGTGACCCTGATCGAGCCGCGCGAGACCTTCCTGGATTTCATCGACCGCACCCTGATCCAGGAATTCACCCATCAGATCCGCGAAAACGGCGTCGATCTGCGGCTGGGCTCGGCGGTGGAAAAGATCGAGGATGCAGGAAGCCATGTCGAGGTGAGCCTGGCCAATGGCCGCCATGTACGGGCCGAGATGCTGCTGTTCGCCGCCGGGCGCATGGGCATGACCTCGGCGCTGAACCTCGACGCGGTGGGGCTGGAAACCGATCACCGCAACCGCATCAGCGTGGACCGCAGGACCTATCAGACGGCGGTGCCGCATATCTATGCAACCGGCGACGTGATCGGGCATCCCTCGCTGGCCTCGACCTCGCTGCAGCAGGGGCGGGTTGCCGCCTGTCACGCGCTGGAAACGCCGACGCTGCCGGAAAGCCCATGGTATCCCTATGGCATCTATTCGGTACCCGAGATGTCGACCTGCGGCATGTCCGAAGAGGAATTGCAGGAACGCGGCATCCCCTATGAGGTCGGCGTGGCGCGGTTCCGCGAAACCTCGCGCGGGCATATCATGGGGCTGGAACATGGCATGTTGAAAATGCTGTTCTCGCTGAAAACCCGCCGGGTGCTGGGGGTGCAAATTGTCGGCGAAGGTGCGACCGAACTGATCCACATCGCGCAGGCGGTACTGAATCTGAAGGGCACGGTGGACTATTTCGTGCAGAACACGTTCAACTATCCGACGCTGGCCGAAGCCTACAAGATCGCCGGTCTGGACGCGTTCAACCGGATGCCGATCCCGAAGGAGTTCAAGGTGCGCAAAAAGCCGGTCGAGGTCAAACCCGAACCCAAAGAGGCCGAAAAGAAGGTCAAAAAGGCGTGACGACGCTTTATGTCGATGCCGACGCCTGCCCGGTCAAGGCCGAGGCGGAAAGGGTGGCGACGCGGCATCGGCTTCCGATGGCTCTGGTATCGAACGGCGGGTTGCGCCCGTCGGCGAACCCACTGGTGCAGGTGGTGACCGTGGCCGAAGGCGCGGACGAGGCCGACAAGTGGATCGCCGAGCGCTGCGGCAAGGGGGATGTGGTGGTGACCTCGGATATTCCGCTGGCGGCCAGATGCGTCGAGGCGGGCGCACGGGTTCTGCGCCCCAACGGAGAGGCGTTCACCGCAGCCAATATCGGACAGCAACTGGCGATGCGCGACCTGATGGCGGATCTGCGCGCCGCCAACCCGCTGGGCGCGGGCGGCGGCGGCAAGCCGTTCGGCAAAGCGGACCGGTCACGGTTCCTGGACGCGCTGGAGCGGGAAATCCGGGCGGCGCGGCACGGGTGATCGGTAGTGCTCCCGCCCGAAGGCGCCACATCACAGATGTGCCCCTTCGGTTGGGCCGGGCATCGCGCGGGCAAGGCCCGCACGATGCGGTTGGCGCTTGCACATCCGGGCGGGAGTTGGTTCAGTCGCCCTGCCCGTTCCGAACCCTCACAGGATGCATCCGATGCCCGTAAACGCCGTCATATTCGACATAGGCAATGTTCTGATCGAATGGCAGCCCGAGCGCTATTACGACCGGGTGATCGGCGAGGACCGCCGTCGGGCGATGTTTGCCGAGGTCGATCTGCATGGCATGAACGATCTGGTCGATCAGGGGCATCATTTCACCGACACGATTTACGATTGGGCCGAGAAATACCCTGAATGGCGCGACGAGATCCGCATGTGGCATGACAGGTGGATCGATCTGGCCACGCCCGAGATTCCGCGTTCGGTCCGCCTGCAGAGGGCGCTGCGGGCCAGGGGCGTGCCGGTTTTCGCGCTGACCAATTTCGGGGTGCAGAATTTCGACTATGCCTGCACCGTCTATCCGTTTCTGAACGAGTTCGACAAGCACTATGTCTCGGGCCGGATGCAGACAGTCAAACCGCACGCGCCGATCTATGAGATGGTCGAAGCCGATTGCGGCTTGCCGCCCGAGACCCTGCTGTTTGCCGACGACCGCATCGACAACATTGAAACCGCCCGCGCCCGGGGCTGGCAGACGCATCATTTCAACGGCCCCGAAGGTTGGGCCAGGCGTCTGGTGGCCGAGGGGTTGCTGACGGAAAGCGAGGCCCAATGACAATCACCCAAATCCCCTTTGCCGAAGGCGAAGCAAATCTCGACTGGCTGGAACTGACCGAAGCGCTGGCGGCAGGGCACAAGCTGCCCAAGGCCGAAATCGGCGATACGCTGCTGTATCGCGACCCCGACACGCTGTTGTCGCGGGCGGCGTGGATCGACGGGCTGGGCATGGCGGTGAAGACCGCCAATATATTCCCCCGCAACCCCGAACGCGGAGAGCCGCTGATCAACGGCGCGGTGAATGTCTATAGCGACCATGACGGGGCGCTGTCGGCGCTGGTCGATTTTCATCTGGTCACCAAGTGGAAGACCGCCGGGGACAGCCTGTTGGGGGCATTGCGGCTGGCAAATCCTGGCAGCCGCGAGATTCTGATCGTCGGCGCCGGTACCGTCGGGCAGTCCCTGTGCGAGGCGTTTGGCGCCGGATACCCGGATGCCCGGCTGCGCCTGTGGAACCGGACCTTGTCCAAGGCCGAGGATCTGGCGGCGAAGCTGGAGGGTGTCGATGTGACACCGGATCTGGCGGAGGCGGTGAACCGGGCCGATATCGTGATCTCGGCCACGATGTCGTCGGTGCCGGTGATCAGGGGCGAATGGCTGCGGCCGGGCCAGCACCTGAACCTGATCGGCGCCTATCGTCCCGACATGCGGGAGTCCGATGACGAGGCGTTGCGCCGCTCGCGTATCTTTGTCGACAGTTTCGATACCACGGTGGAGCATATCGGAGAAATCATGACGCCGCTGGCCGAAGGGGTCATCTCGCGTTCGGACCTGCTGGCCGATTTCTATGATCTGGACGCCTTTGGCTATGAGCCGGGGTCGATATCATTGTTCAAGAACGGCGGCGGCGCGCATCTGGACCTGATGACCAGCCGCTACATTCTGGACAAATGGCAGGGATGATCAGGCCGGTTGCGGCGTTCCTGGCCGGTTTTCACGGATCGGCAGGTGCACGATGGCGCTGAAGGCTCCGACACCCACTCCGACCCACCAGACCATGGTATAGTCCCCGTATATGTCATACATCCGCCCGCCCAGCCAGATTCCCAGGAAACTGCCGATCTGGTGGCTGAGGAAAATGATGCCGTAGAGCGTGCCCATATAGCGCAGCCCGTAAAGATGCGCGACTAGGCCCGAGGTCAGAGGCACGGTCGCCAGCCAGAGCGACCCCATCACGATCGAGAACAGGATTACGGTAAGAGGAGTGATCGGAAACAGGATAAACGCGGCCGCGGCAAGTGTTCGCGCGGTGTAGACGCCCGCCAGCACGTATTTCTTGGGGAAATGATTTCCAGCCCAACCTGCCAGAAGCGTGCCGCCGATATTGGCCAGACCGATGAGAGAGATCGACAGAGCCCCCAGGCCAGAGGTCGTGGTGATGCCCATGGAATGCAGCACGCCGCCCGGCTGAATCGGACCGCACATCTCGGTCACGAAGGCCGGGAAATGAGCCGTGACAAAGCCAAGCTGATAGCCACAGCTGAAAAAGCCCGCGAAAATAAGCGCATAGGACGGGTCGCGGAACGCTTTTCCGAGGATGCGGCTCATGCTTTCCTCAACCTCGGGTCTGCTGGCCTGCACGGGTGCGCGCATGAATGGAAGCGTCAGGATCATTGCCAGAATCGCTGCGGCGAAGATCACGAACACCTGTTGCCAGGGCAGAAAGCCCAACATCCATTCGGCGGCCGGCGCGCCGATCACCTGGCCGAAACTGCCGGCGGCGGTGACGATGGCCAGCGACATCGAGCGGTTTTCCTCCGCCGCCGCCCGCGCGACCACCGCCAGCACCACGCCGAAACCGGTGCCCGCAATGCCGAAGCCCACCAGCCACGCGTAAAGCTGATGTTCGAGCGGTGTGGTGGACCAGGCGGTCAGGACCATGCCCGCCGCATAAGTCAGCGCCCCCATCACGATGGCGCGGCGATCGCCGATCTTTTCGGCAATGGCGCCGAATACCGGCTGGCCGATACCCCAGGCGAGATTCTGGATCGCGATCGCCATCGAAAATTCGGCGCGCAGCCAGCCGAATTCGGTCGCAATCGGAATCTGGAACACCCCAAATGACGCACGCACCGCAAAGCTCACCATGATGATGATGCATCCGACAGTCAGAACCGGGGTCAAAAGGCGGGCCGGGCGATCCATGCGTACTCCGGGTTGGGGTTTCGGGCACGGACGGTAGCTGGAAACGATGCAAGGTCAATTCAGGAAATTTGGTCACAGGGATAAGGGAATTTGATGTGACGAGGTGTAATCCCCGCTTTTCAAGGTGGAAAGCGGGCGGTATGCCTCGGGAATGTTCGACGTGATTTCGCTTTACTCCGACCGCGTGACCGAAGGCATTCTGCACGCAGATGACGCGCAAGAGGCGGTTCTGCCCGAGTTCGAACGTATCCGTTCGGAACTGGCCCGCCCGGTCAAACGGGGGCTGTTCCGCAAACCGCCGCCACCGCCCAAGGGACTGTATTTGTGGGGCGGCGTCGGACGCGGCAAATCCATGCTGATGGATATGTTCGTGGAAACGCTGGGCGATATTCCGGTGCGGCGGGTGCATTTCCATGCCTTCATGCAGGAAATCCACGCAAAGATGCATGCCGCGCGCCAACGCGGCGCCGAGGATTCGCTGGCCCCGGTGGCAGCGGAGGTGGTGAAATCGGTCAAGGTGCTGGCCTTTGACGAAATGCAGATCACCGATATCACCGACGCGATGATCGTGGGGCGGCTGTTCGAGTTCCTGTTCGACGCAGGCGTGGTGGTGGTGACCACCTCGAACCGGGTGCCGGATGATCTTTATAAGGACGGGCTGAACCGGCAGTTGTTCCTGCCCTTCATCAAGCTGATCAAGGAGCAGTTGGTGGTGTGGGAAATGGTCTCGCCCACCGACTACCGGCAGAACCGGCTTGAGGGCGCGAAGGTCTATTTCACCCCGATCGGACCCGAGGCGCGCGAAGGCATCCGCGCGGTCTGGCGGGATCTTTCGGGCGGGCCGGCCGAGCCGCTGACCCTGCATGTGAAAGGACGCGAGGTGGTACTGCCCGCCTTTCGCAACGGGGTGGCGCGGGCATCGTTCTATGATCTCTGCGGGCGGATGCTGGGACCCGGGGATTATCTGGCGATTGCCGAAGAGGTAAAGGTGCTGGTGCTTGAGGACATCCCGCGCCTGTCGCGCAACAACTTCAACGAGGCCAAGCGATTCGTGACCCTGATCGACGCTTTGTACGAGGCCAAGGTGCGGCTGATCTGTTCGGCGGCAGCAGAGCCCGAAATGCTGTATGTCGAGGGCGAAGGCACTTTTGAGTTCGAACGCACCGCGTCGCGCCTGCGCGAGATGCAGGCCAGGGACTGGGGCGCCTAGTCACGGCGACCCTGCGCCATTCAACGGCAACGGTGTTCCACGCGAACTCTCGCACCCAATTCCAGAGCGCTTCGGATGGCTGTTTCCCTGGCTCCGCGAAAAGCCCCTGAAAGAATGACCGCAATTCGAACAGGCAGATATTGACGGCTTCTGCGCGTTTGAAAGTGTCGGAGTGCAGGTGATTGTCGGTCCATAACCCCTCCGGCAGGGCCAGCAGGGCGTCCGTGGCACGCTTTGCGTCAGCGCGCGCATAGCCGCTCTCGTGCTTCAATGTCTCGCACGGGTGCAAGATCATCGACCGGAAACCCTGGTCTCGTGAAGCGATGTAGGGATAGACATCCGGGTTCGAGAGCGCATCTGCGCGAAACGCAAGCCAGATCGCGACGTATCGCGCATTCAGGACATGCGGATTGAAATCCGCCTCCATCACACGATGCAGCTTTTCGCGGACTTCAGTTCGACTTTGTCTGCGATTGCTTTCCACTGCTCGAAATAGCGGGCCGACAATTCTTCGGCCACGGCGAGCAACAGCATTTCCTTGGGCCCGAAATGCAGGTTGACCATGCCTCGCGACAATCCCGACAGTTCCTGAATTTTTGCAGCCGTGGTTCCGCGAAGGCGGAATGTGTGAACGGCCCCGCAGCCGCCGGTCTCAAGACGATTGAAATCATGGAGCGTGACGGCGTTCTTGAGCACGTACGGGCGATCACGCCGCTGTTCGAGAAACGGCTCAAGGCTCTGGGAGAGTTGCCGTTGGTCGGTGACGCGCGCGGCATGAGGCTGGTCGGCTGCGTGGAATGCGTCGCCGACACGGATGCCGACAACTTGCCGGACTTCGACAAATCGGTGGCGGCGCTGATTGACCGGCATTGCCGGGAGAACGGGCTGATCCTGAGGCCACTCATCAACATGTGCGTTTTTTCTCCGCCACTGATCATCAACGCGGACGAGTTGAACCTGATGTTCGACATTCTGGAAAAAGGCATCCGGCTGACAACCGAAGGTCTGGCGTGTCAGGGGGCCTTGAAAATTCAGGTGCGAATCCGCCCCATGAAAAAGGCATCGCAACCCGAAGGATCGCGATGCCTGCCGATACCGAATGCGGCACTCAGCTGGCGCGCATCGCTTCGGGCGGTAGTTTGATCGGAAATCTGGACCGGACCTCCTCATCAAATTTGCTACCGAAATAGTTAGGATAGTGATTGGACAGAATGTCGTTCACCACCGCGCGGCTTCTTTCGAACATGTCCTGACGGCCCGCTTTTTCCCATGTATCGGTCAGTTCCCGGTCCATGAGCGTGGGATAGACATACTCGGTCTCCATGTACTGCAGGGTCTGGGTATTGCCCAGGAAATGCCCGGGCTCGATCGCGCAGTCGTGGATCACATCGACCGAAAGCGTCTCGTCGCTCACCTCGATCCCCCGAAGCGTTCGCGAAATCATGCCCGCCGCTTCATTGTCGATGACCATGGACTCGAAACTACATCCCATCAGGCTGCCGACCATGCCGCCAAACTCGCACAGCCTGTTGGCTCCCGCATGGGCTGCAAGCGCAAAGGTCAGCGCCTTTTCCAGCCCATATTGCGCATCCGGAATTTTCGAATCCGTCATGCCACAGCCGACGCTGGTCGGCAGGTTGTAGAAATTGCCCATCTGGATCGCCGCGGCCGAGATCAGCGCCTGTTCGCCACTGCCGCCGGTAAACGACCCGGTGCGCAGATCGGTGATAAAGGGCCAGGCCGCGAAAACAACGGGTGTCCCGGGAGTGATGAGGTTTGCGATGGCCACGCAAGACAGCGTTTCCGCCACCGCCTGCGCCAGCGTTCCGGCCAACGGTGCAGGTGACGTCGCCCCGGCCTGCGGCGGCACGGCAAGATCGCAGACCAGTCCAAGTTTCGCCGTGTCGATCAGAATTTCCAGGTTTTCCCGCCCGAACCTGAGCGGCGAAACGATCGGGCAACCGCCAAAAATGACGGATGGCTTTTCAAGAAACTTACCCTCTCCACCCGATGCCAGATCGAACAGATGGATCGCGTCCTGAATATGCTCTCGCGTGCGGAATGTCAGGCAGGATGGTTTTTCGCTGCCCGCCAGAATGGCATAGAGCATGCTCATGTCATGTTCGTAATCCTGCGGCACATCCGTCGCCAGAACCGTGTCGCCGGTCATGTGAATATTGTCCAGCCGGTCAACCAGACGCGTGAAATCGTAAATATCCTTGAGCGTTGACGGTCTGTAACTGCGCGTCTCGGCGTCGAACGTGGTCACCGCCGTACCGGAGTTTGCGTAATACACCTTGTCCTTGGTGCAGTGCATGTCGTCCTTGCCGGCCCGCGATCCGCGCGCGTGGACATAGAATTCACTGGCCGCCTTTGACAGCAAATCCTCCATCAATGCGCGCGGAAAGCAAAGCCTGCCATGCTCATTCACGGTCGCGCCTTTCGGCAGTACCAGATCAAGGACCTCCTGGGTTGGATCTCCGATACCGGTGCGTTCCAGAATGCTGAGCGCGGCATTGTGAATGCGCGCCATATCCGTGTCTGAAAGGGGTTTGTATCGCCCGCCCGGAATGCCCGGCCAGATCGCCTGAGATGGCGCATTGCTGGTCCTCACCGCTGCCCGGGCCTCGCGCCCGCCCCCGCGCCGTCTCGATCTGCGCTGAACTAGTTCTGTCATGGTCGTACTCCGAATTTTGCGCGCATCAAATCATGCCGAAATAGGTGCGATAGAAGCCGGGAATGCTCCGTTCCATCTCGGACAATGGTCCTGGAACGAAACGGTGCGAGTTCACGCCTTCCTGATTGTGCCGGATGATCCGTTCATCATCGAGCGAGGTGACATGCCAAAGCCACGTCAGGGCATCCCTGTCATAATCACGCCCCTCTTCGGCATCCCCGCGCACGTACCAGACGATCTGAATATCCGTCTCTTGCAGGCTGCGGGGGACGAACCGGTAACCGACCACATGATCGGCATAGACGAGAAAATAGTTCAGCGTGCCAACGGCCAGATCCGTGGCCCCACCATCATGCCCTTGCAAGTCACCCAGGGCAGGCGCCAGAGGCGCGCCGTCGCGGCTGCCGGTCAGATATCCGGGAAACAGCGGGTAGCGCCGCCAATAGACATCCGCACCCGGTGCGATGGCGCTCTCGCCAGTCAGGTCCAGTTGCTGCGGTGAAAGGCCAATCGCCTCCATCCGCTCATGCAGTGCCCCGCTGAATTCCAGAACCTGTTCCGGGTCTTTCAGCGAATGACTGCGGGAATAATCCTGATGCGACGGCGCGCAGTGATAGCACTCCAGATAGTTTTCCAATGCCAGCTTCCAGTTCGCCGGAACGGGGTATGACGCCTCGTGCGCGATCTTCAGGTTTTCGAAATCGAACGGTCTGGACAGAGGCTCCAGCCTTTCCAGCGCGTCGTCCAGCGGCGGGGCGTCTTCGGAAACGCAGATGAATATCAGGCCCTGAAAAATTCTAACCAGAACCGGAAACAGCCCATATTCGCCCGGATCGAAATCCGGCCCCATGGCCCGCCCGTTGCGCAGTTTGCCGTTCAGATCAAAGGTCCAGGCGTGATAGGGGCAGACGAAACTTCGCGCCTTGCCGGCCTTTTCAAGACAGACACGAGATCCCCGGTGACGGCAGACGTTCAGATGCGCGCGCACCTCGCCCTCGCGGTCGCGCACGACGATTACCGACTCCGAGCCATAATCGAACAGGAAGTAGTCGCCAGGTTCGGCGATCTGACTCACGTGACCGACCCAGATCCAGTTGCGGTTCCAGAACGAACGAATGTCGTTCTCATAAACCTCCTGAGACGTGTAGAAATGGCGCGGCAGGGCAAAGCCCTCGCGTTGTGTCTCCATCAAGTCACGCATCACTTGCAGGTCGTCTTTCGGCATCGCTCACCTCATGCAGTTTCGAGGGAAATCAATTCCCGGCGGAAGAATTCGCGGTCGATATCGTCCGCGTTACGTTCAAAGTTTCGGGCCGCCATGTGTCCCGAATAGACCGCGTCGGCGATCAGTCCGGGATTTGCGGCGTCACCGATCAGCTCCAGCTTATTCAGCGGGCTGCCGGTCAGCGCGCGAAGCGCATCGTAAAGCGCGGTCTCGCGCGCCCGTTGCGTCACCAGAAGAACCGATCCGCATTCCGCAGTTTGTGGCCGGTTCGTATAGACGCATTGCAGCGTTGCATGCCCCGGGCCGGCGCTTGCGACGGTGTGGGACATGATCAGTCGAACCCCTTTTTCCAAAAGGCTGCGCTGCACCCGAGCCTGTTCCAACGTCAGTTCGGTGAACGGGGAAACCATCGAAGCCGGGGTCACAAAGATGATTTCGCGGCCGTTTTGCGCCAAATGGTCCGCCAGAACTGCGCCGAGATAAGCCTGATCGTCATCGTAGACCAAAACCGGGCCGTCTCCGGGCAATGTGCCCGACATGATGTCATCCGGTGTCAGAATTCGGGTACCCGGCCCGATTGAGACGCCATCAAATGCAGATTTTCCGCGACCATCCCGCCGCCACGATGCGCCGGTCGCCAGAAAGACGTTCGGAATGCCAAGTTCCACTACTTCACCGGGCGACAAGCGGCTGTCAGTGAACAGTTGAACGTTGCCGCGCTGCTGCAGGTCGTAGATACGGTGATCCGTGACCCGTTTCCAAGCAGACAGCCCCGCCAGACCGGATTCCTGCAGCACCCGGCCACCAAGCTCCGGCTTTGCTTCGGCCAGGGTTACTTCGTAGCCTCGGCGCGCCAGTTGCATGGCGCATTCAAGCCCTGCCGGTCCGCTGCCTACTACAAGCGCGGCATCCTCTTTTCCCCGGCTTTCTATGATTTCAGGATGCCATTTCCGGCGCCATTCCTCACCCATGGTCGGGTTCTGCGTACACCGGATGGGGACTCCCAGAGAATCGGATGAAACACAGATATTACATCCGATGCATTCGCGGATTTCCTCGATCCGGCCTTCCCTGATCTTGTTGGGCAGAAACGGGTCGGCGATCGATGGCCGCGCCGCGCCGATGAAATCAAGGATTCCCTTCTTGACCAGTGATACCATCAAGTCCGGAGAAGTAAGACGTCCGACGCCCACCACAGGTTTGGAAGTGACCTGTTTGACGAACTCGACATACGAGGTTTGAAAACCATCGCGGGGCTCAAAGCGGGTGGTGGCGGAATCGTTGCTCCAGTCCGCGACGTTGACGTCCCAGAGATCGGGGAGCTCCGCCAGCATCTCGACAACCGCGCGGCCTTCTTCCTGCGCCTGCATTCCATCGGAACCCAGCATTTCATCGACCGCGAAGCGAAGGGCGACGGCGCAATCGTCACCGACCTCCTCTCTGGTTTCTTCCAACAGTTCGCGGGTCAGCCGCACCCGGTTTTCCAGTGAACCGCCGTATTCGTCGGTCCGATCATTGAACTGCGGCAGCAGAAAATGGTGCGGCAGTGTCATGTGATGCCCGGCGTAAATATATACAATGTCAAAGCCCGCCTCGCGCGAGCGCCGCGCCGCCGCGCGATGCCACTTGCGAAACTCGCGGATGTCCGTCTTGTCCATTGCCCGGGCCTGCTTGGGATAGGCGGTCTGCAGGGCGAGCTCTGACGGAGCAAGCAGCGGTGCCCGGCTCAGGTGGTTTTGTGCATGATGGCCGTTATGGGCCAGCTGGATTGCGGCAAGCGACCCCTTCTCTTTAACTGCGTTGGTTATCAAGCGCAGTGCAGGAATGTCCCGATCGTCCCAGATCCGGTTCTCAGAATAGGGAGACAGATCCGAAGTTGGATGAATCTCGGCCTCCTGGGTGGACACGACGGCCCAGCCGCCCTCGGCCTTCATCGCCCGCATGGCGGCCTCGGCCTGTGGCCGCATATGCCCCAAACCGTTGCAGTGAGGCACCTGATAGAACCGATTTCGGGCCGTCACAGGCCCGATCTGAACCGGTTCAAAGAGAACAGAATATTGGTCAGCGCCTGACATTGCCGCGCTTCCTCCAGAAAACCAGGGAATAGTTCCGCGGGAACGGCGGGCTGTTTGACCCAACCGTTCCCTATTGTGGGGTTAGATGTGCTCAGAAGCCCGCTTTGATGCGTTCGAACTCCTTCAGCATCTTGGCTTCAAGCTCGGGGGTGACCGCGTCGAAGAACAGACTGCCGTCAAAGAAGCTGTCCACATCCGAGAATCCGTATGTCTTGATCAGTTCCGGGTCCGCCTGTGCAAACGCATCCTCGTTGGCATGGGCATAGCCCCAGCTTTCGATGATATACTTGCCGCTGGCCGCAGAGCTGAGCGCGTTGAGCATGTCATAGACCTGCTCATCCGGCTGTTTGGCAGATTTCAGATGCACATAGCCGCAGACCCATGTGGCAATTCCCTTGTCCACATCGCGCATCATGACCGCCGGAGTTTCGTTCCAGATCAGGTTCAGTTCCGACTGGTTCCAGCCCCAGCCCAATGTCACCTCACCGCTGGCAATCGCCTGATCAAGCTGCCCCGCGTCGGACCAATAGAAACGCACGTTCGGATGAATTGCGCGCAGGTAATCCGCCGCTTTCTGGAATTCCTCGTCACTCATGTCGGTATAGCTGGAGGCGCCTGTTGCCAGCGCGGCCATGGCAAATGCACTGGATGCGGCGTCCGGAATGGCCACTTTGCCCTGATAGGCAGGGTCCGTCAGCAATTGCAGCGACACATCGTCCGACGAAACCATGTCGGTTCGGTAGATCAGGCCGGTATTGCCCCATTCGAACGGCACCATATAGGTCTGGCCATCGATCGTGATGCCATCGACCTCTTTGATCTTGGGCATCAGCTTGTCCCAGTTCTCCAGCTTGCTGGTGTCAATCGGCTTGAGCATATCCGCGGCCACCCATTTGCGCAGGGCATCGGTGCAGGGATGGGCCAGGTCCGCCTCGAACCCCGACTGAAGCTTGGTGAACGCCTCCTCGACGCTGCCGAAATAGGTATAGCTGGGCGGGCCGCCGTATTTTTCGACGTAGTCGCCATAAAATCCCTGATCCTCGTAACCGGACCAGTCGAAAACCGTCAGGTCGGCCGCATTGGCCAATGCATGACTTGCCGTAAAACTGGCGATCGCCGCCGCCGCGAATGCTGTCGTTGCTTTTCTCATTTCTCTCCTCCCAAAGATTTATGCGTCTCTTTTTCCCAGATCGATCACCGACGCGTTCTGAACGCCCAGCCAGACGGTGTCGCCGCGCCTGTGATCGACCGTGTGAAAGTAGTTTGGCACCGCGACCGAGATGCTGTCCGTCAGGCCGCCGATGCGGACATAATAGTGGACGCTCTCGCCATAGAACGCCACGTCCGTGACCTCGCCCTGGACATAGGCGTCATATCCGTCCGGCTTTTCTGCGCCGATTTCCAACTGTTCGGGCCGAATGCCCACAAGCAGGTCTTTATCATGGGTCCGAACGTTGGGGTTCACCCCGATTGTCATTTGCCCGAACCCCTGAACGGTGACTTCCAGCGTGTCTGTGCCCTGCCCTGCAACCTCGGCGTTCAGAAAGTTCATTCCGCCGATGAACGACGCAACTTCGCGGTTGCAGGGCTGCGAATACAAGACCTCGGGCTTGTCGACCTGCTTGAGCTGACCGGCGAACATGACGCCGATGCGGTCGGACATCGTCATCGCCTCGTACTGGTCATGCGTGACCATCACGAATGTGATGCCCAGCTTTTGCTGGAGGCGGCGCATTTCCAGTTGCATGGCCTCGCGCAGGTTCTTGTCGAGCGCCGACAAGGGCTCGTCCAGCAAAAGCACCTTGGGGCGCATCACCAGGGCGCGGGCCAGCGCCACACGTTGCCGCTGCCCCCCGGACAACTCGTTTGCCTTGCGATCCTGCAAACCGCCAAGTTCGACCATCTCAAGCGCTTCGGCAACACGTTCCCGGATTTCCTTCCGCGACAGTTTGGTCTTGCGCAGGCCGAACCCCACATTGTCGCCGACATTCAGATGCGGAAAGATCGCATAGCTCTGGAACACCATATTGGTCGGACGCTTGTTGGCCGGAACATCGCCCATGGCGCGCCCGTCAATTCGAATTTCGCCTTTCTCGTGGTCCTGAAATCCGGCAATCATACGAAGCGCCGTCGTCTTGCCGCACCCGGATGGCCCGAGCAGCGAAAAGAACTCGCCCTCCTTCAATGTGAGATTCAGGTCGGAGACGGCCACAAAGGAACCGAAGCGTTTTTCGACGCCCTGGATTTCGATGATGTTCTGTTCACTCATCCTGTTCGTTTCCTTTGTTTCAATCCGAAGATCGCGTGGAACGGCGGCGGAAATATTCGGCGATCAGCAAAAGCAGGACCGAGGACATCAAAAGCAGCGACCCCAGTGCCAGCGTGTTGGGCAGCTTGGCCGGGAACCGGATCTGGCTCCAGATATAGACCGGCAGGGTCGGGCTGTTTCCGGACAGGAAAAAGGCCAGCACAAATTCGTCGAAGGACACGGTAAAGGTGACCAGCAGGCTGGCGACGATGCCCGGTGCAACAATCGGCAGCGTCACGCGCCGAAAGGTTCCGACAACGCTTTCTCCGAGATCGAATGCCGCCTCTTCCAGCGACTGGTCGAAATCGTCAAATGCGGATTTCATAATCGACACGGCAAATGGCAGGGCCACAAAGACATGGCCGAGGATGACCGTCGTCAAAGATGGCTTTAGCCCGATGCTGATGAACAGGACCAGCATGGAACTGGCAACGATGATGCCGGGAATGACCAGCGGCAGCATGACCAGACCTTCGGATACCTCGCGCCCCCTGAAACGATAGCGAACATAGGCGCGGGCAGCGAACAGGCCCAGCGACGTGGCCATCACCGCGGTCACACTGCCAACGATCAGCGAGTTCACCATCGCCTGCAACAGCGTGTCCTGCTGACCCAGTTGCGCGTACCATTTCAGCGTGAAGCCCTTGAGCGGAAAGGCCACGATTGTCCCGTCATTGAACGAGAACAGCGGCAAAAGCAGAACCGGCAGATACAGAAACACCAGATAGGCGACCGCATAAACAAGCAGCCAGGGGATCTGAATGGTTTTCGTCATCTGATCCTCCGGCCCAATGCGGTCACGACCGCCACGAACAGGACCGCGACACAGCCGACCGAAAGCATCGCCAGCAACGACAGCGTTGCGCCCAATGGCCAGTTGTTGGCGGCGCCGAACTGCACCTGGATCAAGTTGGCAACCATCTTGCCCTGCGAGCCCCCGACCAGCGCCGGAGTGACATAATCGCCGACAGTCGGGATGAAAATGATCAGACAGGCCGCAATGATCCCCGGCACCGTCAGGGGCAGGGTCACGCGGACAAAACGTTCCAGCTTGCTGCATCCGAGGTCGGTCGCGGCCTCAAGCAGGCTGCGGTCGATTTTCTGCAGCGACACATAGATCGGCAGGATCGCAAACGGTGCCCAGGCATGGGCCAGCGTGAGAACCACCGCAAATTCGTTGTATAGCAGGAAGGTCAGAGGCTCTTGTATAAAACCCAGCGAAATCAGGGCTGAATTCATCACCCCGTTAAAGCCAAGTATCAGTTTCCAGCTGAACACCCGCAACAGGTAGCTGCTCCAGAAGGGGATGGTGATCAGCAACAGCCACAGCGTTTTTTTTCGGGTCCGGAACGCAATGAAATAGGCAATCGGATAGGCAAGGCCCACCGTCGCCAGCGTCACCGCACCCGCAATCGCAACCGACCGGATCATCAGGTGACGGACCAGCGGATCAGTAAACGCCTCCTGATAGTTCGCCCAGGTCAGGGTGCGGTCGATTTCGACATAGGTCTGTGTCCAGAAGCTATAGGCAACCAGAATACACAGCGGCACGGCCACAAGCAGACCGACATAGAGTGTCGCAGGCGCGCTGAGCGCCAGGCCTTTGCCTGCTTCGCTTCTGATAACTCCGGCCATGCTTCCTCGATGAACGCGATTTCGGTGACATTCCGACCGCCATCACAAAATGGACAATCGTCCATTTAAATCTGGAATTTTCTGACGGGCTGTGTCAATAGATAATTTCAGAGGCCGAACCGAAAAAAATGTTCGGGCTCATCGGCCCGCAGAGCAACCAACTGAAAACTAAGAAAACCGACATCTGAAATGACAGGAAAACGCCAACAGATACGTGAACGAAATCGCCTGTCTCTGATTGAGGCGGTCCTCGATTCAGTCGCCGAAAAGGGGATATCGGAAACATCGGTGAGCGAAATCATCCAGCGCGCCGAGCTGTCCCGAGGAATGATTCACCTGCACTTTGGCGGCAAGGACAATCTTGTGGACGAGGCTGCCCGGCACTCATCCGAGCAATATTACAACGGCATTTATGCGCTGCTGGACACGACGGGGCACACCGGTCAGGAACATATCGAAATGATCGTTCGCGGCGATCTGAGCGAGGAGGTTCTTAACAAAAGAAACGTGTCGATCTGGTACGCGTTCCGCGGCGAGGCCAGAAACCGGGCGACGATCGCCGCGTTTTCGGACACCCGCGACGCCAAACTTCGGAACATGGTCTACAATGCTTTCGCGCGCATCGCCAAGGAAACCGGCATCGACCAGCCTTCTCAGATCGCCCGCGACGCGACCCATGGCACGCTGGCGATGCTGGAAGGCATGTGGACCGACTATTTGCTTCACCCGGATTCGTTCGATCGCGTCGAAGCGGCAAGAATTATATTTCGCTTCTTGAGCGCGATGTTTCCCGGACATTTCGATATCAATGGCGCGTTACCTTTGCGCCGGGCCGCACCCGGCTGAGGCCAGGCGGGCGGCGCGATTTTCGAAACGTCGCGGAACCACACTAGGCTGCAACACCCGCAGCAACGCAAGCAACCGTTCAGGTCGAAAGAACGCAGGTCAACCGTTTTCGCGCAAAATGTTCCCCGCCAGATAGAGCGAACCGCAGATCAGGATGCGGGCCTGCGGGTCGCGCGCGGTGATGGCCGCAAGCGCCTCGGCAACGCTGGCGGCGGTGGTGGCGGGCAGGTCGACCCGGCTGGCGGCGGCGGCGGTGGCCTCGGCGCTCAGCGTGTTGGCCTCGCCGGGAATGGACACGCCTGTCAGGCTGTCGGCACAGGCCGCAAGCGGCGCGAGATAGCCGGTCACGTCCTTGGTGTTGAGCATGCCGCAGATCAAGTGCGTGGGCCGTTTCGGCAACCGGCTCAGGACATCGGCCAGCGCCAGACCGGCGGCGGCGTTGTGGCCGCCATCCAGCCAAAGCTCGGCTTGCGGCGCAGCCTCGGCCAGCGGGCCGGTTTTCAGGCGCTGCATGCGGGCGGGCCAGAAAGCGTTGGTCACCGCAGCCTCGTATGCCGCATCGCCTTGGTCCAGATGCCGCAGAACGGCCAGCGCCGCGCCCGCGTTCTGAACCTGATGCGCGCCCATCAGATTGGGCAGCGGCAGGTCGCGCAGGCCAGTTTCGTCCTGATAGACGAGGCGCCCATTTTCCTCCTGCACGTGCCAGTGCTGTCCGTACGAGATTAACGGCGCACCCAGCCGGGCAGCGGTGGCTTCGATCACCTCCATTGCCTCGTCCGGCTGCGGGCCGACGATGCAGGGCACGCCGCGTTTGATGATCCCTGCCTTCTCTGTGGCGATCTTGGGCAGCGTGTCGCCCAGGAACTGCTCGTGATCGATCGAGATCGGGGTGATCACGGAAACCGCCGGTGTGTCGATGACGTTGGTGGCGTCCAGCCGCCCGCCAAGCCCGACCTCGAGCAGGGTGTAATCGGCCTGGGCGCGGGCAAAAGCCAGCAGGGCGGCGCAGGTGGTGATTTCGAAATAGGTGATGTTTTCGCCACGATTGGCGGTGTAGCATTCGTCCAGAACCGCTGTCAGGTCGGGTTCGGAAATCAGCTCTCCGGCGACGCGGATGCGTTCGTGAAACCGCGCCAGATGCGGCGAGGTATATGCGTGAACCTTGCGACCGGCCGCTTCCAGCCCGGCGCGGATCATTGCCTGGGTCGAGCCCTTGCCGTTGGTGCCCGCGATATGGATCACCGGCGGCATCTTGTCCTGCGGGTTGTCCAACGCGGCCAGCAGGCGCCAGACACGATCCAGCGTCAGGTCGATGATCTTGGGGTGCAGCGCCATCATCCGTTCCAGGATGAGGTCGGACGTGGGCGCGCTCATTTCTCGGCTTCGACCTCGGCAGCGGCGGGTTCGGCCTTGGGTTCTTCCTGGGCGGGGGCGGGCAGATCGCCGGCGATCGCGGGCGGCAGGTTCAGCAGCATCCGGGTGATGGTGATCAGTTCGTCCCGCATCTCGGTGCGTTTGGTCACGCGGTCCAGCATGCCATGATCCAACAGGTATTCGGCGCGCTGGAACCCTTCGGGCAGCTTCTCGCGGATGGTCTGTTCGATCACGCGCGGCCCGGCAAAGCAGATCAGCGCGTTGGGTTCGGAAATATGAACATCCCCAAGCATCGCGTAAGAGGCGGTGACGCCGCCGGTCGTGGGGTGGGTGAGCACGACGATATAGGGCAGGCCCGCCTCTTTCAGCATCTGCACAGCGACCGTAGTGCGCGGCATCTGCATCAGGCTCAGGATGCCTTCCTGCATCCGGGCGCCACCAGCGGCCGAGAACAGGATCAGCGGGCGCTTGAGCTTGACCGCTTCTTGCGCGGCGGCGATGATCGCGTTGCCCACGAACATGCCCATCGAGCCGCCCATAAAGCTGAAATCCTGCGCGGCGGCGATGATCGGCGTGCGCCCGATCTCGCCGGCGGCGACCAGCATCGCCTCTTTCTCGCCGGTTTTCTTCTGCGCCGCCTTCATGCGGTCGGGATATTTCTTCTGATCGCGGAAATGCAGCGGGTCGGCGGTGGGTGCGGGCACGTCAACTTCGGCAAAGATTCCGCCATCGAACAGCGCGTTGAACCGGTCGCGCGGAGTGATCGCCATGTGATGGTCGCAATGGGTGCAGACGTTTTGATTTTCCGCCAGTTCGCGGTGGAACAGCATGGTTCCGCACTCGTCGCATTTCTGCCAGAGGTTCTCGGGCATCTCGCGGCGCGAAAAGATCGAATTGATCCGTGGTCGGACGTAGTTTGTGATCCAGTTCATGACGGAACCCTGATTGTGCTGCGTTCAGGTCACATAAGACCCTGCGGCAGGAAATGCAATCAACGCCTGAGGGCAATCCGGGCCGCCAGCCAGGCGGTTATCATCATCGCGAAATCGACGTAAAGCCAATCGCGCAGGAATACGGTATCCGACATCTCGTAGGGAATCAGGAACAGGGCCAGACCGTCCAGACTGCCCGGCAGGGCAATGAAGAGAAGGGCAATCATGTTGTTGAACAGATGCAACGCAATCGCCGGACCCAGGGTACCGGACCGGGCGGTCAGATCAGCCATCAGAAAACCGAACACACCGGACCAGAGCGCGATCAGGGCGGCGTTCTCACCCGCCTGCACCGGCAGGTAATGACCCATCGCGAACAGAACCGACGGCAGCCCCATCCAGATCAGTGGCGACCGGAACCGCGCCGCAAGGCTTTGCTGGAGATAACCGCGAAACAGGATCTCTTCGGCGCCGGTCTGAACCAGGATCGCCAAAAGAGAAACCGGTAGCAAAATAACCCATTGCAGGAACGGCAGGTTCGGTTCAAGCGGAGTGCCCATGTCATAGGGCGGAAGCACCAGAATGGCGCCTCCCAGAATCAGCAGAGCCCGCAGGACGTGCCAGAATTGCCGCAGGGTCTGCCGATACGGCCCGATCACCGAACCCAGCGAGCGGTGCTGCAAGTGCCTGGCAGCCAGCAGGACCCCCAGAACGACAAATCCGAAACTCGCCAGAAGCACGATCATCGGCCCCGGCGCGGTTCCGGCCAGAAAATCCATCACCCACACGTCGGACATCAGATTGCTGACGATGGCGAACAGCATCGCGTTCAGGGTGAACACAACGACCGCCACCAGGATCAGACCCGCCAGCTGCCGCCAAATCTCGGGTCGGGGGCGAACCGGCGCAACCAGTTGTTCATGGGCCGAATAGGCCGGATGGCGACGGTCAGCGCCCATGCATGGCATCCAGATCCGAGGTGAGGGGTTCAGCGGCGGCAGGATCGGATATGCCCATCCGCGCGGAGCGCAACCGGTCGGCCACGTCGACCAGATATCCGGCCACTGTTTCCAGCAATTGCGTCGCCACCGAGGCGTCGCTTTCGACCACCGCACGGAATTCATCGGCCCCGATCCTCAGGAAACTGCTCTGTTCTTCGGCGATCAGGTCGAATTGCCGGGGCAGTCCGGTGATGATCGACAAGTCGCCGATCAGGCGGCCCGGCTCTACGGTGGAGACGGTGCGGGTCCCGCCGCCATTGTCGCTCCAGTTCAGGGTCGCCCGGCCCTCAAGGCACAGGTAGGCAGCGTCGGCGGCCTGCCCGCCCGAAAAAATCACCTGCCCTGCCGCCGCATCGTACCACTGCGCCGAAAACGCCAGCAGCCGCTGGTTGCGCGCGTCGAGTTTCGAGAACAGTTCGGTCGAGGCGATGATGTTCAGCTTTCGGCTGAGATCGGCGGCCGCGCCTTCGCCCAATTCAAGCTGCGTGCGCGAAACCCCGTCGATGCGACCGTCCTGGATTTCGATGAACAGATCATATGCTTCGGGATGGGCAAAGTGATCTTCCATGAAGATCATGATCGAATCGGGCAAAAGCTCGCGCAGTTTCTGCCGCGTGCGCAGGCGGCTTTCGGAATCGTGGCTGGCCAGCGCCTTGTCGAGGATCAGAATGTCGGGGCGCTTGATCCCGGCGCGCGAGAAGGCGGCGCGTTCCTGAAACACCGTGGGCAGGTTGGTGCCGCCCAAACCGGATGGAAGGTCATAGATGATCGCGGCGATACGGCGGCGCAAGCCGGCCTCGTTCAACACGTCGGCCACCACGTCCTCGATGTCGTCCTGCCGGGCGCCGGCCATGATGGAAACCCGGCCATAAAGCGCGTTTTCCATGACCGTCAGCCGTGGCACATATTGATCAGGTGCGACCGGAACAAACAGGCCCGTCAGCGAGTTTCGCAATTGCCCCGCCTGCGACCTGCGGATCGACAGGATCTTTTCCTTGTACTTTTCCGGAAAGCTCGGACCGATCTGTTCGGCGGTCAGCAGGAACGGGACGGTCAGCAGCAGGGCACGTTCCTGTTCGTCCAGGGCACGGTCTCCGCGTGCCACCCGCCGCTCGGCGATGTCGAGCAGGCGGTGATACATTTCCGGTTTCATGCCCAATCGGCGGAACAGCGGGTGATCGGTATCGTCGCGCCCGAAGGTCTGCTTGAGCGTCTCGATCACGCCCAGGGCGATATCGCGGGCCTCATCAGCCAGGCCCTGCCCCTCCAGCATACCGATAAAGCGTTTGTCCCCGGCCAGCAGATCGGGCGCGATGTCACGCTTTGGCGAGGCGAAAAGCAGATTGCCGCCCAGCGGCACGGCGGGGTTGAACCGTTCCGGATCGAACCGATGCACCAGATCGGCAAGGCCCCTGGCGGCGATACGCTCGGCAACCTTCGGGCGCAGATCGACCAGCGCCTGGGCCAGTGCCGGATGCATCGCCGGGTTCAGACGCGACCGCAGGGTGCGGCGGAACATGAACTCGTCGATCCCCATCGCCTCGACCAGCTGAAACCACCAGTCGCGGATCTGTTCGCCATCCTCCAGCCCGGCCAGGCCCGGATCCGTCCAATCCGCTTCAAGCCGGTCGACGCTGTTTCCCGCGCGCTGCGCTTCGATCCGGGCGCGGTCCGTGGGGCTTGCGCCATCCGCCCCGTCGCTCTGGGGATATGTTCGCAGCGGCATCAGCAAATTGTCCCCCAGCGTTCCGTCAAACAGGTAGGGGCGCGAATGGGCATAGCCGACGCGGGCAGCAATGACGGCCTGGTGCAGATCGTTGAGCTTATGGCGCGCGACAACGACCTCGCCGCGCGACGGCAACACTTCGCGGGTCAACAATTGCGCGATCGCCTGCCGTTCCGAGGTTCGCGACGACTGAATCGCCACGCGCGCACCCGGAGGGATGGTCAGATCGATATCTTCGAGGATGATGTTGCCGTCCTTGTCCTGAACCGTCACATCCCGCAGCTCGACGGCGCCCCGCAGATGCGGGATTTCCTTTGGACGGCCTTCGAACAGATGCTCGGGGATCATGTCGCGGGGCGCGAACCGTTCAGTGACGATCTGCCAGCGCAAAGACATGTCCTGAACCTGGTTGTAGTAGAACAGCAGCTCTTTCCACGGGTTGGACAGATCCTTGTAGGCCGCCAGCGCCGCCACCAGCGCCCCCACCGTGATCTGACCCCGGATCGCCAGATATCCGCCGACCGAATAGAACAGGAACGGCGTCATCTGGGAGATCAGATTGTTGAGGAACTTCATGAAGAATTTCTTCTGATAGATCCTGAACCGGATCTCGAACAGAGTTCCCAGCCGGTCGGTGAACTGCGCCATCCGGTAGCGCCAGCCGCCATTGGCGCGCAAATCGCTGATGCCGGCGGCGCTTTCGCCGATTTCGGAACTCAGCCGCCGGACTTCTTGAATCCGGTCCTTGTTCAGCAGATTGATCTGGCGCTGCAGCATCGGGATCAGCCACGCCTGCAGCGGAATCAGTGCGACCGAGGCCAGCCCGAACCAGACGCTTTGCATGAACAGGAACATCACGATGGTCAGCATCTGCCCAGCCTGAAACACCGGCTGCGCGACGGCATCTCCCATCAGTCCGCCCATCGGCTCGGCCTCGGAGGTGATCATCGACACCAGTTCGCCCTGGCTGGTGGTTGCGAAATAGGTCTTGGGAAACCGCATCATCCGGCCGATGAGCGTATACCGCAGCCGCCGCAACATACGCTCGGACAGCACGCCCTTCATGGTGTTGATGCGCATTTTCATGACGCCGCTGATCAGAACTGTGGCCAGAAACGCAAAACACAGAACCATCAGATACTGCACCTGAGTCAGTGACATGCCCCACAACTCGATCGAGTCGCGGGTGGAACCGATGGCGTCGTTTATGATCCGCTTGGGCAGTTCCAGCGAAGCATAGAGGAACGGAAAGGACAGAACCGTCAGCGCCAGCAGGACAAGCTGCTGCCGTTTGGAATACTTCCAGATGAACGCGAACAAACTGGGTTCCATACCCCGGTCCCTTTGTTGGCTGGAGCGATCCGCGGCACAGCGCGAAAAACTCTCTGCTACCGGGACAGTGACGGTAAGCACTGCCCCACATGATTACAAGAACGCGCAATTCCCGGTTGCGTCCACGCAGTTCTGCCTGTCGCCATAGCACCGGCAACGTCCGGATCAGAGCGCCGAATGCGCTTTGCCGATAAATTTTCCGCACATTGTCTTTATCTCGCCGACCTTCTTTCGCTAAAGAGAGGCGCAACCGAACGCGCTCAATGGACACGCTATGGACAGGCTGCTGGACCGAATTCTGCACAAACAGGCGATCAAACGCTGGCAGGCCGCCGCCAGCCGGTCCGAAAGCGCCGACCTGCCCGAGCTGCGCACCCAGCGCAACCGCGCCCGGGCGCTGCGCCGCGATCTGGACGCACTTATTCAGGTCGCCGACGGAAGGCTTGCGCGGCCCCGCGTGGGCAGCAATCACTTTCCCAGACCGCACGGCACCGATTGGGCATGGCGGCCCAACCTGTGGCGTGGCCCGCTGCGTCAGCCGGGATTTTCTTCGGCCGCGCAACGGGAACAGGTTGCCGACGATGTCGCCCTGTTCCACGACTGCCCGCTTTCCGAAATCACCTGTCGTCAGTTGCGCAACACGCACGAAGAGGACTTTGCCCCTTTTGGCATCTGTCTTGAGGTGTTCAAGTTCGAAGGTTCGTTCCTGGCGCTGGCCATCGATCTGCCGCCCGACGCCTTGCAGGGGCTGACCCGTTCGCACATGATCCGCGCCGATTTGATCGTCGAAGCCGAACGGCCGGTCGGGATCATTGCGCGGCTCAATGTCCAGCATGGGCCGAATACCGGACAGGTGTCGCAAAACCTGACATCCGGGGCGCGCACCGTCTGCGCGGATTTCGATCTGGCCTATGCCGATATGAACGAGAAACGGGTCGAAAAAATCTGGCTGGACCTGATCATTCAGGATCCGGAATGGAACCGGATCACGCTGCGCGACCTGACACTGTGCCGCCATCACCGCGCCGATCTGTAACCGAGGTCTGAGATGAGCCAACTGACCCTGACGAAAATTCGCCTCGTAGACGGTATGTGGGAGGGCCTGGTGACCGGTGCCCTTCGGCAGCCGCGACTGGACGTGCGCCACCGCGGCCAGCCTGTCGACGGCGTGGCGCTGACCGGGGACGCGGCAGGGTGGAAGGTGCAGATACCGATCCCGGCCCAGGCCGTTTCCGAGGGTGTGAACAGCGTCTTGATCCATGATGCCGAAACCGGCGCGAAACTCGGCGATATCACCCTGATCGCCGGAGAGCCTGCCGCAGATGACCTGCGAACCGAAGTCGAATTGTTGCGGGCGGAGCTGGACATGCTCAAGCGCGCCTTTCGCCGCCACTGTACCGAGACATAAAGGGTTTTGGGCCAGGTTTGAAATTACCGTGAATCCGGGCGACTATCGTTATGGTTTTGGATCATGAGCAAACCCACAACTCAGACCATTTTTCAGCCTGGAACCAATTCCTCCCCAATAAACCCACTTTTGTGATATAATATCTGAGTTTTTTCAACTCGGATCCAATTATGATCAGCTTAAAGAAGATATTTATTGTCTGGATGTTCGGGCTTTTTCTTTTGATTTGCCTGCAGGCCAAGCATGCTTTTGCGCAGGTGCCACCGCACAATCCGGGCGAGATCTGCTTCACGGCCTATTTCTGGTGCTGGGCTGAATATCCCGGGCCGCCGGGGGCCTACTGCGAATGCTGGTACAACGGGGACTGGTATCCGGGTTATCTGGGGTGATGTACCATGGCGAGCGAAGATACCCAAAAATCGTTTGAATCCTCGGAACGCACCGCCGTCCGGGAATTTCTGAAGGATGCGCGGCGCGTGGAAAATTACGCCACCTGCTGCGGATACCTGAATGACGACAAATTCCTGCTGGCGCTCGAGGCCGCGCACAGGGCCGAAAAGGACGGCGGGCTGGCGATCGATTCCGATGAATACCGGACATTGCGATCCGAATTCAACAAGGTGATCCGCAGCATCTATCCGGTCACCCTACTTGATTTGCGCGAATGGAACCCATTCCAAAGCCGCCGGCGCACCCGCGACATTCCTTTGCCCACCCGGGTCCTGCAGGGTACGAAAAAATGGCTCACCAATCTGACCATCGCGGTCGCGGCCCTGGTTCTTTTCGTCCTCACCGGATTTTACACGGTCTGGGCGCAGCGCACCGAATTGCTGATTTCGGAAATTCAGGCCCTTGAAAAGCAGGACCTTGTGGAACTGGAACGCACCTATCTGGCCTGGCTGATCGGGCGGTTGGAAACCAACACCACCCAGGACACGCAGTGGAATTCAAGCTGGAGCGAGGGATCTTCCTATTTCGACAAGATACTGGCCTTCGAGGAAAAGGTCGAAAAGCTGCGACTGGATGTTCAGAGGGCGGAACAGGAAACCTATCCGCTGCAAAAGATGCTGGCCCGGGTCGGCGACTATACCTGTTTCGAGCAGAGGCCCGCAGATGCCGCTTCGGGCGGTTCGGCCGATGGGCCGCCGCGCCCGCACAGGGTGTACCGTGCGCAGTGGCTCAAGATATTTTGTCCGCAGACCACCACTGCGACGCCCTATTTTCAGGCCGGGACAACGGTATCCGCACAGGTTTCGCCAAACGGAGATATGACACCGCAAGCGCTGCTGGATTACTTCGCCGTCATGAGACAGACATTCAGAAGTGTCTCGGACACGGTCGATCTGGGTGGCTACCGCGCATCCTCCGCGTCACAGTCCGCGAAAACGCCTGCACCCGCACCGATTTCGTTCTATGCCGGCTCCGGCATAGATTTCAGCGCCCCCCTCAGGCCGGACCAGTGCGAGGATGAGGTAAAAAAGATACTGGTAAGCATTTCGGACATGCTGACGGTTCAGGGCGCTGGCACGGCGCGCGCCGCAAGCTCTCTGCAAAACCCCGAAATCCTGTTCGACATCACGCTGCGGACCAAGCTGATCCAGTTCATCCGCTGCGCCCGCAAACAGGAACCGCTGTCGCCATTCCATTGGCTGGGGTCCGGCAAGTCGTTCAAGATCGACAACACCTATCAGTTGCAGCGGGAATACCGGGTGGTTTCGAAATGGTGGCTGCCATCGCTGTACGGAGCGTTGGGAGCAATGGTTTATACGCTGGGCTTCATGCTGAGCCGGACCATACCCGACCCCAAGTTCTTCCGCTCGGTCGTTCGGTTGATGATGGGGTCGCTTGCGGGCGTGGCGGTGGTGAATTTCTTTACCCCCGAGGTCGCCAACATGATCTATGTGCCCTTCAAATCCATCGGATTGCTGGCACTGGCTTTTCTGGCGGGTTTCTCGATCGAAGTGGTGCTGGCGCTGCTGCGCAGTATCATCAACCGATGGAGCGAGCGGGTCTCGACCGTTGGCAGCGGGGCGCATTGACCGAAACAGAAAAGGGCCGCCCGGTCGCGGCCCTTCTCCGGATGTCCCTAATTTTCAGTTCTGCGCGCCGAAGGCTGACAGGCCCTTGAGAATATCGATGGCATAGGCCAGCTGATAGTCCTGCTCGCGCAGTTCGGCCGTCGCCTCTGCCTTGGCACGGTCCTCTTCAATCTGGCGAATTTCATCCTCGGACAGGCTGTCATTGTTCAGGCGACCGCGCAGATCGGCCTCGGACCGGGTGCGGGGGTTTTTCTCTTCCTCCGTCTCTGTCGCAGGCTGACGGCGCGGCTGTTCGACAACGATATCCGGGCTGACGCCCAGCGCCTGGATCGAACGGCCCGAAGGGGTATAGTAGCGCGCCGTGGTCAGGCGCATCGCGCCATCGCCACGCATCGGCATCACCGTCTGAACCGATCCCTTGCCGAAGCTTTTGGTGCCCACGACGATGGCCCGGCGGTGATCCTGCAAGGCACCGGCAACGATCTCGGACGCCGAAGCCGAGCCACCGTTGATCAGCACCACAACCGGCTTGCCCAGCGCCAGATCACCCGAGGTCGCATTGAACCGCTCGCCGTCTTCCGGGTTACGGCCACGGGTGGATACGATTTCGCCCTCTTCCAGGAACGCGTCCGACACCTTGATGGCCTGCGTCAGCAACCCGCCGGGGTTGTTGCGCAGATCCAGCACGACGCCGTTGATCTTGTCGATACCGCCCGCTTCCTCGACCTGTTTGTCCAGCCCTTCCTTGAGGTTCGGAAAGGTCTGGTCATTGAATGTCGTCACGCGCAGGACCACACTGGTGCCTTCGGTGCGTGCGCGCACGGCGGTCAGTTTGATCGTGTCACGGATGATCGTGATGTCAAAGGGTTCGGCCTCGCCTTCCCGTACGATGGTGATCACGATCTCGGACCCGACCGGCCCGCGCATCAGATCGACCGCCTTGTCCAGCGTCAGGCCCAGAACGCTCTCGCCATCGACATGGGTGATGAAATCGCCCGCCTCGACCCCGGCCTCGTCCGCCGGAGTGTCGTCGATCGGCGAGACGACTTTGACAAAACCCTCTTCCTGCGTGACTTCGATGCCCAGACCGCCGAATTCACCGCGGGTCTGGACCCGCATCTGTTCCGCATCGTCCGGCGACAGATAGCTGGAATGCGGGTCAAGCGACGTCAACATGCCGTCGATGGCGGCCTCGATCAGTTCGTTTGCTTCGACCTCTTCCACATATTGCGCACGGATGCGCTCGAATATGTCTCCGAACAAATCGAGCTGCTCATAAACGCTGGCATTGTTCTTTGCTTCCTGCGCAAGCAGCGGGCCGGCGATCTGCGTCGTCGCAATCACCCCCGCCAGTGTTCCGGCCAGACCGGCCATCACGAATTTTTTCATACTCGTCTATCCATCCTTGTCCGTTCGGAACCACGCCTCGGGGTCCACCGGGCTTTCGCCCTCTCTCACCTCTATATAGAGCGTTTCTGGGCGATCAGTTCCAGTGCCATCACCGCTTGTTGACAATATTGCGCCTATTTCCGGTGTCGACCCCGCCATGAGGCCGACCGGGCTGCCTGCGGGAACGACCTGACCGGGCGCGCCGAAAACCTCCTGTAGACCCGAGAAAACGAACAGCAAATCGGGTTGCGGTTCAAGAATGATCACATTTCCCAAATCCAGCAAGGGGCCGCGATACCGGATCGTCGCCGCCGTCGGAGAAATCACCAGCGCGCGCGGCCTGGTGGCGACGATCAGACCGTCGCGCCTGATTCCGGCAGCATCCGCCTCGCCGGCACGGCGCAGAACGAGGCCCTGCACCGGCAGCTCGATCCGGCCTTTCTGCGCCGATATGTCAGCTTCGGTCGCCGCAATTTCGCCCGCCGCGATTTCGGACAGCCCGCTGGCGAACCCTTCCAGTGTCTCGGTCGAAGAGATCAGAATCGCGGCCCGAATCGGATCTTCGGTGAAGCGGCGCGGCAGGTCGGTGCGGTCGGCTACCGCCTTGCTGAGTTCCGCCCGCGCCCTCTGAACCCCCGCCAGCCCTGTCGCAAGCGTATCCGCCGCCCTTTGCTGCAATTCGCGCAGGGTTTGCACTTCGTTCAGATCCCGCCTCAGTTCCTCTGCCCGCGCGGTCAGCCCCGGTGTGATCTCGGCCATCATCATCCCGGACCGGGCTGCGCCCAGAGGGCCCGACGGGTGCAGCGTCAGAACCGGCGGCGGTGTGGTTTCGATGGTTTGCAGCACACCCAGCAGATCCGATATTTCCTTTTCGCGCGCACGCAGCTGGGTCGCGAGCTGCGCCTCGCGGGTCGCCGCCTTGCGCAAGCCGTCGCGCATCGCCGCCAGCCCCGCCTCAAAAGCCTGAATGGTCGTGGTCAGCGCGCGCACCCGGTTGCGCGCGCCTTTGGCCTCGTCGAGAGAGACCGAAGCTTGCTCCAGCCTCGCCGCGGCCTCGCGCGCCTCGCTGGCGGCATCGCCTTGGGCATGGGCCGCGCCGGACCAGCACAGCGCAGCCAAAAGCGCCACCCGCAAAGTCATGCCAGCAGGCTCTCACCCGTCATCTCGGGTGGTTTGGGCAGACCCATCAGCTCCAGGATCGTCGGCGCCAGATCGGACAGACGCCCCTCGCGCAGTTTCGCCCCCCGGGGTCCGCCGACCAGTGCGACCGGGACCGGATTCAGCGTATGCGCCGTATGAGGGCCGCCGTTTTCCGGATCAGCCATGGTTTCGCAATTGCCGTGATCGGCAGTCACGATCATCGCACCGCCGGTCTTTTCCAATGCCGCCACCACTTTGGCCATCCCCTGATCCACCGCTTCACAGGCTTTGATTGCCGCCTTCAGATCGCCGGTGTGGCCAACCATGTCGGGGTTGGCATAGTTGGTGACGATCAGGTCATAGCCCGCCTCGATCGCTTCGACAAATTTCGCGGTCACCTCGGGGGCGCTCATCTCGGGTTGCAGGTCATAGGTGGCGACCTTGGGCGATTTCGGCATATAGCGGTCTTCGCCCGCTTCCGGCTCTTCCTTGCCGCCATTGAGGAAAAACGTGACGTGCGGGTATTTCTCGGTTTCGGCGAGACGGAATTGGCGCAGGCCCTGTTTGGCAACCCATGCGCCCAGCGTGTTGGCGATTTCGCGCTTGGGAAATACAGTGGTCATATAGGCATTGTGGCGGTCGGAATACTCGACCATGCCCAGCAGGGCGGCCAGTTCTGGGCGCGGGCCGGTGTCGAATTCGGCAAAGCCCGGCTCGCCGATGGCGCGCAGGATTTCCCGCGCCCGGTCGGCCCGGAAATTGAGGCAGAAAAAGCCGTCTCCGTCCTTGAGTCCCTGGTACCCGGAAAGGACGGTTGGGGCGATGAATTCGTCTGTTTCCGACTGGTTATAGGCATGGTCCACCGCCGAATGGGCGGTGCTAACCGGGCGGCCCTGGCCCTTGACGATGGCCTCATAGGCCTCGGCCACGCGTTCCCAGCGGTTGTCCCGGTCCATGGCGAAATAGCGGCCGCAGACAGTGACGATGCGGGCATCCTCGGGCAGGCGTTCCTCCAGCTCGGCGATATAGCTGAAGGCGGATTTCGGGGCCACGTCGCGCCCATCGGTAATGGCGTGCAGCGCAACCGGAACGCCGGCCCGCGTGATCGCCTGCGCCGCAGCGACGATGTGGTTGAGATGGCCGTGCACCCCGCCATCCGAAATCAGCCCCATCAGGTGCGCGACCCCGCCGGAGGCTTTTGTTTTGGAAACAAACTCTTGCAGGGCGGCGTTCTCAAAAAACGAGCCGTCCTCGATGGCGAGGTCGATCTGGCCGAGATTCATCGCCACCACCCGCCCCGCGCCGATATTGGTGTGGCCGACCTCGGAATTGCCCATCTGACCAGTGGGCAGACCGACATCCGGGCCATGTGTGATCAGACGGGCGTGCGGGCCTTTCGACATGATGGCATCGAAGGTCGGGGTGTGGGCCAGAACCGGGGCATTTGCGCGCGCGTCATCGGACAGGCCCCAGCCGTCGAGAATGCACAGGACAACAGGCTTGGGCGCGGGCATGGTGGTTCTCCGGAAACTGCTCTTGGCGGTCTTCTACCGCGTGCCCGACCGGGGGTGAACCTGCTTTTTTGTAGCAGTTTGTACCTGGTTTGCGGGAGCCATGGTGCGATTTGTACAATCCGCGCTGGCCGGCAACCTGTGCAGCACCCACAGGACATAGCCCGAAAGCACCGCCGCCAGAAAACACCAGATCGAGGTAAAGGCATAGGAGGCGAACAGGAAACCAACCGCGACGGAAACGGCGATCAGACAGCCGAAGATTTGCACCTGCCGATGGCTGGAGCCGATCAGCGGCACGACGATGATGGCGGCATAAACGATCCGTATCGCGGTCTGGAACACTTCTCCGGAAAATAGCCCGTCATATTCGTAGCGGATGGAATGATGCATCTGAACGATATGCAGGCTGTCCGGATCAAAAAGCATCGGCAGGAACAAAACCAGCCCCAGCACGAACCCCGCCACCGACAGCCACGAAAACAGCTTCGCGCGCGCCGCGTCGGTTTCGATCAGCGCCGAGGACAGAGGCACCCAGAAGGGCCAGAACCAATAGGCGAAGAACAGAAAGATCAGCTCGGGCGGCAGGGGCCAGCCCGCAGCGCCATCGAGCGACAGCCAGAGAAAGCCTTCGGACAGTTGCTGTATCCCGAAAAACAGCGGCAAGGCGGCAAGGGCAAGATAACGCCGCCCGGCACGGCGCGCGGCGGCGGTGGTGAAATAACTGCACGAGATCAGGGCGGCGCCGGCGACAAAGCTGGCCTGGGCGGAAAAACACATGGTGAGAGCAACTTACACCGTTCATCCCGATGCGCCACCGGCTGGTTCGGGAAATTTCCGTGCCGTCACTTTTCCGCCCGCGACCGTCCAAGGGCCCTGACGACATGGCGCAGGGCCCTGGCCGCCCCCTTGCGGTCGCCCGCCTGCCATTTGCCGTCGACGATATCCAGGGCCGCGTCGAGCCGCGCCGCCGCCTGCGGGTCGGTCCGCGACCGGGCCGAGACCAGCCGGCCGGCCCGCGCCCGCAGCCCGGTCCAGCCGCTGTCGGCGGAAATCTCGGGCGCGGCGACCTGTTCCAATGGGGGCGGGATGTCCTGCAGCACGACCTTGAGTTTCAGCCCCTGACCATGAAGGAAGCGCTTGATCCGCCGTGCCAGCCGCGGCGGCGGGCGGTTTGCGCAGCTGAGCACCATCACCCTGCCCCGTGTCGTGACCGTGCCATAGGCCACTTTCGGGGTCTCACCCAGATGTCTCGCCGTCCGGCCCATGACCTCCGGGGCGCGGTCGCGATGCATCACCAGAACGCTGGTTTCAACCGATGTGCCCACACAGAAGCCATAGCTGACCGGCCTCTGGCGCGACAGCGACACCATGGTTTTCAGGTCTTCGGCGTCGGGGACCGGCCCGCTCATCCCCACCCCCTGGCCCGGATCAGCCGGTGCAGGCACACCAGAACGACAATCCCCACAACCGAGAAGACCAGCAGCGTCGGCCAGTCGAGGTTGCGCATATGCGCGCCGAGCCAGGTTGACAGCAGCGTGATCGGCAGGATGCCGATGGCGGTTGTCCAGACAAAGGTCCAAAGTCGCACACCGCTCAGACCGGCGGCATAGTTGATCAGGTTGAAGGCGACCACCGGCAGGAACCGCAGAATCAGCAGCGTGAAGGCGCCTTGCCTGCGGGTCCAGTCATCCAGCCGATCCGCCTGCGACCGGCTGAGCCATCCCCGCACCACGTCACGCCCCAGCCAGCGGGCGAGACCAAAGGCCACCAGCGCCCCCGGCATCGCGCCGCACCAGATCAGAACCGCACCGGTCAGCGTGCCAAAGACCGCGCCGGCGCAGATGGCCAGAACCTCGGCCGGAAAGGGCACGAAACTGTGCAGAATCATCAGCCCGATCACCATCGCCGGAGCCCACATCCCATAGCTGCGCAGATAGGCCGCCATTTGCTCGGGCGTGGCGAAGCGGTCGCCATGGGCATAGGCCAGCCACGTCCCGGCCAGCAGGATGGCAAGCACCCCGGCACATAGGATCAGGCGGGCGGTTGTCGTCATGGTCGGTCGCCCCCTCGGCGGATCGGACGACATAGTATAGGGGGCCGCACCGGGAACATCCTATTGATTTCCCATCGGCCTCGCGAAGGTATGAACTCAGAACTTGCCGTTGTCGTTTTTCCAGACCTCGCGGGGCGGAACCGCTTCGATTGTGTCCCAGTGCTCGACAATCCGGTCCGACTCGACCCGGAACAGGTCATAAAACGAGCTGTGTACGCCCCGGCGGGACCCTTCGCATACCGACAGGACGAAATTGCCTTCGGCCAACAGACGGTGATTGCGACGGTATTGCAGCGCATTCGCCCCATCCGCTTGTTCTTCCAGAGCCGCGCGCAACGCTTCCGCTCCGTCCTCCATATCGGGATTATGCTGGATCAGCCGCGCATCGACGAAGACGTCCAGATCGGAGAGATGCCGTCCGATCAGGACACGGTCGACAAAGCGCCCGACCAGATCGCGGCTGGCCTCGGTCCGGTCGGTATCCGTGGCCTCGACCGGGCCGTCGACCATGCTGTGCCCCGAGGGGTTGGGGCCTTGCCGGGGCTGGATGTTGTCCCAGTGTTCGACCGCCTGCCCGTTCTCGAACCGGAACACTTCGAACCCGATGCGGGAGGTGGCGAAATCGTATTCGGTATGGCCGAACACGAAATCCCCGTCCTCGAAGGCCCGCACGACATTGACGCGGGGCGAGGTTTCGGAGAGCCGTTTGAACAGCGCGGCCAGCCCCTCGCTGCCTTCGTGGGTCTGTGGATTGTGCTGAATGTATTTCGCCTCGTTCACCACTGCGACGGGTCCGGGATCGCCGGTTTCGATGCTTTTGAGCAGCGCGCGGATCTTGTCCTTGTTGCTGGTGGTCATCGCGGTTGTCCCTTTTGTTTGTCGCAGGTTTGTTGAGGCCAGTCAGCCCGACGCGCTGCGATAGGCGAGCGCAGCCACGGCCAGATCGCCGATCGCCAACCCGCGAAACACGAACGCGGTACGGCGTGTGGGGACGAAGCGGTCCGGAGTATCGCCCGCGACCAGTGATGACAGGTCACCCGAGATCAGGCCCGGCGCGACCATCGGCTTGTCCATCGCCGCCTCCTGCTGCTGATCGTCCACATAGATGGCGCCAAATGTCAGCATCTTGCCGGGAAGCCATGGCAGGGCCAGATCGGTGACGGTGGCAAACGCGCCGGGTTTCAGCCAGCTGGCGTCGAGAAACGGCTCGATATCATAGTTCAGCGTGACTGATGTGACCACGATATCCGCGCCCTCCAGCGCCGCGCGCGGGTCGGCGACGGCCTGCGCGGCCAGCCCCTTGTCGCGGGCATAGGTGCAGAACGCCTCGACGTTGGCGGGAGTGCGGCCATGCGCGCGCACCTCGGACAGCGGGAACAGGTCGGCGAAGGCGTCAAGATGGCTGCGCGCCTGCACCCCGACGCCGACGAAGGCCGCCACGGTGGAGGCCGGGTTGGCCAGTCGCCGCGCGGCCACCGCGCTGAGCCCCGCTGTTCGCACCGCCGTCACCCAGCCGGCATCGAGCACCGCCCGCAACGCGCCGGTTTCACTATCGAGCAGCATGATCGCGCCATTGATTGCGGGCAGGCCGCGCCCGGGGTTGTCCGGGCTGACCATCACCGATTTGACGGCGATGACGGGCGGCGCATCGGCAACGGCAAGCGTCGCCATCATGTATCGCCCGTCGCCGGGCAGGATGGCCGCCTTGGGCGCTGTCCACAAGCGCCCGTCCGCCTGTTCGCGCAGGGCCTGTTCGATGCAGTCGGCAATCCCGGACGGCGGGATGTTCAGCGCGGCAAGGCGCGCGTCGGACAGATAATCGAAGGGCAGATGCGCGTCGGGCATGGCGAGAGGTCCTCCTTGGAATCAGTTCAGGAGTGGCAGAGTCCGCAGCCGCTCGGGGTAGTCCGCCGGGAATTGCCAGATGGCGTTGCCCTGCGGGCGCACGAGGCCGCGTTTGGCCGGAGAGGCGCCACGGCTGAGCGTCAGCAGGATGTCGCTGCTGGCCCAGGGGGCCGACCGGAAATACCAGTGCCCGTTGCCCGCATCCGCGCCCGGCGCGTCGGTGGCGTTGATCAGGGCAAGGCGGTTTTCGGCCAGCAGTTTCCGCTGCAGCCAGTCGGGCGTGGCCTCGGTTCCCGCGATCTGGCCCAGGCGGTTCTGGCCAAAGACGAATTCGGACAGGCCCAGCGCCGCGTCGCTGCCGGACATATAGATCGACAACTGGTCCATGCCGTCCAGAATACCGTCCGCCAGCGCGTTGACGAAATAGAGCCGGTCGAGATCGCTGCCGATCAGCACCACCTGCCCAAGTTGCGCGCGCCCCTCGCCCTGCAAAGCGATCTGATAGGCGGTCTCGAACACCAACCGCGATCCGGCGCTGTAGCCGATCAGATGCACCCGCCGCGCCTGGGTTCGGGTCGACAGAAACTCGATCAGTTCGCGCAGGTTGCGGCGGGTGGCACTGGCTGTTTCCAGATCGCGGAAATAGGCGAAACGGCTGGGCGTGGCGGGCCAGTTGTAACTGACAAAGGCGCCGCGATAGCCCAGATAGTGCTGCAATTCGCGCGCCACCAGCGTGGGATATTCGAAATCGACATTATAGCCGTGCACATAGATCACAACGTCGCGGCCGCCCGACAGCGACAGTTGCCGGTTGATCGCACCGGCAAAGTCGCGCGCGGCGCGGTCGGTCTGGGCCTGATCGATCTCGGCCCCGGTCCGGTCCGAGATGGAAAACGGCATCGGTCCGAATTCGCGCACCGCGACCACCGAGAGGCTGCGTTCGGTGTCATCCTGCCCGGTGGAGATCCGGCGCAGGGTATCCCAGTCGCCCGCAGGCGGGGTCATCGCCACATCCACCGTCCCGGTGCGCAGCACGAGGCCTCGGTCGTTGGCGTAGAAATCCGAGGCATCCTCCGGCCCAGCGACCCGGCGGTCGGTGGCATAAAACAGCTTGGCCTGCTGCGCCTTCCGGCGTGCGGTGGCCGAGGCGAAGGGATCGAGCGTGCCGCCCTCGTAAACCGTGGGCGGCGGCATGAGGGCGATCTCGTTATAGGATGTCTCGCCACAGGCCCCCAGCGCCGTGGCAAGGCAGAGCCCGGCAATCCATCGCTTGATGCGCCAATTTGAGATCCGCATATTCCCCCCGATCTGGCGGAATGACTAGAGCATAAATGCCGGGGCAAAAAAAGCCCGCGCCGACGTAGCGCACGGATCGGGCGAAATGTCGGGTGTTATGACGGTCCTGATTGAACTAGCGTCGGGCAGAATTCGGTTAAGTATTTGAATGGAAAATCAATGTCAGAAGACAATTCGGGAATCTGGGCGAGCTTGGCGGGGTTTGATCCGAGCACAAATAGGTTTTTTACCAGTGATGTTGAGTATCGAGACAAACAGCTTTCTTCCGATATTCGACATCGCATCAACAGAGGCGAGCCTCTACCTCCTGAAAGCTTCGCCAAAGAGATGTATGCCGACTACAAGGATACTATTCATAAACGCCAGCCTCACCTATTTCGCGTTGGTCCTTTTTGGGTTGTGTCTTCGCAATGCGCAGGGGTCTTGCGGCAATTTGATCTTGGGCAAGGCGGGCTGTATCCCACCCGG
The DNA here is from genome assembly GCF_056541825.1 of Ruegeria sp. AF8. Lineage (NCBI taxonomy): Bacteria > Pseudomonadati > Pseudomonadota > Alphaproteobacteria > Rhodobacterales > Roseobacteraceae > Ruegeria > Ruegeria sp. AF8. Next base: position 214,021 of record NZ_JBQFYW010000004.1, on the reverse strand, counting down.
TTGTTTCAGTTCGACCGGAAAACGCCCGTTGAAGGCGAGTATTATTGTCTGAACATCGGAAATACGAAAAAGACCGCACTTCCGGAAATTTCGTCGGGTGTGGAGTATCTTGAAGTGGCGAAGGTCTGGTTCGCTTCTCCGGTCCTACAGGATGATGAGCTGATGGTTCTGCCTTCCGCGTCTTCCGGCCCTGACATTTGGATCGATCCGGATTTCGAGAAACGAATATTCTTCCTCAGCGATCTGCTGGCGCGTGCGCTCAAGAAAGCAAAGGTCTCACCCAAGTTCGGATTGCGCAGGTGCAAATCACACCTTTTGAACTAGAGAGGGTCAAATGCCAAAAAAACCCGCCGTTTCCGGCGGGTTTCTTGTTTCAAGTGGCGAGTGGCACCGCCCTTTAATGCACCACCGCATCATCGGGACGCGGCCGGTCGGAGGTGCCCAGCCGATCACCGATGATCAGCCCTTCGGACCCGGCGGAGACGGGGACGGTTTCACCATCCCTGATCTCGCCCCCCAGCAGTGCCTCGGCCAGCGGGTTCTGCAGGGCGCGCTGGATCACGCGCTTGAGCGGACGGGCACCGAACACCGGGTCATAGCCTTCGTTGGCCAGCCATTCCCGCGCGCCGTCGTCCAGCGCCAGCTCGATCTTGCGACCGGCCAGACGCTTTTGCAGGCGGGCAAGCTGAATATCGACGATGCCGTCCATATCCTCGCGCTTGAGCCGGTCGAAGATGATCGTCTCATCCAGACGGTTGAGGAATTCGGGGCGGAAATGCGCCCGCACCGCATCCATCACGTCACGCCGCGCCTGGCTGCTGTCGGCGCCCTCGGGCAACTGGCTGAGCGCCTGGCTCCCGAGGTTCGAGGTCAGCACGATCAGCGTCTGCTTGAAATCGACATGGTGACCCTGACCGTCGGTCAGAACGCCATCGTCGAGCACCTGCAACAGCACGTTGAACACATCCGGATGCGCCTTTTCGACCTCGTCGAACAGCACCACCTGATAGGGGCGGCGGCGCACGGCTTCGGTCAGCACCCCGCCCTCGTCATAGCCGACATAGCCCGGAGGCGCGCCGATCAGGCGGGCGACCGAGTGTTTCTCCATGAACTCGGACATGTCGATGCGCACCATCGCGGCGTCGTCGTCGAACAGGAATTCGGCCACGGCCTTGGTCAGTTCGGTCTTGCCGACGCCGGTGGGGCCGAGGAACAGGAACGAGCCCAGCGGGCGGTTCTCGTCGTTCAGCCCGGCGCGGGCACGCCGCACGGCATTGGCCACCGCGTTGACGGCGGCGTTCTGACCGATGACCCGGCGGTGCAGGTCGTTTTCCATCCGCAAGAGTTTCTCGCGTTCGCCCTCGAGCATCTTGGCGGTGGGGATGCCCGTCCAGCGTTCGACCACGGCGGCGATCTGTTCGGGGCGCACGGTTTCCTCGGCCATCAGGCCGCTTTCCTCATGCGCTTCGGCCTCGGACAGTTGCTTTTCCAGACCGGGGATCACGCCATAGCTGAGCTCACCCGCCTTGGCGAGGTTGCCTTCGCGCTTGGCGATGTCCAACTCGGCGCGGGCGCGGTCGAGCTGTTCCTTCAGGTCGCGGGCCGAGGCCAGCTTGTCGCGCTCGGACTGCCACTGGGCGGTCATCTCGGCGCTGCGTTCCTGCAGGTCGGCCAGATCCTTTTGCAAGGTGGCAAGCCGATCTTTCGATGCCGCGTCGTCTTCGAGTTTGAGCGCCTCTTCCTCGATCTGCATCTGCAGGATGTTGCGGTCGAGCTGGTCCAGTTCTTCGGGTTTGCTGTCCACCTCCATGCGCAGGCGGCTGGCGGCCTCATCCACGAGGTCGATCGCCTTGTCGGGCAGGAAGCGGTCGGTGATGTAGCGGTGCGACAGCGTCGCCGCCGAGACCAGCGCCGAATCCGAGATGCGCACGCCATGGTGCAGCTCGTACTTCTCCTTGATGCCGCGCAGGATCGAGATGGTATCCTCGACCGTGGGCTCCTGCACCACGACCGGCTGGAACCGGCGGGCAAGGGCGGCGTCTTTTTCCACGTATTTGCGGTATTCATCCAGTGTGGTGGCGCCGATGCAGTGCAGTTCCCCGCGCGCGAGCGCCGGTTTGATCAGGTTGGCGGCATCCATTGCGCCTTCGGATTTGCCGGCACCGACCAGCGTGTGCATCTCGTCGATGAACAGGATGATTTCACCTGCGGCCTCGGTGACCTCGGTCAGAACCGCCTTGAGGCGTTCCTCGAACTCGCCGCGGTATTTGGCACCGGCGATCAGCGCGCCCATGTCGAGCGCGAGCAGCTTCTTGTCCTTGAGCGATTCCGGCACATCGCCATTGACGATGCGCAGGGCCATGCCCTCGGCAATCGCGGTTTTACCGACGCCGGGTTCGCCGATCAGAACCGGGTTGTTCTTGGTGCGGCGCGACAGAACCTGCATCGAGCGGCGGATTTCCTCATCGCGCCCGATGATCGGGTCGATCTTGCCTGCGGCGGCGGCCTCGGTCAGGTCGCGGGCGTATTTCTTGAGCGCGTCATAGCCCTCTTCCGCCGAAGCGGTATCGGCGGTGCGGCCCTTGCGGATGTCGTTGATGGCCTCGTTGAGCTTCTGGGCCGTGACGGCCCCGGCCTCCAACGCCTCCTTGGCCTTGGATTTGACCATGCAGAGCGCCATCAGAACGCGCTCGACGGGGACAAAGCTGTCGCCCGCTTTCTTGGCGATCTTTTCGGCCTCGTCCAGCACCTTGGCGGTCTGGCCGTCCAGATAGACCTGACCGGCATCGCCGCTGATCTTCGGGATCTTCGACAACGCCACATCCAGCGCCTCGACGACGCGGGCCGGTGCGCCGCCGGAGCGGGAAATCAGATTGCTCGCCAGCCCCTGATCGTCATCCATCAATGCTTTGAGAATATGTGTGGGCTCCAGCCTCTGGTGCCCCTCGCGCAGTGCAATGGTCTGCGCGGCCTGCACGAAACCACGTGCCCGCTCGGTGAACTTCGACAAGTCCATCTTTATCTCCTTTTCCAAGCGCCCTGTTTTGTTGCGCCCGCTTGGCGGCACGCGTCTGTCTGGGCCTCGCATTCAATTTGGGGAATATCGCATCGGCTTCAAGAGGCTAGCGGTCAGAAATCGGCGTCAACCGCGTGGTATCGTGAAAACGGTATAGCCACCGGTTTCGGCCACCTGCTGCGCATTGTACATTTCAACAAGCGAGTTCTCTGCCTCGCTGCCTGTCGGGCAGGAGACAAGATCGGCGGTGTGGTCGAGGAAATTGGCGGTAAATTCGGTTTCCCCGGTCAGCTGGCACCAGTCGTCTTCCGAGCGATAGCCACGCACAAGGCGCAGATCATCATTGGTCAGTGCCGGCGCGGCACCGGTATCAGAACCACCGCGCTGCGGAGCTTGATCACAGGCTGCGAGTGCCACAAACAGTGAAAGTGCAGTCCGCATAGTCATCCCTGGGTCCCTCGGTTTGGCTTTCAGCTAAAGTTGCAGGCACGATAGCACAATCCGATATCCGCGCACTGACTTTGGTTCCGTGAACCAAACATGGACAGGCCGCCCCGAACCCGCTAGGAGGCAGGCGTTTGCCAAAAGGAGCGCCCCGATGTCCGATGACCGCCTGATCGTAGCCCTCGATGTTCCCAATGCCCTGCAAGGGCTGGCCATGGCCGAACGGTTGGGGGACAGCGTTTCCTTTTACAAGATCGGGCTGGGGATGCTGACAGGCGGAGGTCTGGCGCTTGCCAATGAGCTGAAACAGGATCACGGCAAGCGCATCTTTCTGGACATGAAGCTGTTCGACATCGGCAACACGGTGGAAAACGCCGTGCGCGGGCTGGCGCAGTTCGATCTGGATTTCCTCACCGTGCATGGCGATCCGCACGTGGTGCGCGCCGCGAAAGAGGGCGCATCGGGCAAGGACCTGAAGATTCTGGCGGTGACCATCCTGACCTCGCTGGAACGTTCCGATCTGGATGCGGCGCTGATCAAGCCGGGCGATGTGCGGGATCTGGTGATCGAGCGGGCTGCCAGGGCGTTCGAGGCCGGGGCCGACGGTGTCATTGCCAGCCCGCAGGAGGCCGCATTGATCCGCGCCCTGCCACAGGCGGAAGGGCGTCTGATCGTGACGCCCGGTGTGCGCCCGGCGGGGGCCGATCTGGGCGATCAGAAACGCGTCGCCACCCCGGCCAGCGCAGTTGCAGACGGCGCGGATCACATCGTGGTGGGCCGCCCGATCTATCGCGCCGCGGACCCGAAAGCCGCCGCCGAGGCGGTTCTTTCCGAGTTAAATTCTTTGACCCGGCACTGATCCGTCACCGGGATTCCGGGGCCAGAACGGGTCCGATGGTCCTGCAACGAATTGACCTTACGTCAGTTTTTCGGACAGCCGCGCCAAATCGTCTCTGTGCCTGAAAACACACATCAAAAGCTCGAGTTTTGGCGGTGTTCCGCCAAAGCTTTCGAAATCCGCGGATTCGGGCGATTCTAGGGGCGGAATACTCCCCGACGGGCCACCTCTTCCTGAGGTCCGTTACCTTCCCCCCGCGCCAATGCGGGGGGTCTTCTTGTCGGGCGCTCCACCCATTGCTCATGCTTTTGCCTTTGAAAGGGAACCCCGCAATCGGTCCGCAAAATGCGGAACGGCCAGAGGGTTTTCCAAATAGAGTTCCGGCGGCATCAGATGCCACCCCTGAAGCCTTCGAGGCGCTCATTAGACATCTCGCCAAGGTGGGCAAACAATGTATGATCAATTTTGTGACCGTTCGTTTGGGGAGAGGTTTCGCGAGTGCAACTGAGGGAGAACAAGAATGGAAGAGGAATTTATCTTTAGAAAAACAGTCGAAGCTGGACCGGGCGAAGAGAGAAGCAGCGGGCCGGGCGCCGGAGACGTGCCGATTTTACACACTGGCTGGACCCATCTGGGGCCGGCAAAAGTAAATGGCGACTTCGAATTCACAACGGATGCTGATTTGGACGATATCTCCGGGGACTTTGTCCTTCAAATCAACATATACACCAATCCTGTTGAGCTGGAGTTTATTTGAACCGGCCCTTTTCTGGCCGGTGTCCGTGATACGAATCAATTCCTGCCATGTTGCGGCCAAGGCCCCACGAACGCGGCAAATGCGGCTAAAAAGTGAGAGCCTTGGAACGGAATCGCATGTGGTATAGTCGAGATCGAAACGTGCCATTCTGAGGATCGTGTATGCCGGGCCTGTGCCGTGATTGCCTGAGCCGTTTCGAGGACGCGCGGCGCTGCCCGTCCTGCGGCAGCCCCCGTGTGAAAACACATCCGGAGCTATTCGATCTGACCATCGCGCATATGGATTGCGACGCGTTCTATGCCTCTGCGGAGAAGCGCGACAACCCCGAACTGGCAGACAAGCCAGTGATCATCGGCGGCGGCAAGCGCGGGGTGGTGTCAACCGCGTGCTATGTGGCACGCATTCGGGGTGTACGCTCGGCGATGCCGATGTTTCAGGCGCTGAAACTGTGCCCCGATGCGGTGGTGATCAAGCCGCGCATGTCGGTCTATGCGGCAATCTCGAAACAGATCCGCGCGATGATGGATGAGTTGACGCCGGTGGTGGAGCCCCTGTCGCTGGACGAGGCGTTCATGGATCTGTCGGGCACCGAGCGGCTGCATGGCGCGCCGCCAGCGGTGATGCTGGCGCGGCTGGTGAAGCGGATGAAGGACGAACTGGGGCTGACGGGCTCGATCGGGCTGAGCCACAACAAGTTTCTGGCCAAGGTGGCGTCGGATCTGGACAAGCCGCGCGGGTTTTCGGTGATCGGCCAGGCCGAGACGGCGGCGTTTCTGCATGACAAGCCGGTGCGGCTGATCTGGGGCATCGGTCCGGCGGCGCAGGAGTCGCTGGAGCGCGCCGGTATCCGCAGCTTTTCCGATCTGCTGCGCTGGGAGCAGGAGGCGCTGACCGCCCGGTTCGGCTCGATGGGTTATCGGCTGTGGCATCTGGCGCGCGGGCAGGACAAACGCAAGGTGTCGGCGCATGAGCCGATGAAGTCGATCAGCAACGAGACCACGTTTTTCGAGGATACCGCCAGTCTGGACATTCTGGACGGGCATCTGTGGCGGATGGCCGAAAAGGTGGCCGATCGGGCCAAAGCCAAGGATCTGGCCGGACGGGTAGTGACGCTGAAGCTGAAAAAGGCCAATCACAAGATCCTGACCCGGCGGGTGTCGCTGCGGGACGCGACGCAAATGGCCGACCGCATCTATCGCACCGCAAGGGGGCTGTTCGATCAGGTCGGCGATCAAGGCCCATATCGGTTGCTGGGCTGTGGCCTGTCGGATCTGTGCGACGCGGATCAGGCGGATGTTTCGGGCGATCTGCTGGACCCCGGTGCGGTGCGGCGGTCAAAGGCGGAACGCGCCACGGACGAAATCCGCAAACGGTTCGGCAGCGACGCCATCGTCAAGGGGCGGTCGCTCAGATAGGTCAGCCCGCGGCGCGCCAGCCGGTTAGGCTGTAGGTTTCAATCGGGTTGGACAATCCTTTCAGGGTCAGCGCGCCAATGGATTGAGCCGTGACCTGATCTTCGACTTCCATCAGGGCACGCTGGCCGATGAGGATCTGATCCTCGCCCGCCGCATCGCACAAACGGGCCGCGATGTTCACGACACCGCCGATCGCGGTGTAATCTGCGCGGCCCTTTTTCCCCACCAGCCCCATGGTCGCGTGGCCGCTGTCGATGCCGACACCCAATCCGACGGAATGGCCCATACGCCGCCACGGCGCGCAGATTTCCGAGAACGCTTCACGGATGTCCAGCGCCAGTGATACCACCTGTTGCACTGGTTCGTCGCACGGCACCGGGTCATTGAAGAACACCATCAGCCCGTCGCCCGAGCGATAGCCGATGGTACCGCCCCGCTCGGCCACCAGCGTGCCGGCGCTGTCGTGGAAGCGGCGCAGGATGTCGATGACGTCCTCGGGCTCCAGCGCTTCGGACAGGGCGGTGAAGTTGCGGATGTCGCAGAACAGGCAAGCGATATACCGGCGGTGAATCCGCAGCAGATCCTCGCGCCCGTCCGCGACCACGGCCTCGGCGATCTGGGGGGCCAGGAATTCCTTGAGCCGTTCCAGCCGCCCGATCTCGCCCGCCTGTTGTTCGACGCGGGTCTCCAGCTGCGCATTCAGGGCCGAGATTTCCGCCGTCTGCGACTGCACCGTGCGGTTGAGATCGCTAAGCAGGATATTCTGGTTCAGCAAGGTGGCAATCACCAAAAGCACATAGGCCAGCGCCTCGATCCGATGGTCGTAACGGACATAGAGCGTGACGATCAGGATCACGACCGCCGCGACGGCAAGGGCAAGCGGCAAGGCGCGGTTGTGGCGCGCATAGTCGCGCCAGACGAACCAGGTGGCCACCAGCGCCAGCCCCCACATGAACACCGCCTGCACATGCGGGTTGAAGGGCACGGCCTGCACGTTGAACAGGGTTTCGAGCGCAAAGCCGACATAGCACGCGATCAACGAGGCAAAGGCCGCAACCGTCGCCGCCCCGCCAAATGAAAAGGCGGAACGCGCGAGCATTGGAGACATGAAGCCCGGGAATTCGCGATGTATCATGGCCGTACAGCCCGTCCTTTGTCACATCAGACTAGGTGGGTTTCGGCAATGGGTCAAAACTTTGCGGGGCGCGGCTCCTGCCCTGCAGCCCGGTCATTCGGCGGCCAGCGGCACCGATTTCTGTCCGATGGCCGCGATTTGCGCGATGACATCCCGCAGGCGCGCGCGGAAGGCGCGATAGTTCCCGTTCGGCACGATCTGCTTTTCGTCGATGTAAAGCGAGCGGTCGATCTCGATCTGCACCGCGTGCTGCTGGCGGGAGGGGCGGCCATAGGACTGGGTCACATAGGCACCGGCAAACGGCGTATTGCGCATCACCTTGAACCCGGCCTCGGCAAAGGCGGCTTCGATCCGGTCCACCACCTCGCCCGAGGCGGAGGCGCCGAAGCGGTCGCCCAGTACGATCTCGGGGCGCCCCGAAGGCTTGCGATCCAGATTGGTCACCGCCTCGTGCGGCATCGAGTGGCAGTCGATAAGAATCGCCTGCCCGAAGGCGCGGTGCGACTCGTCCAGAAGCGACTGCAACCGGGCGTGGTAAGGTCGCCAAAAGGCGTCGATCCGGTGCCGGGCCTCGTTCATCGTCAGCTTGCCGCGATAAATCGCGCGCCCGTTGGCCACAACCCGGGGAATCACGCCCAGCCCCGAGGCCACGCGCGGATTGTGGCCGTGCTGGCGGGCACCTTCGATCACGGCCGGGTCAAGCTCGTCCGCGCTGCGGTTGAGGTCGAGAAACGCGCGCGGAACGGCCCCCTTGATCAGCGGCGCGCCGAATTCCGTCGCCGGTTCGAACAGCAGATCGACAAAGGCGTCCTCGGACGAGCGAATCACATGCTGATTCAGAACCGAACGCCGCAACAATTCCGGCGGATAGCTGCGGCCGCTGTGGGGCGAGGAAAATACCACGCAGGAAGTGCGATTCGCGGGTGTACTGAGATGATAGGCGACGTTCTGCATGGACTCTCCTTGTCAGGAACGAACATAGACCGGAAAATTGTTCGGCCAAACCCCTTGATCCCCCTCGCGACTCCTTTTATAGACCCCTCCACCGGCGCGGGGTTCCGCGCCCCATTTCGTTATGGGGCAGGTTTCGCAAAGGTCATGTGGGCGGTTAGCTCAGCGGTAGAGCACTTCGTTGACATCGAAGGGGTCACAAGTTCGATCCTTGTACCGCCCACCATCTATTCACTGCTTCGGGCTTCCGGGGCACCCGCTAACCCAGGCGCTGGCCACGTCCTTGATGAAGGCGCCGCAGATTGGAGACAGACCATGAAGGTCAAGAACTCGCTCCGCTCGCTGAAGAACCGGCACCGCGACTGCCGGATCGTGCGTCGCAAAGGCCGCGTTTATGTGATCAACAAGACGCAGCGCAAGTTCAAAGCTCGCCAGGGCTGAGAATTTTGCATATCGGTTGTGAAAACCGCGCCTTCGGGCGCGGTTTTTCGTTTTTGGCACTCCTCCAACTTTCGACGCCAAGGTTGGCCGGGCCAAGCTGCCGGTGAGTACAGGCGCAGATGCTTCGGTGCCGGTCACGTGTTATCCTTGGGCCAGAACAAGGGAGCGCGGATGACATGTCGGGATCGGACATCAAGGTTCTTGTGGGCACCACCAAGGGCGCATTCATCGTGAATGGCGGGGCGGATCGGTCCGGCTGGACGGTCAAAGGCCCTTATTGCGACGGCTGGTCGATCAACCATGTGATCGGCGACAGCGAGACCGGCACGCTGTGGGCCGGGGGCGGCAGCGACTGGCATGGCGCGGGGGTCTGGCGGTCGGACGATGGCGGCGACAGCTGGGAGGTCACCCGGCTGACCAAGGGCGAGCAGGACGAGTGGGCCGCAAACGATCCGGGCTTTGCCGAGATGATCGGATGGACCGGCGACCCGCTGCCCTTTGACGACCGGTTCTCGCAGATCTGGTCGCTGCGCTATGCCCATAGCACGCTGCTGGCCGGAACCAAACCGGCCCGGCTGCTGGCCAGCCGCGATGGCGGGCACACGTGGGAGACATTGGATGGGCTGACGGACCATCCTTCGGCGGACAGCTGGAACCCCGGCGGGGCGGGGCTGGTCCTGCATACCATCCTGTCCGATCCCGCCGATGCGCAAAAGCTGTGGGTCGGCATCTCGGCCGCCGGGGTCTTTGCCACCGAGGATGGCGGCGAGACCTGGGAGCGGCGCAACCGGCTGTCGAACGCCGATGCCTGCGGGCATCACGACCACCCGGCGGCACCGCGGGACGGCGAGACCGGGCATTGCGTGCACAACATGATGCGGGCGAACGGGTCAGCCGATCTGCTCTATCAGCAGAACCACCACGGCGTCTGGCGCTCGGGCGACGGGGGCCGCAGCTGGGAGGATATCACCGAGGGCCTGCCCTCAACCTTCGGATTCCCGATCCATGTGCATCCGCGCGATCCCAACATGATCTGGACGCTGCCCCTGAACGGCGACAGCATCGGGCGGTTTCCGCCGGATGCGGCGGCGGCGGTGTGGCGATCCTGCGATGGCGGCCAAAGCTGGCAGGATCACCGGCAGGGGCTGCCGCAAGAGGGCTGTTTCTTTACCGTGCTGCGGCAGGCGATGGCGGGCGACACGCGCGATCCGGCGGGGATTTATTTTGGCACCAACAGCGGCTCGGTCTTTGTCAGCACGGACGAAGGCGCAAGCTGGGACGAGGTGGCCCGGCACCTGCCGACCATTCTGGCGGTCGAGGTGCTGGACCAGGCGTAGCCCCGGCGCCCTCAATTCCCCATTGGCAGGAGCCCACATGACCCGAAAACCCAATGTCATCCTGATCCTTGCCGACGATATGGGATTTGCCGATCTCGGCTGCACCGGATCCGAGATCCGAACCCCCAATATCGATGCGTTGGCGCGGGACGGCGCGCTGCTGACGGCGATGTATAACTGCGCCCGCTGCTGTCCGACGCGCGCCGCGCTGCTGACCGGGCTTTACCCGCACAACGCCGGGATCGGGCATATGGGCGCCGATCTGGGCACGCCCGCCTATCGGGGGTTCCTGCGCAATGACGCGGCCACCATCGCCGAACATCTGCGCGCCGCCGGATACCGCACCTGCATGTCCGGCAAATGGCATGTGGGCGGCGACTTCATGGCGCGCGAGGTCGACAGCTGGCGGGTTGGCGACATCGACCACCCCACCCCGCGCCAGCGCGGGTTCGACCGGTTCTATGGCATCGTGGACGGGGTCACCCATTTCTTCTCGCCGCATTACATGCTTGAGGATGATGCCCGCGTCGAAACCTATCCCGACGATTTCTACTTCACGGACGCGATCACCGACAAAGCCATCGGGATGATCGAGGAATCGGTGGCGATGGAGCAGCCGTTCTTCCTGTATCTCGCGCATACCGCGCCGCATTGGCCGCTGCACGCCCATCCCGAGGATATCGCCCGCTATGACGGTGTGTACGACAGGGGCTGGGACGCGACCCGCACCGCCCGGCACGAGACGATGAATGCGATGGGGCTGTTTCAGGCCAACTGGCAGATCAGCCCGCGCGATCCCGACGTGCAGCCCTGGGCGGCCGAGCAGAACCGCGATTGGGAGGCACGCAAAATGGCGACCTATGCCGCGATGGTGGACCGGATGGATCAGTCCATCGGCACGCTGATCGCCGCGCTGAAGCGGCTGGGCCAGTTCGAGGACACGCTGATCCTGTTTCTCAGCGACAATGGCGGCTGCGCCGAGTTCATGGCCGAGGATGGCTGGGCCAAGTTCTTTCCCGACACCACCCATGACGGGCGGCGGATCACCATGGGCAACCGCCCCGATGTCATGCCCGGCGATGCGCTGACCTATCAGAGCTATGACAAGCCCTGGGCCAATGTCTCGAACGCGCCGTTCCGGCTGTTCAAACACTATGTGCACGAGGGTGGCATCTCGACCCCGTTGGTGGCGCATTGGCCCAAGCGGATAGGGGCGCGGCAGCCAGTGCATGCACCCTGTCACGTGGTCGATATCCTGCCCACCATTCAGGAAGTCACCGGCGCGCAATACCTGTCCGAGCTGGGCGGGCACCCGATCCAGCCCTGTCAGGGTGAAAGCCTGCTTGCGCTGCTTGGCGGCAAGGCGTGGGAACGCGAGCAGCCGATCTTTTTCGAGCACGAAGGCAATTCCGCAATCCGGCTGGGTCAGTTCAAACTGGTGCGCCTGCATGGGCGGGACTGGGAACTCTATGACATGGAAAGCGACCGGACCGAGCTTAACGACCTGATCCGCGGTGAAGGCCAGCGTGCGCGCGCGCTGACTCGGCAATATCAAGACTGGGCGGACAAGGTCGGCGTTCTGGACTGGAACATCGCTCTGCCCCGGCTGCTGGCGGCCTGGGAAATGGGCAATGCCGAAGGTTGATCTCTGCGACGATTTATTCCGAGTAATTCTGTCAGAATACCTTGCATCCCGTGTCAGCTTTGGTAATTGAGAAAATCAGTCAGATTATGTCCACCCCTAAATCAAGTTGGAAACCGTCATGATGAAATCACCCGCCTGTATCGCCGCTGCGCTGACGGCCCTTGTCGCCACTTCGGCCATCGCCGAGGGGGAGCTGAACATCTATTCGTCGCGCCACTATGATACCGACGAGCAGTTGTATTCGGAATTCGAAGAGGCCACTGGCATCACCGTCAACCGGATCGAGGGCAAGGCCGACGAACTGATGGCCCGGATACAGGCCGAGGGCGCAAACTCGCCCGCTGACATCTTCCTGACCGTCGACACCTCGCGCCTGGCCCGCGCCAAAGAGGCCGGTATCCTGCAATCGATCGACAGCGCGGTACTGGAAGACCGCATTCCGGCCAACCTGCAGGATGCCGACAACCAGTGGTTCGGGTTCTCACAACGCGCGCGCATCATCTTTTTCGACAAGGCCGAAGTCGCCAACCCGCCGGCGACCTATCTGGATCTGGCCAAGCCGGAATACAAAGGGCTGGTCTGCATCCGGTCTTCGACCAACACCTATAACCAGACTCTGCTGGCCTCGATCATCACCAATCACGGCACTGACGCTGCCCGCGAATGGGCAGCGGGTGTCGTTGGCAACATGGCCCGCGATCCGCAGGGCGGCGACACTGACCAGCTGCGCGGCATCGTGTCGGGCGAGTGCGAAATTGCGGTGTCGAATTCGTATTACTTCGCCCGCGCTCTGCGCAAGGACATCAAGGGCCTGACCGCCGATATCGATATGATCGGCATCCAGTTTCCGGCACAGGACGCGCAAGGCGCGCATATGAACCTGTCCGGCGCCGGTGTCGCCGTCAACGCCCCGAACAAGGAAAACGCCATCAAGTTCCTGGAATATCTGTCCAGCGACTCGGCGCAGGTCTATTTCTCGCGCGGCAATGACGAGTTCCCTTCGGTGCCGGGCGTCCCGCTGGCCGAGAACGTCGCCGCGCTGGGCGAGTTCAAATCCGATGACGTGAACTTGTCGGAAGTGGCCAAGAACATCCCCGAGGCACAGAAGATCTTTAACGAGGTCGGCTGGAAGTAAGCCGCACAAAAAACGGGCAGTAGCAGGCGCGGGAGAACTCCCGCGCCTGTTTTCCTTTGATTATTGTTCTATTTCAATGCAGCATTCCCATAATTGAAAATATTTCTCGGATTAGATCAATGCTGGATGACCTGTCGGAACGCCTTGCGGGGCATTTGAAGGATCTGCGGCTGGGGCGGGGCTGGTCGCTGGATCAACTGGCCAACCAAAGCGGGCTCAGCCGGGCGACGCTGTCACGGATGGAAAAGGCCGAGGTCAGCCCGACCGCCGAGAGCCTGGGCCGGCTGTGCTCCGCTTACGGGCTGCCGATGTCGCGTTTGCTGATGATGGTCGAGGACAGTTTCGCCCCCAGGGTGCCTTTCGAACACCAACCGGAATGGACCGACCCCGAGACGGGTTACACCCGACGGGCGGTTTCGCCGCCCGCTGCGGGGCTGAATGCCGAGGTGCTGGAATGCCACCTGCCGTCGGCCGCCGCCATCGCCTATGACACCCCGCCAAAGCCGGGGCAGGAGCATCATCTGGTGATCCTCGATGGTGCGCTGACGCTGACGCTGGACGACACGCCGCATCACCTGAACGCGGGCGATTGCCTGCGATATCACCTGTCGGGCCCCAGCCGGTTCGAAACCGGCCCGCAGCGCGGCGCGCGCTATATGCTGGTGCTGATATGATCGCGCGGGCGAACGGCGCCGAACTGCCGGCGGTTCTGGACGAACTTGCCGACATCCTGCACGCCAGCGTTCACGCGGGCGCAAGCGTCGGGTTCATCCTGCCCTTTTCCCGGGCCGAGGCGCGCGCCTATTGGCAGGACCGGGTGTTTCCCCCGGTTCGCTCGGGGGGCGTCGACCTGTTTCTGGCGCGCGAAGGCGGCCGCGTTCTGGGAACGGTGCAGCTGGCGAAAGCGACGATGCCCAATCAGCCGCACCGGGCCGATGTGGCCAAGCTGCTGGTGCACCCGGGCGCGCGGCGGCGCGGTCTGGGCCGGGCGCTGATGCACATGTTGGAGGCACGCGCGCGCCAGCTCGGCAAGACGCTGTTGGTGCTGGATACCCGCAGCGGCGATCCTTCAGGCCGACTTTACCAAAGTCTCGCCTTCGAGGTGGTGGGGGAAATCCCCAACTATTGCCGCAACCCGTTTGAAGACGTGTTCGAGCCGACGACCTATATGTACAAGGAATTGATCTGAGGCGGCGCCTCTAGCGCTGGCGCCCGACCTGTCGGCAGATCAGGATCACCGGCAGCAGACCCACGGCAAGGATCACCAGCGACGGCACCGCCGCCCCTTCCAGCCGTTCATCCGAGGCCAGCCGGTACGCCTGCACCGCCAGCGTGTCAAAGTTGAAGGGCCGCATGATCAGCGTCGCGGGCAGTTCCTTCATCACGTCGACAAAGACGATCAGCAGCGCCGTCAGCAGCGACGGTGTCAGGATCGGCAGATGCACCCGCCGCAATGTGCCCAGCGGGGTCTGGCCCAGCGACCGGGCGGCGGCGTCCATATTGGCGTGCACCATGCTCTGCCCGCCCTCATAGGCGCTGAGCGCGGCGGCCAGAAAGCGCACCGTATAGGCCGCCACCAGCAGCCAGATCGACCCGGTGACCAAAAGCCCGGTCGAGACCCCGAAGGTGTCGCGCATCCAAGCATCCAGCGCATTGTCGAAACCGGCAAAGGGCACCATCAGCCCCACCGCGATCACCCCGCCCGGAACCGCATAGCCCAGGCGCGCCAGATAGGCCGCCCCGGCGGCCCTGCGTCCCGGTTTCAGGCGCTGAAAAAAGCCCACGCAGATCGCCGCGCCCACCGTGACAATCGCCGCTGTTCCGGCCAGGATCAGCGAATTGCGGACAAAGCCGATATAGCGCCGCGACAGCAGGTTCTGTTCCGACTCCAGCCCCATCTGGATCAGAATCACGACCGGCAACAAAAAGCCCAGCAGCACCGGGATCGCGCAGAGAACAAAGGCCGCGACCGACTGCCACCCCTTGAGCTGCGCTGCGGGCATGGTGGCATGGCGCTTGCCGGCCTGATAGTATTTCGCCTTGCCGCGCTGGGTGCGTTCGGCCACGGCCATGACCAGCGCGATCCCCAGCAGACACAGTGCCAGCTGTGCCGCCGCCGCGCGGTCGCCCATCGAAAACCAACTGGTATAGATGCCGGTCGCGAAGGTCTGCACCCCGAAATAGGCGACGGTTCCGAAATCGGCGATGGTCTCCATCACCGCCAGCAGCACACCGCCCGCGATTGCCGGGCGCGCCATCGGCAGCGACACCCGCCAGAACGCGGTCCACGGGCTTGAACCCAGCGCGCGGGCGGCCAGAAAGGCGGTGGCGCTTTGCTGCAAAAACGCGGCGCGGGCCAGCAGATAGACATAAGGATAAAGGACAAGGATCAGCATCGCCGCCGCGCCCTCGGTCGAGCGGATTTCCGGGAACCAATAGTCACGCGGCCCCCAGCCCATCACCTGCCTGAGAGTCGCCTGAACGATGCCGGGGTGATCCAGCACGAAAGTATAGGCATAGGCCAGCACGTAAGCGGGAAAGGCCAGCGGCAGGACCAGCGCGATCTCCATCAGGCGCACGCCGGGAAAGCGCGTCATCGTGACCAGCCACGCCGCCCCGACGCCCAGACAGAACGTGCCGGTCGCGACCAGCGCCACCACGACGGCGGTGGTTCCCAGATAGCGCGGCAGCACCGTTTGGATCAGATGGGTGATCGTATCCGTGCCGCCGGTCAGCGCCGCAAACGAAACCGCCACCATCGGCAGCAGACAGGCCAATGCGATGGCATAGGCAAGACCCCCAAGTACCCGGGTTCCAAGCGCGTTACGGTGGCGCGAGCCGTGTTCTGCGTATTCGATCTCAGCCATGATCCCAAAAACAGCGAAGCGGGGCGTCCTTCCCCGCCCCGCCCTTATTCGAGCAATTCAGTCGGAATTACCAGAGCCAATGCTCAGTCGTAAACCCGCTGATCCTCGATCACCAGCCCGTCCTTGGGCAGGGTGCCGGGGGCGACGACCTCGACCGCGCCCTTGAGTTTGAGCACCTCGACCACCGATCTGGCATAGGCGGAACTGTCCTGGCTCGGGCTTTCGATGCGGACGGTCATCGTGTCCATTTCCCCGTCCCGCGTGGCGATGACGCGCGCCTTGACGATCTCGGAGTGCTTCTCGACCAGCGCCGCCACCTGTTCGGGCCGGACGAACATGCCCTTGATCTTGGTGGTCTGATCGGCGCGGCCCATCCAGCCCTTGATCCGCAGGTTGGTGCGGCCGCAGGGCGACTGCCCCGGCAGAATGGCAGAGAGGTCACCGGTGGCGAAGCGGATCAGCGGGTAATCGGGGTTCAGGGAGGTAACCACGACCTCGCCCACCTCACCCGGCGCCACCGGCGTGCCGGTGCCGGGAGTGACGATCTCGACGATCACATGCTCGTCGACGATCATCCCCTCCATCGCGGTGCTTTCATAGGCGATATTGCCCAGATCCGCGGTGGCATAGCTTTGCAGACAGGTGATACCCCGGTCGGCGTATTCCTGGCGCAGGCTGGGGAACAGCGCACCACCCCCGACAGC
Source organism: Ruegeria sp. AF8 (assembly GCF_056541825.1). Lineage (NCBI taxonomy): Bacteria > Pseudomonadati > Pseudomonadota > Alphaproteobacteria > Rhodobacterales > Roseobacteraceae > Ruegeria > Ruegeria sp. AF8. Next base: position 197,336 of record NZ_JBQFYW010000004.1, on the reverse strand, counting down.
GGCCTTGGAAAACTTCAGGCTGACGCCCATCTCGTCGGCCTTGTCGAGGATCACCTTGAGATAGTCCGGCGTGCCCGCATAGGCGGTGCAACCCACATCGCGCGCGGCGGTCACCTGCAACTCGGTCTGGCCGGTCCCGGCGGGCAGAACGGCGGCCCCGACGGCACGGGCGCCGTTTTCAAAGATCATGCCGGCGGGCGTCAGGTGATAACCAAAGCAATTCTGCACGATGTCGCCCGTCCCGATTCCCGCCGCATGCAGAAACCGGCCCATGCGCCACCAGTCATGATCGACGCCACCCGGCTCATAGATCGGCCCCGGCGACTGAAAGATTTGGGCAAACCCATGCGCGGGCTTGACGGTAAACCCGCCGAAGGGGGGATGTTCGGACTGCGCCCGGGTCAGCTCGGACTTGCGCAGAACGGGCAGCGCCACCAGTGCCTCGGGGGTCGTGACCGCCCCTGCATCGACATCCTGCAACGGGGTTGCGAACCCCGGAGCCGCCTGAGCACGGGCGATCTGCTGCGGCAGTTCCCGAGCGAGACCAGCGGCGCGTTCGTCGGCCGAGCGGGTTTCGAGCGCATCAAAATGCTGTGTCATGGACAGGTCCTCCATGCGCTGCGCGGGGCGCGACAGCTTGCCTGATTGAGATTGTGTTGACCTTGGGGCAAGTCTCTGCATGCCATCGCATACAATTTGACCCGACCACATTGAAAGAACGGAGAGAGGAGACCGACGTGACCGATTTCGACACCGCAGACCTGGACCGCAGGATCACGTTTCACGACGCGCTGCAAACTATGGAAGCGGATTTCTCGGGTTTTCATTTCGACAACTCGGAAACGGTCAACCGCTTTTACGACCGGCTGGAAGAGCGCATCGCGCAAACCGGTGAAGAGAAATGGTTTTTTCTGGTCAACCTGCATGGAACACAGATCGACCCCGAGGCCTGGCTGGCCTATTCCCGCCGCGGCAAGTCGCTCAATCTGGCGCATTCCATGGGCTCGGTGCGCTACGATCCGTCCGAGGAAACCCGCACCCAGATCGAACGCGCGGCCAACACCGAATTCTTCGATCCGAATCTGTTTGCCAGCCGCGAAGAGGCGCTGGCGCGAATCAGTCAGCTTCCCAGCACGCGCCGCAAGCGGGTCCAGCACGATCCGAACTATGTTCTGAGCGATTTCGTGCGCAGAATCTCGTTTGACGCCGAGGCCGGAATCATGAACGCGAATTTTTCGCATTTCGTCTTTCATCACTCGCGCGACGTGAACGAGTTTTATGACTATATCGAGGAGCGCATCGCCGAGACCGGCCGCAAATGGTATTTTCTTGTCGATCTCAACGGCTGCGAAATCCTGCCCGCGGCCTGGGTGCAATACGCCCACCGGGGTAAGAAGCTGAACGCCGCCCATTCGCTGGGCTCGGTGCGCTATGCCGCCGGGTCCGAGACCGAGGCCGACATCCGCATGCGCGCCGAAACCCAGGGGTTCCGCCCCAATATCCGCAACACCCGCGAAGAGGCGCTGGAACGGATTGCCGAGATGAAAGCGGAAACCGAGCACGCCTGAGCCCTCACAACCACCGCTTGCGGCGGCGGTACGAGCGCACGTCGCGAAAGCTCTTGCGGCCTTCGTCGGACATGCCGAGATAGAATTCCTTTACATCCGGGTTCTCGCGCAGTTCGGCGGCGGGGCCGTCCATCACCACGCGGCCCGACTCCAGGATATAGCCGTAATGGGCAAACCGCAGAGCCACGTTGGTGTTCTGTTCGGCCAACAGGAAGGACACGCCTTCTTTTTCGTTCAGATCCTTGACGATGCCGAAAATCTCTTCGACCAGCTGCGGCGCAAGCCCCATCGAGGGTTCGTCCAGCAGGATCGTCTCGGGCCGCGACATCAGCGCCCGGCCCATCGCCACCATCTGCTGCTCACCGCCCGAGGTATAGCCGGCCTGAGAGCGGCGGCGTTCCTTGAGGCGCGGGAAATAATTGTAGACCAGTTCAAGGTCCTGTTGAATCGCAGCGCCCCCGTCCTTGCGGGTGTAGGCGCCGGTCAGCAGGTTTTCCTCGACCGTCAGGTGTTCGAAGCAATGCCGCCCCTCCATCACCTGGATGACGCCCTTTTGCACCAGATCGGCGGGGTCCAGTTCGTGGATGTCCGCGCCACGGTACTTGATCGAGCCTTTGGTAACCTCGCCGCGTTCGGAATGCAGCAGGTTCGACACCGCCTTGAGTGTTGTCGTCTTTCCCGCGCCATTGCCGCCCAGCAAGGCCGTGATGCCGCCTTTGGGCACGTTCAGGCTGACGCCCTTGAGCACGAGGATCACGTGATTGTAGATCACCTCGATATTGTTGACCTCAAGCAGGGTTTCCGCCTGCACGTCGGTGGTTGTTGCCGCATCCAGCATCAGCGCTTGTCCTCATGCCTGTCCCGTAATGCCGGGACTTGTCCGGTGCGGAGCGGCGGGCCTGCCGCCGCCCCCGGTTGATCTGTGCCCCGGCGCGTGCCGGGACACGGTCGACTTAGTTGCAGCCCGCTTCGATGGCATTTTCCGAAGCGTAGGCGCCCGAGTCTTCTTCGATCAGTGCGCCGATCACTTCGCCATCGGTCGGCTTGTATTCCGAGATCAGCGACCAGGACTTGTTGGCCGCATCCCACTGGGTCACACCAACCAGGGCGTCACCGCCGTGGTTTTCACAGTTGACCGAGAAGGCCGGACCAAAGTTCGGAAGACCCAGTTCGGCCATCTTGGCTTCGGTGATCTCCAAGGCTTCCATGCCGTCGCGCATCATACCGCCGGTGATGTCCTTGGTGCCGTGGATTTCCATCGCTTTCTTGGCAGCTTCTGCGGCCAGCATCGCGGCATAGAGACCCCGGTTGTACAGAACGGTGCCAACCTGATCGCCAGCGCCAGCAGCCTTGCCCGCGCCAATGACGTATTTGTTCAGGTCTTCGAACAGCGGGAAATCACTGCCGACGTTGTGGAAGGTCAACGACTTGTAGCCATTGGCTGCATCACCAGCGGGCAGCACGTCGTTTTCCGAACCCGACCACCAGATGCCGATGAAGTTTTCCATCGGGAAGCGGATGTTGGCGGCTTCCTGAATAGCAACCTGGTTCATCACGCCCCAGCCCCACATCAGGACATAGTCGGGACGGTCGCGGCGGATTTGCAGCCACTGAGACTTCTGTTCCTGACCCGGGCTGTCGACCGGCAACAGGATCAGTTCATATCCGTGCTTCTTGGACAGCTCTTCCAGGGTCCGGATCGGCTCCTTGCCGTAGGCCGAGTTGTGATAGACCAGCGCGATTTTCTTGCCGTTCAGGTCACCACCGTTTTCGTCCAGCAGATAGTTGACCGCGCCCGACGCACCATCCCAATAGTTGGCGGGATAGTTGAACACGTGGCTGAACACCTTGCCGTTCTTGGCCGAGGTGCGACCATAACCCATCGAGTGGATTGGGATATCGTCTGCGGTCGCTTTCGGGATCAGCTGATAGGTGATGCCGGTCGACAGCGGCTGATAGATCAACGCGCCTTCGCCCTTGGTCGATTCATAACATTCCACACCTTTTTCGGTGTTATAGCCGGTCTCGCATTCGATCACCTTGGCCGACACGCCTTCGATGCCGCCGTCACGCTCGTTCAGCAGGGTGAAATAATCCGCATAACCATCGGCGAACGGAATACCGCCAGCAGCGAACGGACCGGTCCGATAGCTGAGCGACGGAAACACGAGGTCTGCCATCGCCGGGCCTGCGGCCATCATGGCGCCGAGCGCCAGGGTTGCCAGTTTTGTCTTCATCGGGTTAGTCCTCCCTTGGTTTTGACCGATGTTTCCACCCCGTTAATCCGGCCGGGGCCATCCGTAGGGCGGGTTGCCCCACCCGGCCCTTCGTCAATAGGGGAAGGGCCAAAGTCTCAGTTTTTCCTTCGCCACGCGCCACAGCTGGGCCAGCCCGTGCGGTTCGAGGATCAGGAACATGATGATAAGCGCGCCCACGATCACCAGCTGCAGATGCGCCACGATATCGGTGGGCCAGCCCAGCATGTCGGCGCCCACGACCTTGAGCACCACCGGCAGCAGCACCAAGAAGGCCGCGCCTGCGAAGGATCCGAAGATTGAACCGAGACCGCCGATGATGACCATGAACAGCACCAGGAACGATTTCTGGATGCCGAACGCCTCGCCGACCTCGACCGCGCCGAGATAAACCGAGAAGAACAGCGCACCCGAGATGCCGACAAAGAAGGACGAGACGGCAAAGGCGCTCATCTTGGCCTTGAGCGGGTTCACCCCGATGATCTCGGCGGCGATGTCCATGTCGCGGATTGCCATCCAGGTGCGGCCCGTGGTGCCGCGCGTCAGGTTGCGCGCGATTAGCGCCGAAACGGCCAGGAAGATCAGGCAGAACATATAGGTCGCCCAGGCCGGCGCGTTCGGGCCGGTGATGATGATGCCGAACACGTCACGTTCCGGCGCGTTGATCTGGCCTGAGGCCGAGTAGTTGTAGAACCACGGCACCCGGTTGAAGAGCCAGACCAGAAAGAACTGCGCTGCCAGCGTCGCCACCGCCAGGTAGAACCCCTTGATCCGCAACGACGGCAGGCCGAACAGAACGCCCACAATTGCGGTGATCCCGCCTGCGAGAATGACGTGGACAAACATGCTCACGTCCGGGAAAGCGGTCATCAGCTTGTAACAGGCATAAGCCCCCACCGCCATGAACCCGCCGGTACCCAAGGACACCTGTCCGCAATAGCCCACCAGGATGTTCAGCCCGATCGCCGCGATGGCATAGATCAGGAACGGCAGCAGCAGCGCGTTGGCCCAATAGTCGTTGATGATGAAAGGGATGATCCCGAAAGCAACCGCCAACACGACATAATAGCGATACCGGTCGAACCTGATCGGGAAGGTCTGGCTGTCGTCCTGATAGGAGGTTTTGAAATCTCCGGCTTCACGATAGAACATGGCTTATTTTTCCCATTCTTCCTGCGCCCGGTTTCGGGGCGCCGGGTCCTTGCCCGGATTGGCGTTGCGGTTCAGATCGAAGCTGCACACGGTCTATACCCTTTCGATGATCTTCTCTCCGAACAGCCCCTGCGGGCGGAACACCAGAAAGATCAGAGCCAGCACATAGGCGAACCAGTTCTCGGTGGCGCCGCCCACCAGCGGGCCGATGGCAAATTCGAACAGCTTCTCGCCTACGCCGATGATCAGCCCGCCGACGATGGCGCCGGGGATCGAGGTGAACCCACCCAGCATGAGAACGGGAAGCGCCTTGAGCGCGATAAGGCTCAGCGAGAACTGCACACCCGATTTGGTGCCCCACATGATGCCCGCAACCAGTGCGACAAAACCCGCCACCGACCAGACCATGACCCAGATGAAGTTCAGCGAAATGCCGACCGACAGCGCCGCCTGATGGTCATCCGCCACCGCGCGCATCGCCCGGCCCTGCTTGGTGTATTGGCTGAACGCCACCAGCGCAGCCACCAGCAACGCCGCGATCACAGTGGCCACGATGTCGAGATTGTCGATGAAGAAGCCGTAGCCGAAGATGTTGAACGTGGCTTCGTCGATCCACAGGTTGATGCCCTGCGGCAGGCCCACATCCAGCGTCTTGATCTCGGACCCCCACATCAGGTCGGCCACGCCTTCAAGGAAATAAGCCAGACCGATGGTGGCCATGAACAGGATGATCGGCTCCTGTCCGACCAGATGGCGCATGACGAAGCGCTGCACCGCCCAGGCCAGCAGCACCATCACGCCCATGGTCAGCAAAATCGCCAGCAATGCGGGCACATTCCATCCAAAGTAATGGATATGCGTGCCGAGGATCGCATTGATCAGATGCGAAAATGGCACCTGTCCGTTCATGATCCCGACCAGCGTCATCGCCGCGAACAGGGCCATAACCCCCTGTGCGTAATTGAAAATGCCGGACGCCTTGTAGATCAGCACAAAGCCCAGCGCGACCAGCGCATAGAGCACCCCGGCCATCAGGCCGTTGAGGATGACCTCCATCGCGAATACGAGTTGTTCAGGCATGGTTGCCTCCCCACTTGTCTTTTTGGCGCTCAGTCATGGCTCACCCCCAGATAGGCGTCGATGACTTCTTGGTTATTGCGCACCTCGTCTGGCGTGCCGTCGCCGATCTTCTTGCCGTAATCCATCACCACCACCCGGTCGCTCAGGTCCATCACCACGCCCATATCGTGTTCGATCAGGGCGATGGTGGTGCCGAACTCGTCATTCACGTCGAGGATGAAGCGGCTCATGTCCTCTTTCTCTTCGACATTCATGCCCGCCATCGGCTCATCCAGCAGCAAAAGCTTGGGTTCGGCCGCCAGCGCACGGGCCAGTTCGACGCGCTTTTTCAGCCCGTAAGGCAGGCGCGCCACCGGTGTCTTGCGGATGTGCTGAATCTCCAGAAAGTCGATGACCTTTTCCACCGCTTCGCGGTTCTCGGTTTCTTCCGCCTCGGCCCTGCCTTTCCACAGCGCCTGCTGAAACAGATTGGTCTTCATATAGTTCAGCCGGCCCGTCATCACGTTGTCCAGCACGCTCATGCCCTCGAAAAGGGCGATGTTCTGGAACGTGCGCGCGATGCCCTGCCGCGCCACCTCATAGGGGCGCATGGCCGGGCGTTTTGCCCCATGGAACCAGACCTCGCCCTCCTGCGGGACGTAAAAGCCCGAGATCACGTTCAGCATCGAGGACTTGCCCGCGCCGTTCGGTCCGATGATCGCGCGGATCTCGCCCTCGCGGATGTCGAAACTGATATCCTTGATCGCCACCACGCCGCCAAAGCGCAGGGTGATGTTCTTCATTTCCATCACCACGCCGCCAATCTTGCGGCCGTCTTCGGTGACGTAGGAGTCCACTGCATCTTTCACTGGGAGGTTACCTCCGCTTCTGCCGCCGCAATAAAGGCGTAATTACTGGATTGGTCATGATAGACGAATGCCGCGACTATCCGCCCATTGGGGTTTGGGCCAATTGTTTCAATCGCGAAGATTCGCGCGTTTTCAACACGATCCGTGCTTCGTTCCTGAAAGCGGCCTCCCGCGATCAATTTCTTGGCTACTTCGGAAAATTCAGACCAAAGCAATGATGCCTGTTCAGGCGTACCGTGTGCAACATCGTCGAGCGCCTGAGCACCACCCAAGCTTATGTCACAAGCGTTCAGAAGCCCGGAATTCATTTCACTCAGAAGAAAGCCTTCATCCGTTTGCCACTGGCGGCCGGTGTAACTCCCGTTTGGCGCAACATTCTCCTCCGGACCAAGAGATGACAGGTCTCCAATCGGCGTTCCTTCTACAAGGGGAGCGAGACAAGCTTCAAAAAACACATCGCCGATTTGAGATGCTTCCGCACTTGTTGCCGCGATCACCGATGCAGCAAGCACTGGTAAGAGGCCCCTCATTCCGCCGCAACCTTGTGCTGAGCCACCGGTACGACCGGCGCGTCGACGATTTCCAGCGTGGCGCTGATCGAGCCCTTGCGGCCGTCCTCATAAGTGACTTCGGTGGTCGTCGATACCTGACTGGACCCGTCATAGAGCGCCGCGATGATGTCGTGGAACTTCTCCTCGACAAACCCGCGTCGCACCTTGCGGGTCCGGGTCATCTCGCCGTCATCGGCATCCAGTTCCTTGTGCAGCACCACGAACCGATGCACCTGACAGCCCGACAGCATCTCATCCGCAGCGACCGACTTGTTCACTTCTTCAACGTGGGACTTAATCGTCTCCAGCACACGCGGATGTCCCGCCAGTTCCTGATAGGACGCATAGGCCACGTTGTTGCGCTCGGCCCAGTTGCCCACCGCCGTCAGGTCGATATTGATGAAAGCGACGCAGCGATCCTTGCCGTTGCCGAACAGCACGACTTCCAGAATATCCGGATAGAATTTCAGCTTGTTCTCGACATATTTCGGCGCGAACATCGAGCCATCGGCCATCTTGCCCACATCCTTGGCGCGGTCGATGATGCGCAGGTGGCCCGAGCTTTCCTCGATGAACCCGGCATCGCCGGTGGCGACCCAGCCCTCGGCATCCTTGGTCGAGGCAGTGGATTCCGGGTTGTTGTAATATTCCACGAAGACGCCGGGCGAGCGGTAGTGGATCTCGCCCTTGTCGTCGATCTTCAACTCAACCGCCGGCGCAGGCACACCAACCGTATCCGCGCGCACCTCGCCATCCGGTTGAACCGTGATGAAAACGGTGGCCTCGGTCTGGCCGTACAGCTGCTTCAGGTTGATGCCGAGCGAACGGTAGAAATCGAAAATCTCCGGCCCGATCGCCTCACCCGCCGTATATCCCACGCGGAACCGGCCATAGCCCAGCGTGTCCTTCAGCGGGCCATAGACCAGCAGATTGCCCAGCGCGTATTTCACCCGGTCGCCGAAACCAACCGGCTTGCCGTCCAGAATGCGCCCGCCGACCTTTTTCGCATGCGCCATGAAGTGGTGGAACATACGCTGCTTCAGCTTGCCCGCATCCTCCATCCGGATCATCACGTTGGTGAGCTGGGTTTCGAACACACGCGGCGGGGCGAAGAAATAGGTCGGCCCGATCTCGCGCAGGTCGGTCATCATCGTGTCGGCGCTTTCGGGGCAGTTGACACAGAAACCGCACCAATAGGCCTGACCGATGGAAAAGATGAAATCGCCCACCCAGGCCATCGGCAGATAGGACAGGATGTCCTCACCCCGGCTCAGATGGTCGAACTCGGCCGAGTTCTTCGCACTTTCGATCACGTTGCGGTTCGACAGCACCACGCCCTTGGGCTTGCCGGTGGTGCCCGACGTATACAGCATCACGCAGGTGTCGTCATAGGTGATACTGGCGATGCGCTTGTCCAGTTCCGCGTCAAAACGCTGATGACCCGCACTGCCTTCGGCCATCAGGTCTTCCAGTGCGTTCATCTGGGAATGGTCGTATTTCCGCATGCCGCGCTTGTCGGTATAGAGGATGTGCTTGACCTGATGCACCTTCTCCTGAATTTCGATGACCTTGTCGACCTGTTCCTGATCACCGCAGACGACGTATTTCGCGCCGCAATGCTCCATCACATAGGCCATCTCCTCGGCCACCGAATCCTGGTACAGGGGCACTGGCACCGCGCCCACCATCTGGGCCGCGACCATCGACCAGTAATGCGCCGGGCGATTGCGCCCGATCACCGCAATGTGGTCGCCCTTTTCGATGCCAAGCTCCAGAAAGCCCAGCGCGATGGCGCGGATTTCCCGCGCTGCGCCGGCCCAGGTCCAGCATTGCCAGATGCCGAATTCCTTTTCCCGATAGGCCGGGGCATCCCCGAACTGCGTTGCGTTGCGATGAAGCAGCGCCGGAAGGGATTGCATCCCCTCGGCGCCAGACTGCGTCTGAGCCAATTTCTCTCTCCTCCCCATCCCGGCCATCACCTCGGGGCCGGGAACGTCCACGAATGCGAATCCGCCGTTCCGAAGACAGTCAAACGTTGATCCGAAATTTTTTCCTGATGTTTTCCCAAATCTTACGAATTGTAACAAGTCCGCAGAAAAGGGTCGCGGGTTGTTACATTTGGCCACAGCGGAAGGGATGGCGGCAAAGGCTCTACCCGCCGTATCTGTCCGGTGATAGGCATGGGTGCGGGGAGGATGGCATTGGGCAATTCCGAACAACACATCAAGGCGATGACCACGGCGGGGCTGAACCTGATCGGGCAGGCCCTTTCGATCTATGACAGCGACCTGCGGCTGGCGCTGAGCAACCGGCGGTTTCAGGAAATGTTCGACCTGCCAGCCAGTCTGGCGCGGCCCGGGGCCGCCTTTGCCGACACCATCCGATACCTGGCGGAAAACGGCGAATACGCGCCCGAGACGGATATCGAGGAAATCGTGCAAAGCCGCGTCCGGCAGGCCATGGCGTTCGAGCCGCACTATATCGAACGCATCCGCCCCAACGGCCAGGTCATCTCGGTCGAGGGCGCGCCGCTGCCACAGGGCGGCTGGGTGGCGGTTTATACCGACATCTCGCGCACCAAACGGGTCGAGGAAATGCTGCGTTCGCGGTCCGAAGAGCTGTCCGATCAGTTGCTGACCCATGCCGAGGAACTGTCGGCCACCAACCGCGAACTGGCCGCCACGATCAGCGCGCTGGAAGAAGCCAAGCGGCAGCTGACCGAGATCGAATCGCGCACCCGCCTGACCACGGAAATGATGCCCGCCCATATCGCGCATGTGGATGCGGGCGGCCACTATACCTATTCCAACCGCCGCCTCAGCTCGGTGATGCCGGGGCGGCCTTCGGATATTCTGGGCCTGCATATCTCCGAGGCGTTGGGGCCATCGGCCTTCGCCCGCGTGGCACCGCATCTGCAAAAAGCATATGGCGGACGCACTTCGGTCTTCGAATTCACCGAGAATCACGATCAGCGCCGAATCCGCGCCTCGTTCACGCCGGATCAGGAGGGGGGCGTCTATATCCTGTCGATGGACGTGACCGAGGAAACCCAGGCCCGTGTGGCGCTACAGCAATCACGGCGCCGCGCGATGGCGGCGCAGATGACCAGCGGGCTGGCGCATGATTTCTCGAACCTGCTGACGATCATCCTCGGGATGCAGGGCAAGCTTGAAAAGATGGCCCTGCCCGAAGAGGCGGCCGAACTGGTCGCCGCCACCCAGCAGACCGCCCGCCGGGGCGGGCAACTGCTGAACCGGATCGCCGACATGACCGGCAACCGAACCCTGCATCCGCAGGCAACCGACATGCGCGGCCTGCTGGAGGACATGAAGATCCTCGCCTCGCCCTCGCTGCCGCGCGGCATGGGGCTGTCGGTGGTCAACACCCTGCCTGATGAGGCGCTGCTGCTCGATCCCGGCATGTTGCAGGACGCCTTGCTGAACCTGGTGCTGAACGCCCGCGACGCCTGCGGCGCAACCGGGCAGATCACCATCAGCGCCCATGCCATCGGCAATATCTGGATCGAAATCACCGTCACAGATACCGGCCCCGGCTTTTCACCCGACGCGCTGGACAAGGCATTGAACCCGTTCTTCACCACCAAGGGCAGCGAGGGGTCGGGGCTGGGCCTGCCGATGGTCTATGACATGGTCAAGCTGGCGGGCGGCGACCTGCAACTGCGCAACTCTCCTTCGGGTGCGGCGGTGATCCTGCGCCTGCCCTATCGCGCCGCCCCGCCGGCGCAGGGCGGGCTGGCCCTGCTGGTCGAGGACAATGACGATCTGCGCAGCCAGTTCCGCGACCTGCTGATCGACCTCGGCCTGTCGGTGATCGAGGCGACCTCGGTCGACGAGGCCTGCGCGCTGACCGCCGACATCGAGGATATCTCGCTGGTGCTGTCGGATATCAAACTCGAAGGTCCCGCCACCGGCATCGACCTGATCAAGCGCCTGCAGCCCGGCCTGCCCTGTATCCTGATGACCTCGCTGCCGCTGACCGACCCGCTGCACCGCGAAGCCCTTGCCCTGGGCCCGGTTTTGCGCAAACCCTTCTCGCGGGCGCAGCTTTCCGCCCTGATCCGACCCGAGGCCGCCCAATGACGCAACCGCTGGTGACCATTCTCGACGACGAACCTGAAATCCGGCAAATCCTGACCGAGGCGCTGGAAGAGGCCGGATTTCGTACGCAAAGCTTTTCGCGCGCCCGCGAATTCGAGGCCTCGCTGAAACGGGTGACGCCGGATGTCTGTCTGGTGGACCTGTCGCTGCCCGATACCGACGGGCTGGCGCTGGTGCATCGGCTGGCGCTGGAACAGGGGGCAGCGGTGATCATCATCTCGGGCCGGGCGCAGGTGCAGGACCGGGTGACCGGGCTGGAGCTGGGCGCCGACGACTACATCACCAAGCCTTTCGATCCGGCCGAGGTGGTGGCCCGCATCCGCGCCCGCCTGCGCGCGCCGCGTGTCGCCGCACAACAGGGCGGCAACACCGCCCATTTCAACGGCTGGACCGCGCATTTCGACAGCTACATTCTGGAGAACGAACAGGGAGTCGAAACCCCGTTCAGCCATGCCGAAGGCGAGGTGCTGCGGCTGTTTCTGGAAAGCCCAAAACGCTTGATCAGCCGGGCGCAGATGCAGGAAATGCTGGGCGGCGGCGCCGGTGAAAGCTTTGACCGGGCGATGGATGTGCGTATCTCGCGCCTGCGCACCAAGCTGGGCGAAGATCCCAAGAACCCGCGCCTGATCAAGACGATCTATGGCGCTGGGTACATTTTTCTGGGCGATGTGAACTGGCGGTGAACCCGCCGCCCCGGATTCGGCGGGCGATCTATGCAATCAGTTTCTGCACTTCCTGCTTCACCAGATGCGGGACGAAAATATAGGGCCCTTCCTTCAGGTATTCCCTGGACAACAGATCAAAGACATCCCTGGACAGAATGACGGGAAGATATTCGGCCCGCTGATGCGCCACGACCTGATGTTCCGTTTCCAGATCCGAGATGTCGTATCCAACCGTCAGAACCGCCTCTTTTGACGGCTGATACCCCAGAATCGAAAGCCTGCGATAGAACTCGTTGCCATATTTTTCCGCCCCGCGGTCCGATGCCCGGAAATAAATCCGCCGCCCGTCCGCGAATTCGATAATCTTCGCAAGCGTGATGTCGGTCGGGTCCGCAACGATGACGTTTTCGTAAGTGTCTGATATCGTGCGCAGGCTTATGTCATCAGCCTCCGCTTTCGTTTCCGCCCTGTCCGAAACGGTAACGAACCGGCTTTCCTGTTCCTTGTCGCCGACGATGACGATCCGCTTGGGCATCCATTCGTTGTCAGATTCGAACCGCCGAATGCGGCGCACGGCGATTTCCACACGATGCGGCGGGATATCGTAATCCGCCGCGCCCGGCAGAAAAAGATGTTCGTCGACCACCGGAAACAGAACGAACTCGCCGGCGTCTTCGGTATTGAATTGCGACAGGACTTTCTCGAATCCCTCATCTCCCTCTGCGGCCACGAATTTCCCCCACAGATCCGTATAGGGTTGGCGTCTGGAGGAAACGGTCGGCCCGACGGTGGCGTCATCCAGCACCAGGCTTTTGGCGATGCGGTCACCCTCCCCGACGAACAAGACCGAAAATCCCGGATCAAAGCGGAACCGTGCCCGCCCTTCGGCTATCATCCGGCCCAGCATGTCCTGCGATGCCTCCACACGGTCTTTCCAGTTGTTCTTGTGGATCCTGCGCCAAAGCTGGCGAATTCCGGCAACCCCGAACGCATAGATGATGATATTCGGAAGGTGATACATCAGATGGTCTTTTTTGACGGGTTTTCCGACCAGTCCCCAGACGTAGTCCAGTGCCCGTGACACGCGTTCGGGCAATTGGAAAAAGCCGGGCAGGACCTCTATCAGCATCTCCCCGACCTCGGGAAAGATCACCAGAACGGATGCGAAAAACAATGACAGTCCAGCAGCGATCCGCAGCATGATCCGGCTCAGCCCCGAGGTTTCCCGAAACTCATGCGCCAGAAACGGCCCGACAATTCCGGCGCTAATGCGGCTTCCGCCCCGGATCGCCCTGGCCACCCTGATCAGTTCCTTTTTTGATAAAGTCTGATCCATTTCGCAATCTCATCCTCAAACCCCAATTCCCGGCGGAGCGCGGCAAAGTAATTGGTTAACAATATTCCTTCGGGGAATTTTCAATTCAAACAAAAATTTGCGGGCCTGCATCGGGGCCTCGAATGCCGCCCGGTCCCGGCCCGGTCCTTTTCGGGCTGGAACCGCCTCAAGCTCTTTTCCCGGCCAATATGGAACCCCCGCGAACCGGATTTCGTGACCGCTGTTGCGACAAACCGTTGCCGGACACGCCGCCGGCAGCAGGATCAAAACCCATGAGATGGTGAGATCGCCGCTACAACCGCTGAAAAATTTTCTCCAGCACCTTCAGCCCGGCCACCAGATCGGCCTCATCCGTATCCTCGGCAAAGTCGTGGCTGATGCCGCCGATGGAGGGCACGAACAGCATCGCCACCGGCATCAAACGTGAAACGTTGGTGGCGTCATGCAGCGCGCCGGACGGCATGCGCCGCCAGCGCCCGGGCGCAACCGCTTCGGCCCCCGCTTCCAGCGCGGCGCGCAGGCGGGCATCCATCGGAACCGGCTCCAGCCCCAGAAGCGGGCCGAATTCCAGCGCCATGCCCGCTTCGTCCGCGACCTCTTCTGCGGTCTGGCGAACGATCTCCTCCATCCGGTCCAGCCGCCCGGCCTCGCCGTCGCGCCATTGCATGGAAAACTGCACCCGGCCCGGCACGATGGACGAGGCATTGGGATGCAGCGACACATGCCCGATGGTCCAGACCGTGCGCGGGGTGAGCACGTTGCGGAACCGGTCGATCAGGCGCGTATTGAACAGCGACAGCGCCTGAAACGCGTCGCGGCGCAGGTGCATCGGCGTGGTGCCCGCGTGGTTCTGCTGGCCCTGAAAGGTAATCTTCATATCCCGGATGCCGACGATATCGGTGACGACGCCGATCTGCCCGCCGTCGCTGTCCAGCGCCGGACCCTGTTCGATATGCATCTCGACAAAGCCGGTGAAGCGGGCGGGCTCGACGAATTCTCCGGCCAGACCGGCCATCGCTGCACGCGCGGCCTCGAACGTGGTTCCGGCATGATCGGTCAGCGCGTCCGCCCGATCCAGCGGCAGATGCCCCGACCAGATGGCCGAGCCGGTGGTGACGCCGAAACGGCCCTCTTCGTCCTGAAAACTGACGACCGAGACCGGGCGGTCCGCCGACCGCGCCACTTCCAGCGCCGCGATCACGCCCAGCGCGCCGTCCAGCCAGCCGCCCTCGGGCTGGCTGTCGGTGTGCGACCCCATCAGCAGCGACGGGCCATCGGCCAGACCGAACAGGTTGCCCACCGGGTCGAATTGCACCTTCAGCCCTGCCTCCTCCATCCGGCCAGCCAGCCATTCGCGGGCGGCAATGTCGGCCTCGGAATAGGCCGGGCGAATGACGCCTTTACCGACCCCGGATGCCCCAAAGCTGCGCAGTGTATGCAAATCCCCCAGAAACCGTTCCACATTCACCGCCATGGGATTTTCCTTTCCGGTCTGGTACCTGAAGGTTCGTTATTCGTCTGACTACACGCCAAGAAGTGACAGGACCAGGGCGGAGAGGCAAATGCCAAAGACGGCAAATGTCACTGACGCATCCGGCGGTAATGTGCACGGCGTGCATGGCGCGGCAAACACCGCCTGTGTAGCCGTGTTGGCGCGGCAGCCGCCATACCAACGATCCGCGATCGGCTATCTTTCGAAACCGGTCGCAAAATTGTGCCGCTCAATTGCCCACCGGCAACCCGCCCGTTCGGTCACGTGCCTGCAAAGATCCCTAATGCAGGGCATCTGTTCAAAAAGGTCGCCCGGTGTAACGTGCCACGTCGTCATCATTTGCAGATAGATGTCACAAGCCGAAAACCGCTCGCCAAGCAGCCAGGGTCCCTGCGTCTTCAGGTGGTTTTCCACAATGGAAAGCTGATCGAGCGCCATGGACAAGGCCCGGTCTTTCACCCCCGCCGAATGATCCGGGGACGCGGTGTAACGATCCGGGTGATAGTAACGGTTGTACGAAGGATAGACCGTGTCGGCCAGAAACAGCATCCACTGCAAATACGCGGGCCGGTCGGGCGCGCCGGTCGATGGCGCCAACTTCATGCCCGCGTGCCGGTCGCAGAGAAAAAGGATGATTGCCGCCGACTCGAACATCGAACGGCCTTTGCCAAGGGACAGCGCCGGGATCAGGCCGAGAGGCTGCAATCGTCGGTAGCTGTCCGTCCGGGTTTCGCCGCCGTCATAGTCGACCTCATACAGATCGAACTCGACCTCCAGCTCTTTCAGAACGGCCATCGGTGCGTAGGATGAAGACCATGGGTGCCAGTAAAGTGTATACATGCCCCCCTCCGACCAGCGTGAATATCCTTGGCCCCTGCAACACTACACGATTTTCCGTTTCCGGTCGCGGTACCGGATTGCGGGGCGCGGATGCCCAAACCCCTCTGGTCACTGCCCCGATCCTGACCTAAGACTGCCGCAAGAGGAGCCGCAAATGTCCCACATCACACTGGTGCGCCACGGACAGGCCAATTCCGAGGCGCGCGACGAGGAAAGCTATGACCGGCTGAGCGATCTGGGCCATCAGCAGGCCCGGTGGCTGGGCGCGCATCTGGCCGATACCCGCGCCCATTATCCCCGGTGCTATTGCGGCACCCTGACCCGCCATGTCGAAACCGCCGCCAGCATGGGGCTGGCCGATCCGGTGCGCGACGCACGGCTGAACGAGATAGAGTATTTCGCCCTTGCGCAGTTGTTCGAAGACCAGCACGGGGTCGCCATCCCGCAGGATCGCGAAGGCTTTGTGCGGCACCTGCCGATGACCTTCACAGCCTGGGCCAATGGCGAGATCGAGAATGCGCCCGAAACCTTTGCCGAGTTCGAGGGCCGCGTTTCAGCCGCCCTGCGCGAGATCGGCACCGAGGGCGGGCCGGCCATCGTGGTAACCTCAGGCGGGTTGATCTCGATGGTGGTGCGGCAGGCGATGGGGCTGGATATCCCGGCGATGGCGCGGGTCGCCCTTGCCATCATGAACACGTCGATGCATCGTCTCTATCCGATCGGCGATCACCTGAGCCCGGTCCTGTTCAACGCCGTGCCGCATCTGGAAACGCCCGAGCGGCACTTCGCCCAGACCCATTTGTGACGGAGACAACGGATGCAGCTTTACTATGCCCCCCGCACCATTTCCATCGCCGTTGCCATCGCCCTGGAAGAGGCCGGGCTGGGATATGAGGCGATCCGGCTGGATTTCGCCGGCGGCGAACAGACCAAACCCGCCTACAGGCAGATCAACCCCAAGGGCCGGGTGCCGGCACTGGTGGTGGATGGCGGCATCCTGACCGAAACCGGCGCTTTGCTGGAATATGTCGCGGCCAGGGCACCGCAGGCCGGGCTGGTGCCCGACGATCCCGTGATGGCCGCCCGCATGCGCGAGGTGATGTATTATCTGGCCTCGACCATGCATGTGAACCACGCCCATGCGCGGCGCGGTGCCCGCTGGGCCGACAGGAAAGCCAGCCACAAGGACATGAAGGACAAGGTGCCGCAAACCATGACCGCCTCGTGCAAGTATATCGAGACGGCGGGCCTGCGCGGGCCGTTCGTGCTGGGCGACCGGATCAGCCTTGCCGATTGCTATCTTTTTGTGGTGTGCAGTTGGCTTGAGGGCGACGGCGTGGATGTCTCGGCCTTTCCCAAGATTCTCGCCTTCCGTGACGCAATGGAGGCTCGTCCTTCGGTTCTGGCGGTGCGGGCCGCCGGAATGCTCTGACAAAAGGATAACGCATGACACATCTCTGGGTCCGGGCAGAACAGCGCCCGAATGAGGAACGGGTGGGGCTGACACCGGAAGGGGCCGCCGCGCTCATCGCGGCAGGTATCCGCGTGACGGTCGAGGAAAGTTCGGTCCGCGCCATCTCGATTGACGGCTACAGGGATGCCGGTTGCGAGATCGCGGTCGAGAATTCCTGGCCCGAGGCCCCGCTGGACGCGATCATCTTCGGCCTCAAGGAACTGCCCGAGGACAGCACGCCCCTGCCCCATCGCCATATCATGTTCGGCCACGCCTTTAAGGGCCAGCATTCGGGCCGCGCTCTGTTGCAGCGGTTCAAGGCTGGGGGCGGTACGCTCTATGATCTGGAATATCTGGTCGATGAAACCGGGCGTCGGGTGGCCGCGTTCGGGTATTGGGCGGGCTATGCCGGCGCGGCGGTGACGCTCAAGACATGGGCCGCGCAGCAACGGGGTGAAGAATGCCCCCCCGTTGGCGTCTATCCGGGCAAGGACGTGCTGAACGCCGAACTGCTGGCCGAGCTTGACGCCACTGGCGCTGCGCGTCCCCGCGCCATCGTCATCGGCGCCCTGGGCCGCGTCGGCACAGGTGCGGCTGACCTGTGCGAGGCGATGGGCGTGCCCGTCACCAAATGGGACATGGCCGAGACCGCCAGCCGCGGTCCGTTCCCGGAAATTTTGGACCACGACCTGTTCCTGAACTGCATCTTCGCCCGCCCCGGCACGCCGGTCTTTGTCCCGCGCGACGCGCTGACCGCCAAACGCAACCTGACCGCCATTGGCGACGTGGCCTGCGACCCAGACAGCGACTACAACCCGGTACCTGTTTATGACCGTGCGACCACATGGGATCACCCCGCCCTGCGCGTGGCGACCGATCCGGTGCTCGACGTGATCGCGATCGACAACCTGCCGTCGATGCTGCCGGCCGAAAGTTCAGAAGATTACGCGGCGCAACTGCTGCCCTCTTTGCTGACCCTGACCAACATCGAAAATGGCGTCTGGGGCCGGGCGGCGGCAACCTTTAACACTCATATCGAAGGGATCTGAGCGATGACGATTCACTGGTGTGGCACCGGCCTGTCGGCCATTCCCGGCCTGCGCCGCTTGATCGAGGCCGGACACAAGGTCACCGTCTGGAACCGAACCGTGGAAAAGGCCAGGGCCGAGGTCGGGGATCTGACCGACGACATCCGCGCCTTCGACATCGACGCTCTGGGAAAAGTGCTGGGAAAAGGCGACGTGATCGTCTCGATGCTGCCGGGTGACTGGCACGTACGTCTGGCGGAACTGGCGATCTCGAATCAGGCCAACTTCGTCTCATCCTCCTACATCGCGCCCGAGATGCGCGCGCTGGATGACAAGGCGCGTGAGGCCGGTGTCGCGCTTGTCAACGAGGTCGGGCTGGACCCCGGCATCGACCACCTGATGGCGCATGCTCTGGTCGACGACTACCGTGCCTCGGATGCGTTCGATGCGGAAAACCACCTGAGTTTCATTTCCTATTGCGGCGGCATCCCCAAGAACCCCAACCCGTTCCGCTATAAGTTCAGCTGGTCACCCTTGGGCGTCCTCAAGGCGCTGCGCTCACCCTCGAAATCAATCCGCGACTACGCCCCGCTGGACGTCGCCCGCCCATGGGACGCGATCAGCAGCTATGTCGCGCCGCTGCCGACACCGGAAAGCTTTGAGGTCTATCCGAACCGAGATTCGATCCCGTTCATGGCGCAGTACCATTTCGAGGACCACTGGCCGGTCAGGGAATTCGTCCGCGGCACCCTGCGCCTGAACGGCTGGGCCGACGCCTGGTCGGATGTGTTCACCGAGATCGAGACCCTGTCGGGCCCCGAGGGCGACGCCCGACTGAAAGAGATGTCGGACCAGTTCTGGAAAGAAAACGCCTATGACGAGGGCGAACCCGACCGGGTGGTTCTGTGCGTGGGCCTGAAGGCCGAGAAAGACGGGGCCGAGGTCTGGCACAAAACCTATGTCATGGACGCATGGGGCGACGAGCGCGGCACCGCCATGGCGCGGCTGGTGTCGATTCCGGTATCGCTGGCCATCGAAGCGGTGCTCAACCGCGCCATCCCGGCGGGCGTTCACGCCGCCCCCAGCGATCCGAAACTGGTACAGAACTGGATGGGCGAGATCGACAAGCTGGCGCAGCACCTGCAGGTGGTGGATCACACGACCTGACGAGCCGTGACCTGCTCCATCACAAAGATTGATGGGGCAGGTCACAGAAATCGGCGTTTCCTTTCCAATTCATCCTGCCATAAACACCCGGCAATCCGACCGGAGTTCCCCATGGCGCAGCACGCCGACCGACCTGCTGAAAACGTCGACACACCGCAAGGTCTGGCCTTTGCCATCACCGCCTATCTGCTGTGGGGGTTCCTGCCGGTCTATATGAAGGCGCTGGCCCATATTCCGCCGGCCGAGGTTGTCGCGCACCGGATCATCTGGTCGGTCCCGGTCGCCGGCGCGCTGCTGATCATACTGCGCCGCACCCGTGACCTGCGCGCCGCGCTGAGCCATCCGCGCACCCTGGCGATGGGCTGCATGACCGCCGCGCTGATCTCGGTCAACTGGGGTATCTATGTCTGGGCCATCGGGGCCGGCAAGGCGCTGGACGCCGCGCTGGGATATTACATCAACCCGCTGTTCAGTGTCGCCCTGGGCGCGCTGTTGCTGCGGGAAAAGCTCAGCCCCGCCCAGATTGCGGCCATTGCCCTCGCCGCCGCCGCCGTCATCACACTCGCCGTCGCGGCAGAGCGCCTGCCCTGGGCCGCGATCGGGTTGACGCTGACCTGGGGGTTTTATGCCTTCTTCAAGAAATCCCTGCCCATCGGCCCCAATCAGGGTTTCATGCTCGAAGTGCTGATCCTGTCGGTCCCGGCGCTGGGATATCTCGCCTATCTGTCGGCTCAGGGGCAAAACAGCTTTGGCGGCGACACCGCCGACACCTGGCTTTTGATCGGCTGTGGCGTGGTGACGGCAGTGCCGCTGATCGTCTATGCCAACGGGGCCAAACTGTTGCGTCTGTCGACTATCGGTATCCTGCAATATATCGCGCCGACGATGATATTTCTGACCGCCGTCTTCATATTTGGCGAGGAATTCGACGGCGCCCGCATGATCGCCTTTCCGATGATCTGGGCGGCGCTGGTGATCTATAGCGTGCCGATGATCCGGCGTATGCGCGCTCAGACCTGATCGAGGATCACCCGCGCCAGCTGTTCTGCCCAAAGCGCATAGGCGCGCGGGCTGGGGTGATAGCCGTCGGGCGCGGCCAGCGCCGCATCGTCCGGCAGACCCAGCGCCAGATGCCGGACCTGCGGAAATTGTGCCGCCACCTCGCGCAGCCCCTGATCCAGCCGCGCGGCCTGCCGCCCCAGCACCCAGGCCAAAGGTTGTGGCAGCGCCGGAAACCTGTGCATCTGCGGCACCCCCGTGACCACGACGCGGCGCGCGCCCAGTGGCCCGGTCAACTGCCGCATCAACGCCGTCTGCCGCGCCATGAACTGCACCTTTGTCGTACCCAGCGTCACGTCATTGACGCCCAGCGCCGTCACCACCACGTCGAACCTGTCGCGAATGCCCAACAACCGCTCCAGCGTGTCCTGTGTGCCGTGCCCGGTCGTGGCCTCCAACCGCCATTCGACCGCGTGGTGCCGCCGCAACTGCCGGACAAGCTGGCCCGACAGCGCCTGCGCCTGCGTGCCGGCGCCGACGCCCGCCGCCGAACTGTCCCCGGCGATCAAAAGGCGCAGGGCCGGCCCCTGCCCGTCGCATCCCCGCCGCGCACCTTCGGGCTCGGGCAGCAACTGCGCCTTGCGCCGCACGGATAACCCCTGCACCGCCAGAACCGGCAGCAAAGGCACCCGCAGGATCTGATCGGCGGCGATCAGGGCTGCACCTTTTGCATGTTTTCGATGGCTGGGGGCATTTCGGCTCCTTTCCTTTGACCAAAGATTTGCGAAACGGCCCACGCCGCGCAAGGGCGACGTTGCGGGACCCGGCCCGCTGCGCTAGGCAGGCGCGCATGAGCGAAACCTATGATCCCCCGCAAACGCCGCTGGATGTCCTGCACGAAGACGCGCAGCTGATCGTGGTGAACAAACCTCCGGGCCTGTTGTCGGTACCGGGGCGTGGGGAACACCTGGCCGACTGCCTGTTGACGCGGGTACAGGCCGCCTTCCCGCAGGCGTTGCTGGTGCACCGGCTGGACCGCGACACCTCGGGTGTGATGGTGTTTGCCCAGACCCCCCACGCCCAGCGCCACCTGGGGCTGCAATTCGAGAACCGGCAGACCCGCAAGACCTATGTCGCGCGGGTTTGGGGGCGGCTCGAACCCAAGACCGGCACCGTCGAGCTGCCCCTGATCGTGGACTGGCCGAACCGTCCCCGACAGATGGTCTGTCACGACACCGGCAAACCCGCGGTGACCGATTGGCGCGTGGTGAAATACGAAGGCACCACCACCCGCGTCCGCCTGTTTCCGAAAACCGGCCGCTCGCACCAGTTGCGCGTGCATATGCGGGCGCAGGGCCACCCCATCCTTGGCGATCCGTTTTACGCTGACGGACAAGCGCGCGACTTCCCCCGCCTGATGCTGCATTCCGAGGAACTGCGCCTGAAACACCCCGAGGGCGGCGTGTCGATGAAGTTCCGCGCTGCGGCGGCGTTCTGATCCTTTGCGAAACAACCGGCAGTGGCGGATATGATCCCAAGACGGATGGGATCGTCTGAAACGTTCGGCCCGATTATTCCGGCCATCTTCCGGATCGGCGGCAGGCGCCCGCCGCTGTTTGCCCCATTCCTCAATTCGGCACATCCGGGGACGTGCTCAAAAAAAATCGAGCTTTGCTTGTCTGCGGACAAAAACTCTCAGCTGCTCGAGATAATGGCCGGATAGATCAATCTTCGGCTGGTGAAACGGCCCGCTGATAGAGATGCCATGTGGTATGGCCAAGGATCGGCAGGGTGAAGATCAGACCCAGAAACGCCGGAGCCATCGACAACAGCATGGTGATCGAGATGATCCCGGCCCAGCCCAGCATGACGACTGGGCTTTCCGCGACAACGCGCAAAGACGTCAACATGGCGGAAACGAAATTGGTTTCCCGGTCGAGCAGCATGGGCATGGCAACGACGGTCACCGAGAACAGGACGGCCGAAAGAAATGCGCCGATACAGGTGCCGACAGCAAGAAAGGTCCAGCCCTGCGGTGTGAAGAAGACGGTGTTCATAAACCCGTTAAAATCCGAGAAGGATGCATTCTGCAGGATGATCGCCAGCCAAAGCCGAATCTGGTAGGTCCACACCCAGAAAATGAACAGGGTGACAAAGGCCATCCAGCCCATTTCCCGCTTGCGTTGATTGGCCATGACAGTGAGGATTTCAAACCAGCCGAAACTCTCTCCTTTCTGCAACCGGCGGGACATCTCATAAAGCCCGGCAGCGGCGAAAGGCGCGACCAGCGGAAAGCCTACAGCGGCGGGAATGATCATCCAGATCTTGCCGAGCCAGATCAGGCACCAAATAAACAGAATCCCGAAAACCGCATAAAACAGGCCGAAAAAGCCGCTCATGAAGGGGCGCGCCAGAAAGTCGGAAAATCCGGCTTTCAGCGACGCGGTGATATCATCTGCACTCACCCTGTTGACCTTGGGCATGTCCTGCTGCTGCGGCGTCAGATTGTCTGGCGGTTTGGAACCTGCGGTCTTGGACGTCATGAAACACTCCTCCCAAAGCATGGTATCGCGACGGTCCGTTTGCCGACAGATCCAACGGTGAAACAGACATCCCTCCTCCGCACGCAAGTCTGCATCAGGTGAGGCATAAGGGCAAGGGAGGTGCATGGCAGCCAAATCCGCAAAGCGGTCACTCATGGTGTTTTGGCGAATGACGGCAATGAGCCCAAGATGTCGCTTGCTGTAAAAGGAACGAATTGGCGCAATGCGTAGCGAACGGACGTAGCCGGCGAAAGGCAAGGCTAATCGAGCCACTCATTTTGGGCTGGGCCTCCATGTTGCTGCACCCCAATTACCGTTGTCTATTCGCTCATCAGTTTTTTGTCGCCGATGATTGAAGCGAGAAGGAGCCTTCATCGTAAGAATTCTCGCCGCTCATGCGGCCGCCTCGGCGTAGGGGCATTGACCGAGCCATGTGGTCATGGTGCGTTCCAGTAACCGGTCACCAGAAAGGAAAATCCGTCCCGCACCGATCTCGACTTCGAGAGAAGCGTAGCCCATCCAGGCTGCGGTCAGCGGCTGGACTTCGCACTCGATATAGAGGTCGACCTCGAAGCCCGGGTCAGACATGCAGAGGTCGATTTCGGTCCCGGGCCGGATCACGAGCCAGTAGAGTTTCTGCCCATCGGGGCGGTCTGTGAAATGAAAGCGGATTACCGCACGTCCACGCGGCAGTTCGGCGGGGTCGATGGTGCGCCGCAGCTGCCACATCAAGTAGTCTGGGTTTGGTTCACCCAGAACCAACGAGGCTTCGAGATTACGGTAGGACCAGTCGCCGAGCGCTGTCATGATCGGCTCTAATTCCACGGCCAGCGGCGTCCGGATGTAGTCGACCGTCCCGCGCGCATGGTCCTCGACACGTTCGACCAGCCCCTTGGCCTCCATCTCCTTTAGCCGCCGCGACAGGAGCGTTGGCGAGATACCGGGTACCCCACGTCGGATCTCGTTGAAGCGGGTCGAACCGTCCCACATTTCAGCCAGGATCAGGAGTGTCCAGCGCGGTTCAAGTGTCTCGCAAGCCATCGCAAGGGGACAAAAGAGGTTATAACTTTTCTCGCCCATAGTTGAGTCCTCCTCCTTTCAGGATAACGCCCGAGGCGCCTCGCGCCCAGTCCACAAAGTGTACCGGACCTAGTCCACTCTGTTGACTAGGAGGGAACGTGGGGCGAGGCGATGATAGCAACGTATGCGACCAATGGAGGATACGATGACAGATGCAATGGAAGTAGTAGAGACGATGTGTGAGCGTTACAGTAGCGCGGTTAGCGCAAATGATTCCGCTGCTTATGGCGCGCTATTCGCAAGCGACGCGATCCGGGTGCCGCCTGGGTCGCTACCCGAGCGTGGACCCAATGAGATCACAGCCGGTGAACAGGCGGATTACGACGTTGAGCACTACACCTGCCGCTCCCGGCCACTCGACGCGCTCATGATCGACGAGACCCGCGTCTTCGGCTTGGCTGAAGCGGCAGTCACAACCGTTCGCCACGACACTGGCGCGACCCGCAACTTCACCGCGACCAAGTCCTGGCTGATCGAGCGCCAACCCTCTGGCCAATGGCTTATCAAAAGGCAGATGTGGAATCTGCGCTAAGGTCACAAACTGAAAATAACGGCTATTCGAGTGTGCAAATCGAACGGCAGGAAGGTTGCGCAAAGCGGTCACTCATGATACTTCAGCGAATGATGGCACCGAGCCCAAAGTGGACATCCCCCAGCAAACCTTCAGTGTCGGGTACGTACCATTTCTTGCCACTAACGCACTCTGACAACCCCATCTTATGCGTGGAATTCGTTCCAATTGGATTCTTGCCACGTCCAGAGCTAATCTGATGGCAATAGGAGAAGTTTCTTGGAACGCCGGCTTGCTGCGATACTCGTTGCCGATGTGGTTGGTTATACGCGCCTTATGGGGCAAGACGAGGCTGGCACCCTTAAACGCATGACTGCTGTTCGCAGTGAAATCATCGAACCGCTTGTTGCTCAACATCATGGTAGTATTGTAAAGCTGTTAGGTGACGGTTTGTTGGTAGAATTTGCAAGCGTCGTCGATGCGTTGGCCTGCGCAATCGACTGGCAAAACTCCCTGATTCGGCAGAAGAAATTGGATCAAGATCCAGCGCGTCTTAGGTTTCGCATCGGACTTAATCTTGGGGATGTAATTGTTGAAAGCGACGACCTGTACGGCGACGGGGTCAATATAGCCGCCCGACTTGAAGCCCAGGCTGATCCAGACGGTATCTGCTTGTCCGAGGATGCTTACCGGCAGGTCAAAGGGAAGATTGAGGCCGAGTTTTCAGACTTGGGTGAACTCGAACTCAAGAACGTGGCCCAACCCGTTCGCGCTTATCGAATTGTGTTGGAGGACTCCGTTCAATTTGCCGATAATCCGTCAACATCAATGCCGAGTTCCAAAAAGCCTTCCATTGCCGTCCTTCCGTTCCACAACTTGAGCGGTGAAAGTGATCAAGAGTATTTCGCGGACGGCGTTTCAGAAGACATCATTTCCGCCCTGTCTTGAAACCGATGGCTGATGGTAATCGCCCGCAATTCCAGCTTCGCCTACAAGGACGAAAATAATAACCTGAAGGAAATCGGCAAACAGCTTGATGTACGCTATGTGCTTGATGGAAGCGTCCGAAAGGGGGGAAACCGCATCCGGATTGCCGCTCAATTGATCGACGCGGCGTCGGGTAATCAAATTTGGGCCCAGCGATATGATCGAGTTCTCGAAGACATATTTGCGGTCCAGGATGAAGTAACCGAAGCGATCGTAGCGGCCATCGCACCAGAGCTGGATAAGGCAGAGCAACACCGCGCCACCTTAAAAAAGATTAACAATTTGAATGCTTGGGAAATTTATCAAAGAGGAATGTGGCATCTTTACAAGCGGACCAAGGAGGATCTTTCCGAAGCCCGCAGGCAGTTTAAGGCCGCGCTTTCTCAAGATCCAAACCTGTCGCTGGCTTGTTCTGGTTTGGTGGACGCCTACTACTACGAAGTGGTGCTTGGGTTAGCGGGTTCACCGCAAAAGAACTGTGAAGAAGCCCTTCGTGTTGCACGTTCAGCAGTAGAACTAGATCCGGATGACGCAGCCGCCCATTGCGCTATGGGAAAGGCCCGAATTGTCAACCGCGAGCACGAAAACGCAACCCCGGATCTCAAGCTGGCGGTTGAACTCAACCCCAGTCTCGCTTGGGCACATTACGGTCTTGGTGCTGCCGCAGTGTTCCTGGGAAATGCGGATGATGCGATCCCACATCTGGAAGACGCCATTCGCCTAAGCCCCCGCGACCAGCATATGGGATCGTATATGGTAAGGTTGGCCGAGGCGTTTTTATTGAAACGCGACTACCAGTTGGCAATTGAATGGGGAAGGAAAGCGCTTCAACAGCAAGGGTTCCAATGGTCTCGCTACGCCGTTGTTCTCGCGGGTCTCGGCTACTTGGGTAGAACCAACGAAGCCTCGCGTGTGTTTGGTGAATGCCTGACCCACCGACCTGATTTTTCTGTATCCATGGTACGCCGATGTCATCTTTATACCCATGCTCCGGCACTAGAGCACTACCTCGAAGGGTTGAGAAAAGCTGGACTACCGGAATGACCAATTCTGCTCATGAATGGACTTCGCAAACCCCACTGTGAGAAGTCGCTTCGCCCGCAGAGCAGACCTGCAAAGCGCGCCGATATCGTGGGTGTTCGCAAGGCGCATGGCAACGCCTTGCGATGTTTCGGGTTTTTCCTTCGGCCTATTCCGCCGCCCAGCCGCCGACGGCCTTGACCTCCAGAAAATCCTCAAGGCCCCAGACGCCGCCCTCGCGTCCGTTGCCGGACTGTTTCATGCCCCCGAACGGAGAGCCGGCAGCGCGGGACTGGCCGTTCATCTCGACCATGCCCGAGCGCAGCCGCCGTGCCATGCGGTTGGCACGGCCTGCGTCCTGTGTCTGGACATAGTTGGTCAAGCCGTAAGGCGTGTCGTTGGCGATCTCGACGGCCTCTTCCTCGGTGTCAAAGGGGATCATGGTCAGAACCGGGCCAAAGATTTCCTCGCGCGCGATGGTCATCTGGTTGTTGGCGTCGGCAAAGACGGTGGGGCGCACGTAATAGCCTTTGTTCAGCCCCTCGGGCCGCCCGGTGCCGCCCGCCACCAGCCGCGCGCCTTCGTCGATGCCCTTCTGGATCAGGTCCTGAATCTTGGTCCACTGCACCTCGTTCACCACCGGGCCGATATGGCGGCCTTCCTCCAGCGCGCTCCCGACCGTGACCTTGCCCGCGACTTCCGCCGCCGTTTCCACCGCCTGATCATAGATCGGGCGCTGCACCAGCATCCGGCTGGGCGCGTTGCAGCTTTGGCCGGTGTTGTTCATCATGTGCAAAACGCCGCGCTTGATCGCCTTTTCATCGGCATCGGCAAAGACCACATTCGCGCCCTTGCCACCCAGTTCCAGATGAACCTTCTTGAGCGTATCGGCGGCAGCCTTGGAAATCGCCGTGCCCGCCCGGGTCGACCCGGTAAAGCTGACCATGTCGATATCGGGATGCGCCGACAGTTGCGAGCCGACGCCCGCACCATCGCCGTTCACCAGGTTGAACACACCCGGCGGAAAGCCTGCCTCGTCCATCATTTCAGCAAAGATCATCGCGTTCAGCGGACTTTGTTCGGATGGCTTCAGTACCATCGTGCAGCCTGCGATGGCGGCCGCGCCAACCTTGAGCGTGACCTGATTCATCGGCCAATTCCACGGCGTGATCAGCGCCGCGACGCCCACCGCCTCATAGATGATCCGGTCGTTGGGCGCATGATCGCCAAGCGGGCGTTCGAACCGGAACGCCTTGGCGGCGCGGATGAAGTTCTTCAGATGCCATGTGCCCGCACCCACCTGCTGACTGCGCGACATGTCGATGGGCGCACCCATCTCCAAAGACATGGCCTGTGCCAGATCTTCTCCGCGGGTCTGGTAGATTTCGATAAGTTTCTCGACGAGCGCAATCCGCTCTTCGACCGGAGTTGCCATCCACCCCGGGAGCGCCGCCCTGGCAGCGGCGACGGCGGCGTTGGTATCCGCCTCCGAGCCCAGCGAGATCACTGCGCAGGGCTCTTCCGTCGAGGGATCGATCACCTGAAAATCATTGGCAACGGCCGGGGCCACCCAGTTCCCGTTAATGTAAAAGTCGCGTTTCTCGATCATGGCTCTCCCTCCTGATCCGGCAAGATTTCGACCGCGCGGTCGAATTTCCCGGCCACTCTGTCATTGCCTTGCCGGTCGGGCAAGAGGGGTATTGGAAAATTTGATCAAATTTTTTCGACGCGCAAAAATTTGCTTTGGACTCTCCGGATTTCCCATGGCTCTTTGCGGCGTATATTGTAACCTCACTCCCCAGTGACTGGTTTGGCACCAACCGACTCGAAATCTCAACGAAAGGATATGAGCCATGGGTTTGCGCATCAACGATACAGTTCCCGATTTCACCGCGGAATCCGATCAGGGAACCATTCAGTTTCATGACTGGATCGGCGACAGCTGGGCGATTTTGTTCTCGCATCCCAAGGATTTCACCCCCGTCTGCACCACCGAGTTCTCGGTCGTGGCGCAGCTGGCGGACGAATGGGAAAAACGCAATACCAAGGTGATCGGCATCTCGGTGGACAGCGCCGAGGATCACAAAAAGTGGAAGGGCGATATCGAAGCCTATGGCAAGGCCAGCCCGGGTTTTCCGATCATCGCCGACAAGGGTCTGGCGGTGTCCAAGGCCTTCGACATGCTGCCCGCCGACTATTACCTGCCGGAGAACCCGACACCGATGGACAGCCAGACCGTGCGCGTTGTCTTCATCATCGCGCCCGACAAGACGCTGAAACTGTCGATGACCTATCCGATGAATGTGGGCCGAAACTTTGCCGAGGTGCTGCGCGCGCTGGACGGGTTGCAGACCGCCGCCCGCGAAAACGTGGCAACCCCGGCGAACTGGATCCCGGGCGACGACGTGGTCATTCCCGTCGCGGTCAGCAACGAGGACGCCAAGGCGAAATACGGTGAATTCACCACCCATTTCCCCTATCTGCGCACCACGAAACTGCCCGGCTAGGGTTTCTGCGGATACCGGTGCAACTGCATCCGGTACCAGCCGCGCCTGATTTCCCGTCCCAGCTTTTCGCCGGGGCGGGTTTTTTTCTGGATCGTCGATCCGCCGATCTGGCCGGCGACCTCACGGTTGCCTGTGCCCAGCAGGGCGTGAATCGGCTGGCCGGTGATCCAGTGCATCTGCAGGAACGTGTCCACCGGCCGGTCGATGCGCCCGGTCGCCGCCAGCAGCCGTTTCGCGGCATTTTTCCCGACCATCTGGCATACGCATTGCAGGGCGATAATTTTGGGCAGGATCAGCTTCAGGTCGCCCCGTTCTTCCAGCACCTGCGCGGGAACCTCGCGCTGTTTCACCGGCAGACGGATATAGTGATCCGGCGTTGCATGGTCCCGCAGCAAATCCAGCGCTTCCGCGAACCTGTCAGGATCGACCTGCAGATCGTCCTCGGTGATGATCGCCAGATCGATGTCTTCTTCGACCAGCTTGCGCCACACCCGCCGGTGGCTTTCGAACACCCCGATCTCGGTCGGGCGCAAGGCGAACGGATAGCGGGGGCGATAGAGGTCGCCATTATGCAATTCGACCTCGGAGATCTGCGCGGGGTCGCGGCCATTGACCGCCTCGAACAACTCGGCGCCGGGCAAGTCCGCGCACAGCCGTTCGGCATTTGGCCGCCGCGCCGTGCTGGAAGACATATGAATGACAAAAGATCGCATGCCCCCGTGCATAGAACACGAGGGCATGCTGTGGAAGCGAAACCGGGACGGTGGCTTCCACCAGGGGATCAGAAATTGAAACGCACACCGAAATTGACGCTGAACGTGTCCAGATCGTCCTCAACCGTTCCGGTCGAAACGCCGTTTGGCGCCAGACGCGGGCTTGAGACGTCAAAAGCGCGCGAATACCGCGCATCGAGCGTCAGGGCGGTGGCGTCGTTCAGGTCATAAGCGACACCCGCGATCAGTTGCGCCGCGAAATTCGTGTCATCACCGTCGATCGCGACACCGGGGCCATAGACGATATCGATATCCGAATAGGTCGCACCGATGCCGAACCCTGCATAGGGGGTCAGTTGGCCGCTCCGCTTGAAATCGAACAGCACGTTGGCAAACAGCGATGTCTGGGTCACGTCGCCCGACACGTTGCCTTCGGCGCCCGGACCGTTGCCCGAGAAATTGACCCCGTCCACGTCATTGTCGCGATAGGACAGTTCCAATTCGATCCGGGTGCCGATATTCCCGTTCGACCATTGCGGAATTTCCCGGCCAATCGCGACGCCCAGGCCATAGCCGGTGTCGAAATCGGTGTCGACGCTCTGAGCCGAGCCGCCGATCACACCCGAAAAATCGGTGTCCTGCAACTGGCTGAAGCCGGCGTAGCCCTGGAAATACGTGCCTTCGGGAAGGCTTTGGGCCGACAAGGCGGTGGCCGACAGCGCCAACAAAGCGGCGGCAGAAAGTGGGCGGAAAGTCATGTCTGGGGATCCTCTGTTCCGGATTGTGCGGTGTGCAAAACACATCTGGTGACGCGGAACCCAAAGAAAAGAACTGGCCGGATCACATACCGTCACGGCTGCTTTGATAGGCGTGAGCGTGCATCCGAAACGAAAAAGACCCCGGCAATTGCCGGGGTCCTGCAGATCAGTCCGAGGGGCGGTTTATTCCGCGCTTTCCTCTTTCTTTTCTTTTTTCTCGGGCACGACTTCTTCGCCAGTTTCCTGATCGACGATCTTCATCGACAGGCGCACCTTGCCACGATCGTCAAAGCCCAGCAGCTTGACCTTCACTTCCTGACCTTCCTTCAGAACATCCGACGGATGGTTCAGGCGGCGGTTTTCGATCTGGGACACGTGGACCAGACCGTCGCGCTTGCCGAAGAAGTTCACGAAGGCGCCGAAGTCGACGATCTTGACCACTTTACCGGTGTAGATCTGACCTTCTTCCGGCTCGGCCACGATCGAATAGATCATGTCATAGGCCTTCTTGATCGAATCGCCGTTGGGCGAGGCGATCTTGATGACGCCGTCGTCGTTGATGTCGACCTTGGCGCCCGAAACCTCGACGATCTCGCGGATGACCTTGCCGCCCGAGCCGATCACTTCGCGGATCTTGTCGGTCGGGATGTTCATGGTCTCGATGCGCGGGGCGTGGACCGAGAATTCGTTGGTCTCGGACAGGGCTTTGCCCATCTCACCCAGGATATGCATCCGGCCGTCCTTGGCTTGCGCCAGGGCCTTCTCCATGATTTCGGGCGTGATGCCCGCAACCTTGATGTCCATCTGCAGCGAGGTGATGCCATTTTCGGTACCAGCCACCTTGAAGTCCATGTCGCCCAGGTGGTCTTCGTCACCCAGAATGTCCGACAGGATGGCATAGTCGCCGTCATCTTCCAGGATCAGACCCATGGCCACACCGGCAACCGGTGCTTTCAGCGGAACGCCTGCATCCATCATCGACAGCGAGCCGCCGCAGACAGACGCCATCGAGGACGAGCCGTTGGATTCGGTGATCTCCGACACGATGCGGATCGTGTAGGGGAAGTCGGTCGCCGCAGGCAGAACCGCCTGCAGGGCGCGCCATGCCAGCTTGCCGTGGCCGATCTCACGACGGCCCGGGCCACCCACGCGGCCAACTTCACCAACCGAATACGGAGGGAAGTTGTAGTGCAGCAGGAAATTCGATTTGAAGTTGCCATGCAGCGCGTCGATGAACTGTTCGTCATCACCGGTGCCCAGCGTGGTCACAGCCAGTGCCTGGGTTTCACCACGGGTAAACAGGGCGGAACCGTGCGTCCGGGGCAGCATCGAGGTCTCGGCCACGATGGAACGGATATCGGTGGTAGACCGACCGTCGATCCGCTTGCCGCCTTTGACAACGTCGCCGCGCAGAATGCCGGCTTCCAGCTTTTTCATTGCGGAACCGAGGTTGCCGTCTTCCAGCTGTTCTTCGGTCAGTGCTTCCTTGATCGCTTCACGGGCAGCGGCAACAGCGGCAGTGCGCTCCTGCTTGTCGGTGATCGCGAAGGCGGCGCGCATCTGCTCTTCACCGGCGGCCTTAACGGCAGCGGACAGTTCGGAGTAATCCGGTGCCTGGAAGTCGAACGGCTCTTTGGCAGCTTCTTCTGCCAGCGAGATAATCAGGTCGATCACCGGCTGAATCTGCTCATGTGCGAAGTTTACCGCGCCCAGCATTTCCGCCTCGGACAGCTCATAGGCCTCCGATTCCACCATCATCACGGCGTTCTTGGTGCCAGCCACGACCAGATCCAGACGCTGTTCGGGGTTCAGGCGCAGGTCCTGCATATCGTCCACGGTCGGGTTCAGGACATATTCGCCATCCACGAAACCAACACGGGCACCGGCGATCGGGCCCATGAACGGTGCGCCGGAAATGGTCAGCGCAGCCGAGGCGGCAATCATCGCTACGATGTCGGGATCGTTGACCAGATCGTGGCTCAGCACCGTGCACATCACCAGAACTTCGTTCTTGAAACCGTCAACGAACAGCGGGCGGATCGGACGGTCGATCAGACGCGCGGTCAGCGTCTCTTTCTCGGTCGGGCGCGCCTCGCGCTTGAAGAAGCCACCCGGAACCTTACCGGCGGCATAGTATTTTTCCTGATAGTGGACGGTCAGCGGGAAAAAGTCCTGACCCGGTTTTTGCGCCCGTGCAAAGGTCACGTTTGCCATGACGCTGGTTTCACCCAGCGTGGCAATCACGCTGCCGTCGGCCTGACGGGCAACCTTGCCGGTTTCCAGTGTCAGCGTCTCTTCGCCCCACTGCATAGATTTCTTTGTTACATCAAACATATGCGTATCCTAGATGGGAGCACTCCCGCCCCTGCGGGTCTCCCGTTTGCATGGCGGCCCCATTGCCGCCGACCCCATTTTAGCTTTCGTCTGAGTGCCGGGGTCAGGGCACAACGTCTCAGATGTTGGGCGCATACATGAGATTGGGGAGGAAGGGAAGGGTTGGTGCGAAAGTGATCCCGGCTGATCGGTTTACCGCCTTTGCATCGGCTTCAGGTGCCTACTTCGGCCCGGACAACGACAATCGCCACACATTTGGACGCCCCCACCCGCCGATAACTGTGCTCGGGTGAGGCATCGAAATACATTGAATCGCCCTCTTCAAGGCAATGGGTACGTTCAGCGACGCGCACTTCCAGATGTCCGCAGATGACATAGATCATCTCGACGCCGCGATGGCTGTGCGGATCGGTGGCCCTGTTGCCCGAGAACTCGGCCAGATAGCTTTCAACCGCGCGGTCGGGAACGGGAAAATCCAGGCTTTCGAAATGAAACTGCGGGCGCCCTTCGGTCGTGTTCGGCAGTTTCAGCCGATCTGCCCTGCGCACGACCGCAAGGGCAGGCTGGTCCTTTGGCGTCATGAAAAAATGTTCGAGCCCGACCCCGAACACCATGGCAATCCGCAGCAATGTCGGCAGCGTCGGAAAGATCTGGTTCCGCTCGATCCGTGACAGCATGCTGGCCGACAGCCCCGTGTGCTGTCCCAACTGTTCCAGGCCTATGTCCTTTTCGGTCCGAAGATTGCGAATCGCGGCTCCGATCCCGTAGGCTTCCAGCCCTTTGCTCAGCGTTTCCGACAGCATTTCCGGCCTCCCGTTTGCATCATATGCAACTTTTTTTCGCAAATTTCACCCTGGTTTAAAAAAGAGTGAATTTGCCAAAATTTCGGTTGATGCAAAACTTTTGCATATTTAGCAAAAGTCAGCAACCGCATAAACGCGGGCGCGTTCAACTCTTTCCCGAAAGGACTTGGAAATGACACATCTCTTTAAGCTTCTTCCCGCAGCCGCCCTTGCACTGGCCGCGACCACGGCAAATGCCAACAACATCGTCGATACCGCGGTAGAGGCGGGACAATTCTCCACGCTCACCGCAGCTCTCGAAGCCGCAGGGTTGGTGGACACGCTGAAAGGCAAGGGGCCGTTCACGGTTTACGCCCCCACGGATGCAGCATTTGCCGCATTGCCCGAAGGGACGGTCGAGACGCTGCTGAAACCCGAGAACAAGGCGAAACTGGTCAACGTCCTGCTGTACCACGTCGATGACCGAAAGCTTACTGCCGGAATGATCCCGGCGGGTTCCACTTATTTCAAGCCGGTCCTCGCCAGCGAACGCCTGTGTATTACGGCCGGTTCCAACGGGGTCACGATTGCGGACGGCACCGGCTCGGTGGCCAATGTCATCGCGGCCGACATTATGGCCGACAACGGAGTCATCCATGTTGTCGACAAGGTGTTGCTGCCCGGTACACGCCCGAGCTGCGGCTAGGGGCTCAGCCCCTCGTCACGGCCGACCCGAGTGCGAAACATGGGTCGCGAACACAATGACCGCCCGCCAATTGGCGGGCCACGGCCCTGTCACCCGCCTGCAGTCCGATCCGCAATCAGAGGTGCCATGGCCAGACGGTCCAGGATCTCGCGGTCTTCCTCGGGTAGGATCGGTGTCACGGCCAGAATGTCGGGGTGATGCCCCAACTCCGCGATGCGTGGGACCATCTTCCCGGCGGCATCCGATCGTCCCGCACGGCGAAAAATCTCGGCTTTGAGCGCCAGGAAAATGCGGCAGGTCGAGCGGAGTTCAATCGAGGTGTCGATATGCTCCAATGCGGTTTCGAACCGCCCGTCCAGCATTGCGGCAAGCGCTGCCAGAAAGCAGATATAGGGCCGATCCATGTCGCTTTTGAAACTGCGGAAATACGGGACCAGTACCTCCTCGACAGCGGCATAATTCCCCTCCGCCAGCGCCAGTTCGGCCTCCACCTCGAACCGCAGGTGATAGTCGGGGTTCAGCGCCATAATACGGGCGTTGTTTCGCCGCGCGCCCGCAAAATCGCTAAGAACGTTGATCATCACCTCGGATCGCACCTTGCAGACAAAGTCGCTGCGCGGAGCGTTCTCAATCGCGATGTTGGACAGTTGCACCATCCGCTCCAATATTTCCGGCTCAGGCGGCTGCGCACCGCACCGGATCAGGCGCAGCCGGGCATGAGACCACATGGCCTGCGCCATCGGATCGCTGGGTGACAGGGACAGGCAGCGATCCAGCACCTCGATCGCCTTGAGATAGCCTTTGATGGTCCCGCGATAGAAATTCTGTGCCGCGCGCGCACGCAGTTCGGACGGATTCAGTGCATCATCCGGCAGATCCGTCAACCGTTCGGCATCGCGAGCGTTGATCTCGGTGCGCAAATCCTCGTCACAGACCTGAGCCGCTTGGGTAACCAGTTCATACAGGCGGTCAGGCCTGTCCTCAAATCGGTTCGACCAGAATACCTGTCCGGTCCGGACCCGGACCATCGAGGCCACCAATTGCGCCGAGTTGCGCAGACTCAACCGGCTTTGGAAACGATAGGTTGGCGCTGGGTTGGCACCCTTTGTGGCGGATGACACCTGGATTCCGGTGCGCCGGGACAGGCGGTAGATCATCTGTTCGTGGAACTCGTCGGCCAGTTCCCGCAACTCCGCGCTTTCCGGGGAAACGCGGGTACGCTCCACGCCGATGACAGGGATTTCATCGCGATTGTCCGACCGACGAAATTTTGGCCGCCATTGGTGTGCCTGCACCGGATACGAAATATTCTTGAGTTCGAACGTTCCCGCTTCGGAAAACTCGGCCACCAAAGCCCTGTCGAGTTGCCGCCTGGTTTCCTCCGAGATCATGAACCCACCCGGCGGTGCCTCGGATTGCAGACGAGCCGCTATGTTCAGGCAGGTGCCATACAGGTCCTCGCCATCATCGACATATTCGCCAATGTGGATGGCGGCACGGATTTTGATCGCGGAGTTCTGGCCAAGTTGGTTCTGCAACACGCGGGCACATTCCACCGCATGGGTTGCGGCGTCGAAACCGACGATCCAACCATCTCCCATGCGCTTCAGGATCATCCCGCCATGAGTAGAGACCGAAGGCTCCAGACATTGTTCGTAAAGCTGGCGCACATGGGCGATGGTGGCGGCCTGATCCGCCTCCATCATGCCGGAATATCCGACCACGTCCGCAGTCAGAATGGCGGCGAGCCTGCGTCGCATCTCTGGCCCCTCCCCTTGACCGGAATCTAGACCAAACCGGTTCGGGTTGTCATCAGCCGCAGCACTCGCGAACGAAAACGCCCGCCAAAACGGCGGGCGTACAAACCGGACAATGCCGGTTTCAAATCCTGTACGAACCGTACAAAACGCGCTTAGCGGCGGATGCCCAGGCGTTTGATGAGGTCCTGATAGCGGGCCTCTTCTTTGCCCTTCAGGTAGTCCAGCAGCTTGCGGCGCTGGGCAACCATCTTGAGCAGACCACGACGACCATGGTTGTCTTTCTTGTGGGTCTTGAAGTGCTCGGTCAGGGTGTTGATACGCGAGGTCAGGATGGCAACCTGAACTTCCGGCGAGCCAGTGTCGCCTTCCTTGGTTGCGAATTCTTTCATGACGCGTGCTTTTTCAACGGCAGTAATCGACATCGGGGTCTCCTTTAAAAGGTTAGAGTGAATGGCGCAGGCCGGGATGTCGTCCAGCACAGGCCCATGGAGAAAACCGCCCTGATTCCAGAGCGGATGCGCGCGTATAAGCGCATTTTCAGCAGATGGCAAAAGGATTTTGCCCGTCTAAGCGTCAAATCCGTATTGCGCCAGATCGCCTTCGCGTATCAGCTGGATGTCGGAATCCGTGATGGCGCCGTCGCCATAAAGCGCGGCGATCTCATGCCCGGCAACCAGAACATGGGTCAGCTGCGCGTTCTCCTCGTCCGGCCTGATCTCAATTTCGGGCGGTTCGTCCTGATCCCAGGTCACCAGCAACCGGTCTTCGCCCGGCTCAAAATCCATCACGGTCACGACATCTTCGGCCGCCTGCGCGCTGACAATGATGGTGTCCGCATCCGCGCCCAAAGTCACGATATCCCCCTCACCGGCCAGAACGGAATCCTCGCCGGACCCGCCATTGAGATAGTCGACCTCTGCCCCTTCTACGTCGCGCCCGGACAGCGTGTCGTGCCCGTCGCCGCCAAACAGCGTGTCCGAGCCGGCACCGCCCGACAGACGGTCGTTCCCGTCCCACCCATGCAACGCATCGTCGCCCGCATCGCCGGACAGGTCGTCATCACCCTGCCCCCCTGTCAATGTGTCCTGCCCGTCGCCGCCCGCGATCCGGTCGGCACCGAAATCTCCGTAGAGCGAGTCGTTTCCGCCCCCCCCAAACAGATGATCATCCCCATATTCGCCATGGATTTCATCGTGCCCGTCTTCACCCCAAACGGAATCGTCTCCGCCGGAACCGTGCAACGTATCATTGCCCGCGCCGCCCCGGATATCGTCATGACCGGAATAGCCGTTGATCTGATCATTGCCCCCGCCGCCACCGAGGAGGTCGTTGCCATCATGCCCCGCGATGACGAGATTGCCCTCGAAATCGCTGACAATCGAATTGTCGGCAACGGCACTCGGGCGGTCCGTATTCTCGGGCAATTCCCCGATCACCAAAAGATCGCCCATTGTTTCCTGCTCTTCGCAGCTGTCTTCGCTCTGGACGTCCGGATCTTCATCCTCATCCGATGTGTCGCCACCAATGAGGTAAGCGGCGCCACCGGCGGCAGCCACGCCCAGCAACCCAGCAATCCAGAACATACCCGCCCTCCGCACAACTTGCGCCCAGCCAGGGAAACATCCCATCTTTCAGCGGGTTCGGTCAAAGCCGAACTGAACACCTGGTTAACGAGCCGTCTACACGAGCCACCGCTCGGGTTGCTGGGTATATGCGATATACAGCGGATGTTTCGGGTGCCCCGCCTTGGTCAGCCCGAGATGAAACAGCGGTTGACCAGAGCCGCGCAACAGCCGTTCCACTTCGGGTCCCCGCTTCAGATGGGCGCCATGGGTGCCCCAGGCGGCAATGACCTGATCGGCCCATTTCACTCCGTCCAGAATGGCGTCATCATTCGCAGGCCCCACCGGATCGGTGGCGGCGCGCATCTTGCGCGGATCAGTGTCGCGCCAGGCAAATATGTTGGTCACCTGAAACGCGCCGAACCCCAATGCCCGCGCACGGCGTTCGCATCGCTCGACGGTTGGGTCGTTCTGCACCTCGGTCGCGGTCGAGGGGTTCAGCATCACGAACAGCGCCCTGCGCCCGTCCGGGTCCCAGATGCGGGTCAGGCTATAGCGATAGTTCTCGCAATCGGAATAGATGGCGGTCGAGGGCGCGTCGCCCTTGGTATGGGAACGGGTGATCATACCGCTGACCTATCACGCCCGATCAAGCAGGGCCAACGACTATGTCCAGAAAAACCTATATGCCGATTCTGCGTAAATTTCTGGTCAGTTTGACCGGATCAACTCATTGACATAGCTGGGGACGCCGCGCCCTCCTGCCAAGTGCAAAAAAGAGTATAAGCGCCGCGGCCAGCAAAGCGAACGGTGCAGGAAGCGGAATGGGGCTCATCGGCGGTTCCTGCGATATTGAGTACTCGCCAGAATTAGTTACAGTACCTGGAAATCCGCCGACTAGGGGGAAGATTGCAAAAAGAGGCGGTTCGACTCCCGGATTTCCCGAGTCCTCCAACGACAGGATGCACTCCGTTGCCAGACAACCTCCACCGGCCATGGAATTCGATATAAACCCTTCCGTACCCGGATTCCCGCGGATGTCATTGGCCACCGCATCATATACAGGCGCAGCGTTTCCGACGCCAAGAGTGTCAAAGGTGACGCCATCAATGGTAATCTCAAAACTCGAAAGAAGACCACCGGTATCCGGCGCTTCAAATGTGCCAATCGCACCGTCGATTTCGATTTGGTACTGCAATGTAATTGCGTGTGCCGCCGGAACGGAAAAAAAGGCCGCCGTAAGTGCAACAGCAATTGCTCTTATCAACTTGTCACTCGAGAAACTCAACATAGCCACACTCCGAAAAGTTCAAGCGATAATGCTGATCACATCAAATTTCAGGCTTTTCGTCCAATTTACCTGATACAGCCTGGTTCCCGAATGCGGTGGTGCAATGTCCGATTTACTTGTGGGCGTTTGCTCTCGTTCTATCAGACCGGCTGAACGAAGACCCGGCTGGGCTGCAATTCGCCGGATTTGTAGATACCGACAGCCACGGCCTTGCCGTCCAGCGAAGCCCAGGCCTCGTCGCCATACTCAACGTCAGATGCCAGCACCATACCCGGATTGCCGTTGCGCAGGCGCGCGGCACCTTCAGGGGTACATTTCAGCTCGGGCAGGTCCGACAGGCCGGTTTCCAGCGGGTGCAGGTAGTCGTCCAGCGCGGGGGTTTTGGCCATCTCGTCGATCTGTTCGATGCTCAGCCCGTCTTCGGCCTCGAACGGACCCGACCAGATGCGGCGGAGTTCCTTGACATGGCCGTGGCAGCCCAGCGCCGCGCCCAGATCGCGGGCGACGGAGCGGACGTACCCGCCCTTGCCGCAGGTCATTTCCAGCACGACGTGATCTTCGTCGGGCCGGTCGACCAGAACCAGTTCCTCGACCCACAGTGGCCGGGCGGCCAGTTCCACATCCTCGCCATCGCGGGCCAGATTATAGGCGCGCTGGCCGTCGATCTTCACGGCCGAAAACTTGGGCGGCACCTGCATGATCTCACCCAGAAAGAGCGCCAGCGCCTGTTTGATATCCTCATCCGACGGGCGCGCGTCGCTTTGTGCAATCACTTCGCCCTCGGCATCGTCGGTGTTGGTGGCCTGACCCAGACGCACGGTGAAGGTGTAGGCTTTCAATGCATCGGTAATATAGGGAACGGTCTTGGTCGCCTCGCCCAAAGCCACGGCCAGAACACCTGTTGCCTCGGGGTCCAGCGTGCCCGCGTGGCCCGCCTTTTTGGCGTCCATCGCCCAACGCACCTTGTTGACCACAGCGGTCGAGGTCAGACCTGCGGGCTTGTCCACCACCAGCCAACCGGAAATGTCGCGACCCTTGCGTTTGCGTCCCATCTTGCACCTTGCCTTTTGCCGAGGCGCGCGAGTTAGCGGATCACTCTGCCCCTGTCAATTTCAGGGTGCATCTTCGACCACGCCGACGATCGGCCCCAGCGAAAACCCGACATCGGACCGATTGCTTGCGCGATCATACATGCGAGAGATATTGCCGTCGAAGAATAACGCATTCGGCGTGTTCAGCACATCGCGAAACAGGCTGCCGAACTCGTGGAAGGTAACGTAATCCTCGGAAATCGCGAACACCGCACGCGTGCCATTGTCACTGGTACCCACCCCATTGCGGATATAGCGCGAGGTCGAATCGGGCAGGAACCGCGGGTGCAGCGCGCCGTCGATCAC
Source organism: Ruegeria sp. AF8 (assembly GCF_056541825.1). Classification (NCBI taxonomy): domain Bacteria; kingdom Pseudomonadati; phylum Pseudomonadota; class Alphaproteobacteria; order Rhodobacterales; family Roseobacteraceae; genus Ruegeria; species Ruegeria sp. AF8. Next base: position 156,833 of record NZ_JBQFYW010000004.1, on the reverse strand, counting down.
CAACATCGGGCCGCTTTGTGTGGCAAAGCGGCAGTCCGGGGCCTGATCGACATAATCCAGCGTCTCGAACACATCGGCGCGGCCGTCGCGAATGCAGAACACCCCATTGGGCAACAGGCCGAAGTTGCCGGGGCCGGGGTTCGGGATCACGCGCATGATCTCTTCGCCCTTTTCCACATAGTGGCCAACGGGCGAACGGTCATCGTGGTACATGCCCGCGTTCATCGCAAATGCCAGACGCTTTCCACCGGTTTCAAGCGCCTCGTTCACCGAGGAAAAATGCCCCAGCAGATCGCCGTTTTCATCATTCAGAAAAAGGCGCAGCTCTTCGTTGGCGGCGTCCACTTGGCAAACGGTGTACCGCTTATCCTCATGGGTCAGCCTTTCGCACGTGACCGCAGAGGCTTGCGCGGCCCAGAAGACCGCGCCCAAAGTGGCCAGTGTGCGGATCACTCGTCCAGATCGCGGCGCACCGCGTCCTGTTCGAACATGCGGCGGGTGTCGTCCAGACGGTCAAACGTGTCATCCAGACGGAACCGCAGGTCGGGCGAGAATTTCAGGCCCACCTTCTTGCCAACCATCCGCCGCAGCTCGCTCTTGTTGCGGGCCAGCAGTTCGATCACGTCCTCCTGCCCTTTGCCGCCCAGCGGCAGCACATAGGCGGTGGCGATCTTCAGATCGGGCGAGGTACGGACCTCTCCAACAGTGATCGACATACGGTTCAGGTCGGGGTCGTGGACATCTCCGCGTGCCAGAACCTCGGACAGGGTGCGGCGGATCAGTTCGCCGACACGCAATTGCCGTTGGGACGGGCCGGGGCCATCGTGGAATTTGTTCTTTGCCATGTCTCCGATCTAAGCCCAAAGCTGGGCTTTGCCAAGCGGGCGCGAACCGGTTAGGAGGCTTTGAGCCGACCAACGCAAAAGGATAGGTACAATGACCCATATTCCGGGGATCGTTATCACAGGGGCTTCGGGCCGTATGGGGCAGATGCTGATCAAGACCGTGTCTGACAGCGATCAGGCGCGCCTGGTCGGTGTGGTCGAGCGCAAGGGGCATGACTGGATCGGTCGCGATGTGGGTGAGGCAATGGGCGGTCAGGCGCTGGGCGTCAAAGTGACAAGCGACCCACTGGAAGCCTTCGCGCAGGCGCAGGCCGTGATTGATTTCACCGCGCCCGAGGCGACACTGGAATTCGCCGCATTGGCGGCACAGGCGCGCTGCGTGCATGTGATCGGCACCACCGGCATGAGCGACGAGCAGATCGCGGCGCTTGAGCCGGCCGCGCGCCATGCGGTGATCGTGCGGGCGGGCAATATGAGCCTTGGCGTAAACCTGCTGGTGCAACTGACCAAAAAGGTCGCGGCCGCATTGGACGAGGATTTCGATATCGAGATCATCGAGGGCCACCACCATCACAAGGTCGATGCGCCTTCGGGCACCGCGCTGATGCTGGGCGAAGCCGCTGCCGAAGGGCGGGGGGTCAACCTGTCCGAGGTCTCGGACCGGGGACGCGACGGGATCACCGGGGCGCGTAAGCGGGGCGATATCGGGTTTCATGCGGTGCGTGGTGGCGACATCGTGGGCGAGCATGACGTGCTATTTGCCGCCCCGGGTGAGCGTATCGTGTTGCGCCATCTGGCCACCGACCGCAGGATCTTTGCGCGCGGTGCGCTGAAAGCGGCGCTGTGGGGGCTGGGCAGGTCGCCCGGCCAATATGACATGGTGGATGTGCTGGGTCTGTGATGTACCCATGGCCGCCGCGCCAGTGACCCGGCGCTGGATCTGGCCTAAGGTCGGGACATGTTGAGATCATGGTCGGGCATAGCGGCAATTCTTCTGTTGTCGCTGTTCTATCTGACGCTGTTGCCATTTGTGGTACATGGGTTCGGAATGCTCGGGGTCGGATTGTCCGCGGACGCCGCTGGCCAAAGCTATCTGTTTGCCGATGAGCGCCCGGTGGCGAATTTCGCCATGCTGCTTCATATTCTGGCCGGGTCGGTACTGGTGATCCTGGTGCCGCTGCAACTTCTCAGGGTGCTGCGGCTGAAATATAACCGTTTTCACCGTGCTCTCGGGGCGGTGCTGATCGCGCTGGCGCTGATCACGGGCCTTGCGGGGATGACCTATATTCCCCTGCGCGGCACCATCGGCGGACCGGTCATGTCCGCCGCCTTTTTCCTCTATGGCCTGTGCCTGTTTACCGCCGCGCTGATGCTGGCAAGGATGGCCCTGTCCGGCAACCGCGAGGGGCATTGGGCCTGGGGACTGCGGCTGTTCTGGCTGGCGCTGGGGTCGTGGCTGTACCGGCTGCACTATACGCTGTGGTATCTGCTGACCGGAGGGCTGGGGTCCGAGCCCGATTTCTCGGGCCCGTTCGATCAGATACAGAATTTCGCCTTTTTTCTTCCCTACCTGCTGGCGGTGCAGATTTGGATTTCAAGGCGGCGCTTTGCCCATCGCGGGGCGTTGATCACAAGTCCCTGATCTTGTCCGCGCGCAAGGGACAGGCAAGGTAGACGCCGAACTCTTTGCCGATATCGGCGCTGACCCGCGCATGAACGCGGCCTTGTCGGTCGAGGAAACGCTGCTTGTCCTCAACCGGGAAAATCCCCTCGTGCCAGATGCCGGGATGGATATACAGGCCGCGCGAGCCGTCGCACCAGAACGCCACCACCTTGTCCGGGGTCAGATTGTCGCCGGGCAGGGCGGCGGGGATGATGAAGGGCTTGTTGTCCAGCGGCCAGAACATCTGCCCGCCATCGGGGTGGTAGTTCATGTGCCACAAGAGCACCTGATCACGCGGCGCTGATTGCCGAGCGGTTTGCGCCTGCTGCGGGTCGGTCGACCAGCCCAGAACATAGTGGCCATTAACCGCCTCGTTCTCACCATAAAGCACATCGCCCTGCCATTCGCCGCGAAAGGTGCCCTCGACCCAGCCGCCTTCGTCGCCGGTGCCTTCGTCGATGGGCCGCCAGCCTTGTTGTGGCCAACGGGTGATCTCGATTTCAAAGCTTTCGGGATCATCGACCAGACAGCCATACCCCTTGACGCTTTCATCCGTCGCGCGGATCAGTGGAACCTCGTGCCAGGGCAGCGAGGGCTTTGTACTTGCTTCAAAGATATATTCAGGGGCGTTCATGCGGCCTCCATGTGCTTGTCGACCATGCGCTGCACCATCGGCGCAAAATGTGCAAAGTCGGGGGTTTCCATGTCAGCGCGCTTGCCCGCCTCGTCCAGATAGCGGACCTGAATGATCTCTCTCAGGTTCGGGTTGGCCTCGAACGCGGCGACTTCTTCGCCGTTCATCGGGCCACCCTGCAGTTCCAGCGTGTGAACGGAGGCTGCAGACAGGCGATTGAAATACTCGGGCTTGGTAGCGCAGAGATAGCGTTTCGCCGCCACATGATAGCGGCAGCAATCGGTGATGACCGAAGGGAAGAACTGCTCCAGCACTTCTGCGCCTGCGTCCTCGTGATGGCGATCCTCGGTATCATCGGGATGATAGGTGCCAAATTCGGATGTGAAATGGCCGATATCATGCAGCAGCGCGCCGACGATGATTTCCTCAGGCATACCGTTCTGTTCGGCAATCGTTGCCCCCTGCAGCATGTGCTGGGCCATGGTGACGGGTTCGCCCAGATATTCTTCGCCGCCGCGGCGGGCGAAGATATCACCGATGAAGGCCACGATATTGTCGCGGGTCAGAGTCGAGAAATCGGGTTTCATTCCGCCGCCTCCGGTTGTGCCATCTGCATTGCCGCCAGCGTCGACAGCAAGCCATCCTTGTCGGCGTAGCAGCCCTGCAACCAGCGCGACCCGGCACCGGAATAGCCCAGACGCGCGTGCAAGACGCGGGTGTTGTCGACAATGAAGCTTTCGCCCGGTTCCAGCTTGAACGACACGCCCATCGCCGGGTCGTCGATGATCTCGCCCAACTGGCGATAGGCGGCGTAATAGGCCTCCATCCTGTCGAAAGGCACGTCCACGAACGGTGCCGACGAGCGGTTGTTGAAGCGGATGCCGATCAGTTCGCCATCCGGCGACAGTTCGATCATCGGGCGACGCGACCGCAGGCAGACCCCGTCCGCGCCCTTGTATTCGAACCGCGCCGGGTAACCAGCCAGCAGTGCAAAACCTTCGGGGTTCTGCTCGCGCAGACGTTCGGCGGCGCGGAAGCCGTCCACCACGATGGAATCGCCGCCCTCGGCGCTGTTCTCAAGGCAATAAAGAATTTGCAGCGTCGGCACCGGATCGCGATAGGGGTTGTCGGTATGAGCCTGCAAACCCAGCCCGGTATAGGCGAGGTTGGTGGGGTTCACCTCGGTCCGGACCTCGAAATAGGGGCCATAGTTGGTCTCGCGCACATAGCCGAACAGGTCGGCTACTTTCAGCAGCGATTCCGGCGCGGTCGGGCCGCCCGTCAGTTTGGCAAAGCCGTATTCGGCCACGGCGGCCAGCCAGTCGCGCTTGGTGGCGGAGTTGGCGTGAACCTGTGTCCAGTCCGCGCCAGGCGCGTCGATGCCGCGTTCCCATGTGGTGATGCCGGGAGCGATGCGCCCGAATTCAGCGGCCTGATCGCGGTCATAGACATGCCCGGCCAGCCAATCGGCGGGAAAGGTCACGGTCTTGCCCTCGGGCTGGAAGGTGATCGACAGGTCGCCGTTCACCACTTCGGTGGCGCTGACCGAGATATCTGCCGGAATGTCGCCAATGGTGATCAGGCGCTGGCCATTGCCGGGCGCGCGGGTATCCGGATCAAGCGCATTGTCGCGCAGCCAGATGGCGTGAAAACGGGCGCGGGTGCCATCGGCGAAATCCAGCGTGACAACAGATGTGTTGTGGGTGGCGGTGCGCAGCATTGGGTGTCTCCTGTTCGGCGCGGCTATACTTGAGGAAATACCTCCACTGTGGCATTACGACAATTAATCCTTATTTCGGCTGAGGGTCGGAAAATCTTATGGGTGAAAGAAAGCGCGGCCTACCACCGCTGGATTGGCTGCGGGTGTTCGAGGCGGCGGGCCGCCTGGGTGGATTTTCAGCCGCCGCCCGCGAATTTGGACTGACGCAGGCCGCTGTCAGCCAGCGCATCGGAAATCTCGAGGCCTGGCTGGGCCGGTCATTGTTCGTGCGCGAGGCGCGCGGCGTATCGCTGACGGTCGAAGGCGAAAGCTATCTGCCGCTGGTACAGGAAAGCCTGACCGCGCTGGAACGCAATACCGAGGACCTGTTCGGCAAATCCCCAAGCGAACTCCGCGTCGCGGGCATGAGTTCTCACATCAATGCTCTGGTGGTGGCGAGATGCGCCGATTTTCACGTGAAGTACCCCGAGGTGCGGTTGGTCACCGAGTCCCTTGCGCTGAGATCGGAACTGGACGAGGCGCGGACCTGGCTGCAGGTCCGCTCCGGTCGCGGTATTTGGCCGGGACGCGAGGCGCAACTGATCGCTCAAGAGGTTTTGACCCCCTTGGCGGCCCCGGGAACGGATTGGGGGGCACCCGTGATCGAGTTGCGAGGCGAACGCCCCGGCTGGCGCGAATGGGGGCGCAACACCGGTCAGCCGGACGTACCGCCCGCGCTGCTCAGCGTCGATTCGATGGGGCATGCGCTGACGGCGGCGGAACAGGGGCTTGGCGTAGTTCTGGGATCTATCGCTCTGGCGCAAAAGGCATGTGAGGCGGGCCGGTTGCGCCCGCTTGGCCTGCCCGCGATACAAACCCGCGACGGGTACTGGCTGACATGGCCCGAAGGACGGTTTCAATCCCGGCGACAGCGGGCGCTGGTGAACGGCTTTCTGGAACTGCTTCGTCAGGACAAATGAAATACCGTGCCTGCACCGGCTCCGCACAAATCGGACTGATTTTGAGGCGCTCCCGAATTGCGGTATCCTGCACGCAGGAGATTTCCGATGCCTGCAGTTGTGTTCCGAGTTCTGGTGGTCATCCTGATGTCTGCCCTTCCCGCCGCAAAACTGGCGGCCCAAGGCCCGCAAGAGCTTGTTCAATGGATCTATGTGTCGCTGTCGCAGCCGGGTCTTCAGGGTGTGCCTTACCTGACCGCCCCAGAGAGGCGGCACCAGTTCTTTACCGATCGTCTTGCCCGCCTTTTTGCCGAGAACGAGAGGCGTGACGCCAATCATCAGCCGCCCTGTATCGGGTTCGGGGTGGACGTATCAGGGCAGGACTACGACGCGGCAGAGATTCTGCGGACCCTGCATATCGACTCCGTAAACGACGGCGCTCGCCACATCGTGCATGCGCGGTTCCGGAACTTCGGGAAGCCGGCAATCGTGAGTTACGAGTTTATCCCGGTCGATGGCCTGTGGCGGATCGATGATATTTCCGGTCAGGGATGGCGCTTGTCAGAAATACCGTGCGCCACAACCGGAAACGCGGCGCCTCCCGTGTTTACCGGGTATTGCTATGTCCAGGACGGCGCGACGCTGAGGATCGAGCTTGACGGCACAGGCGCGGGAATTTTCGACCTCATAATCTTTGGAGCAACCGGTCATTCCTGCGGGATTAGCGGGGCGCTGAGCCCGACATCAACTGGCTGGTACTATCGGGAACAGTTGACTGGCGGGCTGCTATGTCGCGTCGAGCTTGAGGTAACACCTGACCAGGGGGTCAGAATCCGCGACAGGGAAAATGCGTGCAAGTCAGTTTATTGCGGAATGCGAGCGGTGATGGATGGCGCCGAATTCCCCCGATCGTCGCAAGTCGATTGCGCGCAGATCCCGCGTGAGTGGAACTGAGCTTGATCAGAAGTCGATCGCGATGCCCTTCTTCTCCCAATCGCCGTAGCGTGCCGGGTCGGGTCCGTCACGACCGCCCAGTTCCTTGGGCATTTCCCGGGCCTCGGCGGCGGCCTTTTTGCGGCGCTCCTCGGCCTCGGCCAGGGCACGCAGCGCGGCGGCAGGGAGCTCTTTGCGGTCATCGCTCATGTCTTCGGGTTCCTTTTCGTCCGTGGCCCTGATATACGCCCACGTCCGTCCATGGCAATGCGGGCGGAAGTCACAGGCAAAAGGCGGCACTCATGGCAGACAGCGCAACTTCGGCGCGGCGCAGCGCGATCTATCTGCTGGACCAGATATTGGGCGAAGGCCGGTTGCTGTCCGAATGTCTGGCCGCAGGCGCTTTGGACCGGTTGCAACCCGAAGACCGGGCGCGGGCGCAGCGGCTGACACTGGAAACCCTGCGCGGTCTGGAACGCGCCGACCGGTTGCTGAGCGGTCACTTGCAGAAAACTCCGGCGCTGACGGTCAGGAATGCCCTGCGTCTGGGAACGGTCGAACTGTGTCAGGGCGAGGCGGCGCATGGCGTCGTGAACGCGATGGTCGAGATCGTCGGGCGCAACCGAAAGCATGGGCGTCTCAAGGGGCTGGTCAATGCGGTTCTGCGCAAGATCGCGGCGGAGGGGCCGGACGCGTGGCCACGCATGCGTGTGCCGCGCATGCCCGGATGGCTGCGCGAACCGCTTGTGGATGCCTGGGGCCAAGAGGCCGTGACCGGGATGGAGCGCGCCCATTTCGCGGGCGCTCCGCTGGATCTGACCATGAAACCGGGGGCCGCAGGGCCAAAGGGCGATAGCCTGCCCACCGGTTCGGTGCGCCTGCACGATACCCGTCAGGTGTCCGCCCTGCCCGGCTTTGTCGATGGCGACTGGTGGGTTCAGGACGCGGCGGCGGCATTGCCGGTCAGGGTGCTGGCTCCGGGCGCTGGCGAGCGCGTGCTGGATCTGTGCGCGGCGCCCGGCGGCAAGACGATGCAACTGGCCGCCGCCGGGGCCAGTGTCACGGCGCTGGATATCTCCGAAACGCGGATGGCGCGGGTACGACAAAACCTGAAACGAACGGGATTGAAGGCCGAGCTGATTACGGGCGACGCGCTGGAACACTCGGGTACTTACGATGCGGTCCTGCTTGACGCGCCCTGTTCCGCGACCGGCACAATCCGGCGGCATCCAGACCTTCCCTACGCCAAGGACGGTTCGGAATTTGGCGCATTGATCGAGTTGCAGATGCAAATGCTGGCGCATGCCTGGGGGATGGTGCGGCAGGGCGGCCGGATGGTCTATTGCACCTGTTCGCTGTTGCCGGACGAAGGCGAGGTACAGATCGAAGAGGCGCTTGAGCTGTTTCCGGATATGACAGTGGACCGGGATGCGCTGAAACTGCCGGGAATCGATCCCGGCTGGGTGACCGAAGAAGGCGGCCTGCGCCTGCGCCCAGACTATTGGCCGGACCGGGGCGGGATGGACGGTTTCTATATCGCGAGCCTGCGCAAAGCGGGCTGAGGCGGACTCTTTTCGGTGACTTGGCACCGATCACCGGCTATCTTCGCCTCAAACGCCCACAGAGCGTAAGAGGCAGGTTAACGAGATGTCCGGTCCGGATACATTTTCAACCAGATGGGTGCGGTTTCAGAACCGTCTCTATGCGCGTCTCAGCCAGCGGCGCAAATCGGCCGGCGGGTTCGTGTCCCGGCCCGAACCTCGCACCGTCGGGTCTTATGCGCGCGGGCGACAACTGGTGGCGGGCAATCTGCTGTTCGCAGGTTATCTCGTTGAATCCCGGGACAGCGGATTGTGGGAGGTCGAGGCGCCAAATGCCGCCTTCGATGCCGAGCGGCACGGATTCGCCTGGCTAGACGATCTGGCGGCGGTCGGTGACCCGAAGGCGCGCGAAAAGGCGCAGTTTTGGCTATGGGGCTGGATCGGGACGCACGGTCGGGGATTCGGTTCGGGATGGGCGCCGGATCTGACGGGCAGACGCTTGATCCGCTGGATCAATCATTCGGATTTCCTGCTGCGCGGCATGGACAATGCCCGGAACGAGGCATTTCTGCGGTCGCTGGCCCAGCAAACGTGGTATCTGTCGAAACGCTGGCACCGCACGACGCCGGGCCTGCCGCGTTTCGAGGCGCTCTGCGGTCTGATCCATGCCAGTCTGGCCCTGGAAGGGCTTGAGGCCATGGCCGATCCCGCCATCATGGCGCTGGGCAAGGAATGCGAAGTGCAAATCGACGGGTCCGGCGGTATTCCGACGCGCAATGCCGAAGAGCTGCTGGAAGTGTTCACGCTGCTGACCTGGACCGCGGCGGCGCTGCATGACGTTGGCCGCGGTACACCATCGGCGCACACGGCGGCGATCAGGCGAATTGCGCCGACCCTGCGCAGCCTGCGCCACACCGATGGCGGGCTGGCCCGGTTTCACGGCGGCGGTCGCGGACTGGAAGGGCGGCTTGACCACGCGCTGGCGCAAAGCGGGGTCAAGCCGCAGCATCCGGTTGGTCTGGTCATGGGATATGCCCGGCTGTCCGCCGGCCGAACCAGCGTCGTGGTCGATGCAAGTTCACCGCCCACAAAGCAGGCATCTTACAACGGCCACGCCTCGACCCTGGCGTTTGAACTGACCTCGGGGCGGCGGCCCCTGATCGTCAATTGCGGCTCGGGGGAAAGTTTCGGGATGGAGTGGCGCCGCGCGGGCCGGGCAACGCCCTCCCATTCGACAATTTGCCTGGACGGATTTTCCAGCGCGCGCCTGACCGGATTGCAAAGGAGCACCGAATTCGAAGCCTTGGTGGATGGCCCCGCGAATGTACCCGTAGAGATCGAGGAAACCCATGGCGGCGTCCGCTTTCAAGGCGCGCATGACGGCTATATCAAGGCGTTTGGACTTACTCATGCACGAACGCTGGACCTTACCTTTGATGGCCGTGAGCTGGCAGGCGAGGATCTGTTGCTTGCCTTGGGCGATGCCGCCAAGCGCAGGCTCGACGGCGCGGTGGACGCATCGGGGCTGAAAGGTATCGGATTCGATACCCGCTTTCATCTGCATCCCGACATCGATGCGGCGCTGGATCTGGGCGGCGCGGCGGTGTCGATGGCACTCAGAAGCGGGGAAATCTGGATTTTCCGCCACGACTCGCCCTGCGAATTGTCACTGAAACCAAGCGTTTATCTTGAAAAAGGCCGCCTGAAGCCACGCGCGACAAAACAGATCGTTCTATCCGGGCGCGCAATGGAGTATGCGACACGCATCCGGTGGTCGCTGAGCAAGGCGCACGACACTGCTGTTGCCGTTCGCGACGTAAACCGGGACGAACCCGAATTCGACTGATCCGCACAAGGACCCCGAACACATGACTGACCTTCACCCCGTGCGCCGCGCGTTGCTTTCCGTTTCCGATAAGACAGGACTGATCGAGCTGGGAAAGGCTTTGGCGGACCGGGGGGTCGAGCTGTTGTCGACCGGCGGCACCGCCCGCGCGCTGCGTGATGCCGGGCTGGAGGTGAAGGACGTCAGCGAGGTCACCGGCTTTCCCGAAATGATGGATGGCCGGGTCAAGACGCTGCACCCGATGGTGCATGGCGGCCTGCTGGCGTTGCGCGACAACGACACGCACGTCGCCGCGATGGAGGAACATGGCATCGGCGCCATCGACCTGCTGGTGGTGAACCTTTATCCGTTCGAAGCGACCGTGGCCAAGGGTGCGGGTTATGACGAATGTGTCGAAAACATCGACATCGGCGGCCCGGCGATGATCCGCGCGGCGGCCAAGAACCATGCCTTTGTCAACGTCGTGGTGGATGTCGAGGATTACGACAAGCTGCTGGGCGACATGGATCAGCACGACGGCGCGACCTGCCCCAAGTTCCGTCGTAAACTGGCGCAAAAGGCCTATGCCCGCACCGCCGCCTATGACACGGCCGTGTCCAACTGGCTGGCCGATGCGCTTGAGCTTGAGGCCCCCAAACGCCGCGCCTTTGCGGGTGAGTTGAAACAGACCCTGCGCTATGGCGAAAACAGCCATCAATCGGCGGCATTCTACACCGACGGCACGGGCCGCCCGGGCGTGGCCACCGCCGTTCAGCATCAGGGCAAGGAACTGAGCTACAACAATATCAACGACACCGACGCGGCCTTTGAGCTGGTGGCCGAGTTCGATCCCGCCGACGGTGCCGCCTGTGCCATCATCAAACACGCCAACCCCTGTGGTGTAGCCAGGGGCGCGACACTGTTGGAGGCCTACAAGGCTGCTTTCGACTGTGACCGCACCTCGGCCTTTGGCGGCATCGTGGCGCTGAACCAACCGCTGGACGCTGAAACAGCGCAGGAAATCACAGGCATTTTCACCGAGGTGGTGATCGCGCCGGGTGCCTCGGATGAGGCCAAGGCGATCTTTGCGGCCAAGAAAAACCTGCGCCTGCTGACAACCGACAGCCTGCCCGATGTGACCGCCGGTGGAAAGACCGTCCGTCAGGTGGCCGGTGGCCTGCTGGTACAGGACAAGGATAACGGTTTTGTCGGCATGGATGACCTGAAGGTGGTGACCAAGAAAGCCCCGACCGAGGAACAGATGCACGACCTGCTGTTTGCCTGGAAGGTGGCGAAACACGTCAAGTCCAATGCTATCGTCTATGTCAGGGACGGCGCGACCGTTGGCGTGGGCGCCGGTCAGATGAGCCGCGTCGACTCGGCCCTGATCGCCGCCAAAAAGGCCGAGCGCATGGCCGAAACGCTGGGCCTGCCGCAACCGCTGACCATCGGCTCGGCGGTGGCGTCGGATGCGTTCTTCCCCTTCCCGGACGGTTTGATGGAGGCCGCCGAGGCGGGCGCAACCTGTGTGATCCAACCGGGCGGCTCGATGCGCGATGACGAGGTGATCGCGGCGGCGGACAAGGCAGGTCTGGCGATGGTCTTTACCGGCATGCGGCATTTCCGGCACTGATGCGGTACGGGATTCTTTTCTGGACCGGGCTCGCGGCCTTTTTGGTCGACCAGATCAGCAAATTTCTGGTCGTGCATGTCATGGACCTGGCCCACCGCAACAGCATCGACGTGTTGCCGCCCCTGTTGGTGTTCGTCTACGGCGAAAACCGCGGCATCAATTTTGGGTTGTTCCAGGGCAATGGAGACGCGGGCCGGTGGTTTCTGATCGGCCTGTCTCTGGCCATCTGCCTTGCGGCTCTCATCTGGCTGCGCCGCGCACCACGGCCGAAGCTGATGCTGGTCAGTGGCGGGCTGCTGATCGGCGGGGCTCTGGGCAATGTCGCAGACCGTCTGATTTTCGGCTATGTGCAGGACTTCCTGAACATGTCCTGTTGCGGCATACGAAACCCCTTCGTTTTCAACGTGGCTGACATTTTCATCTTTGCCGGCGCTATCGGCCTTGTGATGCTGGACGGCAAAAAAGGCCCCGTGACGGGCCGGACGAAATAGGCTAAAAGCGCCTGAAACTGGCTGGAGAAAACCATGCGGATGCCGCTGGCGATAATCGTTGTGACTGCCGCTGTCGCAGTGACGGGATGCTCGAACAAGGGGCTCAAGAATATCCGTGCGCAAGGGGCCGGACCGGATGAATTCTCGGTTCTGCCGGTCAAACCGCTGACCTCGCCCAAGGATTACCAGTATTTGCCGGCGCCCACACCCGGTGGCGGCAACCTGACCGATCCGAATCCGGTCGAAGAGGGAATCATCGCCCTTGGCGGCACCGCCGCCGCGCTGAACGCCCAGGCGGTTCCCTCGTCCGACGCCGCGCTCGTGACGGCAACCAACCGGTATGGCGTGCCGTCGAATACGCGTCAGGTCGTGCAGGAAGAGGACGCCCAGTTCCGTGAGCGTCAGGGCCGCCTGTCGGGATTCCGCCTTTTCCCGGTAGACCGGTACGAGCAGGTCTATCGCAGCCAGTCAATCGATCCCTACGTTCAGAATGACGCATTGCGGAGTCAGGGCTATACCACCCCGTCGGCGCCCCCGGCGGCCGATGAATAATTTTTAACTTTCCGTCATCTCTCTTGAACCCGCGCGCCGCCATCGTAGGTTGACACCTGAAACGACACGGAGGATGCCGCATGGTCCGGGCATTGGCATTGTCAGCCGCCCTGCTTTCCGCAACCCCGCTTTTCGCCAGCGACGGGCGGGAAGCGGTCACGACTTTTACGTTGGACAATGGTATGGACGTGGTGGTGATCGAAGACCACCGCGCGCCGGTGGTTCAGCACACGGTCTGGTACAGGGCCGGATCTGCCGACGAACCCGTGGGTTCGTCCGGCGTGGCGCATTTTCTGGAACATCTGCTGTTCAAGGGCACCGACACGCTGAAGCCTGGCGAATTCTCGGCCACCGTGGCGGCCAATGGTGGCACCGACAATGCGTTCACCTCTTACGATTACACCGCGTATTATCAGCGGGTCGCGGCGGACCGGCTGGAGCTGATGATGCGGATGGAAGCGGACCGTATGCGTAACATCCGCCTGACCGAAAACGACATCGCAACCGAACGCGGCGTGATTTTGGAAGAACGCAACCAGCGCACCGAAAACAGCCCCCGTGCCCTGTTCGGCGAACAGATGAATGCCGCCCAGTACCTCAACCACCGCTATGGTGTACCGATCATCGGCTGGAAGCATGAGATGGAGGAGCTGGACATGGAGGACGCCCTGTCCTTTTACCGGACCTACTATGCGCCCAATAACGCGATTCTCGTCGTGACCGGCGATATTGATCCGGATGAGGTCAAAACCCTGGCTGAAACGTATTACGGGGTGATACCGGCCAACCCGGATCTGCCGGAAAGGATGCGTTCGCAAGAGCCGCCGCAAACCGCCGAACGGCGATTGATCTACAAGGACCCGCGCGTATCGCAGCCCTACGTTCAGCGCAGCTACCTTGCACCCCAGCGGAATGCGGGAAGCCAGGAACAGGCCGCCGCGCTGTTCATGCTCGCGGAGCTTCTGGGCGGAGGCACAACATCCTACCTGAACGAAAAACTGCAGTTTGAGGCGCAAAAGGCGGTCTATACCGGCGCGTTTTACAAGGATGTCTCGCTGGACGACACCAGTTTCGATTTCATCGTGGTGCCGTCCGAAGACGTATCGCTGCAGGAAGCGGAAGAGGCGATGGATCAGACTATTGCCGGTTTCATTGCCGAAGGCGTCAAGCAGGAGGATCTGGACCGGATCAAAATGCAGTTGCGCGCCGCGCTGATCTATGAGCGCGACAATGTCGATGGCATCGGCAACCGGTATGGCGCCGCATTGACCAGCGGCCTGACGGTCGAGGATGTGCAGGCCTGGCCGGATATTCTGCAGGCCGTGACCGGAGAGCAAATTATCGCCGCTGCCCGTGACGTGCTGCGGCCCGAAGCCTCGGTGACCGGTTGGCTGATGCGTGACGAGGAGGTGACGCAATGAAGGCATTCTTCACAACCGTGATAGCGTTTCTCATCGCCCTGCCCGCCTGGGCGGAAATCGAGATTCAGGAAGTCACCTCGCCCAAAGGCATCAAGGCGTGGCTGGTCGAAGACGACTCGATCCCCTTTACCGCGTTGGAGCTGCGGTTTCGCGGCGGCACTTCGCTGGACGACCCCGACAGGCGGGGTGCGGTCTATTTGATGAGCGGGCTGCTTGAGGAGGGCGCGGGCGATATGAATGCCCAGAGCTATGCGCGCGAACTGGAATCGTTGGCGGCGTCGTTCTCATACCAGGCGACGGATGATTCCGTGGCGATCTCGGCGCGGTTCCTGACCGAAAACCGCGACGACGTTGTCGACCTGTTGCATATCACGATTCACGAACCACGATTCGATCAGGACGCAATCGACCGGGTGCGGGCACAGGTGCTGTCGGGTCTGAAATCGGACGAAAAGGACCCCAACGACATTGCCGGGCTCAACTTTGCCACAATGGCCTATGGCGATCATCCTTATGGGACCGACGGCAAGGGAACGCGTGAAAGCGTGTCGTCCCTGACCCGCGAAGACATCGTCGCGGCCTATGAAGGCGTGTTTGCCCGGGACCGCCTGTATGTTGGGGCGGTCGGGGATATCACACCCGAGGCACTTGGCGCGTTGCTCGACGAATTGCTTGCCGACCTGCCCGAAACCGGAACACCAATCCCGGGCAAAGCTGAAGTCAACATTCCCGGCGGGATCAGCGTAGTCGAATTCGACACGCCGCAATCGGTGGCGCTTTTTGCTCAAAAGGGCATCGACCGGGACGATCCTGATTTCTTTGCCGCCTATCTGCTCAACCACGTCCTTGGCGGCGGCGGCTTCGAAAGCCGCCTGATGCAGGAAGTACGTGAGAAGCGCGGGCTGACCTATGGCGTCTATTCCTATCTGGTGCCCAAGGATCTGGCTTCGGTCTATCTGGGCTCGGTCGCGTCGGCCAATGAACGGATCGCGGAAGCGATTGAGGTAATCGAAGCGGAATGGGCGCGTGCGGCGACCAACGGTGTAAGCGAGAAGGAACTGGCGGATGCCAAGACCTATCTGACCGGTGCCTATCCCCTGCGTTTCGACGGCAATAGCCAGATCGCGGGGATCATGGTCGGTATGCAGATGGAAGGGTTGCCCATCGACTATATCGCGACCCGCAACGACAAGGTGAACGCGGTGACGCTCGACGACGTCAACCGGGTGGCGCGCGAGCTGCTTGACCCGGAGGGTCTGCATTTCACGGTAGTCGGAAAACCGGTTGGGCTGGAAACCACCAACTGAAAGGGGGGACAAGGCTTTTGCAAACGCCTTGAAGCGGTTTGAAACCGCTTAAGCCGCTTTCAAGCGGCTTTACTCCCGCCGCAGCGGTATCTGGCGAAAGACCCGTTGTGCCGATATATCGGACCATGGCCAATCCGGTGTGTCCAGAGCCGAAAATTCCAGCAGGCCTCGAATGGGGCACCCTACTCGCCGTAGGGCACCCAGACATTTTTTACTTCGGTCGCCGCCTGCAGAAAGCGGCGGGAATGGTCCGTGTTCCAGTCAAAAGCCGCCGCGTTGTTGACCCAGGTCCGTTTCAGGTTTCCGGCTGAGGCTTTCTCGATCTCCGCCGACAGATCGGTGGAGGAGAAGCTCCAGACCGCATCGACGTTCAGATGCGCGGCAAGCGGCTTGGCCAGTTCCGCATGGCTGCCGGTCAGGATGTTGACCACGCCAGCAGGGACGTCCGAGGTCTCGAGGATCTGGTAGAAATCCGTTGCCGCCAGCGGATAGGGTTCGCTTGCCGCCAGCACCACCCGGTTGCCCATCGCAATCGCGGGGGCCATGGCCGAGACCAGACCCAGCAGAGGGGCCTCATCCGCGCAGAGAGCACCGATCACGCCGACCGGTTCCTTCATGGCAATGGCAACGCCCCGGATCGGAACGCCATGCACCTGTCCGTCATACTTGTCGGCCCAGGCGGCGGCGGTGAACAGGCGCTGGATCGAGGCTTCGACCTCTTTCGCGCCATCTTTCTTGCCGGTCATGGCGTCGATACGGGCCGCAAACTCACCTGCGCGGGCCGAGAGGTTCTCGCCGATGTAATACAGGATCTGCGCCCGCAGATGGCCTGTGGTCCTGGACCAGCCCTTGGCCCCAGCCGCGGCTTCGACCGCATTTCGGACGTCCTTGCGGTTGGCGAGCCCTACATGGCCCAGCAGGCCGGACTTGCCCCAGACGGGTTTCGAATAGCCGCTATCGGGTCGTGCCTGCTTGCCGCCGACATACATCTTGGCTGTGCGGTCGATGGGATCGACCGGGGCGCCTTCGCCCGTTGTTGCCTCGATCCTCGCCAGCGGCTTGGCCTTGGCCTTGGGCCTGGTGTACGCAGCCAGCCCTTCCCAACCGCCTTCGCGGCCAAAGCCGCTTTCGCGCACCCCGCCAAACCCGGCGGCGGCGTCGAACAGGTTGGTGGCATTCACCCAGACCACGCCCGCAACCAGCTTGGGCGCAGTGTCCAGCGCGAGGTTCACGTTCTCGGTCCACACGGTTGCCGACAGACCATAGCGGGTGTTGTTGGCCAGCTCGACCGCCTCAGAAGGTGTGCGGAAGGTCGAGGACACCAGAACCGGGCCAAAGATCTCTTCCTGCATCAGCGGGTCGGATGTTTCGAGGCCCGAGATCAGTGTCGGCGGGTAGTAGCAGCCGTTTTCGGGCAGTTCGCAGGCAGCGTGATGCACGTGGCCGACGGTATTGCTTTCGACCATGCCTTTGATGGTCTGCAACTGGACCGGGTCCACAACCGCACCGACGTCGATACATTTGTCCAGTGGATCACCTACACGCAGCTTGTCCATCCGCGCGCGCAGCTTGTCGTGAAAGCGGTCGGCGATGCCTTCCTGCACCAGCAGACGCGAGCCCGCACAGCAGACTTGACCCTGATTGAACCAGATCGCATCGACCAGACCTTCGATCGCTGAATCAATATCGGCGTCGTCAAAGACGATATAGGCGGACTTGCCACCCAGCTCCAATGTCAGTTCCTTGCCCGAGCCCGCCGTGGCTTCGCGGATGCGGCGGCCGACGACGGTCGAGCCGGTAAAGGCAATCTTGTCCACGTCAGCAGCCACGATCATCTCGCCTACCGCACCATCGCCGGTGACGAAGTTGACCACGCCTTTGGGCAACCCGGCCTGCGTGCAGATATCGGCAAATAGCAGCGCAGTCAGCGAGGTGTATTCTGCCGGCTTCAGAACCACGGTATTACCCATTGCCAGCGCAGGCGCAATTTTCCATGCCAGCATCAGCAGCGGGAAGTTCCACGGGATGATCTGCCCGCATACACCCAGTGCCTGCGCGTCGGGCAGTTCGCTCTCCATCAACTGCGCCATTCCGGCGTGGTAATAGAAGTGCCGCTGCGCCAGAGGGATGTCGATGTCGCGCGATTCACGGATCGGTTTGCCATTGTCCATGCTCTCCAGCACCGCAAACAGGCGCGAATGTTTCTGCAACAGACGTGCAATGGCGTAGAGGTGTCGTGCGCGACCCGCGCCACCCAGCTTTTCCCATTTCGGCTGCGCCTTGCGGGCGGCGGAAACGGCGGCATCCACATCGGCTTGTTTCGCCTGCGTCAGCTGGGCCAGAACTTCTCCGGTCGCCGGGTTGCGGCCATCGAACCCTTTGCCGGGTTTGGTGAAGGCACCGTCAATATAGTGACCGAACTTGTCGCCCTGATCGACCAGCCAGGCCAGAACCTCGGCAGCGCTTTCGGGGGCAGGGCCATAGTCCATGTTTTCGAAAATCTCTTTGACTGTCATTGTTTTGTCCTCAGCCCATGGAGTGACGGTAGCCAGCGGAGTATGCGCCGGTGACATAATGTTCCAACTGCCGCTCAATGTCGCCCAGCAGGGATGATGCGCCAAAGCGGAACAAGTCGGGTTCTAGCCAGCGGTCGCCCAGTTCGTCCTTGATCAGCGACAGATACACCAGCGCGTCCTTGGCTTTCGAGATGCCGCCCGCAGGCTTGTAGCCGACGCGATACCCGGTGCGGTCATAAAAGTCGCGAATGGCGCGGATCATCACGAGGCTGACGGGCAAAGTGGCGTTCACGCTTTCCTTGCCGGTCGAGGTCTTGATGAAATCCGCCCCCGCCATCATGCACACCAGCGAAGCGCGGGCGACGTTGCGCAGGCTGCCCAGCTCACCGGTGGCGAGGATGGCCTTCACATGCGCATCGCCGCAGGCCACGCGGAAGGCCTTCATTTCATCGTAAAGGGCCTGCCAGTCGCCCGACAGCACATGGCGGCGCGAGATCACGATGTCGATCTCTTCGGCTCCGGCCTTCACGCTTTCTTCGATCTCGGCCACACGCAGGTGGAAGGGCGACAGGCCCGCCGGGAAACCGGTCGAAACGGCGGCAATCGGAATACCGGTGCCCTTCAGCGCCTCGACTGCAGTTTCGATCATATCGTGATAGACGCAGACCGCCCCGGTTGTGATCGGCGGCATGTCCAGCGCTTGCAACACCGACGGCGCCACGGGTTGCCGCGCCTTGGCGCACAGGCGGCGCACGCGGCCCACGGTGTCATCGCCCGACAGGGTGGTCAGGTCGATCATGGTGATCGCCTTCAGCAGCCACGCCGCCTGATAATCCTTTTTAACCGACCGCCGTCCGGGCAGGGTCGCGGCGCGTCGCTCGATTGCCGAGGTGTTGGCCTGTACCCCACGCACCCAGTCCAGATCCAGATCCATCCCCGGATTACGGGGTTCGGTCACTTGCGGCAGATGCGCGGTGCGCACGGGGCTCTGCGTTTCCATCATCGCTTCCTTTGGGAGGTTTGCGTCAAAATCGCACGGGACGCACAGGAATGGAAGGTGCCTGAAGCCATGGCGTGTGAATTTTTTGACCAAATGGACAAAACACGCATTTTCTTGCGAATGGTTCTCAATTGCATTGACTTAATTGCGAATGGTTCGCATATTCATATCGAACACAGCGCGAAAACAGGAGTCACCATGATTCGCCGCAGCTTTATTCTGGCATTGGGACTGGCCACGGCACTGCCTTTGGCGGCCTGGGCCGAGGCGCCGCTCAAAGTCGTCGCCACAACCGGCATGATCGCGGACGCCGCCCGCCAGGTGGGTGGGGATCAGGTCGAGGTCAAGGGGCTGATGG
The DNA here is from genome assembly GCF_056541825.1 of Ruegeria sp. AF8. Taxonomy (NCBI): domain Bacteria; kingdom Pseudomonadati; phylum Pseudomonadota; class Alphaproteobacteria; order Rhodobacterales; family Roseobacteraceae; genus Ruegeria; species Ruegeria sp. AF8. Next base: position 137,456 of record NZ_JBQFYW010000004.1, on the reverse strand, counting down.
GTCCGGGCGTCGACCCGCACGCCTATCGACAGACCCGCAGCGACATCGTGGCGATGACCCGCGCCGATCTGGTTCTGTGGCACGGCCTGTATCTGGAAGCGCAGATGGAAGAGTTCTTTCACGATCTCGAACGCAAGCGGAACGTGGTGGCCGTGGCCGAGGGGGTCAACAAGAACAAGCTGCGTGCGCATGACGATTATGCCGACAAATACGACCCGCATGTGTGGATGACCCCCGAGTTGTGGCGGGATGTTGTGGTTCAGGTGCAGGCGGCCCTGACCGAAACCCGCCCCGAAGCGGCCGGCATCTTCGCGGCCAATGCCGAGCGTCACCTTGCCGATATCGACCGCCTGACCGCCTATGCGCAAAAGACGCTGACGACCGTTCCGGAAAACAACAAGGTTCTGGTCACCGCCCATGACGCATTCGGTTATTTCGGCCAGAGCTTCGGGTTCGAGGTCATGGGCATTCAGGGTATCTCGACCCAGTCCGAAGCGGGTCTGAACCGGATCGGAGAGTTGGTGGATACGCTGGTCGAACGCAGGATTTCGGCCGTTTTCGTGGAAAGTTCAGTCTCGGATCGTTCGATGCGCGCCCTGATCGAAGGCGCTGCGGCCAAGGGGCATGAGGTTTTGGTCGGCGGCGAGCTGTTCTCGGACGCGATGGGCGAGGACGGCACCTATGAGGGTACCTATCTGGGGATGCTCGACCACAATATCACCGTGATTGCTGGAGCGCTGGGGGCAGATGTGCCGGCACGCGGCATGGACGGCAAACTGTCGGCGGGGTTTTGAACGGTGCTTGAGCTTGCAACCAGCCACGGCGCCGAGGTCCAGTCGCCCGATTTTTCCGACAGCCCGCTGGCGATCCGGGGTATGACGGTTTCCTATGGGCAGAAACCTGCGGTGTTCTCGCTGGATATGACGGTTCAGGTCGGGGCCATGACGGCAATTATCGGCCCCAACGGCGCCGGGAAATCGACGCTGCTCAAGGCTGCTTTGGGGATCGTCAAGCCACTTTCGGGACAGGTCACGGTCTTTGGTGAGCCGCTGGAAGCCCAGCGCGGCCGCATCGCCTATGTTCCGCAGCGTGCCAGCGTGGACTGGGATTTTCCGACCCGCGTGATCGACGTGGTGCTTATGGGCCTCTATCGCCAGCTTGGCCTGCTGGGACGGGTGCGCGCCCGCCATCTGTCGCGCGCGATGGATTGCCTGAACCGGGTTGGCATGCGTGATTTTGCCGACCGGCAGATCGGCCAGTTGTCGGGTGGTCAGCAGCAACGGGTATTCCTGGCCCGTGCACTGGCGCAGGATGCCGATCTGTATCTGCTGGACGAACCCTTCGCCGGAGTCGATGCGGCCACCGAAAAAGCGATCATCTCGGTTCTGAAATCCCTGAAGGAGGACGGAAAGACCGTCATCGTCGTGCATCACGATCTGGCAACCGTAACCGATTATTTCGACCATGTGCTGCTGATCAACACCAGCAAGGTCGCCGAAGGCACCGTGACCGAAGCCTTTACCGCCGAGACCCTGCAAGCTGCCTATGGCGGTCGCCTTGCGACCGCACAGATCGATCAGATTTCAAGCGCTCTGGGATAGGCATATGCTTTGGGACGCCCTGACCCTTCAGCTTGGCTACAACGCCACGCTGGTTGCCATTGGCGCAACACTGCTCGGCATATCCGCCGGCGTGACCGGCACATTTCTGTTCCTGCGCAAACGTGCCCTTGTCAGTGACGCCATCAGTCACGCCACCCTTCCGGGCGTCTGTATCGCATTCATGGTGATGGTGGCGCTGGGCGGCGACGGGCGTAACCTGGTCGGATTGCTCGCCGGATCGGCCGTTTCGGCGTGGATCGGTCTTTTGTGCATGAACTGGCTGACCAGCCGAACCCGCCTTGCCGAAGACGCCGCCATCGGATCGGTCCTGTCGGTCTTTTTCGGCTTTGGCGTGGTCTTGCTTACCGTGATCCAGACCATGGGCGTCGGGCGGCAGGCGGGGCTGGAAGGCTTTCTTCTGGGATCAACCGCGGGAATGCTCTGGACCGACGCGATGGTGATCGCGGTGGGCGGCGCTGCGACGCTTGCGCTGGTCATGCTGATCCGCCGCCCGATGATGCTGGTGGCATTCGACCCCGAATACGCCGCCGCGCGCGGGTTGCCAGTGAACCGGATCGACCTTGCGATGATGGGCCTGGTCATGGCGGTCACGGTCGTGGGCCTGAAAATCGTCGGGCTGATCCTGATCGTGGCGCTACTGATCATCCCCCCGGTGACCGCCCGTTTCTGGTCCGAACGTTCCGATCGGGTCGTGTTGCTGAGCGGCCTTGCGGGAGGCGTCGCAGGCTATCTGGGCGCAGCACTCTCGGCCTCGGCCCCGAATTTGCCGACAGGTCCGATTATCGTTCTGGTAAGTTTTGGCTTTTTTGCCCTTTCGCTTTTGCTCGCCCCCGGGCGCGGCGTGCTGGCCGCTGTACTGCGGCACCTCCGGTTCCAGCGCCGGGTGCATATGCGGCAGGGGCTTCTGGCGTTGGCTCAAGGGCAGACGATCTATGAACCCCTGACCCTGCGCCTGTTGCGCCGGGCCGGGCTGGTGCGCCGCGACGGCGTTCCGACGGACCAGGGCCGCGCCCGCGCCGCCAAGGCGCTCAGGGACGAAAAAAGATGGGAAATTGTGCGCGCCGATCTGGCGCACGAGGCGACGGCGGCCCTGTACGACGGGCTGCGCGATATCGAAACGGTGCTGACCCGCGACCAGATCGCGGAAATCGACCGCCGGATCGGTGGCCCGAAGGAGGTGCCGGCATGAGCGGCGAAGAGTTTGTCCCCCTGTCGCTGACGCCGCTTCTGATCGGCATCTGCGCCGCCGTCGCCTGCGCCCTGCCCGGCAACTTTCTGGTGCTGCGCAAGCAGGCCCTGATCGGCGATGCGATCAGCCACGTGGTTCTGCCCGGAATCGTCGTGGCGTTCTTGCTGACCGGGGTTATCGCGGCCGGGCCGATGATGCTGGGCGCTGCCGGAGCAGCGGTCCTGGCGGTTGTCCTGATCGAGGCGATCCGCCGCCTCGGACAGATCGAGCCCGGCGCCGCGATGGGCGTCGTCTTTACCACGATGTTCGCGGGCGGCGTTCTGTTGCTGGAGCAGACCGACACGTCCGCGGTGCATCTCGATGTCGAACACGCGCTCTATGGAAATCTGGAAAGCCTGATCTGGCTGGATGCGACCGGCTGGTCCTCGCTGCTTGATCCGCAGGCTCTGGCGGCGCTTCCGGCAGAGCTGCTACGCATGGCTCTGACACTGGTCGCGGTCAGCCTGTTCACATGGCTGCTGTGGCGTCCCCTCAAGATTTCGACCTTCGACGAAGGTTTTGCCCGCACCGCCGGAATCCGCACCAACCTGCTGGGTCTCGCCCTGGTGATGATGGCAGCCGTCGCAGCCGTGGCGGCCTTTGACGCAGTGGGGTCGATCATCGTGATCGCCATGTTCATCTGCCCTCCGGCGGCGGCGCGCATGATGACCAACCGGCTGGAACGGCAGGTGGCGTGGAGCGTTGTCTTTGCGGTGGCCTCGGCCGTGTCGGGTTACGTTCTGGCCGGATATGGCCCGTTATGGATTGGCGGCACGGATGCTGTCAGCGCGGCAGGCATGATCGCGGCGATGTCAGGGCTGATTCTGGCCGGTGCCGCGTTATTCGGACCCTGCCGCACCCGATCCGGTGCCCCCAGCCAGGCTTGACTTGGCATGATCCCGCCAAGTTGACCTTAGATAAACCGGCTGATCCTTGCCCAGATTCCGATTTTGGGCTGGGTGCTGCTGCATTTACGTCAATACTGTGATCATGTTACCGAATTGGAAGGGATACATCACACCCCACCACTCACAAAACGCCCGGCCTCGCCTGAGATCTGTTTGTCACCGCGTTCGACGAATGTGATCCGTAGGGTCGGGCGTAAGTGATTTTCTGACCCGAATCCAGTGGCAGAATCGATTGCAGCCATGCTAGGTTTAGGGGTATGGCGCAACCAAACCCCAATATCAGCGAAAATCAGCCCGTCATCCGGCAACTCGATGAAACCGCTATCAATCGCATTGCTGCCGGTGAGGTTGTCGAGCGCCCGGCGTCGGCGGTCAAGGAACTGGTCGAAAACGCGATTGATGCCGGCGCCAGCAGAATCGCTGTCGACATCGCGGATGGCGGCAAGACGCTTATTCGTGTCACAGACGATGGTTGCGGTATCGCGCCCGACGATCTTCCGCTGGCGCTGGCGCGGCACGCGACCTCAAAGATCGATGGCTCGGATCTGTTGAACATCCATACGTTCGGATTCCGGGGCGAGGCACTGCCCTCTCTGGGTGCGGTCGGACGCCTGACCATCACCAGCCGCGCATCCGGCGATGAGGCGGCGTCGGTCCGCGTCGCGGGCGGCAAGATGGAGCCGGTAAAACCGGCGGCCCTGCGCATGGGGACTGTCGTCGAACTACGCGATCTGTTCTTCGCCACCCCGGCCCGGCTGAAGTTCATGCGCACCGGCCGGGCCGAGGCGCAGGCCGTCGCGGACACCGTCAAGCGCCTTGCCATGGCCGAGCCTGCGATCACCTTCACGCTGCGCGATGTTTCGGGAGGCGGTGAAGGCCGGACGGTTTTTCGCGCCGACCGCGAAAATGGAGATCTGTTCGATGCCCTGTATGCGCGGCTTGCCCGCGTGCTGGGACGCGAATTTGCCGAAAACGCCTTGCGGATCGATGCCTCCCGCGACGGCATACGGCTCTATGGCTACGCTGCGCTGCCGACCTATTCACGCGGGGCTGCGGTGGCGCAGTATCTTTTCGTCAACGGTCGCCCCGTCCGCGACAAGATGCTGACCGGGGCGCTGCGGGCCGCCTATTTCGATTTCCTCAGCCGCGACCGCCACCCCGCCGCGGCGCTGTTCGTCGACTGCGACCCGACGCTGGTCGACGTGAACGTTCATCCGGCGAAATCCGAAGTGCGGTTTCGTGATCCCGGCGTTGCGCGGGGTTTGATCGTCTCGGCCCTGCGCCACGCGCTGGCGGAAGCTGGTCACCGTGCCTCCACCACCGTCGCAGGGGCAACGCTGGGGGCGATGAGACCTGAACAACCCGCCCCCCCACCGGGGCGCGTCTATCAGATGGACCGCCCCTCGCCAGAGGCACGTCAGGCCGCTTATCAGGCACAGGCGCCGGGATTTGCCGATTTCGCCGACAGCTATAGCGGTCAGGTTGTCGAGCACGTTCCCGGCGAAGACACCCATCGGGCGGATGAGCAGGCTGTCCAACCACCGGAACAGCTGCCATTGGGGGCCGCCCGCGGACAGGTACACGAAAACTATATCATCGCTCAAACCGCCGATGGAATGGTGATCGTGGATCAGCACGCCGCGCATGAGAGGCTGGTCTATGAGAAACTCAAACGTCGCATGTCAGAGAATGGCGTTGCATCCCAAGCCCTGCTGATCCCCGAAATCGTGGAGCTGTCGAACAGCGACAGCGCGCGCCTTCTGGAAATCGCCGATGACCTGACCCGACTCGGCCTGACCATCGAACCCTTTGGCGGCACTGCGATTGCCGTGCGCGAAACCCCGGCCATTCTGGGCGAAGTGGATGCCCGCGCCATGATCCTCGATATTCTCGATGAACTGGCCGATCAGGGCGAAAGCCAGACGGTTCAGGCCCGGATCGAGGCAATTCTCAGCCGCATGGCTTGTCACGGCTCGGTGCGCTCGGGCCGCCGGATGCGGGCCGAAGAGATGAACGCGCTGTTGCGCGAGATGGAGGCGACGCCGCATTCCGGCCAGTGCAACCACGGGCGGCCTACCTATGTCGAATTGAAACTCAGCGATATCGAACGGTTATTCGGACGCAGTTGACGGGTACCGCCGGCAGCAATAGATATAAAAGAAACAAAACGAGAACAAGTGAGGGGAAATGATCGAGATCGCAGGCACGGGTTTATCGCTGAATGACTCTGCCCTCCTTGCCGTTGGCGGCGTGGTAATGCTGTTTCTGCTGTTGCTTCTTCTGTCGCTGCGCGCCGCAAGCCGTTCGGCGCGCATGGCCGAGCCATTGGCCCGGCAACTGGACTATCTGGGCCGGAACGTGCAGCAACTGGGCCAGGGTCAGGAGCAGCTGCGGGGCGGGTTGCAACATGTTTCGGACACGCAGGCCAACGCGCAGGTTCAGATGATCCAGACGGTCGAGGCGCGCTTGTCCACAGTGCAGCAGCACATGAACGACCGGCTTGCCGACAACGCGATGAAGTCCACGCGCGCGCTGGCCGAGATGCAGGAGCGGATGAAGGAAACCCTGCACGGGTCCTCCAAGCAAACGGCAACCTCGTTGACGCAGCTTCAGGAACGGCTGGCCGCAATTGACAAGGCGCAAGACAACATCACCCGGCTTTCCGGCGACGTACTGAGCCTGCAGGACATTCTGTCGAACAAGCAGACGCGGGGCGCATTCGGGGAAATTCAACTCAATGACATCGTCTCCAAGGCCCTGCCTTCGGACAGTTACGCGCTGCAAGCCACGCTTTCGAACGGCAAACGCGCGGATTGCCTGATTCACCTGCCGCACCCACCCGGGCCCATCGTGATCGACAGCAAATTCCCGCTGGAGGCCTATGAGGCGCTGATTGGTTCAACCAATGATGTCGAACTGAAAACCGCCGTGCAGATGTTCCGCAGCACGGTGCGCAAGCACATTTCCGATATTTCTGAAAAGTACATCCTCGACGGTGAAACCGCCGATGGCGCGTTGATGTTCCTGCCTTCCGAGGCGGTCTATGCCGAACTGCACGCCAAATTCCCCGAACTGGTGCAGGACAGTTTCGCCAAACGCGTCTGGATCGTCTCTCCGACCACTTGCATGGCGACGTTGAACACCATGCGGGCAATCCTGAAAGATGCCCGGATGCGGGAACAAGCCGGCGCGATCCGCAAAGAACTGGGCCTTCTGCACAAGGATGTCGAACGACTGGGGGACCGTGTCGCCAATCTGGACCGGCATTTCGGTCAGGCCGCCAAGGATATCTCCGAGATCAAGATCAGCGCGGAAAAAGCCGGACGCCGCGCGCAACGTCTGGATAACTTCGATTTCGAGGAACTTGCACCCGACGAGCAGGGAAACGTTGTGCCGCTCAGCAAATCGGAACTCTGACGGCCCCGCGCGTTGGCATCCGCGAACACACCGCATGCCGGAAGTTTCGGGCTGTCGCTGTTGAGAATGTTGCGGTGGTATGCCGAATATCCCTGCTGTAGACGCGATTGCCCCAGCGTGCAGCAAACATCGATGGCGGAGTTGTCAAACCCGGACCGCGCGGGTGATCATCCCGCCATGTTGTGCGAGTCGAAGGCACCCACAGTCATCATCGGTTTGCTCAAGATCAAAGACGGGACGCGTCCCGTTTGATTGTGATGGATGCAAGCAAGCGGACAGAGGAGTTTTGGAAATGTTGGAAATATCGCCCAGAAAGGTGGCGCAAGTGGCCCTGATGGGGCGGGAACTGGGTCGTGCCGAAGGCGAGTTGCGGGCGTTCATCGACCGGATGAGCGAGGACGAGCAAGCCGAACTGGTCGCGATCATGTGGGTCGGGCGCGAGAGCTTTTTCGCCGAGGACCTGGCCGAAGCGATCGCCACCGCCAGGGCCGAGGCATCCACCCCCTGTGCCGACTATCTGATCGGTACGCCTCATCTGTCGGATCATCTTGAAAACGGATTGGACGCCCTGGGCATTTCGGCGGAGGATGTAGAAAACGACCTGATGTAAGCCTTTCCCTGCTCAAGAAAAAGCCGGGGCCACAACCCCGGCTTTGTTATTCTAGATTCTGGCTTGGTCAGACTTTGACACGCTCGGATTTCGGGTCATACATCGGCTTGAGAGATGCTTCGGCCCGGATCTTGGTGCCGCACACATCGATCTCGTAGGTCGAGGCCACGACCTCCGCCGCCTTTTCGCCCTCGCACGGCACATAGCCCATGCCGATGGCACCGCCCAGCGTGTGGCCGTAATTGCCCGAGCTGAGATAGCCCACATATTCGCCGTCACGAACAATGGGTTCGTTGTGGAAAAGCAGCGGCTCGGCATCGGTCAGCCTGAACTGTACCATGCGGTGTTTCGGCCCGCTTTCCTTGCGCTCGACCACGGCCGCCTTGCCGACGAAGTCGGGTTTTGACAGATCGACGGCAAAGCCCAGACCAGCGTCGATCACGCTGTCTTCGCAGGTAATGTCGTGGCCGAAATGGCGAAATGCCTTTTCGATGCGGCAGCTGTCCATCATGTGCATGCCGCACAGTTTCAGGCCCATGTCCTGACCGGCATCCCACAGGGCCTCGAACACATGGCCCGAGAATTCGGTCGGGATGTAAAGCTCCCACCCCAGCTCGCCCACATAGGACACGCGATGCGCCCGGGCGAGGCTCATGCCGATCTCAATCTCCTGCGCGGTGCCGAACGGGTTTACCGCGTTTGAAAAGTCGTTGGGCGAGACTTTGTTCAGCAATTCGCGCGAGTTCGGCCCCATGACCGCCAGAACGCCTTCGGTGCTGGTCACGTCGGTGATAACGACGCGATATTCGCCCGTCAAACGCCGCATCCGGGTTTCATCCGCCAGACGCGTTACCGCTGGGGTCACCACCAGATAGGCGGTTTCGGACAGGCGGGTGACCGTCACGTCCGCCTCGATGCCGCCACGTGTGTTGAGGAACTGCGTATAGACGATCTTGCCCAGCGGAACTGAGAGGTTGGCGCCACAGATATGGTTCAGGAACGCTTCGGCATCCGGCCCTTCGACCCGCAGTTTGCCGAACGAGGTCATGTCGTACATGCCTACATTCTCGCGCACGGCGCGGTGTTCGGCGGCAGAGTTTTCAAACCAGTTCTGGCGCTTCCAGCTGTACCGGTATTCACGGTCCTGACCTTCGTTGGCAAACCAGTTGGCTCGCTCCCAACCGCCGATTTCGCCAAAGACCGCGCCCTGCTCTTTGAGGTGGTGGTGAAACGGTGTGCGCCGAACACCGCGCGCCGTTGCCATCTGGCGATAAGGGAAATGGTCGGCATAAAGCAGACCCAGCGTTTCCTTGGACCGCTCGTACAAATAGTGCTTGTTGCCCTGGAACGGATGCATCCGGCCAACATCCACGTCGCCCAGATCAAACGGCTTTTCGCCATCCTCCATCCATTGCGCCAATGCCATGCCGGCGCCGCCCGCCGACTGGATGCCGATCGAGTTGAACCCGGCCGCGACCCAGACATTGTCCATCTCGGGCGCAAGGCCCAGGTGATAGGCGTCATCCGGCGTAAAGCTTTCGGGGCCGTTGAAGAAGGTGTGAATACCCGCCTCGGCCAGCATCGGCATCCGGTTGCAGGCCGCTTCGAGGATCGGTTCGAAGTGATCGAAATCCTCTGGCAGCTGGTCGAATTCGAAGCTGTCGGGGATACCGTTCATGCCCCACGGCTTGGATTTCGGCTCGAACGCGCCCAGCAGGATCTTGCCCGCGTCTTCCTTGTAATAGGCGCATTCGTCAGCCACCCGAAGCACCGGCATCTGCTTCAGGCCCGGGATGGCTTCGGTCACGATATAGAAATGTTCGCAGGCGTGCAGCGGTACGTTCACGCCCGCCATCTTGCCAACCTCACGGCCCCACATACCGGCGCAGTTGACGATGTGGTCGCATTCGATATGGCCCTGTGCCGCACCATCATCCGACACCCAGTCCACCCCCGTCACGCGGCGGCCACTACGTTTGAGTCCAGTGACCTTGACGCGTTCCCTGACGGTGGCCCCGTTCTGACGCGCACCCTTGGCCATCGCCAGCGCGATATTGGCCGGATCGCCCTGCCCGTCTGTCGGCAGCCAAACCCCACCGGTCACGTCATCGGTGTTGAGGTGTTCGTATTTCTCTTTTACCTCGGCGGTGGTTAGCTCGTGCACTTCGACCCCAAAGGCGCGGGCCATGGCAGCAGTGCGGAACAGTTCTTCGCGGCGCTCCTCGGTCAGGGCCACATTGATCGAGCCGGTCCGGCGGAACCCGGTTTCCACACCGGTTTCCTCGCTGATTTTGCCGTATAGCTCCTGCGTGTATTTCGCCAGCTTGGTCATGTTCGACGACGGGCGCAACTGTGCGATCAGACCCGCCGCGTGCCAGGTGGTGCCCGAGGTCAACTGCTTGCGCTCCAGCAGCACCACGTCTTTCCAGCCCAGTTTGGTCAGATGATAGGCGACCGAGCATCCGATCACACCGCCGCCGATGATGACCACACGGGCCTTGTTGGGAAGATCAGCCATATTCAAAGACTCCGATTCTGAATTTGGCGTATCGTGCCATGGAAAGGCGGCAGGAAATCCATCAAAAACGTCAGAATGAATCGGATATTCACCCTGTTCCGCCGGTGCGTCGTTTGCTGCGCATAGCGAAGGGCGTGACCCCGAAAACGCTTTTGTAGACTGCCGAAAATCCGTTCGGAAAACCGCAGGCCAGCCCGATTTCATGGATGCTCATGGTGGTGTTGAGCAGCAGATTGTTGGCCTTGGCCAGACGCATTTCCCGATAGTATCCGTTCGGCGTAGCGCCCAGGTAGGTCTTGAATTTGCGTTCCAGCGACCGGTTTGAAAGACCCAGAGCCGCGACGATTTCATTGATCGGCACCGGCTCTTCGATATTGGCCTGCATGATCTCGATAGCCTGATCCAGCTTCCCGTCGCCCGTTTCGGTCATCCGGGCGCCCGAATAGGGTTGCATTGAGCCATAGTCGCGAATGCTTTCGTGCAGCATCACATTTGCAACTGTCATTTTGGCGGCGCCCGAAACATGACGGCCGATCAGTTCCAGGGCAATATCGACGGTCGAGCCCATGCCGGCGCAGGTAACCACAGGCCCATGTTCGGTGGCTATCGAATACCTGGCGGTGAACCCGCCGCCACGTTCACTCAGAAATGACGCGTTTTCCCAATGGGTCGCATGATCCTCGGCGCCCTTGTCCTTGATGTACCGGCTTGCCGCTTCAGCCAGCAGAAATACCTGTGCGCCGCGAAACGTATAGTCTGAAATCACCCGTGTCAGGGACAGCGACGGATTGTCCGGGTCGGAATTTCCAATGACGAATACATAGTCGGCATCGGGATGCGCGGGAATTGGCGTCGTCTCGACAAATGCTTCGGACCGGCTGCGGACAACGCCACCCTGAAGCGACCGATAGGCCCATTGAAAGGGAGGTTGAGGGCAAACACGATTGGCAATTCTGATGACGTCGACGACCCCCGCCACCTCGATCAACACAAAGCCGTCCGCGACGACGATATCGATGTTCCATCGTTTCGGAATCGCGCTGTCGTATCGCCCACCGGATCTGGCTGTCACGTGTCGCTCCTCAGGTAATCTTGTGCCCGGCGGCTCGCAGACGTCGGGCCAGCGCCTCGATGTGATCCGGACCCACCTCGCAGCAGCCTCCGACGATGGTGGCGCCCTGTGCCACCCAGCCCATGGCGAATTCGGCATAGGCATCCGGATCAAGATCCGTGCGCTGTTCCAGCGCGTCCACGGTCGGCGCGTCCTTCAGGAATTCTTCGGAGATGCGCGTAAATCCATTGGCGTAGGCTCCGAAAGGTTTACCAAGCGTTTTGAGGATATCGAGCGCCGCCGCGATAGCTTCGGGGCGGGAACAGTTGATCAGAACCGCTTCGGGTTCGAACCGCGCAACCAACGGGGCAATATCGCCCAGCGTCTCGCCCGAACGCAGACGGGTGCCGTCATCATCCATGACGGTCAGCGACAGCCAAACCGGTTTGCCACAGCCTTGCGTTCCACGCAAAACCCCTGTTGCCTCCTGAACCGACGACACGGTTTCGATCAGGAACAGGTCGACGCGTGGGCTCATCAGCGCAACAAGCTCAGCGAATTTCTGCGCCGCTTCGTCCGGATCCGGCATCAGGTCGGGCCGATAAGAGGCAAGCAACGGCCCCAATGATCCGGCAATGCGGCCACCCGTGCCTTCGCGCGCTCTTTCCGCCTGCGCAACAGCGGTGTTGATCAGGGCAGGCACCTGATCCTCCAGCCCAACCCGGGCAAGCCGCGAGCGATGCACAGCGTAGGTGTTCGTGGTGGCGATGGTCGCGCCTCGCCGGAAGTAATCCGCGTGCACCTCGCCCACCAGTTCGGGATGGTCGATCATCACGCGGGTAGACCAAAGGGGCGTCGCCCTGTCGCCGCTTCGCTTGACTAGTTCCTGACCGATCGAGCCGTCGAGAAGAGTGATTTCGGTCATGCAATCCTCCCTAGGGAATCAATACCAGTTTGCCGGGAAAAGCTTTGGATTGAAAATCCTCCTGCGCCCTGGCGATCTCACGCAGAGGATAGGTTTTTGAGATCAGGGGTTTGATCCTGCCTTCGTTTATCAGCGTGACCAAGCGGCCGAACACGTCGGGCGCCTGATGGGTGCAGCCGTGGATGGTGATATCCCGCAGGTAGATGTCGCGCAAATCCGCCTGCACCATCGGACCGGCGATTGCGCCCGAGACGGCATAGTGTCCACCGGGTTTCAGCGCCAGAATGAGGCCGGGCCAAGCCGGGCCGCCAACGACGTCGATCACCATGTCGAAACTGTCTTTGGGAAGCGGGGTATCGCGGTCGAAAGTATCGCGTGCGCCCTGCCCTTTGACCACGCCCGCCTTGGCCGGGCTGGTCACACCCCAAACGGCAGCCCCACGCAGGGCGGCCAGTTGCACGGCAGCCAAACCCACACCGCCAGAGGCGCCGGTAATCAACACCCTGTGCCCGGCAGTCACGCCCGCGCGCGAAAGCAGGTTTTCCGCCGTGCCAAAGGCGCACGGAATGGCGGCGATTTCGACATCCGAAAGTGGCGAGGCGGTGACATCGTAAAGATCATCCGCCTCGACCAGGCAATATTGCGCAAAGGCCCCGTCCAGTTCCGAACCAAGGGCAACGAAACCCTGCGGATTGCCGGGGCGCGGGCGTGGCAGGTTGATCGGGCAGGTCACGCGCTGACCCGGCTGGAACACCGTGCCGGAACCGACCTTTTCCACGATGCCGCAAAGATCGCCGCCCTGAATTCGGGGAAAGGTCAGCGCACCGCCCCAGCCGCCGGCCTCAACCTGCTGATCGACCGCGTCGGTCGCACTGGTCACGTCGGACGAATACCAGCCCACGCGAGTGTTGATGTCGGTGTTGTTGACGCCGGCCGCGGCGACGCGAACCAGCACCTGCCCCGGCCCGGGGGCCGGAACAGGGATGTCTTCGCGCCACTCCAACGCGTCCGGTCCGCCATGCCGGGTCAGGTAGATGCCGTTCATTTGCCGGGTCATCACTGTCATCCCTTGTCAATGGCGGGCCAGCTTTGTCAGGCGCGGAGCCGTTCGTTGCCGGGGTCCCAAAGCGGCTGGTCTTCCTGGACCACGGCACGATGTTTCCGGCCGTAGATCTCGACCTCTAGCTCGGTACCCGGCACCGCCAGTTCAGGTCGCACCATGCCCAGCGCGATCGAGGCATTCACACGATAGCCCCACGCACCCGATGTGGTCTCGCCGACGATCTTCCCGTCATGCCAGATGCAGGACATATAGGGTGCGTCCGCGTCACCAGCATCGACCATCAGGGTGACAAAGCATTTCTTCACGCCCTGCTGCTTTTCATTCTGGATCGCAGCCTTGCCCGGGAAATCCTGAGGCTTGTCAAGCTTGACAAAACGGCCCAGCCCGCCTTCCAGCAACGAATAGTCGGAGGACAGATCGCCCTTCCACGCCCGGTATCCCTTTTCGATACGCAGGGAATTCAGCGCATACATGCCAAAGGGCTTTGCCCCCGCGCCGATGATGGCGTCATAGATGGCGGGCATGTGTTCGTTCAGGGCATGAACCTCCCAGCCCAGTTCACCCGCGAATGAAACGCGGATCAGATGCGCAGGCTGCCCGGCCACTGTGGCGGCCTGATGGGTCAGCCACCCCGAAGACAGGTCCGCATCGGACAGCCCCGACAGGATCTCACGCGACTTCGGGCCGGTGACGATCAACGTGTCGCGGGTGGTGGTCACGTCCTCGACGCTGACGCCCGCTGGCATCACATTCCGCAGGATGTCGCGGTCATGCCACTGCGCGGTTGCCGCCGTGATCATCAGGAACTCATCCTCACCCAGACGGATACAGGACATTTCGGTCAGAATGCGGCCACGGTCGTCGGAGACATAGATGAGGTTCATCCGGCCGACCTTTGGCAACCCACCGGTTGCGAGGCCGCGCAGCGCCTCGGCGGCGCCTTCTCCCTTGACCATGAAGCGCGAGAAGCCTGGCAGATCTAGTACGCCACAATGGTCTCGCACGGCCTCGCATTCTTCTTGGATCCGCTGCTCCCACGGGCCGGAACGACCCCAGGTATGGGTCGCCTCAAGCGACGTGTCATCGCCCGGCTTCGCGAACCAGTTGGCACGCTCCCATCCGTTATAGGCACCCATCACGCCGCCCACCGCTTTGACCTTGTCATGCACCGGCGACAGTTTCTTGTCGCGCGCGGCGGGCCATTCGTGATGGGGGAAGTGCATGGCGTATTCGTTGCCATAAACCTCCATGCCTTTCTGGTTGCAGTAGTCCTGATCGGTGTAATCGGTATAGCGGCGCGGATCGACCGCCCACATATCCCATTCGGTATGGCCATCGACGATCCATTCGGCCAGCACCTTGCCGGCCCCGCCGCCCTGGGCGATACCGAAGGTAAAAGTGTGCGCCTCGAACGCGTTTCTCACACCCGGCATCGGGCCGATCAACGGCAGCCCGTCCGGCGCGTAGGGGATGGGACCGTTGATGACTCGGCCAACACCTGAGGTTGCCATCAACGGCACACGTTCCATCGCGTCGGTGACGATGTCTTCGATGCGGTCCAGATCGTCATTCCACAGCTGGAACGAGAAATCCTCGGGCATCGGATCATCCTCGGTCATCCAGTGGCCCTTACAGTTGGGCTCATACGGGCCAAGGTTGAAGCCATTTTTTTCCTGCCGCAGGTAGTACGAGACATCCACGTCGCGCAGCAGCGGCAGCTTTTTGCCACCGTTCGCTTTGGACCATTCTTCAACCTCTGGCACCTCATCGGTCAGCAGGTACTGATGGCTCATCACCATCGCGGGAACGGTACGGCCACCAAAGGGCTTGAACCATTCACCCACGCGCTGCGCGTAGTAGCCGGCCGCGTTCACCACATAGTCACAGTCGATGTCGCCCTTGTCCGTGTGGACGGTCCAGGTGCCATCATCATGTTGGGTCACGCCGGTCGCCGGGCAGAAGCGGATGATCTTCTGGCCCATGTCGCGGGCACCCTTGGCCAGCGCCTGTGTCAGCTGGGCCGGATCAATGTCGCCATCACTGGGGTCGAACAGCACGCCTTCGAGATCATGTGTCTCAAGGAAAGGGTATTTTTCCTTGGCTTGTTCAGGCGTCCACATCTCCATCGCGATGCCCTGATAGCGGCCCATCGAACAGGCGCGCTCGAACTCCTGCATCCGTTCCTTGCTGTGTGCCAAACGGATGGAGCCCGAGACATGGTAGTTCATCGGGTAATCGACCTCTTCGCCCAGACGGGAATACAGCTCGGTCGAATAGCGCTGCATGTTCATGATCGCCCACGAAGTGGAAAAGGTCGGCACGTTGCCCGCCGCGTGCCATGTCGAGCCGGCGGTCAGTTCGTTCTTTTCCAGCAGTACGCAGTCGGTCCAGCCCTTCTTAGCCAGATGGTACAGTGAGGAGGTTCCCACCACACCGCCACCGATGATGACCACGCGGGCCCTTGTTGGAAAATCGCTCATTTGTCTTGATCCCTGTTATTGCGCCACTTGAGGCAGGTCGTCTGAGATGTCGTAATAATCACCCTTGTCGGCGACAAAGATGTGTTTCGAGAGTTTCAGGCCGGTGGGCTCGTCCAGCGACCCGACCGAAATTGATATCGTGTCCTCGTCATTATGCTGCCAGAACAGGAACGAGCCGCAGGCCGAGCAGAACCCGCGCCGGGCGATATCCGAGGCGCGATACCAGCCAAGCGAATCGCTGGCCGTGAAACTCAGATTGTCCTGATGGGTCGAGGTCGAACCCCAGAGGTGGCCCGACTGCTTGCGGCACTGGCCGCAATGGCAGGCGACGGGCGGCGACAGCTCTCCGTCGATTGTGAACGCGACTGCGCCGCAGAGGCAGGAACCGGCATGCATCAGATTACCCCTTTGCCAAAGTCGTGGTGCTGGTTCCCAGAGCCACGCCATAGATGATGAAGCAGGTGGCCATGACCCGGCGCACCCAGACATTGAATACGGCCCCCAACGCCGCTTTGCCCATCAGCGCGCCCAGCAGGGTAAAGCCGGTATAGCTGAGCGTGGTAATGATCAGTGCGGTGGGCATGATGGTCGTCATCTGCTGCCAGATCGGTACATCCGGCTGCACGAACTGCGAGAAGGCCGCGAGGTATCCAGCGACGCTTTTCGGGTTGATCGTCGCGATTGCGAGGGCATGCAGATAGACGTGACGCGCGGGACGCTCATCCGCCCGGACAGGCGTCTTCGCGGTCATCCAGCCTCGAATGCCCAGCCAGATCAGGAATCCGGCACCAATCAGCTTGGCAATGAAAAACCCGGCCGGAGAGGTTGCAATCAGTGCCGTCACGCCCAGCGCCGACAGGATCAGAAACGCGCTGGCCTGCGTCAGAATTGCCAGTACCCCCAGCATCGCCCTGGCGAACGGCAGGCTCATCCCGTTCGAGACGCAATTGACCGCATTTGGCCCCGGTGTGGTGACGAACACCACCCAGAACAGCGCGAATATGGTCCAGGCCTCGAAGCTCATCAGTATACCGGCGGGGCGATGACCCAGACGGCCACGGCGGGGTCGTCATAGGGGTTTGCCCATTGATAGGGTTCGTTCTTGAACCGAAAGCTGTCGCCGGGTCCGACGGTAAAGGAGCGGTTGCCGATAATGAGGTCCAGGCGGCCCGAAACCATGTACCCGACCTCTTGCGTTGGCCGGTGAGCCGGCGTCTGCATCCGCGAGCGGGGGCGGAAGGTGGAATGAACCACCTCGAAGTCATCCGTCAGGTCGGGGGACAGAAGTTCTTCGATCAATCCCTCGTCGCCCGATCCCATCGGACGACGCGATCCGGCGCGAACGATATAGCCCTGTTCGTCCGCAGGTGCCGCGGAATGGGTAAACAGCATCGACATCGGTACACCCAAACATTCAGCAATCTGCCGCAGGTCCGAGATCGAAGGTTCGGACATGTCCCGCTCCACCTGGCTGAGCCAGCCAACGGAGCGTTCGAGCCGCGCTGCGATCTCGGTCAGCGTCAAACCGCGCGCCTTGCGCAGGGCGCGGATATCGGCCCCGAGTGTGGCGCTGTGGCGGGCTTGGGTGTTCACCGGGCGCTCCGATTCTCGTGAAAAAAACATCCTCTTTTTCACGGTCGCTCAATTTCGTGAAATTTTCAAGAATTTTTTCATTTGAAGGTCGCGTTGGGATTGGATATGCCCAAACCATGTGGATCGCGGTGATGTATCTGTGGGTGGTCAACGGGTTGACCCTATTGGCTTTTGGTTGGGACAAGCTGCGCGCGGGTCGCAGAAAGCGGCGATTCTCCGAACGCACGCTTTTGTGGCTGGCGGCTCTTGGCGGCAGCCCCGGTGCCGTGTTGGGCCGCTGGATGTTCCGGCACAAGACCCGCAAACGGGGTTTCACGGTCTGGCTGTTCGTCATCGTCGCCGTGCAGGCGGCGGGGTACTACTGGTGGACGAACGGAGACCTGTCGGTCCTCGGCTGACCATCAGCGGCAGGCGGCTGTAAACCGGCTTTGGAACTTAGCGAAGCGCATTATTGCGCGAAAACCTGCGACAGGATCGATGACAATGCACCGGCATCCTTTGGCGTGAACGCATCCGGCTGATCGCTGTCGATGTCGAAAACGGCAATCAGGTCCCCTGCCTCATTGTGCACCGGCAGGACCAGTTCGGATCGCGTGGAGGAAGCGCAGGCGATGTGTCCGGGAAAGGCCTCGACATCCGGGACGAGTTGAACCTCGCCGGTTCGCGCCGCAGCGCCGCAAACGCCCCGTTCGAACGGTATGGTGAGACAGCCATGGCCGCCTTGATAGGGGCCTATCTTGAGCAGACCGGGTTCGGTCACGCGATAAAAGCCGGTCCAGTCGAAGCGGTCATCGGCGTGATGCACCTCGCAGGCGACAGTGGCCATCAGCGCCACCTCGTCGGTTTCACCTTCCGTCAGCGCGGCAATCGTTTTCGCGAGTGTATCGTAGTCGGCAGTCATCTCGGCACTCTTATCTGAAGGTGAAGGGGACCAGCCCCTTCCCGAACCTCAGGCTCAATTCGTTCCCGCCGTATTGGAAACGAGAAAAAGGGTCAAACCCGTTCGATGGCGATGGCGGTGCCTTCGCCTCCACCGATACAAATGGCGGCGACACCGCGTCTGAGACCGCGCTTTTCAAGTGCATTGAGCAATGTGACCATGATGCGTGCGCCGGAAGCCCCGATCGGGTGCCCCAAAGCGCAGGCGCCGCCATTGACGTTCACGATGTCGCGCGGCAGACCCATCTCGTGCATGAAAGCCATCGGCACGACTGCAAAAGCCTCGTTGACCTCCCAGAGATCGACGTCTTCCTTGCTCCAGCCGATACGGTCGAGAAGCTTTTGCGTCGCCGGAACCGGGGCCGTGGTGAACAAACCCGGAGCCTGCGCATGGCTCGCGTGGCCAACGATACGGGCCCGCACCGCAAGACCCCGGGCCTCGGCCGCTTCGGCAGAGGCCAGCATCAGGGCGGCGGCCCCGTCAGAAATGGACGACGAATTCGCGGCCGTCACCGTGCCATCCTTGCGGAAGGCCGGTTTCAGGGATGGGATTTTTTCGGGCCGCGCGGATTTTGGTTGCTCGTCAGCATCGCAGGAGATCTCCCCCTTGCGCGTCTTCACGGAAACAGCGGTGATTTCGCCATCGAATGCGCCGCTTTCCTGAGCTTTTAGAGCGTTGGAGAGCGACTGCAGAGCGTATTCATCCTGTGCCTCGCGGGTGAACTGGTAGGCTTCGGCGCAGTCCTCGGCGAAGGTGCCCATCAGCCGGCCCTTGTCATAAGCGTCTTCAAGGCCGTCCAGGAACATGTGATCCACCACCTGGCCGTGGCCGATCCGGGCGCCGCCGCGCATTTTGGGCAACAGGTAGGGCGCGCCTGTCATGCTCTCCATCCCGCCGGCAATCATCGTTTCCGCATGGCCCAGCGCAATCTGGTCAAAAGCCATCATCGCCGCCTTCATGCCCGACCCGCACATCTTGTTGAGCGTCGTGGCTGGAACTTCTTCGCCCAAACCGCCGGCGAACCCAGCCTGGCGCGCAGGAGCCTGTCCCTGCCCTGCGGGCAGAACACAGCCCATCAGAACCTCATCCACGGTGTTCGCCCCCGCCCCGTCAAGCGCGGCGCGGATGGCGGCACCGCCCAGATCGGCTGCGGGAACCCCGTCGAACATGCCCTGAAATCCACCCATGGGCGTTCGTGCGGCGCCTGCGACAACAACTTCCTTCATCCCAAATCCTCCTGATCCGGAAACTGAATACCGAATGGTAAGATTTGGCGTCTAGCGTATTTCTACGCAAGGAGTACGCTTTTTTATGGGGGCAGGTATGACTTTGACCAGCACCGCAGCCGGAAATGTTCAGGTGATCACCGTTGACGCCGACCGGATCGACGCGGCGATGGCGATCCAGTTCAAGGAAAACATGCGGAATGAGACGAACAGTGGCGCGCAACGGGTGGTTCTTGATCTGACGGCTGTCGAATTCATCGATTCCAGCGGGTTGGGGGCAATCGTGGCCTCGATGAAACAACTGGGAGAGGGCCGCCGTCTTGATCTGGCGGGGCTGTCACCGATGGTTGAGAAAGTCTTCCGGCTGACACGCATGGATACCGTTTTTGTTCTTTTTCCGACATTGAACGGTGCGCTGTCCGAAAACGCGGATTCGCGGTAGCCGGAGGTCAACGCATTGAAGCGCGCGTTTGACAACGGCGGTTTCGAATTGGCGTTTCCGGCGACCGAGACCGAGGCCAGCGCAGGTCTGGCGGCCCTGGCCGATCATTTTTGTTCACTGGGACTTTCCGAGGAATGCGCAGGCGATATCAGGATCGCCCTGACGGAGGCAATCAACAACGTAGTGGAACATGCCTATGCAGGGGTGGAACCGGCACAGGTTCAGGTCATTTGCCGCCAAAGCGAAGATCGTCTGGACATTCTGGTTTCGGATACCGGCGTCCCTTTGCCTGGAGGGACCGTCCCTAGGGGAGAACCTGCAAATGTGAATACCCGCCTGCAGGATTTGCCCGAAGGTGGATTTGGCTGGTTCCTGATTCGCCAAATCGCCAACGACATCACGTACAAGCGTGAGAAAGAGTATAATCACCTGTCATTGCGCTTTGATTTGCCACGCAAAAACAATCACAAGCCACAATAAGACCAAAATCGCAACATGGTCCCGCCGCAAAGACGAGTATTATTAGGTATGTAGCTCAAGATAGCTTCCCTCGGCGCCAAGCGTCACAGCCCCCACCAGTGAGCGGCGCCGAGGAACACCCCCCACAGATATTGGACTTTTGGCTGGCGCGATCTAGTTTCGGCACGTTCCACAGGGAGAGCCAAAAATATGCGCGACTATCATCGGCCGGGACGATCCGAGGTTCTGGCAACCGAGGGGATGTGTGCAACTTCTCATCCGCTTGCGGCGCAGGCCGCTCTGGACATTCTCAAAGCCGGCGGAAATGCGATGGACGCGGCGATTGCCGGTGCCGTCCTTCTGGGCATCTGCGAGCCGCAAATGACCGGGATTGGCGGGGATTGCTTTGTTCTCTACACGCGTGCAGGCAGCTCTGAAATCCGCGCCCTGAACGGGTCCGGCAGGGCTCCGGCAGCAGCAAACGCACAAGTGCTGCGCGATGGCGGATTTGAAGCAATCCCTTTGAACAGCCCTCACGCGGTGACGGTGCCCGGGGCCATCGACGCGTTTTGCCACCTGTCAGAAACCGAAGGACGCCTGGGGCTGGACAAACTGCTGCAGCCGGCAATCCGCTATGCCGATGCGGGGGTTCCCGTCGCGCCGCGCGTGGCTTTGGACTGGAAGCTTGGTTCAAAAAACCTGCAGGGTACTGCACGAGACCACTATTTACTCGACGGAAAGGTTCCCCGAACCGGGCAGGTCTTCCGGGCTCCGCAACAGGCCGAAGTCCTGCGGCGCATCGCGCGGCACGGGCGCGACGCCTTTTACTCCGGTGAGGTCGCCGAAGACATGGTGGCCGCGCTCAAGGAGCTGGGCGGAGGTCACACGCTTGAGGATTTTGCCAATACCAGATGCACGGAAACAAATCCCGTAAGCGCCGGATATGGCAAGGTCGAATTGGTCGAGCACCCACCAAACGGCCAGGGCGCGACGGCGCTGTTGCTTCTCAATATTCTCGATCATTTTGATCTGGCGTCGATGGACCCGCTGGGTGCGGAGCGCATTCATATCGAAGCCGAGGCGACAAAACTGGCATATGATGCCCGCAACCGTTTCATTGCCGATCCCGATTGCACGGAACGTTTGGATCACATGCTCGCCCCGGAGACCGCCGCGAAACTCGCGCAATTGATCAATCCTGCCAAAGCGATGCCCTCAGCGGCCCCCCTGACAGAAGCCGTACACAAGGATACCGTCTATATCACGGTTGTGGACCGCGACCGGATGGCCGTGTCGCTGATCTATTCGATCTTTCACAGTTTCGGATCCGGGATCGCTTCGGAAAGGTTCGGCATCTTGTTGCAGAACAGAGGCGCGGGTTTCACCCTGGCTGCAAACCATCCGAACGAGTTGGGCGGCGGAAAGCGTCCGATGCACACGATCATCCCCGGCATGCTGCGTGAAAATGATCGGGTGAAGATGCCCTTCGGGGTCATGGGCGGCGCCTATCAGCCAACGGGTCACGCCCGGATTGTTTCCAACCTGACCGACTCGGCGATGGGTTTGCAGGAGGCTGTGACCGCGCCCCGCGCCTTTGCCGATAGTGGAGTTCTCAAGGTCGAGCGCGGCTATTCCGACGCGGTGCGGCAGCGGTTGTCCGATCTGGGGCACACTGTCGAAATACCGGATTTGCCGATCGGCGGCGCTCAGGCCATTCGCATTCGGGATGAGGGTATTTTGGAGGGTGCCAGCGATCCACGGAAAGATGGGTGTGCGCTGGGATTTTAATGACTTTCAAAAATGACTGACGCCGACTGGCTTTCAATTCAGTTGGAAATGCAGCGGGTAAGACCCGTCCTGAAATGGTCCGAACATATCTGGAATATCAGGGTGATCCACCGGCTCACCAGACCAGTCTTCGATCAGGTTCTGTTCGGAAACATAAGCAACGTAATAGGACTGATCGTTTTCAGCGAGAAGATGATAGAAGGGCTGCTCTTTCGCAGGCCGACTGTTCTCGGGAATCGCTTGATACCATTCCTCAGTATTTGAAAATTCCGGATCGACGTCAAAAACCACCCCCCGGAAAGGGTGTTTTTTATGACGGACCACCTGTCCCAGGTGGTACTTTGCATGTGTCTTCAACATAATTTCGCCCCCAAGGTCATTTTTACCCTTAACGCACCCTAAAAGTCCAATATTTGCTCTCAAATCGTTGGAAACAGACTGTGAACTCTGCCTTAACAGTTATTTCCCTCGCGCAAAACGACATCTTTTTTTCCTTTTTTCGTTGACTGTTGCTCATCTTGAGCATCCGGCAAAAAGAAACATTCAATTGTCCCGTTCACGGCCAGCCGGACCGGATTGTGATTTCATCGTGCCGGAAAATGCGCTATAATTTCCAAAAAAAGGCAAGAGGCAGATGAGCAGATCTCTTTGCGCGATATTGGCGGTGCTGATTTTGGCGTCGTGCAGCGGTGGGTCAAAGACTCCACCGCGCAATCTCAATGACGCTTGCAGCATCGCGAGAGAGCGCCCCGACTACATCAAGGCTTTCAAGTCGACCGAACGCAAATGGGGCGTTCCGGTCCATGTACAGATGGCGACCATCTATCAGGAAAGCCGGTATCGTGCCGACGCCCGCACGCCGCATAAATTCGTGCTGGGCGTAATCCCGATGGGGCGCCAAAGCAGCGCCTATGGCTTTAGTCAGGCCCTGGACGGCACGTGGGAGCAATACCAGAAGGAAACCGGCAAACGGCGCGCGAAACGGAACCGGATTCGCGACGCGTCTGATTTTATGGGCTGGTACATGAATAAAAGCTGGGAAAAGAACGGTATTCACCCCAGCGACACGCGCAATCAATATCTGGCCTATCACGAAGGCCATGCCGGTTATGCTCGCGGCAGCCATAGCGGCAAATCTTGGCTGTTGCGCGTGGCCGATGATGTGGATGCCCGTGCCAGACTGTACCGCCAGCAATTGTCAGGCTGCCGGTACTGATCCTGCAAAAGCGCGACTCAGCGGTTGCCTGAGACGCGCGGCTCTCCGTCGTTGAACAGGTTCTGGTTCAGGCTGTTTCCCTTGGTCAGCGGCCCGAGGATCACTGTCGTCCGCGTGCCTGCGCTGTCATGGACAACCCATTTACGCAACTCGACCGGTTCGTCCGTGAACATCAGTTCGATCTTGCCGTATTCCGGATTTTCAGGATCCTGCGCCGTGACCACGGTTGCGGTGCCGTCAAAATCATGCCCCACGACCATGTTGGCCCGCCCCAGATCCACCGTCCGGGCCAGAACGATCGAGAGCGGCGTGCGTCTGAGCGGATACTGCTCGGGCGGCTGGTTGGATTTGGGATCGTGGATGATCACCGACCCGCCCTTGGCCAGAACCACCGCGCGATCTGGCGGGTCATATTCGAACCGCATCCGCCCGGGTCGTTGCAGCCACAGTTTTCCGGTACTCAAAGAACCGTCATCATTGACTTGCGTGAACGTGGTTTCGACGGTTTTCAGCCCGTTCAGATAGGATGAAATCTCGGCCAGCGGCAATTTTTCCGCCGCCCAGACGGCAGGAGCCATCAAGAAAAGCGCAAGGGCATAAGCGATCTGTTTCATGATCGAACAGATAGGTGCTCTGCACCCGCTTTGGAATGCCCTATTGCTCGGGTACCAGAATTTCCCGCTTGCCGACATGGTTGGCCGGCGAAACTATGCCTTCGTCCTCCATCTGTTCGACTAGCCGTGCGGCCTTGTTGTACCCGATGGCCAGCTTGCGCTGGATGTAGGAGGTCGAGCATTTGCGATCCTTGATCACGATGGCGACGGCAGTGTCGTAAAGCGCGTCCTCGCCATCGGTGTTGCCGCCGGTGTTCAGACCCAGCACCGCGTCGATATTGTCGGCCTTTTCCTCATCCGGGCCTTCGACAACACCGCCCACATAGTCGGCCGGGCCAAAGGCCTTGAGGTGGTTGACGACCTCTTCGACCTCTTCATCGGACACAAACGGGCCGTGGCAGCGGGTGATCTTGGCGCCGCCGGCCATATAGAGCATGTCGCCCTGCCCCAGCAGCTGCTCGGCGCCCATTTCGCCGAGGATGGTGCGGCTGTCCACTTTCGAGGTCACCTGGAACGAGATCCGGGTCGGGAAGTTGGCCTTGATCGTGCCGGTGATCACGTCCACCGAGGGGCGCTGCGTTGCCATGATCAGGTGAATGCCCGAAGCCCGCGCCATCTGCGCCAGACGCTGGATGCAGGCCTCGATCTCTTTGCCCGCGACCATCATCAGGTCGGCCATCTCGTCGACGATGACGACGATATAGGGCATTGCCCTGGGTTCGAACTCTTCGGTCTCGAACACCGGTTCGCCGGTCTCATCATCGAACCCGGTCTGAACGGTGCGGCTGAACATCTCGCCCTTGGACAGCGCGTCCTTTACCCGGCCGTTATAGCCGGCGATGTTGCGCACACCCATTTTCGACATCTTGCGATAGCGGTCCTCCATCTCGCCCACGACCCATTTCAGGGCGACAACGGCCTTTTTCGGGTCGGTGACCACGGGGCTGAGCAGATGAGGGATACCGTCATAAACCGAGAGTTCCAGCATCTTGGGGTCGATCATGATCAGGCGGCATTCATCCGGCGTCAGCTTGTAGAGCAGCGACAGGATCATCGTGTTGATCGCCACCGACTTACCCGAACCGGTCGTCCCTGCGATCAGCAGGTGGGGCATCTTGGCCAGGTTGGCCACGACCGAGCCACCACCGATATCCTTACCGAGCGCCAGCGGCAGGGCGTGATTGCCATCGCCGAAATCGCGGCTGGCGAGGATTTCGCGCAGCACCACCATCTCGCGGTTGTCATTGGGCAGTTCGATGCCGATGACCGAGCGACCCGGAACGGTCGAAACGCGTGCCGACAGCGCCGACATCGAGCGGGCGATGTCGTCGGCCAGGCCGATAACGCGGCTGGCCTTGAGACCCGGAGCCGGTTCCAATTCGTACATGGTGACGACGGGGCCGGGACGAACGCTGACGATCTCGCCCTTGACGCCGTAGTCATCGAGAACGCTTTCGAGCATACGCGCATTTTCTTCCAACGCCTCGTCGCTGAGATGATGGCGCTGGATGCTGGAGGGGCTGGTCAGCAGGCCAAGTGGCGGCAGCTCGAAATCCGAATGTTCGTCTTCAAAGGACAAGGCCGGTTGCGCCT
Organism: Ruegeria sp. AF8; assembly: GCF_056541825.1. NCBI lineage: Bacteria > Pseudomonadati > Pseudomonadota > Alphaproteobacteria > Rhodobacterales > Roseobacteraceae > Ruegeria > Ruegeria sp. AF8. The sequence continues at coordinate 111,763 of NZ_JBQFYW010000004.1, read as the reverse complement.
CGGCCTGCGCCCGGCGCGAAGGCTGCGGCGCACGGCGGACCGGTTGCGCCACAACCGGCTTGCGCGGTTCCGCAACCGGAATTGCCATCCGGGGAGCGGGGGGCTGAAATCCGGCCTCCTCATCGATTAGCGGTTCATCGTCGGCCTCGTCTTCGATGTCTGTCGCAAAACCGTCACCGGCCTCTCCCCGGCCCGGCGCCTCGGGCGCCAGCGCGTTCATGTGCGGTTCAGACTGAAAGGTTTCCGGCGCGGTCACCGGCGGCTCGGGCGGCAGGTCTCCACCGCGGTTCACATTCAGAATCAGCGGGTCCGGGCCGCGGCCACGCCCCTTGGTCAACGGCCGTTCGGGATCGGGCTCGGGCTCCAACGCGCCCGCCGCAACCTTGCGGTTCCGCACGGCGGCGGCAATCTTGGAGCGGATACGGTCATCCCCCGGCATCTCTTCAAAGCCTTGCACCGGCTCGGCTTCGACAAGTTCCGGCTCTGGCATCGCCACCGGGCGGCGGACCAAGCCGGGCATGCGCGCCAGCAGCCCCTGCTTCGGTACCGGTTCCGGTGCCTGCACGTAGTTCTCTTCGACAAGCTCGTCCGTGAATACAGAGTCATCGGCAACGGAAATGTCGGCCGCCATCGCCTGCGTGGCGGCGCGACGCTCGACCCATTGCGCCCGACGGTCGCGCGCCGCCTGCGCGGTCGCCGAGGCACCGCGCCCCAAAAGGGTCATCAGCGCATCATAGCTCATCACCAGGCCCAGCAGAAACGCCCGGAAACCACGTCTTACATCGACCGTCGTGAAGCCAAGCACAAAGACGCCCAGCGCCAGCATGCCGGCGGCCATCGCAAGCGACATCAACTTGACCATGAAGTGTGACGAGATCGGCAGCAGCGTCAGCAGTGCGCCCATCACGGTATCCCCGAACAGACCGCCCAGACCAAAACTGTGCGTCGCGCGCCATGCTTCGCCCGGAACGAGCGTGGCGGCGTAAACAGACACGACGGCGATCCAGATCGGGGCAAAGATCAGACGTGCAATCGCGCGGTCCTCGCCTGAATGAATGGCGAACCGGACGCCCCAGCCGATCAACACCAGCGCCACACCCCAGCTGCCCCAGCCCACGATCATGAACAGGGGCGCGGCAATGGACGCTCCGATCCGCCCCATCCAGTTCTGGACCGGCGCATCCGTCGACACCATCCAATTCGGATCGTCAGGCGTGTAAGAGACGATCATCGCGGCGGCGGCCAGACCCATCAGGACCAGCACGATCCCGATCAACTCCTTGCTCCGTCTTTCGATCGCTGCCTGCATCTTGCTGTCCAGCAGTGGATCGCGGCTGCGCGTGTTGTATGATGCCATGCTACCCTCGTACCTCACGAATAGATGCAGTCGCGGAGTGTGATCAGCCCGCGCTGCAACTCTGTTTTTGGGGTCACCATCGCGACCCTTATGTATCCTTCACCCGGATTTTCGCCGGGCTGTCCCTGAGCGAGATATGCGCCCGGCAGCACCCGGACACCAGTTTCCCGCCAGAGTTTCAGAGCGGCCTGCTCGCCATCGTCCACTGGCAGCCACAAAAAGAATCCGGCTTCGGGCGGCATGTACCCCTGAACGCCCGCGAAAACCTGATCCGCAATGCGATACTTTTCCTGATACAGTGCACGGTTTTCCGTCACATGCGTCTCGTCGGCCCAGACCCGCGCCGCTGCCGCCTGAAGCGGAGAAGGCAAAGGCGCGCCCGAATAGGCCCGCAGCTGTTTCACCCGTTTTATGGTCTCTGGCCCCGAGGCAATCAGACCCGACCGTAGACCTGCAAGATTCGACCGTTTCGACAGCGAGTTGAACAGCGTGATCCGCTCAAGGTCCGCCCCCAACTCCTGCGCGACCGTCAGTATGCCCGCTGGCGCATCGTTGCGGTAAATCTCGGAATAGCATTCATCCGCGAAAATACGGAAATCGTAATGCTCGGCCAGGCGGATAAATTCGGCCCAGTAATCGCGCGAGGCGACAGCCCCCTGCGGGTTGGCGGGCGAGCAGATATAGGCAACAGCGGTACGGTTGAGAACGTCCTCGGGCAGACCCGCATAATCCGGAAGATGCCCGGTTGCGGCCGTCGCCGGAACGAACCGGGGCTCTGCGCCCACGGAAATCGAGGCGACCATGTAGACCTGATAGAACGGGTTCGGGCACAAAACGACCGGGCGCTGACCGTTCTTCTGCTCCGGGCACAGCGCCATGGCCGCGTTATACAGCCCCTCACGCGTGCCATTCAGCGCCATAACGTTGGTCTGAGGGTCCATCGCAACGCCATAGCGGCGTTCGATCCAGTCGGTGATCGCGGTACGCAATTCGGGCGTTCCGTCATTGTCGGGATAGCCCTGAAACCCGGCGGCATTCTCCAGAATCACATCCGTAACCCATTGGGGAAATGCATGTTTCGGCTCGCCAATTGTCATATGCACGGCATCACCGCCCGGCTCGTGATGATCGAGCAAGGCGCGAAGACGCGGGAATGCATATGCCGGTAGGTTCGAAAACCGCTCGGGGAAATCCATCATTACTGCCTCAATACCGGGATCGTTGATCGCCCCGTTTGCCCTCAAATTACAGACCCGGCCCCGGCGCGTCCAGCGAAAGCGGTTTCGAAACAGGGAATTGTGGCATTCAGGCCAAAGCAGTTTCCGCAGCGGCGCCAAGGCGCAACAACATTTCCTCGGAGTTCGGGTGCCCCAGAAGCATCAGCCCGCATCCCGGAGTACCGGTTGGCAGCGTCAGCGCGGCCAGCCCCATCAGATTGCCAATGCGCGTATTGCGCAGCGCCAGCAGGTTCTCCGTCACGTAGTAGTCATGATCATTCATCAGCCGGTCCAGATTCGGCGGCATGATCGGGGCCGTCGGCGCCAGCACCGCGTCAAACCCGGCCGTGGCCGCATCCCAGGCGGCCCTGCAGCCTTCCAGCTTGGCCCAGGCCGCAACATAGTCGGAGCCCGAAAAGTTCTTTCCTTGCCGGAACCGCTCCAATATCTCGGGGTACATCGCCTCGGGATTGGCCTCGATCACATCGCGCCAGAGGCCATAGGCCTCGGTGGTGTAAAGCACGCCGGCCAGAGGCATGACATGCGGCAATTCCGGTACTTCCAGTGGCACGACCTGCGCCCCGGCATCCGCCAGTTTGCGCAGCGATTCCTTGTATGCCGCGCGTGGCGCATCGCGCAGATCATCCAGCGCAACGGTTTGCAGGCTGGCGAACCTGCGCCCTTTCAGGGTCGCCTCCCGCAAATCGGCGGGTGAACCATTTTCCAGAAGCGCCAGCATCTGCGCCGCATCCTCGACGGAGCGCGCCAGCGGACCCACAGTGTCAAATTTCAGGCAAAGCGGAACGGCACCTTCCAGGCTCAGCCGCCCCGCGGTCGTCTTCAACCCGACCAAATCGTTCCAGGCCGCCGGAATGCGCACCGAGCCTCCGGTGTCAGAGCCAATACCGCAAGCCGCAAGACCCCAAGCCACCGACGCCGCCGCGCCTGAGGATGAACCGCCGGAAACAGCGGCCTCGTCATGGATGCAGGGCGGTGTTCCCATGACCGGATTCAGACCCAGGCCGGAAAAGGCCAGTTCGCTCATGTGAGTCTTGCCCAAACAGACTGTACCCATCGCGGAGGCATTGTGCAAAACAACCGCATCCGCATCCGGCACCCGGCCCGTCAACAGGGCGGACCCTGCTTCGGTCGCGATGCCAGCCGTGTCGAACAAGTCCTTCCAGCTGATCGGCACGCCGTCCAGCAGCGACCGGCGCAGGCCGAGATTGGCGCGGTCCCTGGCGGCCTTGGCTTCGGCGCGGGCGCGGTCATGCGTCACCCGCGCATAGATCCGGTCGCGGAAAGGATGCGCGTCGATGGCCGAAAGGTAGACTTCGGTCAATTCAACAGGATCGATCGCGCCCTTGCCGATCCCACGCCCCAGATCGCTTGCCGTCATGGTCAGCCAGTCGCGCATTTCATCCTCCCGGTTTACTTGCTGGCGACGGTAGCGACAGGACAACCCATGGACAATCCCGTTCGCGCACGCATATTGCGGGCCATGACAGAAGTTTCGGATATCCTGATTGTTGGCGGCGGCCTGAATGGCCCGGCATTGGCATTGGCACTGGCCCAGACCGGGCATTCAGTCACACTGATCGATGCCTTGGCTGAAGACATTCGACAGGATGCCGCTTTTGACGGCCGCGCCTATGCGCTGGCTCTGGCATCGCAGAGGTTGCTCAAGGTAATTGGCGTCTGGGATCGAGTGGCGCAGCACGCGCAACCCATGCTGGAAATCAAAGTAACCGATGGCAATGCCGGGGCCGGCCCCTCGCCATTTTTCATGCATTTCGATCATGCCGAGATCGAAGAAGGCCCGATGGGCTATATGGTCGAGGACCGCCATCTGCGGCAGGCTTTTCTTCGGGCGGCTGCGGAAGAAGCCCGAATCACGCAAATCAGCGGCAATGTCGTCGTGTCGCAGGAAACCGGCCCAAACGGCGCCGCCGTGTCATTGGACGACGGCACCCGATTGAGCGGCAGGATGCTGGTTGGATGCGACGGGCGTCGCAGTGGAACCGCCCGGCGCGCCGGCATCAAGCGCACCGGGTGGGATTATGGCCAGACCGCACTGGTCTGCGCCATTGCGCATGAATTGCCGCATCACGGCATCGCGCATCAGTTCTTCATGCCGCCGGGGCCGCTGGCCATTCTCCCGCTGAGCGGCAACCGCAGTTCCATCGTCTGGAGCGAGCGCACCGAAATGGCGAAACGGATCAACGCCATGTCTAATTCGGACTATTTGCAGGTTCTGCGCCCCCGCTTCGGCGATTTTCTGGGTGAGATCAGCCTGGCGGGCGACCGGTTCACCTATCCCCTGAACCTGACCATCGCCAATTCCTTTGTCAGCGAACGTCTGGCGCTTGTGGGAGATGCCGCCCATGGAATGCACCCGATCGCGGGTCAGGGCCTGAATGCGGGTCTGCGGGATGTAGGGGCGCTGGCCGAGGTTCTGACGCTGGCGGGCCGACGTGGCGAAGACATCGGCGCAACGCTGGTGCTGGAGCGATATCAGGAATGGCGCCGGTTCGATACCGCGACGCTGGCGCTGGCGACGGATGTGTTCAACCGGCTGTTTTCCAACGACAACCCGGTCCTCCGACTGGGGCGGGACATCGGCATGGGCATCGTGGGGTCGCTGCCCGGCCTGCGCCGGGGCTTTGTGCGCGAAGCGGCCGGGTTGACCGGCGACCTGCCAAAGCTGTTGCAGGGCCGTGCAATCTAGGCGTGCTTCGCCAAATTGGGTGTCCGGTCACTCCAGAACCCGCGCCTCATCCACCAGCATGACCGGAATGCCGTTGCGGATCGGAAAGGCCAGCCCTGCCGCTTTCGAGACCAGTTCCTGCCGCGCCGCATCATATTCCAGACCCGCGTGGGTCTGAGGACAGATCAGCGCCTCTAGCATGCGACGGTCGAAGGAAGGCTGGGTTTCGGTCATTGCAGTGTTTCCTCGTTGGAGCCGCCGCGCAGGGCGAATTCGATCAGTGTGACCAGAGTTTCACGGCGTGTCGCCAGACAAGGCGCTTCGAGAAGCGCCTGCTTGTCTTCCGGATCGAAATCCAGAAGCATCGACAGCGAGTTGACCAGCAACTCGTCATCGGCGTCTTTCAGAGTTTCCCAGTCGGTCGACAACTGCCGGGCGGCAAAAAAGCGTTCCAGCAAGCGCAGAAAACGCGTCCGGTCAAATTTCTGATCCCCTTCGGCGCGGCCAAGATCGCGCTCGAACCCGTCCCAGGACACCGAGCAGCGGCGGTACGGGGAAAAGGCATCCAGTTCGGATTTGATCCGGAACCGGGAAATCCCGGTCAGCGTGATCAGATAGCGGCCATCCTCGGTCTCCGAGAATTGCGTGACGCGCCCCGCACACCCGATCAGATGCAACTTGTCGGCCTTGCTGTGGCACGGGTTCGGTTGCACCATGCCGATCAGCCGTTCGGAGGTCTTGAGCGCATCATCCAGCATCTGCAGATAACGCGGTTCGAATATATGCAGCGGCAACCGCGCCCGGGGCAGCAGCAGCGCGCCCGGAAGCGGAAATACGGACACCGTGTCCGGCAGGTCGGCAGGGTGCATCATGTACCCGAGTGTAGCTCTGAACGGAAATTAGGCAAATATCATCGAGCTGAGTTTGCGCCGCCCGTTCAGAACAACAGGATCGTTGGGCTTCAGCGCGTCGAAGATCGTGAAAAGCTGGGTCTTGGCCGCCCCGTCGTTCCATTCCCGGTCCCGGCGGAACAGTTCCAGCAGTTGCGCCACCGCCTCTTCGACATTGCCGTTGGCGTGCAGCGCCTGAGCGAGATCGAAACGCGCCTGATGGTTGCCGGGCTCAGCCTCGACCACTGCATTCAGTTCGGCAACAGGGCCGGCATCGGCGGCCTGACGCGCCAATTGCAACTGGGCGTGCGCGGCCTCGATCTCGGCCGAATTTGAAATCTCGGCGGGCGCACCGTTCAGAATCGCCTCGGCCTGATCCAGATCGCCCAGCGCGATATGGGCACGTACGAGACCGCCATAGGCGCCGGCATGTGCCGGATCTTCGCCCAGAATGGCCGCAAAGGTTTGCGCGGCATCCACGGCCGCGCCTTCGGCCAGCATCTCTTCAGCCGCCTGAACGGCCTCATCGAGTTGGCCACCCGGACTTTCGCCACCGGCCTTTTCGATGACCTTGTCGACGAACCCCTTGATTTCAGACCCGGGAAGCGCCCCCTGAAAGCCGTCAATCGGCTGACCTTTGTGAAAGGCATAGACGGTCGGGATCGATTGAACACGCATCTGCGCCGCAATCGTCTGGTTTTCGTCCACATTCACCTTGACCATCTTCACCGCGCCTCTGGCGGCAGTTACGGCATCTTCCAGCGCCGGACCCAGCGTCTTGCAGGGGCCGCACCACGGTGCCCAGAAATCGACGATGACCGGAACCTCCTGCGATGCGTCAACGACATCGGCCATGAACGTGGCCTCGGTTCCGTCCTTGATCAGATCGGTTGCGGCAGGCGCACCTGCGCCGTTCAGTATGTCCATGCTTTCACTCTCCGGTTCGAACTTGGCTCTTATATGCCGCCGCGCAATACGGAAACCAAGAGCAGAGTCGCATTCTCTGCATCATTCACAAATCAAATGTTGCGAATACCGGGGCATGATCGCTGGGTTTTTCCCATCCGCGCGCGTCGCGCAGGATGCGGCTGGAATGGCCCGCGTTCGAAATGTCCGGCGTCGCCCATACGTGATCGAGCCGGCGCCCTTTATCCGCCGCATTCCAATCTCGCGCGCGATAGGACCACCAGCTGTAAAGCTGCCCTTCGGGGATATCCTGCCGCGTGATGTCGACCCAATTGCCCGCATCCTGTGTCTCGGCCAGGTGCTCGACCTCGATCGGCGTGTGCGAGACGATCTTGAGAAGCTGCTTGTGTGACCAGACATCGTCTGCGCGCGGGGCAATGTTCAGGTCACCCACGAGGATGGATTTTTCCGGCCGGTCCGTGCGGAACCAGTCGCGCATGCCGGTCAGATAGTCGAGCTTTTGCCCAAATTTCTCATTGACTTCGCGGTCCGGCACATCGCCGCCCGCAGGAACATAAAAGTTTTGGATCGTCACGCCGTTTTCCAACCGTCCGGCGATATGGCGGGCATGGCCGAGTTCCGCAAAATCCTTGTCGCCCACATCTTCGATCGGCAGGCGCGACAGGATCGCGACGCCGTTATACCCCTTTTGCCCACGCGCAATCATGTGATTGTAACCCAGTGCGGCGAACCCCTCCGAGGGTATCTTTTCCACAGGTGATTTGCACTCTTGCAGGCACAGAACATCCGGGGATTCCTCCTGCAGCAACTTCAAAACGATAGGTTCGCGCAAACGCACCGAGTTAATGTTCCATGTGGCAAGTGTGAAGGGCATCGGCCGGCTCTCCTGAATTAGCGTTCGCGCAACTTATCGCGCCGACCACCGGCGTGCCACCGGAAACGGCGTGACCAAAAAAAACCCCGGCACTAGGCCGGGGCAGTCCAACAGGGAGGTGCATGTCATGACCCGGACATGCGCGGGTTAGGAAGACATTAAAGTTACAACCAAGGTATCACTTTGATCGAAGTCAATCCACACCCAGTTACGAAACAAGTCTATATCCACCGGATTCTGTGACCAAAAGGCGAGCATTTGAGGGGTCCGGCTCGATTTTTTGCCGCAAACGATAGATATGTGTCTCCAGCGTATGGGTCGTTACGCCCGCATTATATCCCCAGACTTCGTGCAAAAGAACGTCACGCGGCACAACCCCATCGGTTGAGCGGTACAGGAACTTGAGGATATTGGTTTCCTTCTCGGTCAGGCGAATCTTTCGCTCATCCTCGGTCAGCAGCATTTTCATCGCAGGTTTGAACGTATACGGCCCAAGCGCGAAAACCGCATCTTCGGACTGTTCGTGCTGCCGCAGCTGCGCGCGGATCCGGGCCAGAAGAACAGGGAATTTGAAAGGTTTGGGGACATAGTCGTTGGCACCGGCATCCAGGCCCAAAATCGTGTCGGCGTCACTGTCATGGCCGGTCAGCATGAGAATCGGGCTTTTGACGCCTTGCTTGCGCATCAGCCGGCACAACTCGCGCCCGTCGGTGTCGGGCAGGCCCACATCCAGAATAACCAGATCATAAATCGCCTCTTTGGCGCGTTCCAGCGCACTTTGACCGTCCGACGCTTCGAACACATCAAAGTCCTCGGTCATCACAAGCTGTTCACTGAGCGCTTCGCGCAAATCCTCGTCGTCATCAACCAGCAGGATTTTCTTGAGTTGAGCCATTTACCGGTCCTCCTTACCTTTTTCATCACTTGATGGTGCAACACGCAATCGGCAAGAATTACTGCAACTCTCTCACGCCCTCGTGTCTCGTTTTCGGTAATTGTTTCACTTTTGCCGCGTGAAAGAATAGATGAAACGCAGAACGTTACAGGATGATGCAATGAGTCTCTTTCCGGACATCACCGAGCTTTTGGCGCGGGCGCGGGCCGATCTGCGTATGGGCGTGCCGGTCGTGCTGACCGACGGCACCGGATTTTGCGTGCTGGCGCTGGCGGCCGAGGCCCTTGGCGCACAACGATTGGCAGATCTCCGTGCATTGGGCGGATCGCCGGTGGTTGCCATCACAGGACGACGCGCGGAAACGCTCAAGGCGCGCGCTTATGACGGGGACCTCGCGCGCGTGGTTCTTCCGGCTGATGCGGATCGGGCATGGGTGCAGGCCATCGCCGATCCGTCGGACGACCTGAACGCGCCGATGAAGGGGCCGCTTATCAGCGAACGGCAGGGCAATGCCAACCTTCACCGTATCGCCATCGCTCTGGCCAAATCCGCGCGTCTGCTGCCCGCGGCGGTCGTCATGCCGATCGCCGACGGGGCGGCCTTTGCGGCCTCGAATGGTCTGACCTGCATTGATCACGCGCGCGCCGCACCCCATCTGGCGGATCGAAGCCCCCTGCGCGAGGTGGTAGCGGCGCGGCTGCCGATGGAAGTGTCCGAAGCGGGCCGGTTGCATGTTTTTCGCCCGGATGACGGTGGCGAAGAACACTATGCCATCGAAATCGGCCGTCCGGACAGGGAAACGCCCGTACTCGCGCGGCTGCACTCGGCCTGTTTCACCGGTGATCTCATGGGCAGTCTGAAATGCGACTGCGGGCCGCAACTGCGGGGCGCTCTGGCCCAGATGGGCGCCGAAGGTGCGGGCGTTCTGCTCTATCTCAACCAGGAAGGGCGCGGAATTGGTCTGGCCAACAAGATGCGCGCCTATTTCCTGCAGGATCAGGGATTCGACACGGTCGAGGCCAATCACCGGCTTGGCTTTGAGGATGACGAGAGGGACTTTCGGCTTGGGTCGGATATCCTGAAGTCGATGGGGTTCAAATCGGTTCGACTGCTGACCAACAACCCTGCCAAGATCGCGATGATGGAGCGCACGGGAATCGCCGTCACCGAACGCGTCCCGCTCAAAGTTGGCGAAACCGCGCATAACCGCGGGTATCTGGCGACCAAGGCAGCCAAGTCGGGCCATCTTTTGTGACCCCGTTCGATCTGGTTCTCAGCCCGAAAGGCGTTCGGTTTCGGGGGCGGCACTTTCCCTGTTCGATCGGGAAAGGTGGCCTGAGCGACGACAAGCGCGAGGGCGACAGAGCAACGCCGACCGGCATCCACCGGATCGTCGGAGTGCTTTATCGACCGGACCGGATCAACCGCCCTGTCCCCTGGGCCCGGCCTATAGGCCCGCGTGATTTATGGTCGGATGACGTCCGGGATGCGTCCTATAACCATCTGGTCCAGAGCCCCTGCGAGTCCAGCCACGAACGCCTGCGCCGTGCCGACCCCCTCTATGATCTTGTTCTGATTACCGATTGGAACTGGCCGGACGCCGTGCCGGGACGCGGGTCGGCCATATTTGTGCATCAGTGGCGGCGTCCGGGATACCCGACCGAAGGATGCGTGGCATTTCGCCGCGAACATCTGCGCTGGATCGCCGAACGCGTGGTGCCGGGAACCCGTCTGATCATCCCCCGAGTTTGACGCGCTCGCCAAAAATCGCGGACCCGACGCGGACATGCGTGGCGCCCAGCGCGATGGCGGTTTCGAAATCGTCGCTCATACCCATCGAAAGTCCAACCAGACCGTTGCGTTCGGCGATCTTGGCCAGCAATGCGAAATGCAGCGACGGCTCCTCCTCGATGGGCGGAATGCACATGAGGCCACGAATGGGCAGGTCCAGCGCACGGCATTCCGCAACAAACGCGTCGGCCTCGGCAGGCATGACACCGGCCTTTTGCTCTTCCTCACCTGTATTCACCTGAATGAACAACTCCGGGCATTTGCCGATTTCCTGCGCCAGACGCGCGACGGTTTTTGCCAGTTTCGGGCGATCGACCGAGTGGATGGCATGGCAAAGCTCCATTGCCTGTCGGGCCTTGTTGGTTTGCAAGGGGCCGATCAGGTGCAGATCTATTCCGTCGTATCTTTCCATGAAAGCCGGCCATTTTCCCGCGGCTTCCTGCACACGGTTTTCGCCGAAACACCTGTGACCCTGCTTCAAAACCTCCTCGACACGCTCGTTCGGTTGAACCTTGGAAACCGCAATCAGTTTGACGGAACCGGCAGGGCGGTCTGCGTCGGCTTCAGCCTTTGCGATACGGTCGGTGATGTCGTGCAAGGGCATGGTCATCCTCGTTCTGCTCTTTGGCGGCAGAAAAACACCATGTGGGCTCAAAAGAAAAGGGCAGGTCCGAAGACCTGCCCAAATTCAGTACCGTCAGACGGTGTACAGCTTAGAAGCTGAAGTACACACCGGCCTGAACCTGGTTGCTGTCAGCAATAGCCGAGTCAACGTAACCGGCAACAAAGGTCACGCCGCCACCCAGATCGTACTGGTAGTTCACGCCCCAGCTGGTGCCGTCGTCGGCGAGGATTGCGGAACCACCCGAGTCCAGGTTGTTCGAGTCAGCATTCTGAATCCAGACCAGCAGGTTGCTGGCGGAACCGATGTCCATGTTACCCGAAATGGTGACTGCGTCGGCTGCTTCGGTCTGGCCGTATGCGATCTGAGCGCCGAACTGGCCCCAGTCACCACCGGCCGCGATCAGCCACAGACCGTCGTTCAGCTCTTCGCCGGTGTCGGCAACCGGGCCGTCCGACGACGACTGGTATGCGCCAGTGACGAAGTAGTCGTCAAAGGAGTAGGTCAGCATGACAGCGGTACGCTGCTCGCCGTCTGCGCTGCCAGCGGTGCTGCCACCGTTCAGCTGCGAATACGACACTTGACCGGTGAAGCCACCGACGGTGTACAGTGCTTCAACACCGTTGGTGCCGGAACCGGCCGACGAGAACGAGTCCCAACCTGCGGCGATGATCGGCAGGCTGAAGAAGCCCATGCCGTCAATACCGGTGCCAACCGAGATGGTGGGCAGGTACAGGCCGGGTGCGTTGTCGATCGCGCCCCAGATGTTGCCGACGTTCACACGCAGACCTTCGTAAGCAACGAAGAACATCGGAGCGTTCCAGTTGGCGGTACGAGTTGCCTCAAAAGGAGGAGTGGCAGTAGAGGAAGTGGTACCGCCGTCACGGTTTTCGGCCTGCGCACGCAGACGGGCACCAAATGCCACACCGCCATCGGTTTCGGCCGACATGTCGAACTGCAGACGCAGACGGCTGGTGATGTTGGTTTCCGATACGCCGACAACGTCTCCGTTGGCGTCGTTATAGTCCAGACCAAAACGGCCATAGCCGCTGATGCGAACTTCTGCGGCGGCCATGCTTGCGGTGGCGATCAGCGCAGTCGTTGCGAAGAGAACTTTTTTCATCGTGTTTCCCTCGGTTTTCAATCATTCGCCCAAACCGGAGAATCCGGCGTGGGTATGGACAGGGGTTTCGCTCTTTCCCCCCTGTTTTGGCAAGTCTTGTGACTGGCGCCGGGGTCAAAGTCGTCAAGGATGGTGCAGCTTTGCCACAGTCTGAATCGTCTCCGCTTCCGGCAATCTGTGAATCCGGCTGATGCCCAACTGTTTACCAACCATGGCGGAAACGCACTTGCCCGCACTTTTGGACAAGAATAGAGTGGCCGCGGTTTTGGAACTCGGGACTGGAGACACCCTTGCAGATGCGCCTCAAATTCATTTTGCCCATCACGCTTGCCATGGGTGTCGCTGCTTGCGGCTCGAACCCGTCAGCCACATCGGCGCCAGTTCCGGAAGATGCAGTAAACTTTAACGATGACATCTTGGCGGCGAAGTCCGAAAGCAGGTCATCGTTCTGGGATCTCTTTGGCTCCGACGAATCCGAGCGCGCAGGCAACGTCAACAAATACCTGTGGGCGGCCTCGTTCGACGTGCTGAATTTCCTTCCGGTTCAATCTGTTGATCCGTTCACAGGCGTGATCGTCACCGGATATGGCAGGCCACCCGGCGGCGGTCGTTCCTATCGCGCCACGGTGCATATCAAGGATCCGGCGCTTGATGCGCGGTCCTTGTCGGTGTCGCTGCAAACCAACGGCGGCGGGGCTGTCAGCCCCGCAACCTCGCGCGCGGTCGAAGATGCGATCCTGTCGCGCGCGCGCCAGCTACGCATTGCCGACGACAAACTCTAGAATTCGGCACAAAATCGCTCTATCACCGCGCCGGGTTCCTACCCGGCGTTTTCATTCACGAAGGACCGCACGATGTCGCGCTACTCCGCCACCGAAATCGAAGCAAAATGGCAAGAAGCCTGGGACAAGGCCGGGATTTTTACCGCCAGCCACAAGACGGATAAGCCGAAATACTATGTGCTTGAGATGTTCCCCTACCCTTCGGGCCGCATCCATATGGGGCATGTGCGCAACTATACGATGGGTGACGTGATCGCGCGGCACAAGCTGGCGACCGGCCACAACGTGCTGCACCCGATGGGCTGGGACGCATTCGGAATGCCCGCGGAAAACGCTGCAATGGCTATTGGGGGGCACCCTAAAGATTGGACCTATGGCAATATCGCCGACATGCGCGGACAGATGAAGCCGCTGGGCCTGTCGATCGACTGGTCGCGTGAATTTGCCACCTGTGACCCGGAATATTACGGCCAGCAACAGGCGCTGTTCCTGGATATGCTTGAGGCCGGCCTGGTCTATCGCAAGAACGCCGTGGTCAACTGGGACCCGGTCGACATGACCGTGCTGGCCAACGAACAGGTGGAAAACGGCCGCGGCTGGCGCTCGGGCGCCTTGGTGGAACGGCGTGAGCTGACACAGTGGTTCTTCAAGATCTCGGACTATTCCGAGGAATTGCTGAATGCGCTGGACACTCTGGACAACTGGCCCGCAAAGGTCCGCCTGATGCAGGAAAACTGGATCGGCAAGTCGCGCGGTTTGCAATTCGGCTTTGAACGTACCGATGGCGGAGAGCCGATCACCGTCTATACGACTCGCCCCGACACGCTGTTGGGAGCCTCCTTCGTGGGCATCTCACCCGACCATCCGATTGCAAAGCAATTGGAAGCCGAGAACCCAGAAGTCGCTGAATTCGTGGCGGAATGCCGCAAGGGCGGCACCACCGAAGAGGCCATCGAAACCGCCGAGAAGCTGGGCTATGACACCGGCATCCGCGTCAAACACCCGCTTGACCCGAGCTGGGAACTGCCGGTCTGGATCGCCAACTTCATCCTGATGGACTATGGCACCGGCGCGATATTTGCCTGCCCGGCCCATGACCAGCGCGACCTCGATTTCTGCCGTAAATACGGCCTGCCCGTGGTCGATACCTTCTTTGCGCTGGATGACGACACGCCGGTCGACAAGATCGCTTTTGTCCCGCCCAAGACCGAGAAAGTCCGCTGGGTGAACCATTTCGCGGGCCTGACCGAGGCCACCGGTGACGAGGCGATCAACGCCACTGTCGATTTCGCCGAAAAGGCCGGCTGGGGCGAAGGCGTCACCAAATACCGCCTGCGCGACTGGGGCCTCAGCCGCCAGCGCTACTGGGGTTGCCCGATTCCCGTTGTTCACTGTGACAGCTGCGGTGTGGTGCCCGAGAAGAAAGAGAACCTGCCGGTTCGCCTGCCCGACGACGTCACCTTTGACAAGCCGGGCAACCCGCTGGACCGCCACCCAAGCTGGCGCGATTGTACCTGTCCGAAATGCGGAGCCCCAGCCAAGCGCGAGACCGACACAATGGACACCTTCGTCGATTCGTCGTGGTACTTCGCCCGCTTTACCGCGCCGCGCGCGGAAACGCCCACCGATCTGGCCGAGGCCGAATACTGGATGAATGTCGATCAGTATATCGGTGGTATCGAACACGCGATTCTGCACCTGCTCTATTCGCGCTTCTTTGCCCGGGCGATGCAGATCACTGGCCACCTGCCCCAAAAAGCCATCGAGCCCTTCGATGCGTTGTTCACCCAAGGCATGGTGACGCATGAAATCTACCAGACCCGCGACGCCAAGGGTCGCCCTGTCTATCACCTGCCCGAGGATGTAACTGACGGCAAACTGGCCGACGGTACCCAGGTCGAGATCATCCCCTCGGCCAAGATGTCGAAATCCAAGAAAAACGTGGTCGACCCGGTCAGCATCATCTCGGCCTTTGGCGCGGATACCGCGCGTTGGTTCGTGCTGTCCGATTCGCCGCCCGAACGCGACGTGGAATGGACCGCTGCGGGTGCAGAAGCAGCCTATAAACACCTGAACCGTGTCTGGAACCTCTGCGACAAGATCGGCGCCATGGACCCAGATGCCAAAGGCGAAGGGGATGAGGACCTGCTGCGTGAGATGCACAAAACCATCCGCGACGTGTCGCTGGGTGTCGAAAGCTTCGGCTTCAATGCGGCCATCGCCAAGCTTTATGCCTTCACCAATACGCTTGCAAAATCCAAGGCAGGGGCTGCGGCCCAGAAGCAGGCAATCAAAACACTGGCACAGCTTATGTCGCCGATGACACCGCATCTGGCCGAAGATATCTGGGCGCATCAGGGCGGAGAAGGTCTGGTGGCGGTCGCCCCATGGCCTGTCGCAGACGAGACGATGCTGATCGACGACACGGTCACCCTGCCGATCCAGATCAACGGCAAGCGGCGCGCGGAAATCAGCGTGGCCAAGGATCTGGACAAGACGCAGGTTGAAAAAATCGCGCTCAGCACCGAAGCTGTGCAAAAGGCGCTGGATGGGAACGCGCCGAAAAAGGTGATCGTTGTACCGGGCCGGATCGTGAATGTCGTCGTTTGACCGCAGAACCCTACTGATGCTGCCGCTGGCGCTGGCCGCCTGCGGGTTCCAACCCGTCTACGCACCGGGCGGGACCGGATCGGAACTTTATGGAAAGGTCGAGGTTTCGGCCCCCGACTCTGTCGATACCTATCTTCTGGTGGAAGACCTTGAGCAACGGCTGGGGCGCAGCGCCGTCTCGGGCAGCGAATACAAGCTCAAGGTCGACATCTCGACCTTCAGCCAGGGTGAGGCCATTACCTCGACCAACGAAACAACCAGATACACGATCGTTGGCAAGGTGAACTATGCTCTGACCCGGTCGGAAACCGGAACGGTCGTTGCATCAGGCGATGTCGAAAACTTTGTCGGCTATTCCGCAACCGGCTCGACCGTCGCGACATTGGCTTCGGAACGCGATGCGCGCAAGCGACTCATGACGATATTGGCCGACCAGCTGACGACACAGCTTTACGCCACCGTAGACGTTACGGCATGAAGCTCAGTTCCCGCGAGGCCGAAGGATATTTCTCCAGACCGGACTCCGGCAAGGCGGGGCTTCTGATCTATGGCGCCGACGCGATGCGGGTGGCGCTCAAGCGGCAGCAGGTGATTGCCGCTCTGCTGGGGCCAAATGCCGAAGAAGAAATGCGCCTGACCCGGATACCGGGCAGCGATCTGCGCAGCGATCCCGCGCAGTTGCTGGACGCCGTCAAGGCCGTCGGGTTCTTTCCCGGACCGCGCGCCGCTTTCGTCGAGGATGCATCCGATGCTGCTGCCCAGTCGATTCTGGCAGCATTGGAAGACTGGTCACAGGGCGATGCCCAGATCATCGTGACTGCGGGGCAGTTGAAGGCCAGTTCCAAGATTCGAAAAGCGTTCGAGGCGCACCCCAATGCCTATGCGGTGGGAATCTATGACGATCCGCCCTCCCGATCCGAGATCGAGCGGCTGCTGGCGCAGGCCGGGGTGGCCAATATTCCCCGCGATTCGATGGCCGTTCTGACGGATCTTGCCGCGGAACTGGGTCCCGGAGATTTCTCGCAGACCGTCGAAAAGCTGGCGCTCTACAAGCGCGGTGACACCTCGGAACTCGTCCTCGCGGATATCGCGGCCTGCGCCCCGCAATCCACCGAAGCCGCGCTGGACGATGTCCTGAACGTGGTCGCCGAAGGCCGAGCGGGTGAAATCGGCCCGCTGATCCGCCGGTTGCAGGCACAGGGAACCAACGCGGTCGGTCTTTGCATCGGGGCGACCCGGCACTTCCGGACGCTCTATACCTGCGCCGCCGATCCCGGTGGTGCTGCTCAGGGGATCGGCAAGCTGCGGCCGCCGGTCTATGGCAAACGCCGCGACAGGATCCTGCGACAGGCCCAGAGCTGGGGCGCGCGCAAACTGGAAACCGCGCTGACGGTTCTGACCGACACGGATCTTGCCCTGCGCTCGGCCGGTCAGACGGCGCCGGCCATGGCTCTGGTCGAAAGGGCGATGATCCGGCTGGCGATGCTGGCGCGCTCACGCTGAGGTGATCTGACGGAGCGTCCCACTTGACGCGCGCGCTGCCGCCCTCAGATTGATGCGTGAACCGATCGGGGGACTATCATCATGTACAAGATTTATGGTCGCATCAAAACCCGCGCCTCACGCGTATTGTGGCTGCTCGAAGAGCTGGAACAGGAGTATGAACTCATCGATGCCGGCCCCCACGACCCACAGGTCCGGGCACTGAATCCGTCCGGCAAGGTTCCGGTGCTGGTCGACGGCGAGACGGTCATCACCGACAGTTCCGCGATCATGACCTATCTGGCCGACAAACATGGGCATTTCACCCATCCGGCAGGGTCCAGGGAACGCGCCGAACAGGATTCGCTGTTTCACGCTCTGCTCGACGAATTCGACGCGGTCCTGTGGATGGCCGCCCGACACAAGTTCGTTCTTCCCGAAGACAAGCGGGTTGCTCAGGCCATCGAGACCGCGAAATGGGAATTTGACCGAAACTGCACGCGGATGGGCAAGCGTTTCAAGGGGCCGTTCCTGCAGGGTGCACAGATGACGATCGCCGACATTCTGTGCGTGCATTGCCTGAGCTGGGCGCAAAACGCGGACTTTCCGGTGAATTCCGATACCCTCGCGGCCTATGCCAGCGAAATGCGCAGGCGTCCTGCCTTTCAGCGAATGGGAGCCTTGGCGCAACCGGCCTGATCTGCCCCGGTCCGTTGCAGCCACGAAACGGCGGACCGACCGGCCCACCGCCCTGTGGCAAAGCAACCTGTCAGCAGGTAACCACCGGTGGGCGCTTCCCAATCAAGCATCTCCCCGGCACAGAAAACGCCGGGCACTTCCCGGAGCATCAAGCCATCGTCGAACGCGGCCCGGCTGACACCGCCCGCTGTAGAGATCGCCTCGTCAAGCGGGCGCAGACCTGCGTGGCGAATGGGCAAAGATTTGACAAGCCGCGCCAAATCCTGCCCGACGGGCAGCGGTCTTCCGAACTCCATAAGCAAGGCGGTTCGCACCGGCCCCAGGTTCAATGTCTTACGCAGGTGGTTTGAAAGGCTGTTTTTGCCCCGCGGCTTGTCCAGACGCCGTACCAGATCTTCAAGCGACAGCCCGGGCAGCAAATCCATATACAAGGGCGCCCCCTCACGAACCGCCTTGCAAACAGCGTATATGCCGCCACCTTCCAATCCACGCGCAGATATCACCGCTTCGCCACGTGTTCGCGCCTCGCCCGCTGACAAGGCGACACCCTTGACCGGTTCGCCGAACAAAGTCCGCATATGCCCGGACCACTCAACCAGCAGACCGGCATTTGCCGGGGCGAATTCGGTAAGCTGCACACCCCGCCCGGCCAACAATGGCGCCCATGCCCCGTCTGATCCCAGGCGCGACCAACTGGCCCCGCCCAGCGCAAGCACCGTGACATCGGCAGCAACAAGTTCCCGGCCATCGGGCGTGTCCAGAGCCAATGCCCCATCGTCCCATCCGGCCCAGCGGCAGCGCGTTCGAATCCGGACACCCAGCCCGTCCAGATGCGCCAGCCAGGCCCGCAGCAAAGGTGACGCTTTCATCGCGACCGGAAACACCTGCCCGGTTGAACCGGTGAAGATTTCCTGTCTCAGCCCCCGCGCCCAATCCTGAACCGCCCGGGCCTCCATGTCCGAGATGATCGGGCGCAACCAGTCGGCGGCATCGCCATAAGCGCCCATGAACTCTTCGAACGCTTCATCCTTGGTCAGGTTCAGGCCCGATTTGCCCGCCATAAGAAACTTGCGCGCTACGGATGGCCTGGCTTCGGCCACCAGAACGGAATGGCCTGCCCCGGCCAACTCCCCGGCCGCCATCAGGCCCGCCGGCCCGGCACCTATCACAACGGCCTGCGCCATCCGCTTTCCTTTTCTTGGCCATTGGCACCTTGGGATGGTCTTGCCCACGCACTTGGCTCGATTTTCCGGCATACCGCTCTATCCGAACCGGGCTCAGAGGTCGGGTCACGCTTGCCATCTACCGGGTTATAGAACCCGGGGATGCATCTGGCGATTGCGTTTTCGACTGATCTGCACGAATGGCGGCCCGAAGTTTCACAACCCATTGCCCAGGCTTCCAAACGGGAAACCGGCGGCGATTGCCCGCCCTTGCCCGGTTCCTGCAAACCCTGTAGAGCCAGCCCATGTTTGACGAACCCGAAGATATCCACCCGCTGTTTGCCGGCGCGCCTTCGACCACCGAGTTCAAGAAGCTGCGCAAACGAATCGTACGGCAGACGCGCGAGGCGATTGAACAATACGGCATGGTGGAACGCGGCTCCAAATGGCTGGTTTGCCTGTCCGGCGGCAAGGACAGCTATACCCTGTTGGCGGTTCTGCACGAGTTGCAGTGGCGCGGCCTGCTGCCGGTCGAGCTGCTGGCCTGCAATCTGGATCAGGGTCAGCCGGGTTTTCCCGCAACCGTCCTGCCCGAATTCCTGGAACGCATGGGCGTGCCCCACCGGATCGAATATCAGGACACCTATTCGGTAGTGGTCGATAAGGTGCCGCAGGGGCGGACCTATTGCGCGCTGTGCTCGCGGCTGCGGCGCGGCAACCTGTATCGGGTCGCCCGGGAAGAGGGGTGTTCCGCCGTGGTACTGGGGCACCATCGCGACGACATTCTGGAAACCTTCTTCATGAACCTGTTTCACGGCGGGCGTCTGGCCACAATGCCGCCCAAGCTGGTCAATGAAGAGGGCGATCTGTTCGTCTATCGCCCACTTGCGCATGTGGCCGAGGCCGATTGCGAGAAATTCGCGGCCCAGATGAACTATCCCATCATCCCATGCGATCTGTGCGGCAGCCAGGACGGGTTGCAGCGCCAACAGGTCAAACAGATTCTGGATCAGTGGGAAAAGAACGCACCGGGCCGCCGCCAGGTGATGTTCCGGGCCCTCACCAATATCCGTCCCTCACACATGCTGGATCCGAAACTGTTCGATTTTCAGGGGCTTGTGGCGCAGGTTGGCAAAATATCCGAGAATTCCGACGAAATTCCACTGTTGCGTTAACGTCTCACTTAGAGAGGTTTCCTAGGCTCGGTCAGAGCGTACGTTGCTCGATCACGAGGCCAGGGGAAGCAATGCGGAAACACTCACAGTTCAACCGGATTTTTGAACAGATTTTCCCGGTTCTGACCGGGCCCGCGATTCTCGCCTTTCTTCCCGCACTCACTCTCGGTGCATTCTGGCTGGGTGGCGAGGGTGCCTTGCTTCTGACATCACTGGGATTGCCGCTGATGTTCGCATTTGCCGGTGCCCTGGGACGCTGGCCCGCTGATCCAGGCTTTGCGCGCGACAGCGTGACTGGCCTGATGCAGCGGGACGAGTTTCAAACCAAGGCAACGGAACTGCACGGCAACCTGCAGGTCAGTGGGCGGCAATCGGCCTGTTTCATCGTGGTTCTCGACGATCTCGACCGAATCGAACAGCGACACGGTGCCTTGGCCGTCGACACAATCGTTCAGCGCAGTGGCGAGCGCATTTTGGCGGCGTTGCGCAGTCAGGATATCGTCGCCCGCATCGGAAACGCCAAATTCGCGGTATGTGGCTCGCCTGTCGGCCGTCTGGATCTGGAACATTGCATCCAGATGGCGGGACGTATCCAAAGCCAAGTCGAAGATCCGGTATCACTGGATGGGACAACCGTCTATGTCTCGTGCTCTGTCGGGTTCTGTCTGGACCGGCGTGCGCCCGGTCAGGGCGCGCAGGACTGGATCGGCGCCGCAGTGGCCGCCTCAAACGAAGCCAGACGAAACGGCCCCTCCTCGATCCGCGCCTATTCCACAGACACACATAAGAAAATGAGTGCCCGGGCTGATCTGCGGCGCGAAATCCAGCACGCTCTGGGAAGCGGTCAGATCGTTCCCTGGTTTCAGCCTCAGATCTCGACGGACACCGGAAAGCTGACCGGGTTCGAGGCACTGGCCAGGTGGGAGCATCCCACTCGTGGCATCCTTGGCCCCGGCTATTTTCTGACCGCCGCCGAAGAGGCGGGGCTGATGGAACGGTTGGGGGAAAACATCCTGCGCGGCGCCCTTGCGGCATTGACCGCCTGGGATAATGCCGGAGCCGAAGTGCCGCGCGTCGCGGTCAATTTCTCGTCGGACGAATTGCACGATCCCGGTCTGGTCGACAGAATCCGCTGGGATCTGGATCAGTTCGATCTCACTCCTGGTCGGCTCACCGTGGAAGTGCTGGAAACGGTGATCTGCAATACGCCGGGTGACATCGTGGCCCGTAACATCGCGGAGCTGAACAATCTGGGGTGCTGGATCGACCTGGATGATTTCGGCACGGGTCATGCCTCCATCGCATCGTTGAAACGTTTCAAAATCTCGCGGATCAAGCTGGACCGTTCCTTTGTCACCCGGGTTGATCGCGACCCTGCTCAGCGGCAGCTTTTGACGGCGGTCCTGTCCCTTGCCGAACGGCTGAACCTGGAAACCCTTGGCGAAGGCGTGGAAACCGCCGGTGAACATTCGGTTCTCGCGCAACTGGGCTGCGGTCATGTGCAAGGGTTCGAAATCGGCCGGCCGATGCCGTTTGCGCAGACGCTGGATTGGCTGTCCGCCCACAACGCCAAATTGCGCGACACACCGAATATCGGGCGCGAAACGGGGTGAGACATACACTTCCCGGGCGTCTCCTGACCGAATACCGGCAAATTTCGGGGCGAATCTGCTTGACCTTTTGGGCTGCACTCTGTTGAACCCACCGGTGTCAATCAAAGCACAAGGTGGCTGTCCCAGATGGACGATCAGAACAAGAACCTCATCCTCGCAACCGTGCTGAGCTTTCTCGTAATCCTTGTTTGGTTCGTGCTGTTCCCCCCACCGGAACCCGACGCCCCAACCGATGAGGCAGCGATCAGCGCAACTGAAAGCGATGGTGTTCAAACCCCAAGTGCCGTGACAGAGGGTTCGGCCCCCGCGACCAGCGTCGCAGCCGAGGCAGAGCCCGAAGCAGAAACCCCGCGCGTCAAGATTGACACGCCGCGCCTGACTGGCAGCCTGTCACTGTCCGGAGGCCGGATCGACGAACTGTCGCTGAAGGACTATCGGGTATCTCTGGCCGCAGATTCACCGATTGTCGAACTGCTGTCCCCCGTCGGGACGCAATCGGCCTATTATGCACTCTACGGCTGGGCACCGGGCGCAGGCGTCACCGGCACCGATGTCCCCGGGCCCAACACCCTGTGGAGCCTGGAGAAGGGCGAGACACTCAGCGCCGACAGCCCGGTGACACTGGTCTGGGATAACGGCAAGGGCCTGACCTTCCGCCGGACGATCTCGGTTGACAGGAATTATATGTTCACCGTTACCCAGTCGGTTGAAAACGCCTCGCAGGCCCAGGTGGGCATGGCGCCCTATGGCATTCTGGCCCGCCACGGTACCGGCGAAGACGCGGACCTCCCGGGCCTGAAGAACTTCTTCATCCTGCATGAGGGCGTCATCGGGATGACCGACGGAACTCTTTCGGAAATCAAGTACAAAAAAGTGCGCGATTTCGATGTCGACCCGAACGAACGCGTGCAGGCCGAGGTTTTTCAGGTCGAGAAAAGCGGCTGGATCGGCTTTACCGACCACTATTGGATGACAACGCTGATTCCCGATGAAGGCACGGCGTTCAAATCCGCGGCCAAGTATGACGACCGTCGCAAAATTTACCAGACCGAGACGGTCATGCCGACCCTGACCGTCGCCCCTGGAACTTCGGCAGAGGTTACCACGCGGTTGTTCGCCGGCGCGAAAGAGTGGGAAACCATTCGCGAATATCAGGCCGACGGCGTTCAGAAATTCATCGACAGCATCGACTGGGGCTGGTTCTTTTTCCTGACCAAACCGATCTTCTGGCTGTTGCACAACATCAACCAGCTTATCGGCAATATGGGCTGGTCGATCATCGGCCTGACGCTGATCATCAAGGCGATCGTGTTCCCGCTGGCACTGAAATCATATGTGTCGATGGCCAAGATGAAAGAACTGCAGCCACAGATGGAGGCGCTGAAGGAAGCCGCAGGCGACGACCGCCAGAAGATGCAGCAGGGGATGATGGAACTCTACAAGAAGGAAAAGGTGAACCCTGCCGCGGGCTGTCTGCCAATTCTGCTTCAGATTCCGATCTTCTTCTCGCTCTACAAGGTGATCTTTGTCACCATCGAACTGCGCCAGGCGCCCTGGTTCGGCCCGTTCCGGGATCTGAGCGCGCCCGATCCGACCTCGATCATGAACTTCTTCGGCTGGCTGCCCTGGGCCGGGCCCGAGCCGGGCTCGTTGATGGCCACTGTTCTGATCGGCATTCTGCCACTGCTTCTGGGCATTTCGATGTGGCTGCAGCAGAAACTGAATCCGGCGCCCACCGATCCGACGCAGGCGATGATATTTGCCTGGATGCCATGGGTGTTCATGTTCATGCTGGGTAGTTTCGCCAGTGGGTTGGTGGTGTACTGGATCGCGAACAACACGATCACGTTCACGCAGCAATACATCATCATGCGCAGCCACGGCTATACGCCCGACGTGTTTGGCAACATCAAGTCCAGCTTCAAGAAAACACCGAAGACGGGCGGAAAATGAACGGAGCAGTCACCAGCCTCTGGCGGCACCCGATCAAAAGCCATGGCCGCGAAGCCCTGGAAGACGTGACCTTGACCCCCGGGCAGACCATGCCCGGGGATCGCGTTTGGGCGGTTGCCCACGAGATGTCCACAGCGGACGGGACCGAATGGGTGCCTTGCGTGAATTTCAGCCGGGTGTCCAAGATTCCCGCCCTGATGGCCACAACCGCCCGGTTGGATGGCGACCGGGTCACCGTGAGCCACCCAAAGCGACCGGACTTGACTTTTGCGCCCGACACCGAGGCGAGTATGTTTCTGGATTGGGTCCGGCCGCTGATGCCGGAGAACCGGGGCGCGTCCAACCGTATCATCCGCGTGCCGGGTCGTGGCATGACAGACAGTGATTTTCCGTCGGTCACGCTGTGCAACATGGCCTCCCACAGGGCGGTCGAGCAAAAGATGGGACGGGAATTGTCGATTCTGCGCTGGCGCGGTAACGTCTGGTTCGACGGGCTGGCCCCGTGGGAAGAGTTCGATTGGATGAACCGGGACGTCCGGATCGGAGATGCGGTCTTCCGTGTTCGCGAACGAACCGAGCGGTGCTCGGCCACAATGGCAAATCCGGATACGGGCGATCGTGATGCCGACACACTGGCGACACTTGCAACCTGGGGGCACCGTGATTTCAGCGTCCGGGCCGAAGTGATTCAAGGCGGAACTCTCCGCATTGGCGACAAGGTGGAAGTGCTGTGACAAGCCTGCCGTTCCCGCTTGCCGAAGACCCCGATGCGCTGGCTCAGGAAGCCGGGCGCAAACTTTTTGCAGGACAGTCGGAATTCCTCAAGGGCGTGGTAGCCATGTCCGGCCTGCCCGATCCCGACCGGCTGGAGGTCTGTTTCGCGGGCCGATCGAACGTGGGCAAATCCAGCCTGATCAACGCGCTGACGGGCACCAAGGGGTTGGCTCGGGCCTCGAATACGCCGGGACGTACACAGGAAATCAACTTTTTCACCCAAGGCCCCGATCTGTATCTGGTCGACCTGCCGGGCTATGGCTATGCCAATGCGCCGCTCAAAGTGGTGGAAAAATGGCAAAGACTGCTGAAACAATATCTCAGCGGGCGGCAGACCCTGCGCCGGGCTTTTGTCCTGATCGACGCACGTCATGGGGTGAAACCGGTCGATGACGAAATCATGAAGCTGCTCGACACAAGTGCTGTGGCGTTTCAGTGCGTGCTGACCAAGGCCGACAAGGTCAAGGCCAATGACCGGGCAAAAATCCTGGCCCAGGTTCGCATCGCATTGGCCAAACATCCGGCGGCCTTTCCCGAGATCGTTCTGACGTCGTCGGAAAAAGGCGACGGGATTGCGACGCTACGCTCAATCATCGCGCATCTGGAATAGGGGGCATGGTCTTTTGGGGATCACAAGGCCTTGGCAGCCCGTCATAAAGGCCCTAACACGGTTCGCCAAAGGGACCTATGCCATGAAGACACGAGACATGAACCGGGACTGGATCGCCACCGCCGCCACACTGAACAGCGCCCTGCCCTATCTGCAGCGTTACGACGGCGCCATTGTGGTCATCAAATTGGGCGGCCACGCCATGGGCAGCGACGAGGCGATGGAAAGTTTCGCCCGCGATGTGGTGCTGATGCGTCAGGTCGGGGTGAACCCGGTGATCGTGCATGGCGGCGGGCCGATGATCAACGCAATGCTAAGCAAGCTGGATATTCAGTCCGAGTTCGTGAACGGCAAACGCGTCACCGATCAGGCCACTGTCGAGGTGGTGGAAATGGTGCTGTCGGGTGTGGTCAACAAACGCATCGTGCAGGCTATCAATGGGCAGGGCGGCATGGCGGTGGGCCTGTCGGGCAAGGACGCCAATCTGATGATCTGCGATCAAACGGATTCGTCGCTGGGCTTTGTCGGCACACCGTCCGAGATGAACCCCAAACTGCTGCACGATCTGTTCGCCCATGATGTGATCCCGGTGATCGCACCGCTTGGGGCGGGCCGCGATGGCGAGACATTCAACGTCAATGGCGACACTGCCGCGGGCGCGGTCGCCTCGGCACTGAAGGCTGACCGCCTGCTGCTGCTGACCGATGTCTCGGGCGTCAAGAACGCCGCTGGCGAGGTGGTGACCGAGCTCAAGGCCGGACAGATCCGCGAAATGACCCGCGAAGGCACCATCGCGGGCGGCATGATTCCCAAAACCGAGACCGCGCTCGAGGCGCTGCACAGCGGCGTGCGCGCGGTGGTCATTCTGGACGGGCGCGCGCCCAACGCGGTATTGCTTGAGCTGTTTACCGAACACGGAGCAGGATCACTGATCCGCCCTGATTGACGGTTTCGTGACGGGTTCACGCTTGCACTTGGCATTCACATGCCTAACTGTGAATGTATGGAAAATGAAGCCGCTATCCGGCTGGGAATATTCCTGAGCCTTTTTGCCCTGTTCGCCGTGGCCGAGGCGCTGGCACCGCGCCGCATGCGCAATTTGGCGCGGGGGCGCCGGTGGTTGACCAATCTGTCGATCACCCTGTTGAACACAGTATTGCTGCGCGTCATGGCTATCGGATTGCCGCTGCTGGCAGTTGGCGCGGCGATGGATGCGGGGCGCAATGGCTGGGGCCTGTTCAATCACCTGGGCTGGCCCGGATGGATCGAAGTCGCACTTTCAGTTCTGATCCTGGATTTCGCAATCTGGGCGCAGCACCTGATCACTCACAAGGTTCCGATCCTGTGGCGGCTGCACCGGGTGCATCACGCCGACCGCGACATGGATGTGACCACCGCCATCCGCTTTCACCCGATCGAGATCGCGCTGTCCATGCTGCTGAAGATCGGCCTGATCTATCTGCTGGGGCCCAGTGCTCTGGCAGTGCTGATTTTCGAGATCCTGCTGAACGGCACTGCACTGTTCAATCACGCCAACCTGAAACTTCCGCTTGCCGTGGACGCGGTTCTGCGTAGGGTTCTGGTAACGCCTGACATGCATCGCGTTCACCATTCGGTGCTGCGGGCCGAACATGACAGCAACTATGGGTTCGCCTTATCGATATGGGATCGGATGATGGGAACATATGTGGCGCAACCGGGACAGGGGCACGACGGGATGACCATCGGCCTGAAATGGCAGGACAGCCGCCCGGCGCGGCTGGGCTGGAGCTTGTGGCTGCCGTTCCGGGGCAAGTGAGCTATCCCGCGATCGAGACTGCCGCCAATGCGGCGGGGCTGGTTGTGATGGGGGCGCTGCATCCGCGTCAAGGCGGGGCCAAGGGGCTGGATACGGGCACCCTGATCCTGCTGGGGGCGGGGCCATCTTTCTGGGACATTTTGCAAGCTTCACCAGAAGGACAGGACGGCCGCGCCGACCCGATAGACCGCTGGTCCGCCCGCGTCATTGACGGCATGGCTGACAGCTGGGGGGCCGAGGCACGATTTCCTTTTGGCGGGCCGCCCTATGAACCCTTCATTGACTGGGCGTTGAAATCTGGACGCGCCTTTCAAAGCCCGGTGGGCGCGCTGGTGCATGACACAGTGGGTATGATGATATCCTATCGAGGGGCGCTCTGGTTTCGTCAGGAACTGGATATTCCACCGGCACAATCGCCCTCACCCTGCGTCGCCTGCGATGCCCCCTGCGCCACATCCTGCCCGGTCGGGGCGCTGAATTCGCAGACATTCTACAACCTGGAGACCTGTCATCAGTATCTCGATACCGAAGAGGGCCAGACTTGCATGACCGCCGGCTGCGCCGCCCGGCTAGCCTGCCCGCTCAGCCCGGGCGCGGCGCGAGAACCGGCGCAGAACGCACATCACATGCAGCATTTTCACCCCCGATGACCCGTACCTTGATCCTGACCCGCCATGCCAAATCCAGTTGGGACAATCCGTTTCAGGATGATCACGCACGGCCCCTGAACAAACGAGGCCGGAAATCGGCCAAGGCGGTCGGGGCGTGGCTGGCTGAGCGGGGGTGGCGCCCCGATGAGGTTCTCAGCTCGTCCGCACAGCGCACGCAAGAGACGTGGGAACGGATGGACCTGTCCTCCGGGTCAGTCACTTTCACGCGCGAGCTCTTTCATGCCTCCCCGTCCGGGATGTACCATGCCCTGACCGAGGCGCGGGGCGAGACGGTGCTGATGCTGGGCCACAATCCCGGCATTGCCGGTTTCGCCAGTGATCTGGTCAGGGCGGATCCCCCGCATCCTCGGTTCTTCGACTATCCGACCTGCGCAACGGCGGTGATCCGGTTTCCGATCGACGACTGGCGCGAACTCGACCGGCACAGCGGCGAAGTTCTGGATTTTGTCATTCCGCGAGAGTTGCTGGAATAAGAAAAGGGCGGAGAATACTCCGCCCTGCCCGTTGGTCGATAAGGGACCGGGTGTTCCCCGGCCCTGCTTCAGTGCCCCAAAATCTGGCTGAGGAACAGCTTGGTGCGTTCCGATTTCGGATTGTTGAAGAACTCTTCGGGTTCGTTCTGCTCCACGATCTGGCCGGCATCCATAAAGATCACGCGGTTCGCCACCTGACGGGCAAAACCCATTTCGTGCGTCACACACAGCATGGTCATGCCTTCCTCAGCCAGCTCGATCATGGTGTCCAGAACCTCTTTGATCATCTCGGGGTCCAGCGCCGAGGTCGGTTCGTCAAACAGCATGATCCGCGGCATCATGCAGAGCGAGCGGGCAATCGCCACACGCTGCTGTTGACCACCCGAAAGCTGGCCGGGATATTTATCCGCTTGTTCGGGGATTTTCACCTTTTCCAGGAAATGCATCGCGCGCTCTTCGGCCTCTTTCTTGGGCGTCTTGCGCACCCAGATCGGGGCCAGCGTGCAGTTTTCCAGAATGGTCAGATGCGGGAACAGGTTGAAGTGCTGGAACACCATTCCAACCTCGGACCGGATCTTGTCGATGTTTTTCAGGTCATTCGACAACTCGGTCCCGTCCACCACGATCTTGCCCTGCTGGTGTTCCTCCAGCGCGTTCAGGCAGCGGATCAGAGTGGACTTGCCCGACCCCGATGGCCCCGCGATCACGATCCGCTCGCCCTGATTGACGGTCAGATTGATATCGCGCAGCACATGGAAGGACCCGTACCATTTGTTCATGTTGGTGATTTCGATGGCGACCTCGTCGCTCACCTGCATCTTGGAACGGTCGATTTCGCGCTCTACGGCAAGTTGTGACATTGGGCCCTCCTTAGCGATGGCCAGTGTGGAGCTTGCGCTCCAGATACATGGAATAACGGGACATGGAGAAACAGAAGATGAAGAACAACAGGGCGATGAAGCCATAGAGTTCCCATACAATGCCGTTCCAGTTCGAGTCCGCGCGAATTGCGGTGGACAGACCCAGCGGATCCAGAAGTCCGATGATCGAAACCAGCGTGGTGTCTTTGAAAACACCGATAAAGGTCGACACGATACCCGGGATCGAGATCTTGAGCGCCTGAGGCATGATGATCAGCCGTTGTGCCTGCCAGTAGTTGAGGCCAAGCGAATCCGCCCCCTCGTACTGGCCGCGTGGCAATGCGGCAAGGCCACCCCGGATCACTTCGGCCATGTAAGCGGCCGAGAACAGGGTCACCATGATCAGCACCCGCAGGATGATGTCAAAGTTCGTGCCGGGCGGCAGGAACAGGTTCAGCAGGGTCGACGCCACGAACAACAACGTGATCAGCGGCACGCCCCGGATGAACTCGATGAAGCCCACGCAGAGGTATTTGACAATCATCAGGTCTGACTGACGGCCCAACGCAAGTACAATCCCCAAAGGCAGAGAGCAGGCGATGGCCACAACACCAATGGTGATCGACAACATGAAGCCCCCGAATTGACGGCTTGCGACGGGCTCAATCCCGATCGGGATGGTCGAGTTCATGGCACCTACGAAATAGCCCGAGATAATCAGCCACCAGATCAGTGACGCAGCAACTGCGAGAATGATACCCACCAGACTGCTCATCGCCTTGCTGACGAAGGTATAGACGGCCCAGCCGATGACAAAACCCAGAAGTGCCGAAATCGGCCCCCAGATCGTTCCACCCCAAAGCAACCACGGGAAAATGAACGGGTACAGACCCGAGAAGATCAGAAGCTTGGAGGGCACTTTGTCCGCGAACAGGACCGGCGCCAGCGCGACACCCATCAGGATGAAGGCCGCAATCGGACGCCAATACAGTTCTGATGGATAGAATCCCACGATCAGTTGGATCCAGCGTTCGTGAATCACACCCCAGCACGCGCCGGCATAGTGGCCTTCACGGCCCAGCGCGTGCAGAATCTCGCGGCATTCCGACAGCGACGTCGCATCCCAGGTGGGCGAAATCATCCACGGGATCAGACCCATCAGCACCTTGTAGACAAAATAGATCGACAACAGCGTCAGCGCCGAGTTGAACCAGTTCGAAAACAGGTTGTGGCGCACCCAGCCGATGACACCAACCTCTGAGGCTGGCGGCTCCTTCTCGGGGAGCATTTCGGTACGGACATATCCAATGTCAGACATCTTAACGCTCCTTCAGCTTCACAGATTCATTGTACCAGTTCATGACCGCCGAAATGGTCAGCGAAATGGCCAGGTACACCAGCATCAGCAGCAGAACGCATTCCAGCTCGCGACCGGTCTGGTTCATCGTGATGCCACCCAAAGTGCCAGTGATATCCATGTAACCCACGGCAATCGCCAGCGATGAGTTTTTGGTCAGGTTCAGGTAGTTCGAGATCAGCGGCGGGATGATCACGCGCAGGGCTTGCGGCAGGATCACCAGATTCATGATCTTGTTCTGACGCAGGCCCAGAGCCGACGCAGCTTCGGTCTGACCCTTGGATATGGCCATGATACCTGCGCGCACGATTTCCGCGATGAAGGCCGCAGTATAAAGCGACAAAGCCAGCCACAAAGCAATTAGCGAGTTCCGCATATGCGTGCCGCCATTGAAGTTAAATCCCTTCAATTCGGGATAACCCAGGTGGAACCCCAGCGCGAATAGCAGGGCACCGACCGGCACCACGACCACTGCCAGACGCTGCCACCAGGTCACAGGACGATCGCCGGTCAATTCCTGAATGCGATCAGCGCGGTGTTTGATCCAGTTGGACACCCATAGTCCCGCCCCCAGGACGACCAGGAACGCTATCAGATCAAGGCTGACATCAAAGCGCAGGCTTGAATTGCCGAACAGGTGGACATCGCCCAAACCGTTCGAGAACAGGAATTCCGGTACATAAACGCCGCGATTGGTCACGGCCACACTGTCGCCCAGCATCATGCTGGCCTCGGGGTTCTCACCCCTGAATGCTCTTGGCGCGGGTAATGTCTCGATCAGGATCGCCATGATGAACACGATCCAAAGCAGAACGGGCACGTTGCGGAACATCTCGACATAGACCGTCATCAGCCGTGCGACGATCCAGTTATGCGACAGGCGCAGAACACCGATGATCACACCCAGGATCGTAGCTGTGATACAGCCAAGGAACGCAACCACAAGCGTATTGAGCAAGCCCACTAGCGCGGCCCTCAGGTGGGTGTCGCGCGACGTATATTCCAAAAGACGCTGGTTGATGTCATAGCTGGCCGGTTCACCGAAGAACCCGAACTCCACCGGTTTCCCCAGCGCCGCCAGGTTGTTGACTGTATTTGAGATAATCCAGGCTGCCAGAAGCATGAAACCGATCAGTGCGATGACCTGAATGGTCGCTGAGCGGTACCGCGTATCGTAAAGGAGCATGGACAGCCGGAACTGCTCCTTTGGCGGGTCAGTGAGAGTCGTCATGACCTATGTATTCCCCGTGACATCCCGGTTTTTTTGTCAGGCAGGGTTCTTCCCTGCTCCCATTGGCCGGGTCTGTTGTTTTTTATGGGTGCAAAAAGGGCGCAGGTTATACTGCGCCCTTTCCGCGTTGCAATTAACGGAACGGCGGTGCGTACAGCAGCCCGCCTTCGGTCCACTGGGCGTTCAGACCGCGCGCCAGACCGATCGGAGTGCTTTCACCGATGTTCTGGGCAAAGATTTCACCATAATTGCCGCCAACAGCAATCGCGCGCCTGGCCCATTCGGCGTCCAGACCCAGCATCTCGCCCAGAGTACCTTCGGAACCCAGCAGACGGTTGATTTCCGGGTTGTCGGTGCCGGCAGCCATCTCTTCGAGATTGGCCGAAGTGATGCCCGTCTCCTCGGCCGCGATCAGAGCGTTCAGAGTCCAGCGAACCACATCACCCCACTCGTGATCGCCGTGGCGGACCAGGGGGCCGAGCGGCTCTTTCGAGATGATTTCAGGCAGGATCGCATGATCCGCAGCGTTTTCAAACGTGGCACGGGTTGCGGCCAGACCGGACGCGTCGGTGGTATAGACGTCACAGGCGCCAGCCAGGTACTGCTGTTGCGCTTCGGCGTTGG
Organism: Ruegeria sp. AF8; assembly: GCF_056541825.1. Taxonomy (NCBI): domain Bacteria; kingdom Pseudomonadati; phylum Pseudomonadota; class Alphaproteobacteria; order Rhodobacterales; family Roseobacteraceae; genus Ruegeria; species Ruegeria sp. AF8. The sequence continues at coordinate 79,485 of NZ_JBQFYW010000004.1, read as the reverse complement.
TTTCGATCGGAACCGGCTCGTAGCTCATGTTGTTGATGCGGAAGAAATCCGCCAGGTTCAGTTCGGTTGTGGTGCCGGTCTGGATGCAGACGGTCGCACCGTCCAGTTCCTTCGCCGAGCTTACGCCCAGTGCCTTGGGAACCATGAAACCCTGACCGTCATAATAGTTGACGCCCACGAATTCGAACTTCAGGTCCACGTCGCGGCTGAAAGTCCAGGTGGTGTTGCGGGCCAGCATGTCGATCTCGCCCGAAGCCAGCGCGGTAAAGCGTGTCTTACCAGTGGTGGGAATGAACTCAACAGCAGTCGGATCACCCAGCACGGCGGCAGCCACAGCGCGGCAGACCGCCACGTCGAAGCCTTGCCATTCACCATTGGCGTCGGGGCTGGCAAAGCCTGGTACGCCGGTGGCGACGCCGCAGTTCAGCTTGCCGCGCGCCTTGACGTCGTCAGCGGTGCCTGCGGCAGCTGCGCCAGCAGCCAGACCGGCAATCGTCGCCGCGCCCAAGATTACGGATTTTTTCATTTTTACCTCTTCCTGATTTTCCACCTCTCTACGAGGCGGTTCTACCGGCATTCCCATATGCCGCCAAGGTTACCCAAAAGGTCTCTCCCCTTTAGTGGGCACGAGTTTGGTCGCATTCATCAAGAAACGTCAAGACCAGTATAAGGTAAATCGATGGAGCTTCGCCCCTTATTGACCTTGGGTAAATTAATTTTACCCACACGCACGGGCTTAATCCGACACATCGTAGAATCGCTTAGCGTGCAGAAAGGCAGAACGTTTCACCTCTGCCTGCGCCCGCGCTTCGTCATCGGGACCCCACTGTTCTTCCTGCCATAGTTCATCCAAACGTGAAATGCGCCAAATCTCATCCGGATCGCGCCAATTCCACGCCGCCGAGAATCCGAGAATCAACGAACCCGACAAGCTCACCAGATCGTGAAATGCGGCCAGCTGGAATTCGTTCATGCGATGAACCTTTTTCCTGAGCGCCTCCTGCCCGGCGACGGATTGCGGCTGGTGAACGACGCCGGAAACCGGATTAAGTCTCACCCCGAGATTTTCCTCGGCCCAATCAAGGGCAGGATCCCATTGTTCGGCCTGTCGCGCGACCAGAGTTTCCGGATGTTCGGCCCGATAGCACAGCAAATCCGAATCGCCATAATCGGCCAGCATATCTGCAACTTCGCCATGCTGATGGCGCACCTTGTCAATCGCGGCATTTGCCGAACGGGTGAAAGGCATCGTATTGGGATCAATTGCGGTTTCCTGTGCGTCCCATTCCACGGCCACTGCCTTTGCCATATCAAAGGTCGGCATCACCAAAGCTGCCTTGGCCGGTGTTTTCACCCGCCGCCCGTCGAGTTCGACGGCAAACCCGTCTTCTTCCTCGACCACAACGCTTTGTTTCCAAAACCGTTTCGGTTTCCAGTCACTCATGTTTTCAGTTCCAGAGTTTGTCCAGGACAGGAGAAAGTTGGTCGAAGCTGTCGATGACCCGCACGGCTTGCGAAAGGGCCGAACTGTTGTGATATCCCCAGCTTACGCCAACTCCGGTCACGCTGGCCGCCCGGGCCATTTCCATATCAAAACTGGTATCACCGACCATGACGGTCGCATCGGCCCCAACCCCGGTTTCGCGGCGCGCTGCATCGATCATCGAAGGATGAGGTTTGGACGGATGGTGATCCGCGACCTGACGGGTGACGAAATAGCCGGCCAGTTCATGCGCTTCCAGCAACGCATCCAGCCCGCGCTGAGATTTCCCGGTCGCCACACCCAGCAGATATTCGGGAACCGAGTGCAGGTTTCGCAGCACCTCGACAGCGCCCGGGTAAAGCGGCGAGCTTGCCGCGCCCTGCGCCAGGCGGTTTGCGTGATAGGCTTCCTTGTAGCCTTCGACAAGATTGTGCTGAACGTTCGCCGGTTGCCCGGGCGCCAGCCGCGCCATGGCCTGCGGCAGCGACAGCCCCACAATCGACAGGGTTGCGGCACGATCGGGTACCGGCAGCGACAACGCATCGAATGCGGCATTCATGGCCGACACGATGCTGCCCTGACTGTCCACCAGCGTGCCGTCCACATCGAACAGGATCAGCCGCAAAGATCCGGTCATTGCAGCTCCTCGAACGGGTCTTCGGCGGCAAGGTCTTCGGTCCAGCCGAATGTGTCCCAGCTTTCTTTCATATGATCCGGCAGGTCTGCGGCAATTGTCACCGGCTTGTGCGTTACCGGATGCTCGAACGAAAGCCTGCGCGCATGCAGGTGCAGTTTCTTGGAGATGATACCGCCCAGTTGCGCGCCCCAGCCATCGCCGAGATTTTCCTGCCCGGACCCGCCATATTTTCCGTCCCCGATAATCGGGTGCCCGATGGCCGCCATATGCGCGCGCAGCTGATGGGTGCGGCCGGTCACCGGTTCCATCGCAACCCACGCGGCGCGCCCGGCGACGCGATAGAGCGTGGCATAAAGCGTATGGGCACGCTTTGCCCCTGGCGTTGCGTCGATCTCGTTGAGGTGCACGGCGATCATCTTTTCGCCCTCACCCTGTTTGCCATGGCCTGGCGCCTTGACCAGCCCGGTCTTGATCTCGCCCAGATAGGGGGTCGGTACGCCGGCCACCAGCGCCCAATAGATCTTGCGCGTGTTGCGGTGCCGGAAGGCGGCGGTCAGCCCTTTGGCCGCCTCACGCGTGCGCGCCATCAAAAGAACGCCCGACGTGTCCTTGTCCAGCCGGTGTACCAGCCGGGGTTTTTCGTCATAGCCAAAGCATAGCGCCTCGGACAGGCCGTCCACATGCCGCGTCTGTCCGCTGCCGCCCTGCACCGGCAGGCCCGCCGGTTTGTTGAGCGCCAGAATATGGTCGTCGCGATAGATCACGCAGGACTGTATCATCCTGGCATCCGCGTCCGAAATACGCGGCCTGGGCGCTGGCGGTTTCCGGTCGGCATCCGGCAGCGGCGGCACCCGCACGACCTGCCCGGCCTCCAACCGGGTCGAGGCCTTGACCCGCCCGCCATCGACCCGCAACTCACCCTTGCGGCACATCTTTTCGATCCGGCCCTGCCCGACATGCGGAAATACCCGGCGCAACCAGCGGTCAAGACGCTGATCGGCGTCCTCTTCGCCGATGGTGATCATCTGAACGCCGCTCATGCCCAAAGCCCCCGCCCCAAAACAAGTCCCGCAAACAGTGCCGCCAGTGACAAGATCACCGACAGCCCGACATAGAGAACCGCATACACCACCGCGCCGCGTTCATAGAGCGTCACCGCTTCAAGCGAAAAGGCCGAGAAGGTCGTGAACCCTCCCATCATCCCGGTGACGACAAGCGGGCTGAGGTGGTGCAATCCGCGATGCGCCGCCGCCACCACGAATAACCCCATCAGAAATGAACCGATCACGTTGACGGTGATGATCGCCACCGGAAATTCCTGCGGACCAAGCGCACGCATCACGCCCACACCCGTGAGATAGCGGAGCGTCGCCCCGACCGCGCCGCCCAGCGCAACATGCAGAACCGAAGAAAACATGCGCGATGCTCTCGCGCGCGCGGGCGGCGAAGTCAAGAAGGAAGCGCCGGATCATCCCCGACACCCTGGTTGTGTTTAAGTGCGTTGCGCCCTGCAACAGCCCCCTGAAAGTGGTCCGCCCTCCGGGATGAAAATTTCCGGAAATTTCGAGGATCGGCGAAGGCCGGGAATCCGAACGGCCGACGTGAGCGGGGATATCAACGGGTCCCCGGCGTCGCACATCCGATTGCGGGCTGGTTCGAAAAATCAGCGACGCAGCTCCGAGTGAGGGCACGTAATGGAAACCGTCACCGGCTGTGCATCGTCACTCCGAGCCGGAGTTTCGTTCTTCGCGGAGCCTCGCAAAATATCGTGCCCTTTTGGCAAGTTCCCGCTCGAAACCTCGCTCGACAGGCTGGTAGTGGGTCGGTCGCCTCATCCCCTCCGGGAAATAGTTTTGTCCGGAAAAGGCATCAGGCGAGTCGTGATCATACTGATATCCTTGCCTGAAGCCCAGATCCTGCATCATCTTGGTCGGCCCGTTCACGATACTCAAAGGAGGCGGGAGCGAGCCGCTATCTCGCGCATCCGCACGCGCAGCCTTGTGGGCGACGTATCCGGCATTCGACTTCGGCGCCAACGCCAGATAGATGGCCGCCTGCGTCAACGCCAGATCTCCCTCCGGGCTACCCAGCCTTTCATATGTCTCCCACGCGCTCAGGCAGACACGCGATGCCTCCGGATCGGCCAGCCCGACATCTTCCCATGCAATCATAGTGAGGCGTCGCAGAATGAAACGCGGGTCCTCACCGCCTTCAAGTGCCCGATTGACCCAGTATATCGCCGCCTCGGGATCAGACCCTCTGATCGATTTCTGAATGGCGCTTGCCAGCGCATAGTGATTTTCGCCGGCGCGATCATACTGTGCGGCCCGACGGCTAATTCGCCTTGCAACATCATCGGCGGAATAGGTTGATCCCTGCGGCCAGGAGAGAACGTTTTCGACTGAGTTCAACAGCGCGCGCCCGTCACCATCTGACATGGAACACAGGCAGGATTTCGCCTCATCCGTCAATGGCAGTGCCTGGTCGGTCATTTTCTCAACACGCGACAACAGACCAGCGAGCGCGCTGTCACTAAGCCGCTCAAGCATCATAACCTGGCATCTGCTGAGAACCGCTCTGTTGACGGTGAAAGATGGGTTTTCCGTGGTTGCGCCACAGACAATCACAGTCCCATCCTCCATGACTGGCAGCAACGAATCCAGCTGGGCCTTGTTGAAACGATGAATTTCATCAATGAACAAAAATGTGCCTTGCCCGACTGCGCCTCGATCCCGGGCAGCCTGGAAAACCTTTTTCAGATCGGCGACTCCACTGAATATCGCGCTGATCTGTTCGAAATGAAGTTTTGTTGCCCGCGCCAACAGCCGTGCGATAGTGGTTTTGCCGACGCCTGGCGGTCCCCACAGAATTATCGAAGATACCCGGCCAGCCGCCAGCATAGACCCTAACGGTCCCTCCTTCGACAGCAACTTCTCCTGACCAATTATGTCGTCGAGGCTTTCCGGCCTCAGCAAGTCCGCCAATGGGCGTGTATTGGTTCTGCTGTCTGTGTCTACATTCGCACTGGGTTGACCAAAGAGGTCCATATGTCGCCCCACTTATTTTCTGCCGCCAGTAAACGGGGCTTCGTGGAAGTACTCAGCATCCTCAATAGTCGTTGTTGAGGTGATGTAACAGGTTTGTCTGTGACCGGAGAGCTATGGCGCTGCGTCCAGCCCCAGAACCTTCACCTGCCCGATCACCTCGTCAGGCGATCCGGGCCGCAGCCGGTAGGCCAAAGGCCGGTGTGGCGCGGTCAAGGCTTCGCTGGTGCCTGTGTCGAGCAGACCAGACATGTTTCAGACCCTGAACCGCAGCGACACCCATTGCCCGCGCCGCTGCAAGTCGATGCGGATCCGGCGCCCGGTGTCTGCCAGGGCCCGGCGCACATCTTCCGGGCGCAGAACTTCTTCGCCGTTCACCGCGCCCAATATATCGCCGGGCTGCAACCCCGCCCTTGCGCCAAAGGGGCCGGGATCAAGCACCACTACGCCTTCAAGCGACAGCGGCAGACCCAGACGGGAAATCACCGCCGGATTCAGGCGCGCCACCGTCAGCCCCGGCAGCACCGTTCGCTTGTCCAACACCGTCTCCTCGGCAGACGGGGTGTCGGGAGCATCGGTCATCGCCACCTCGATCTCTGCCCGCTCGCCACCGCGCAGGCGGCTCATTTTCGAAACACCGCCAATCCCGGTCACCGACATACGAAATTTCATCTCGGAGGGCGAATTGACCTCTTCCCCGTCCACATGGGTGATCACATCTCCCACCCGGAACCCGGCCTTCGCGATGGGGCTTTCCGGGTGCAGATCGGAAATCACCACGCCTTCAGGCAGCGCCAACCCCAGGGACTCGGCGATATCGGCGTTCATCGGCTGGCCCGCCATTCCGGCCCAGGGACGCACGAAGGTTTCGTTGCCACTGCGCGCCTGACGCAGGAATTCCGCCACCAGATTGGCAGGAATGGCAAAGCCGATCCCGTTCGAGCCGCCCGAACGGCTGAGGATAGATGTATTGATGCCGATCAGATCGCCATTGACGTCGATCAGCCCACCGCCGGAATTGCCCGGATTGATCGGTGCGTCGGTCTGAATGAAATAGCCCCGTGCGTTCCCGGTCGCCGTCCCCGACCGCGCAAGACCCGAGATAATACCCGACGATACTGTCTGCCCCACGCCGAACGGGTTGCCGATGGCCAGCGCCAGTTCGCCCACTTCGACGTGATCGGAATCGCGCAGCTTCAGGAACGGCAACCCCTCGGCGTCCTGCAACCGCAGGATTGCGATATCGCTTTCTTCGTCCCCCAGCACCACCTCGGCGGTGAATTCGCGCCGGTCCGTGGTCACGACCTGAATTTCCGAGGCCATACCGACAACATGATAGTTGGACACCACATAGCCGTCCCCGGACAGGATCACTCCGGACCCCAGCGAGTTCTGCACCCGGGGCCGTGGCACACCGAAATCACCGCCAAAGAAGTCGCGAAAGAACGGGTCGGAGAACAGCGGGTTCGCGCGCCCCTGGCGGATGATCTTGGCATAGATGTTGACGACCGCGGGCGAGGCCTGTTTGACGACCGGCGCAAACCCCATCGAAATCTCCGCCTGCGATTGCGGCACCCGGGTTTCAGCCGCAACCATCGACGCAGAGACATATGAAAAAGCGATGAGTATCAGGCGGAGCATCGTCAATCCCGTTTACTGGTTTTCAATGGGATATGCGGCCATGTCGGCGTGAATGCAAGCTTGGCTCTCAGCCCTTGCGGCGCAGGAACTTCAACGCCGACCAGTCCGCATCGACCGCGCAGACCTTCACGTCCACCCAACCCAAAGGCAGGATCGCGGCGCGCAGATCGTCCTCGGTGATACCGGCATGCAGCTTCGAAGACTTCTTGGCCCAAGACACCCAAAGCATCCCGCCCTCGCGCAGGCGGGCGATCTGATCGGAAGCGGCCCGGGCCACGTCCTCTTCGCCATGCACAAACAGATGGGCGGCATCCGGTTGCACGGCATCGGCTGCAAACGCCACATCGGTGGCATCCGAGACAAGCTGCGGATAGTGTTCCGGCGGGTTCACGACACGGACAGTCCAGCCCGGCTTGAACCCAAGTTTACGCGACAGGGGTTTGCCGGAATAACCGGCACTTTTTGTGTTCGTCATATTGCCCGTTCGCTGTGTGCCTATTCGACAGGGGACCAGTCCGCGCCGGGATCGTATGCCTTCAGTTCGGCAGTCAGATCCAGCGTATCCGGGCCGAAATCTGCCTGATACACAACCCCGTTCTCGCCGACGACAAAGCTGTGGATGCCCGTTTCGCCGTATTCGGCAGGTACCGCCAACATTGCGTGACCGCCCACAAGGTGATTGCCGGCAAGATAGGAATAGGCGCCTCCGGGCGCATGCGGGCCCTGCTCGTGCAGGATCGTGAAAACATAGCCCATAAACGCGTCGGGTTCGTAATCGGCGTCGCCATCGCTCCATCCCGACATGGCCGCCCGGGCAAGGGCTGCGCCGACATAGCCCTCGCCATCGGGCCAGAACAAGCCATTTCGTTTGCCCGGGTCCGAAATGATCTGCCTGGCGAATTCCATTACGCCGTCGCCGTTCTGATCGACCAGCCGGAACGCGGCCTGCAGATCGACATAGGCGTCCAAAAGCTCGACCACATCCAACTCGTTGAACCCGATCCGGCGCGCCGCGATTTCCTCGAACCCGGCCTCGACGTCAAATTGCCAGCCGTCATCGGTCCGGGCAATCGGAATCGGAAAGGGCCAGCTGTCCTCGCCCAATATGATATCGACGCCCTCCCCATCGGGCTGGAACCGATAGCCCTCGGCATACATCCGCAGAACTTCGGCCCGGTTTGCGGCGTCCTCATCGGGATCGCCGGAACTAAGCAGGTCCCGAGCCTCGTCACCAAAGATCCCGATGACCCGAGCCTGATCCTCGGACCTCAAAGCGGCGACAAAGGCGTCGAGCGCGTCTTGAGGGGTCGGAAACGTTTCGGGGGCGGCAATCGCCGGTCCGGCCACGATGAAAGCGGCAATCGCCGTGCAAGAAATGATACGCATTTAACCTCTCCGCTTTCCTTTGGACGCATGCCCGCGCTGCGATGCTTTCCGGGTTGATTTCCCGCCGCCCTGTTTCTTCATCGCCGCCCCCTTTTGGGCCGAAGGTTTGCGCTGTGTCGCCGCTTTCTTCGATTGAGGTTTCTGCGCGTTCTGCCTGACGGGCTTTGTCGCAGCCGGTTGCTGTTTGGTGCGATCAACAGCCCGTTGTTTCGCCGCGGCCTTGTCCCGGTCGGCAGCTCCCCGGTCGATCTGAGGTTTTTTTCCGTCGCCGCCACTCCGGTTGGACAGGGCGCCACCCGCCACTGCGCCGGCACCCACGGCTGCAGCCGCAGCGGCGGCACCGTCGCGGCTGATATCCGCGGCACCGGATTTGGCCGTCAACTTGCTGCGCAATTCATCCGTGCGGCCATCCTGGCGATCCACCGGCATCGTGCCGGGGCGGCCTTCGGGGCGCTGCCGGTTTGCGATCTTGTCCTTTGCCTGATCCTGGCGGTCGGGGTCGGGTTTCCACCCAACGTCTATGTCGTTGCCGATATTGACATTTCCGTCGACATCTATGTCGATGTCAGGATTGCGGATGATCGGGCCACCACCCCAGCCGCCGCAATTCCCGCATCCCCAGTATCCATACCAATCATCATCGTCATCGAAGATCTCATCGATCAGCGCCACCGCCCCGAATGTCAAAAGCGCGGTTCCGACAATGTCGCCCGTAGAAGGGCCGGTATAAACCGTGGCCGGATCGTATTGCGGCACATAGACCGTCTCGGGATTGGTTGGCACAATGGCGATCGTGTCATCTTCGGCAACCTCGACGGTTTGTTGATCGCCTGAAATCAAGGCCCCGGATTCGATAGCCTGGTCGCGCATGACCTGGACCGCGTCCATCACGTCGTCGGATTGGGCCAGCATGGCGGTGCCCATGGTCTCCGTCCAGTCGATATGGGTCGCCATCTGGCCCACGATCTGCGGAAATGCCGTCGCGAGCACCGCAACCGAGGGGTCCCACCCCATCGCGTCGATTTCCGCCTCAAGCTCAGTCGAGTTGCGTTCGACATTGTCCAGCAGAAACCGTTCGGCCTTGACCACTTCGAGCGGCTGCGTGGCCGCGACGAGTATCTGAATGAGCAGCGTATCGGGATAGAGCGCGACCGGGGCAACAAGCGTCTGAAGCTCGGCATCGGTCAACAACTCCGCTGTCTCGCCCGCAGTTTGCTGATCGTCCTCCTCCGGTGCCGCGGTCGTTTCCTGTGCATGGAGCGGCGTGGACACAACCAGCGCCATGGCGGTGAAAGCAACTAATCTAAACATATCAAGATCCTTCAATTCGTCGAAGGATCACCCAGGTCACCGATTCGGGCAAGACCACGGCAAAGAAAAACCCCCGCGCAAATCACGCAGGGGTTTGAAAACAATAGATGTTTTGTACTTATTCTTCGTCTGCGCCCTCTTCGGAAGCAACGCGGGCCTTGTCAGCCGCGCCTTTGGCGTCGATGTCACGATCAACGAATTCGATGATCGCCATCGGAGCCATGTCGCCATAGCGGAAGCCAGCTTTCAGGATGCGGACATACCCGCCCTGACGTTCGGCGTAGCGTGGGCCCAGAACTTCGAACAGCTTTGCGACGTCCTTGTCTTCTTTCAGCTGCGATGCGGCCTGACGGCGGGCATGCAGGTCGCCGCGCTTGCCCAGAGTGATCAGTTTTTCGATGATCGGGCGCAGTTCTTTTGCCTTGGGCAGAGTTGTTTTGATCTGCTCATGCTCGATGAGCGAGCCAGCCATGTTCGCAAACAGCGCCTTGCGGTGCTCATGAGTCCGGTTCAGGCGGCGGTAACCACGTGCGTGACGCATTTTCTAGTTCCTTCTTTCGCGTTTTGCTTTGTCTGGCCGGCGATGCGTGTCACCGGCTCTCCTTGGGGCGGAAGTGCCCATTTGGTCCCCGGCAGCCCGGGCATTGGGGAAGACGCGCTTAGAACGCGTCTTCGAATTTCTTCGCCAGATCTTCGATGTTGTCGGGTGGCCAGTCCTCGACATCCATGCCGAGGTGCAGACCCATGCCGGACAACACTTCCTTGATCTCGTTCAGCGACTTGCGGCCGAAGTTCGGGGTGCGCAGCATCTCGGCTTCGGTCTTCTGGATCAGGTCGCCGATATAGACGATGTTGTCGTTCTTCAGGCAGTTTGCCGAACGGACCGAAAGTTCCAGCTCGTCCACTTTCTTCAGCAGCAGCGGGTTGAACTCCAGACCATCGTCTTCGTCCTGGCGGCCAGCCGATTCCGGCTCGTCGAAGTTGACGAAGATCGACAGCTGATCCTGCAGGATGCGGGCCGCAAAGGCCAGCGCGTCTTCCGGGGTGATCGAACCGTCGGTTTCGATCTTCAGGGTCAGCTTGTCATAGTCCAGAACCTGACCTTCACGGGTCGGCTGAACGTCATAGGCAACCTTCTTGACCGGCGAATAGATCGCGTCGATCGGGATCAGGCCGATGGGTGCATCTTCCGGCTTGTTCTTCTCGGCCGAGACGTAACCCTTGCCGGTGTTGACGGTCAGTTCCATGAACAGGTCGGCGCCATCATCCAGGTGGCAGATGACGTGATCGCGGTTCAGAACCTCGATACCGGCGCTCTCACTGATGTCACCAGCGGTGACAACCGCCGGACCCTTGGCGTTGATCGACAGGCGCTTGGGGCCTTCGACTTCCATGCGCAGGGCAACCTGCTTGAGGTTCAGGATGATGTCGGTGACGTCTTCACGCACGCCCGCGACCGAGGAGAACTCGTGCAGGACGTTGTCGATCTGGACGCTGGTGATGGCCGCGCCCTGCAGCGAGCTCATCAGAACACGGCGCAGCGCATTGCCGAGGGTCAGACCAAAGCCACGCTCCAGCGGCTCGGCAATCATGGTCGCCTGACGCGCGGGATCGTTGCCCGGCTTGCCATCCAGCTGGGTCGGCTTGATCAATTCTGCCCAATTCTTATGGATCATGTAATCCCTCCATTCCTGTCCGCGCCCCATGACCAACAAGGTGCAGACGCCCGAGGTTCAAAATGACGTGCTGGGGCCGTGCAGAAACACAGCCCCAGCTCAATTCAAAATCGCTTAGACGCGGCGGCGCTTCGGCGGGCGGCAGCCGTTGTGGGCAATCGGGGTCACGTCGCGGATCGACGTGATGTTGAAGCCCACGGCAGCCAGCGCGCGCAGTGCCGATTCACGGCCCGAACCGGGGCCCTGAACTTCGACTTCCAGCGTCTTGACGCCATGTTCCTGCGCCTTCTTGCCTGCGTCTTCTGCAGCCATCTGAGCGGCGTAGGGTGTCGATTTCCGCGACCCTTTGAAGCCCATGGTACCGGCAGACGACCACGAAATGGCGTTGCCCTGTACGTCCGAGATCAGGATCTTGGTGTTGTTGAAGGTCGAATTCACATGGGCGACGCCCGATGCGATGTTCTTGCGCTCTTTGCGCTTGATGCGTGTCTTGTCGCGTGCCATCGGTCAGACCCTCCTTACTTCTTCTTGCCCGCGATCGGCTTTGCGGGGCCTTTGCGGGTACGAGCGTTGGTGTGGGTGCGCTGACCGCGAACCGGCAGGTTGCGGCGGTGACGCAGACCGCGGTAGCAGCCCAGGTCCATCAGACGTTTGATGTTCATCTGCGTTTCACGGCGCAGGTCGCCTTCGACGGTGTAGTTGGCGTCGATATGCTCGCGGATGGCCAGAACTTCGGCATCCGACAGTTCATTGACGCGGCGGGCCGCGTCGATGCCCACGGCTTCGCAGATCGCGTTCGCCGAGGTGTTGCCGATACCGGTGATATATGTGAGGGCGATAGGTACCCGCTTTGCAGTCGGGATGTTTACGCCGGCAATACGTGCCACGTGTCACTTTCCTTTTCGTTGCGGTTCCGTAACTCCAGAACCTTTTTTCACAACGCTTGACCATGGCAGTGTGGCCAGAGGGTCCAGCATCATTTTCGAGGTGGTCCAGACAAACGGAACGAATCCCGCCTGCGTGGTTGATTCCCATAGGGGATGGGGGTCGATATGGGCTTTTGGCGGGGGCGTCAAGCCCCTACCGGAGGTCAACCCAGCACCGCCTCGATCGAGGCGGTGACTTCCCTGATATCTGCCAGTCCGTTGACCGGGCGCAAGTCGCCCTTGGCATAGTAATAGCCGATCAGCGGCGAAGTCTTCTTGTAGTATTCCATCAGGCGGGTGCGCAGGCTGTCTTCGTTGTCATCAGCGCGGCGCACGAATTCCTTGGCCTCGCCGCAATTGGTACAGACGCCGTCGGCGGGGATCGGCTTGGTGATGTCGTTATAGACCTCACCACAGCCCGAACAGGTGGAACGCGCAGTGATGCGTTCGACCAGCGCGTTGTCGTCCACCCGCATCTCGATCACGGTGTGCAGCGACTGGCCCAGCTTGGCCAGCAGCGCGGCCAGTGCGTCGGCCTGGGACAGGGTGCGGGGGAAGCCGTCAAAGATGAACCCTGCGCCCGTCTCGGTGGTCAGCTTCTCTTCGATCAGGCCGATCACGATCTCATCGGTGACCAGCTTGCCGGCGTCCATGATGGCGGCGACTTTCTTGCCCATTTCGGTGCCCGAGGTCTTGGCCTCGCGCAGCATGTCGCCGGTGCTCAGCTGCACCATGCCGCGTGTATCGACCAGGTGACGCGCCTGCGTCCCCTTGCCCGCCCCCGGGGGGCCGAGAAGAATGATGTTCATCTACGAGAAGGTCCCTTCCTGTTACGTTTTTTCCCCTTACCACGCAGCTGGGACTTTTCGATCAGCCCTTCGTATTGATGCGCCAACAGATGGCTTTGCACCTGCTGGATCGTGTCCATGGTCACCGAAACGATAATAAGGACCGAGGTGCCGCCGAAATAGAACGGAATGGCGAACTGACCGCGCAGGATCTCGGGCAGCAGGCAAACGGCGGCCAGATAGGCCGAACCCAGAACCAGCACCCGGTTCACCACGTATTCCAGATATTCGGCGGTTTTCTTACCCGGACGGATGCCGGGAACAAAGCCGTTCTGCTTTTTCAGGTTATCCGCCACGTCATCCGGTTTGAACGAGACGTTGAACGTGTAGAAATAGGCGAAGAACACGATCATGGACGCGAAGAACAACAGGTAGAGAGGTTGGCCAGGCCCAAAATTTGCCAGCAGCCAGGACATGATCGGCCCGTTTGCGGCGCCTGACGAAAACGTCGAGATGGTCACCGGCAGCAGCAGCAGCGAGCTGGCGAAGATCGCCGGGATCACGCCTGCGGGGTTGACCTTGACCGGCAGGTGGCTGGAGCCGCCCTCGTACACCTTCATGCCGACATTGCGGCGCGGGTACTGGATATGGATCTTGCGCAGGGCGCGTTCCATGAACACCACGAAAGTGATGACCACAATCACCATGACGATCACGCCGACGATGACGGCAGGGCTGATGGCGCCGGAACGGCCCGATGCAAAGAACTGCGCCAGGGCGGCGGGAACCTCGGCGATGATGCCGACAAAGATGATCAGCGAGATACCGTTGCCGATGCCGCGCGCGGTGATCTGTTCACCCAGCCACATCAGGAACATGGTGCCGCCCACAAGCGTGATCATGGTCGAAAAGCGGAAATAGAGGCCCGGATCTGTGGCCAGATCGCCAGATTCCAGCGAAACGGCAAGGCCATAAGCCTGAACAGTGGCCAGCGCCACGGTGCCGAAACGGGTATACTGGTTGATTTTCTTGCGGCCCTGCTCACCCTCTTTTTTGAGCTGCTCGAGCGCGGGAACCATAGATGTCAGCAGCTGCACGATGATCGAGGCCGAGATGTAGGGCATGATGCCGAGGGCAAAGATACCCATCCGCCCCAGCGCCCCGCCGGTGAACATCGAAACCATGCCGCCGATGCCCTGCCCCGCCTGCTCCATGAATTCGCGCAGCGCCTGCCCGTCGATCCCCGGCACCGGAATGAAGGTGCCCAGACGATAGACGATCAGCAAACCCAGCGTGAACAGGATGCGGTTGCGCAGATCGGTGGCTTTGCCAAGGGCGGACCAGCTTGTGTTGGCCGCCATTTGTTCTGCTGCTGATACCATAAATCGGTCTCTCTTATGAAAACACCGCCCGGAACCGTTTTCCGGCTCGGGCGGCGTCTTGGAAAACTCTGAGGTCTATGTAAGCGGGTCTTTGCCCGCTCACAAGCGCTTACTCTGCCGCAGCAGCTTTTGTGACCGTCAGCGAACCGCCCGCTTTCTCGACCGCCTCAACGGCAGCTTTCGAAGCACCGGTCACTTCCAGGTTCAGCTTGGCAGACACTTCGCCCTTGGCCAGAACGCGGACACCATCCAGCTTGCGGCGCACCAGACCCGAGGCAACCAGCGCATCCTCGGTGATTGCGGCCGAAGCGTCGAGCTTGCCAGCGTCGACGAATTTCTGGATCAGGCCCAGGTTGATAACGGCGAATTCCTTGCGGTTCGGCTTGCTGAAGCCACGCTTGGGCAGGCGCTGGTACAGCGGCATCTGGCCGCCTTCATAGCCGTTGATGGCCACGCCCGAACGGGATTTCTGGCCTTTGATACCGCGGCCACCCATTTTACCTTTGCCAGAACCGGGACCACGGCCAACGCGAGTGCGTTTAGGTGTGGCGCCAGGATTGTCGCGCAATTCGTGCAGTTTCATATCGCTTCTCCTAAGCCGGATATGACCCCCGAAGCGTGATGGGCCAAACACGGCGTTTCTTGGTTTTGATTCTCGTGTGCCCTCGGGGCCACCGGGGGCGTATAGACGCAAGCGCCGCAGCAATCAAGAGGGCGGCAATCCCGTTGCCGCCCTTGCAGGGTTTTTTGCCCTTATGCCCGGTGTCAGGACGGTGTCGGCCATTCAAAGTCCGGACGCAGGCTGTCATAGACCGGGCGTCCGTCATCGGGTTTGGCATAGCCCTTGGTTTCGTCCCAAAAGGCATGATAGGTCGCCGCCGGAAAACCCGCCACGTCGTACCCCATTACATTTGGTACCGCGACGCGAATGCGTCCTTCCTTGTCGTCCAGCATGATCGCCGCCCCGCATTCCTTGCAGGTGCACAATTCCAGCGGGCCGTCGGGGTTGTCCTTGTTGAATGGCTGCCGGTTCAGCAGTTCCGGGTGGTCAACCGCCAGATCGCCATGGCGGAAAAACGCGACATGGGTGGTTTGCTGTCCTGTCACCGACTTGCAGACATTGCAGTGGCAGGTGTGATTGTCGATCGGGGCGCTGTCGGTATGCGTGTGAACATGATCGCAACCGCCATCAAGAGACTGAGCCATAAATTCCCCCTTTCAATGATTTGCGAAAACTGCCGGCAAAACTGGCCGTCGATTACGTAGGGTAAAGCTATCACAGGTCGGTGATTCCCGGAATTCATTTGCAAAATCGGCCAGGGCGCGTTTCCGTGCTATTTTTCCGGCATGAGCTGGAATCATCAGGTCATCACCAACTGGCTTCTACAAACCGGTGCCACCCTGACCGATCTGGATGCCCTGATCGAGGGGCTGGGAGCGGAAATGTTGCGTGCGGGGGCACCTGTCTGGCGTATTCGATTGGCCATGCGTACGATTCACCCGCTTGCGGCCGCCGTCAGCGCCATCTGGAACCGGGACGCGGATCAGGTCGAAGCCGTGCAAAATCCGCACGGGCTCGAACAGCGCAGCGGTTATGTCGGCAGCCCGCTGGCGCGGATCTCAAAAACCGGTCAGCCGTTGCGGAAAGACCTTACGCGGCTGCAACAGGACGACCATTTGGTATACCACGAATTGCACGCGCAGGGCGCAACGGATTACTTTGGCGTCCCGCTTCGATGCGGCGACCATCTGTCCGGTATACTGGTTATAGCGACAGACCGGGCCGGGGGGTTCGAGGACGCCGATATCCGGGGCATCAAGGCGATCGCGCTTGCCCTTGCCCCGTTATCCGAGGTCCATCGCCTGTCGATCCTGTCCACAGCGGTGACGGCGGCCTATCTGGGCGCGGGCACCAGTCGCCGCGTGCTAGGCGGCGAAATCACGCGCGGCCATATCGACACTATCGAGGCGGCGATCCTGATCAGCGACATCCGGGACTGGACAGGGCTGAACGCCCGGCTTTCGGTGCAGGAGACTGTGACACTGGCCAACCGGTATTTCGAGGTGATCGACGCCGCAGTGACGGCCAATGGCGGCGAGATATTGAAATTTCTGGGCGATGGCGTTCTGGCGGTGTTTCCGTCGGAAGCGGGCCGCAGGGCGGCCTGTGTCCGCGCCCTGGCGGCGGCAAGATCCGCGCGCGAGGCCGACCTGCCGGACAATCTGGAATTCGGAGTCGGCCTGCATTTCGGGCGCGTGCTGTATGGCAATGTCGGATCGACAGGGCGGCTGGATTTCACCGTTCTGGGACAGGCGGTGAACATCGCGGCCCGGATCGAGGCATTGTGCGCCGAAACCGGGCGGCCCGTTCTATATTCCGCCGAGTTTGCCGAACTGTTGGGCGGCGGCCACGACCGGGTGGGAGAATTCAGCCTGAAGGGGTTGGAGCGACCCGCGCTGATCTATGCCCCCGGCCCCATTGCGAAACCATCATGTTGACAAGCGGGTGAATTACCACCATATGCCCCGCTGTGCCTTGTCTGCGGCGTGAGCAGACCGCGCGACCGAAGTATTTATCGTATCCGCGCAGCACCTCATCTGAATCACCACTGATACCCAGATCACGCGGGGGTCGGCGCCATGACGCAGCCGCAGGCAATCCGGCCGGGCAGCAGAGCATCGCGCAACCACGTAACGCAACGCGGCCCCGCGTGGGTCGTGACATGTCATTTTGCGCGGCTACACAAGGCCGCCCCGCCGAAAAGGAACGGCTTTTGGACTTTACCATGCTGGGGCTTACGCCCCGCCTTATCACCAATCTTGAATCTCTGGGCATCTCAGAACCCACCCCGATCCAGAAACAGGCGATCCCGCACGCGTTGAACGGGCGCGACGTCATGGGTCTGGCGCAAACCGGCACCGGCAAGACACTGGCCTTTGGCCTGCCGGTCCTGATGTCGCTGATCCGGCAGGAAGGGCGCCCGGCCCCGAAAACCGCGCGCGCGCTGGTGCTGGCACCGACACGGGAACTGGCAAAACAGATCTCGGATAACCTGCGCGCCTATGCCGAACGTACCTCGGTGCGGGTCGATCTTGTGGTCGGCGGCGTGTCCATGGGGCCGCAGATCAACCGGCTGAACCGGGGCAGCGATATTCTGGTCGCCACGCCGGGCCGTCTGATCGACCTGCTTGAGCGCCGTGCAGTACGGCTGGACGAGACCCGCTTTCTGGTGCTGGACGAGGCCGACCAGATGCTGGACCTCGGGTTCATCCATGCCCTGCGAAAAATCGCGGCGTTGCTGTCGGACGACCGCCAGACCATGCTGTTTTCCGCCACGATGCCGAAGCAGATGGCCGAGATCGCCGCGGCCTATCTGACCGACCCGGTGCGGGTTGAAACCGCACCTCCGGGCCGTCCGGCGGACAAGATCGCTCAGGGCGTGCATTTCGTGGCGCAGACCGAAAAGACCGGCCTGCTGATCGAGATGCTGGACCAGCACCGGGACGAACTGGCGCTGGTTTTCGCCCGCACCAAACATGGCGCCGAACGGCTGATGAAAACGCTGGACAAGGCAGGTTTCGCCGCTGGTGCGGTGCATGGCAACAAATCACAGGGCCAGCGGGACCGGGCGCTGAAACAGTTCCGCGCCGGCGAGCTGCGGATTCTGGTGGCGACCGACGTTGCCGCGCGCGGGATCGACATTCCGGATGTGCGCCACATCTACAATTATGATCTGCCGAACGTGCCCGACAACTATGTCCACCGCATCGGCCGCACCGCGCGCGCCGGGCGCGATGGTCGCGCCGTGGCTTTTTGCGCCCCGGCCGAGATGGGCGAACTGCGCGCCATTCAAAAGACCATGGCCCGCGACATTCCGGTGATCGGCGGCACGCCCTGGGCCTTTGAAGACCCCAAAAAGGATTCGCGCAAACCGCAGAACCAGCGGCGCAGGCCCAACCGGGGACGCCCTCGCAGGAAAGCCGCCTGAACGAAAAAGCGCCCCGGATCGGGGCGCTTTTTTTGCGAGTGGCGAGTGTGGGAAATTACGAGCAGTAGACGTGTTTCCGCGTGATGTCCGCGATGTCGCAGCGGCGAATGCCGATGTCGTTCAATTCGCGGTCGGTCAGACTCTGAAGCTCGGAATAAGTGCGGTTGTATTCAGCGGCGCGGGCGCGGGACAGCATCACGTTTTCGACAAACGCGCGGATGTGTGCGCCGAAAGAGTGGCCGGAATGCGAGATGTTCAGCGTATGTGCCATGTCTTGTTCTCCTTTCAGAATGCCAGGGCGTATTCCCCGGTGCGTGTCGGGTTCCTGTTTTGGACAGAGGACAGATAGGTGCAGCCGTTCACGCCAGCAATCGGTGTTTCGGTCTATCCGGTTTGCGTTTTTTGCATGGCCGGTGAATTGGAAAGTGAACATCCGGCGAAGACACTCTATGGGTAATCGGAAGAAGCGGGAGACTTGTCGGCAATCGTCTATGTCGGGTGTTTCTGTGGCCCAGGTTGCACAGCGCTACGCGGTGAACGCCATTCCGATTTTCAAGTGGCTGCAGGACCCGCGATTTGCACCAGATAGGAATGGCGTTTCGGCCAAGCCTTTGTTCTTGCCAGAAGAGATTGGTTCCGAAGTTTCGGGATCCGTTGACCTGATGCCTGCCTCTGTCGAGCCGGTGCTTGCGCCGACGTCCTCTGGCCGGATCGAGATTGAACTGGCGGGTGGGCACAGAATTCGTGCCGAGGCTGGGTTTGATCCCGAGGTTCTGGCGCGACTTCTCAAAGGGATTATCCATTGATCCCGGTGCCGAGCGACACACGGGTGTGGCTGGCAGCAGGCGTGACGGGCACGGTCCGACAACCGGGCCGGATCAGCCCGCTTCGCCAGATGTTCACAATACGTGGAAGGGGCAATCGGCAGGACAGTGCAGATCGGCTCGACCCCATGCTCGCTGTGATGCATGTCGATGAGCTGGCGAGATTGCTTGCATTGGGTGGCGTTCAGAACGAACAAAGCCGCCCTGGGGCGGCTGGTTCGACAGTGCTGGTTGCGGGAGCAGGCAACCGCCGTTTCCTACCTGCCCTCTCCGCAATCATATAAACCCATGATAGCGCATAGCTAACGGCAACTTTGCGCAGGAAGCGCCCTTTGCAAACTCGGCCGTTTGACGTAACTGGCCGAGGGTTTCTGCTGCGGCGCAGCCCGCCGTTCCGGTCGTTCGCTGCGGCTGCGAAGTTTTGGAACCGGTGAACTTACAAAATGCCGGTCTCTCCTGCTGTTGTTCAACCGACCGTTTGCTGACGCAGCATCCACTCGTAATTGCAGAACGCTCACTGCTGCGTTGCGGCCGATGTCGCCGGACCGGTCATTTAGAGCCGGTCTGAGGGGAGAAGTTCAGACCGTCCTTTCAATTGCGTGATTAGTGAGATGCTGTAACGAGGCCTGCGTCTGGCACGACCGTTGCCACTTGTCAGATCATCACCGCGTGGTCGCCATTCCCGTATTGTCCCCAGGTGGAGGATGACCGGATGAGACTGTATATTGGATTGGATGTAACTCTCGCTAAGACCGCGATTTGCGTGATCAGCGAGCATGGTGAGATAATCAAAGAGGCTGAGGCGACGAGCGATCCCCAGGTTCTGGATCGTTGGCTGGGTGATTTGGTCCACGACATCGTCGCGATTGGCTTTGAGGCTGGCCCTAGGTCGCAGTGGTTGCATCGAGGGCTGGCTGAGTTGGGTTTAGACGCCGTGAAACTCGCCAGGTGAAGGATGCGTTGCAGGCTATGCCAATCAAGATGGATCGGCGAGATGCTGAAGGCATTGCTCGTCTGCTCCATCTTGGCTGGATCCGCCCTGTTCATTGTAAATTCATCTCCGCTCAGGAAAATCGCTCTGTACTTGGCGCTCGAAAAGCCATTCAGCAGAATATGATCGCCTTGGAGATGTCGGCAAGAGGACTGCTACGAAACTTTGGTCTCGAGGTAGGTGCCATCTCTCGCGGTAAATTCGAGGCTCGCATCCGCGAATTGGCGCAAAGCAACCTCATGCTGGAAACCGCAACAGAACCAATGCTACGCGGCAGCGCTCTTGTACAGCGCAGCACTGAAGATGCAGCGCTCCCATAGGGGGAAAACCATTTCAATACCACAATTTTACCTATTGAGGGCTTATTCCGGTGTAATATGAAGCAAAACGCGACTGAATGAGGCTTGGGCCATGCGGAAATTCCTGTTACTTCTAGCGGTGCTTTTTGCCGTTGCTTGGTCGGCGGCAGCCAATGCGGAAGCCTGGACGTCCGAAATCAACGAGCATGACCGCCTGACCTCTATCGCGCTGGTCGAGGGCGAGCGATCCATCATGTTTGCCTCGATCCATCAGCCGAGTGCTCAGTGGCGTTTGTCCTTTCTAATTCCCGGGATTGCGGATGGGGAACGGGTGTCGCTGATCATTCGCGAACTCGACGGCGCACAGACCGTTATGAACTATGAGCCGGGAAGCTATCTTGTCACCGAAGACGCCATGCCTGGCGTGGCAGGGATCAGCGTGACACTGACGCCGATCCTGCGCGAGCTGATGTCAAAAGGGGTCTCGATTGATGCGACCTTCGGCACGCGCTATTACACGTTTTCGCTTTTGCAGTCGTTTGTTGTGGAAGATTTGATTGCCGAACTCGAAACGGACCGGCTTGCTTTACTTGATGACATTCAGCACGGCGCCGCTCAGGCAGAGTCCGACTGCATGCAAGCCGCCATGCGCGGTGAAGGCATGATCATTGATTGCGCTGAGACGGTTGAGATCGCCGCAGTCAACCCGAAGCGTGTGGACGAATTGCTGGATGTGGTTTCCTGGAACGAGTGTCGGTTAACGGACAAGGTCAGTCAGCGTTTGCTTCCCGGCGTTGGGTTTGATGATCCCGGTGAAATCGACGCGATCACTGCCCGTCTGTTCTATTATGACATGGCCCGCCTGCGGCCCACGCCCTCTGGCGGCGCGGTGCTTGAGGTTTTCAGCGGACCCTGCCCGGCGCGCTCCGAAGGGCCCAGTCTGACCGAACAGCTTTTGACCGGTATCGCGGAGTTCAACTGCTCTGTAAGCCGGGGGCAGATGGATGAAATCGCCCGTGATCTGGGTATTCACCTTGCTGAAGTTAACGGGGTTCTGCCGTACCTGCGCAATGATGGAAGCCTGGTCGTCTGGGATGGCGGCACGCAATTCACCATGACTGAGGACGCGTGCAGCGCCTATGGTGGGCAACACGAGATGCAGCACGTCTCTGGCAATGCGCGGCAAACCCCACCTCCCACAGACATCGCCACAAGCGCGCCTTGTCAGAAAACCACGGATGCTGATGAGCGTGTCGCGGCGTGTACGCGCAATTACAAAGCCGCCGAAAGCCATAGCCGTGTTTTGGAAGCGCTGTATCTGCGCGCAACAGCCTATCAGGAACTTGGGTTCCCGGATCTCGCCCTTGCGGATCTGGAAGAGGCCATCGAAAAAGGTGTGTTCGATTTGATCGGCCCTGACGACACAGCCGAGGTCCTGATGGCCAAGGCGCAAGTACACAGCGATCTCGGGCAATACGACGACGCCATCGACGCCTATAGCCGCATTATCGACCTTAACAATTGGGAAGAGGCCCGATTGGCGCGGGCCGACAGCTATGTCGAAACTGGCGCGTTGGAGCTTGCGCGGGATGATCTTGCGCATGTGGTGTTTTCCGTGAGCAGCAGTGATGAGGCGCGCAGCCAGGCAGCCGACATGATCAAAGCCCTTTCGTTGACCAAATACCCGTTCCTGACGCCAGATGAAATCGTGCGTGAATTGCTGTCAAAACCGCTTGCCGAGACGCTGAACAGCCAAAACCCGTATATGTTCAACATTCTTGCGGGCGCTCTCGATTTCGCAGAAACCCAAAACGTCACTTCCGTTTATGATCAGGTGATTTTGGGCGGTAGTTCTGGCGTTCCAGAGGTGTTGTCCATGTCGACAACAGTCCTCGATGTACAAGGGAGCACCGCGTCTGTTTCGACAGAGATCCGTTCCGCAGCAGGTGTTCGACAGCTCCATTTTTTGTTCTCGCCGCAGGATAGACTATGGAAGTTGTTCGATGTCCTCAGCGGTGACGACAATTTACTGGACGAAATCGATGCTGCGGTCACCGGGACTGATGCTCCATCCACATCAAACCAGACGTCCGAAACCGCAGATGTCAAATCAGCCGTCGCCAGTGAGATAATACATGATTGCGATTGGTTCGCAGCGCATCCCGCCGACGCGGAAGCTGTTGTTGCTGCGGGTGTGCCATATGACGACATTATCGCCGAACAGGCCATTCGCGTTTGCGAACAGGCCAACAGCGATTACCCGGGCACGGCGCGGTTCCATTTCCAGCTTGGTCGCGCCTATGACAAGGCCGGGCGCTATGGCGATGCGCATCGCGAATACCGCGCTGCGGCTGATCTGGAATATGCCATCGCCATGAACAACATCGCATATCAGTTTCGCCACGGCGAAGGCGTGCCCCAGGACGCAGTGCGGTCGGCCATCTGGTACGAAAGAGCCGCCGAAGCCGCCCACGCCCCGGCCATGAGCACGATCGCCAAGATCTATGCCAACGGAACAGGCTTCCCAAAGGACGTGGCGCGTGCATTGCACTGGTTCACTATGGCTGCGCGGTTCGGTGACGCGTCTGCCATGAACACGGTCGGCCATTACCACTGGAACGGCATTGGCACGGTAAGAGACCTCAACACAGCGCGAGAGTGGCTGGAGCTTGCGACGGAAAAGGGCAACGCCATAGCGCCTTACAATCTGGCAATCCTTCATGATGAGCCGAGCCTGTCCGGGCAGCGGAACGCGGCGAAGTCCGCCCGCCTTTTGCTGCTTGCAATCGCGCGGGGAAATCAGACCGCCTATGAGTCCATGTCCGAACACTCACGCAACTGGAGCAGCGACACGATGAAAGCTGTGCAAGCCGAACTGCGGGATCGCGGTTTTTATTCGGGGTCACTGGACGGCAGGATTGGACCGCAAACCATGGCTGCGGTGGACAGGGTGCGCGACGGGTAATCCGCGCGCCGCTCAGGCAAATGGCTGCGTGAATCGCTCTCCATTGAACGTATGCGTGCAACAGCCGCAAGAGGGCACCATATCATCCACTGTCAAATCCGGATCAATCCGCGCCAAACGGTTGTCCTCATCCACGAACAACCCGCTGAAATAGGAGTTCTCACCCAATCTCACAAAGGTTTGCCGATCCTGTTCGTGCAGAGCGACCATCCAGAAAATGGGCTCTTCCCGATCAAGCCGCGCGATCGCTTCGCGATGAATATCGTCCCAATTTTCGCCGACCTTTGCCAAAAGGAACCGGAACAGGGGCGTGTAATCGAACCCGTGCCGGTGCGTTCCATGCATCGAGCCGTGCGACGCTTCGTTACGCTTGGCTTTCTTGGTGTTCCGCTCCCACTTCGCTTTGCCGCCCGCCTCGCCATGACGCACTCCAAGGGTTTGCGTGTTCACCTTGCGATAAAGAGGATGTTTTGACTTCATTGGGTTACCTGGCCCACGATGAACAGGAGGCTCTGATGCTGTAACCGCCCGCCGACGGCATCGGTGTGCCGAACATCAATGGCCGGTTTTCCCGCCGCAAAGCGGCGTCCGTGATCGCGCTACTGCAGCGATTTTCCTGCTGCGAGCGCGCTCAGCGAAAAAAGGCAATGACTGCCATGGGCTCCGACCGGGCGTTCGCCGCGCCAGGCGCGAATGACGATAGGCAGCCCGAAGCGGTCATAGACTTGGTGTGACGCGGCAAGGATGCTGCCGGTGCAAAATTTTCGGGCCATCTCACCGAAAGCGGCCACTCACCGAACCCAGCGAGCTACTGCCAATGCCGCGGACCGCTTCAGGGGGCGCGATGCGCAGGAAGCGCCCTTTGCAAAGTCTTGGGATCTGATGGCCGGCCGGCGACCCTACGCTGCATGAGCGATGGCAGGAACAGACCTTCGCCGCACGTGCAGCCGCTAACCATCATCGAACGAACGGGATGCGGACTTTTCTGCCATTCATTCTTTTTGCTCGAGTGGCTGCTTTTGGAGTGTCCGGTACTTCCCCGGCCTCATTCTAAAATGCGCATTGAAGGCTTCTGAGAAATGGGGGGTGCTTCGGTAGCCGCTTGCTTCCGCGATATCCGGCAAGCTTTTGGAGGAAGACTTCAGCAGGCTGGCGGCGTAGTTCAGCCGGATCCGGGCTGACAGCTCGCCTGGGGTGCAGTCGAACACAGCGCGGGTCAGCCGTGAAAGCGTCCGGCTGGAGATAGCGATTGCGGCGCAAATCTCGTCCAGGGGCCTTGGGGCTGAGAGGGTCTGCTCGACCAGCTGAATATAGCGGGCGAGCCGCGAGTCGAGATTTTCCAGCGAACCTTTTAGTCCAATGGATGCAGCAAAGGTTTCCGAACGCTCAGGTTTGAGCAGCACATGCCTGCGGACATTCTCGGCGATTGCAGGGTCGAAGGCCTGCGACAGCAGCTCAAGCATCAGGTCTGTCACCGCATCTCCGCCGACACAGGTTGCAATCCGCTGGTCGATCAAGAAGGGCCGGAATGTGAAACAGGTTTCGGCAAACGCAGTTTCCAGCGCCGGAAGCTGCGCCGGGTGTGCCGCAGCCCGCCTGCCCGCCAGCAATCCCGCCTGACCCAGGGCGAAGATACTGGTGCCAAGGCCAATAACCCAGCCGCCATGGCGGTGGCATTCCCGCAGACCGGCCAGCAGGGCCGCTTGGGCGCCTTCGGAACCCAGATCACGGGACGAACAGACGAACACATAATCGGCCCGTGAAATCACCGGCCAGCCGTGGTCAGCCAGGATCACCGCACCGCAGGAACTGCGCACCGGACCCGAGTTGGAGGCAGCGGTAGCCACCTCGACCTGTACGTTGCTGCCGGTGTCATTGGCCATGCGGATCAAGTCACGCGCGATTCCGTAGCCAAAAAGTGAAAACCCGGTGTGAACGGCAAAAACTGCGAGCTTCTTAGGAGGCATTGGCGGTATTCCATATCATTCTGGCAGGATACCGTACTATCGAAGCCTGCGGCCATGCAAATCTGCTGCCAGACGATGATTGGAGCGAGGGGAACCATGCTGAACATTCTGGGCTGGCAAGGGTATGATGCGGGGCTGGGCAAAGTGTTTGACAGCTTCACCAGCGACACCGGAATTGCGGTTACTTTCCGGGGCGTTCGCAATCAGGATGAGATGCACGCGTCGGCGCAAACCGAAGATTTCGATATCGCCTGCCCGACCACCGACAGGCTGGCCAGCTGGCTTGACAGCGGGCTGATCGCCCCGCTGGATGAGGACCGGTCCGGATACGGGCGGATTGATCCTGCCTTTCATGCCGATGCCCATACGATCATCCGGGGCCGGCGCTATGGCTCACCCAATCTCTGGGGCGGGGCCGGCATTGGGCATCATACCGGCAAGGCGCCGCTTGACGGGGCAGAGGCCAGCCTAATGACGTTGTTTGACCCCGCTTTCGCCGGGCGGCTGACCCTGCGCGAGGACACGGCCTTTGTCGCTGCCGGGCGGGCGCTCGAAAGTGCAGGCAAGCTGCCGTTCCCGTTTGACGATTCCTATGCGTTTGAGGAGCGGATGATTGCCAATTACGATGTCATCTGCGCCTTTCTTTGCGGGCATGGCGCCCATATCGCTCGCTTCTGGTTCAGCGAGGAAGAGGGCATTGATGCGTTCCGCGACGGCGGGTGCGTGATCGGCTACAGTTGGGACACGACAATGGCGGCCCTGACGCGCCGGGGGCTGCCCTTTGCCTTTGCCGCCCCGGCGGAGGGCGCAAACTGCTACCTGCAGAATTTTGTCCTGAGCGTCACTGCCGATCCCGGCCCCGCGCAGGATTGGATTTCCTGGGTCAACACGCCGCGCGGCGGCGCGCTTTATGCCTCGGCCTACGGGGCCAACCCGGCGGCCCATGGCGCAAGAGAGCTGCTGCCGCCGGAGGATCAGGCGTTCTTTGCTGCCAGTTATCCGGGCAGTGCCCTGGACAAGCTTTGGTGGCAGCCTGAGCAACCTTTGTGGTTTGTGAAAAACCGTGGCGATTACGCCCGGAAATTCCGCGCGGCCGTGGAAGGATGACAGGCTGGCCGGTGCATAAGGTTGAGGTTGGGGCGCTGCGTATCACGGTCCTGCCCCTGGGTGAAATCCATGACGATCTGCGCCGCTGGTTTCCGCCGGGTTCCCTGGCTGTTGCGTGCGGCGAAACACGGCTGCCGGTGAACTGCCTGCATGTCGGCGGGCCCGGCATTTCGGTTCTGATCGATGCCTGCGATCCCCGGTGCTATCCGGAAACCGGATCTGCAGGCGGCAGCATCGAACAGAGTTTAGAAAAGGCCGGAATTTCCCCGGGGGGTATCACCCATATCCTTTTGACACATGGGCATCACGACCATTTCTGCGGTGTGGCCGGCCCCGGTAATGAACCTGCCTTCCCCCGTGCGCGGCATATTTTATCCCCACTGGACTGGACCGGCACCACGCTGACACCCGAAGCGCAACTGGCCGATGGCGATGCCGCCGACCCTGCGCCTCTTGAAATGCTGTACCGGCGCGGATTGCTGGACCTGGGTGAAAGCGCCGTACCCCTGCCGGAGGAAATCAGCCTGCTCGACGCCCCGGGTGAAACCGCGGGCCATCGCGTGGTGCGTGTTTCCTCGGATGGCGAGGTCCTGTATTTTCTGGCCGATTTGTTTCATGTGCGGTCCGAGATTGACGACCCCGCCCTGTGCCCCGTCTGGGCGGATGCGGCCGCGTTGAAGGCAAGCCGTCGCCGGATCCTATCCACCATGCGCCGCGAAAACGCGCGCTTTTTGTGCAGCCACATTTCGGGCGTTCTGTCCCCGGACCTCTTTCGCAATTTCTCAACCAGCTCAGGCGAGGCATCCGCATGACCAAGGCAAGTCAACCAAACATCCTGCTGATCATGGCCGATCAGATGACGCCCTTCATGCTTGAGGCCTGCGGCGGCACCGGCGCGAGAACCGCAAACATGACCGCGCTGGCCCGGCGTTCGGCCAATTTCACCAATGCCTATACGCCCAGCCCGATCTGCGTGCCCGCGCGGTCCTGTTTCATGACTGGGCTCTATACCTCGACCACCGGCTGCTATGACAATGGCGACCCCTATCACAGTTTCATCCCGACCTTTGCGCATTATCTGGCCAATGCCGGGTATGAGACGGTTTTATCGGGCAAGATGCATTTCATCGGTGCCGACCAGCTGCACGGGTTTCAGCGCCGCCTGAATACGGATGTCTACCCGTCGGGGTTCATCTGGTCCTACCCGCTGCCGCCGGAAGATGCCCCGGACTTCAAGGCCTTTGACTTCACTCCGCAATATCTGGCGGAAAACATCGGGCCGGGCTGGTCCAAGGAGCTGCAATATGATGAAGAGACTCATTTCAAGTCGCTGGAGTTTCTGCGTAACGCTCCGGGCAATCCCTGGCTGCTGACAGTCTCTTTCACCAACCCCCATCCGCCCTACAAGGTCCCCAAGAAGTATTGGGAGATGTACAAGGACGCAGATATCCCGCTGCCTGACTATCCCGATGATATGGATGCCAGGTATTCCGACTATGATCTCGCATTGCGCCGCTGGCACGGGCTGCATATCCGGGGCGATGAAATCCGCGACCCGGCAAACCTGATTGCGATGCGCCGCGGCTTTGCCGCCTTGGCGCATTATGTGGACGACAAGATCGGCGAGCTTCTGGAGGTTCTGGAAGACAACGGCCTGCGTAACGACACGATTGTCATCGTCACGTCGGATCACGGCGAAATGCTGGGCGAAAAAGGCATGATCCAGAAAAGGGGCCTTTATGAATGGTCTGCCCGGATCCCGATGTTCATAGACATTCCGGGGGCTGAGCCCCGGCAAATCGGCACACCGGTTTCC
This sequence comes from Ruegeria sp. AF8, assembly GCF_056541825.1. NCBI lineage: Bacteria > Pseudomonadati > Pseudomonadota > Alphaproteobacteria > Rhodobacterales > Roseobacteraceae > Ruegeria > Ruegeria sp. AF8. Next base: position 51,253 of record NZ_JBQFYW010000004.1, on the reverse strand, counting down.
TTGCTGGATCTGCCCGCAACCCTGATTGATATCGCCGGGCAGGAACCGGTGCGGAGGCTGGAAGGCCGATCCCTGCTGCCTGCCATTCACGGGGCCGGTCTTGATATCATTCCGGTGATTTCTGAATACCACGGCGAAGGGATCATGCGCCCCAGCTTTATGGTGCGGCTGGGCGACTGGAAGTATCATTACTGCCACGGCTCAGCGCCGCAGCTATACAACCTGGCGCAAGATCCCGGGGAATGGAACAACCTTGCGGGCGATCCCGGTTATACCGAAATCGAAGCCAGGCTGAACCGCGAAATCACCGGCGGCTATTTCGATCTGGAGAAAATCAAATCCGACGTCTGGGACCGGCTTGCCATGAAACAGGTGGTCAATGACGCAATGAAGGCAAATGGTACGGCCTGGGATTACTCAGCGGCTCAGGACGCGGCGTCCCAATACGTCCGCACCTGAGACACGGGGCAACCGGCTTTCGCGGTCGAAATCCGCAGCAAAATCGCGATGCAGCCATTCGACCTGATTGCAGCACCAGCAGATATGGGCTCACTGCCGACTTGCGGCGATGCAGCGGCAGGGTTGCAGCAAAACTTCACCAGGACGCTTCTCCCAGACGACGCCAGGCAGCCCGAAGCGGTCACAGACAAGTGGTGCCGCACCGAAGATGCTGCTGGTGCGAAATTCCATGGTCACTTTCCCGGAAGCGGACCCTCGGCAGGGCCAAGCTGCTTCACGAACTGCTGCGGGTTGAACCGGGGGCAGCGGAGCGCAGACAGCGACCTCTGCAAAGTCGAGGTTCCTCGGGCAGGGCAACAGGCATGACACGGCCCAAAGCAGCCCTTGATCGGGGGTCCCGTAGCTCCAGCGCAGCTTCCCCAGAGCGGCCATTCGCAATCAGGTGCAGCATTTCAAACCAACCAATGCCTCCGTGGCGGGACGGGGACGAAGCCGCTACCGCGGCAGGGGCGCTCGGTGATACCGTTGCGGGATGATCTGACGACTGAGATTTTGGGAATGGGCGTGTCTGTCTGACGATTGGGGTCTCTCAATCAACAGACAGGAGGGTCCCATGGCGGACACAAAGACCACACCGCTTCGAGAGCGGATGATCGAAGATATGCGGATCAAAGGGCTCGGGGAGAGTTCGCAGAAAGCGCATATCAGGGCCGTTCGATATTTTGCCGAGTTTCTTGGCCGATCGCCGGATACTGCAACGCCCGAAGACCTGCGCGCTTACCAGCTGCATATGGTGAACACGAATGTCACCCCTTCGACCTACAATGTGCGGCTTGTCGGGCTGCGGTTCTTTTTTGAAACGACATGCCAGCGCCCGGAGATGAAGCAATGCCTGCACTACCGCACGGAGCCAAGGAAGCTACCGGTCGTGTTCAGCGCCGAATAGGTGTTCGAGCTGCTGAAGGTCGCGCCCGGCCCGGGGCTGAAGTACCGCGCTGCACTCAGCATTTCCTATGGCACCGGGCTCCGGGCGTCGGAGGTCTGCAATCTCAAGGTCACCGATATCGACAGCGACCGGATGCTGATCCATGTCGAGAAAGGCAAGGGCGGCAAGGATCGCAAGGTAATGCTGTCGCCAGGCCTTTTGGCGCTTCTGCGCGACTATTGGCGCGAGGCGCGGCCGGATGGCTGGCTCTTTCCAGGCAAGCCCCGGATCAATCCGCTCTCACCCCGCCAATTGCACCGTGCCTTCAGCGCAGCCAAGCATCTGGCTGGGATCAAGAAGCCGAGGAGCACGCTGCACAGTTTGCGCCACAGCTTCGCAACCCACCTGCTAGAAGCCGGAACAGATGTGCGGGTCATTCAAGTTCTGCTTGGGCACGCCAAGCTGAGCACGACGGCGCAATACACCCATGTCGCGACCAAGCTGATCCGCGACACCGACAGCCCCTACGAGTTGCTGGTGCAGCTCCGGGACCGAAGGTCGGAGTGACGCGCGCGGGCAGTGCCGCGCCCGAAGCTGGAGGTTGCTGACATCTTTCGAACCCACGGTCCTGCCTATCGGCGGGCCAATGCCGGGCATCTGAACCTGGCGCAGTTGAAGGCCATGTCAGCGATTGAAGCCTGCCGAACGGGGGCGCTCGGCGGGCATGTGGCGGCCTGCACCAAGTGCAACCACCAGCATATTGCGTATAACAGCTGCAAGAACCGGCATTGTCCGAAGTGTCAGGCACCAGCGGCGCGAGACTGGATGGCAGCACGCGCCGAGGACCTTCTACCCGTGGAGTACTTCCACGTGGTCTTCACACTACCGGCCGAGATTGCGCGGATTGCTCTCTGGAACAAGCGGGCGCTCTATAGCCTGCTGTTCAAAGCGTCCGCTCAAACGGTCATGACAATCGCCGCCGATCCCAAGCGCCTCGGCGCCCGTGTCGGCTTGACCAGCGTGCTGCACACCTGGGGCTCGGCTCTGACCCATCATCCCCACATCCACATGATCGTCCCGGGTGGCGGCCTGTCGCCCGACGGCACCCGGTGGGTCGCGTGCAAGCCCGGATTCTTTCTGCATGTACGCGTGCTGTCGCGGCTGTTCCGGCGGTTGTTTCTGGACGGGCTGATGGCGCTGCACGGTGCCGGGCACTTGAGACTCTTCGGAGATCTTGTGGAATTGGCAGACGCACCCGCCTTCGCTGAATGGTCGGCCCCGCTGCGCAAGATCGACTGGGTTGTTTATGCCAAACCGCCCTTCGGTGGTCCGGAGGCGGTGCTTGCCTATTTGAGCCGGTACACACACCGCGTGGCGATCTCAAACCATCGCCTGGTCAGCGCTGACGCCGACACCGTAGCGTTCCGCTGGAAGGATTACCGGATCAAGCGCGGGGACCGGATGAAGGTGATGCGACTTGCAACCGGCGAGTTCATCCGCCGCTTTCTGATTCATGTCCTCCCCGACCGGTTCCACCGCATCCGACACTATGGCTTCCTCGCGGGCAGTAGTCGCAAAGAGAAAGTCGCCCGGGTCCGCGCGGTTCTCGGAACGGCGGGCTCTGGCGAACCGGACCAGCCAGAAGACGACCTCAAAGAACCCCTGACCCTGCGCGAACCATGCCCCGATTGCGGCGGACCCATGCGCATCATCGAAACCTTCCGGCGCGGCGAGGTTCCGCGATCCCGGGCACCACCAAGATTGCAGGCCGCATGATGAAAAGCCCGTCTCACAACCACTCTGAGATCAGAAACTTCCCATGCTGGTCAACGGTGCGCTTTGGCCTACGCTCGTGCTCGCACCTCAAGACGATGAAAACCGCCCCGGCAAGACCCGCGAAGTTTCCAGACACTGCCCCAAAGGCCGTGCCGCCAATCGCCCAAGCTCAGCAAACCCCGCGAAAATTCCACCAATATCCATGGCGGATGCCTGCGCTTTCCCCATAGCGCAGCACACACATCCCGCGGCTTCCACCTTGTCAGATTTGTCAACGCGGGCCACCCCGCCAAGCCCAACCTAACCAACTGGCCCGCATCGAAAAATCTTGGACGTAGCTGACTTTCGCTGCAAGTGCAGCTGGTGCAGCCCTTAGTGCCGGGTTTGCTGCAGGTTTTTTGGACGCCAGAAGAAGACTCATCTCAGCGCACGCACAGGCCGACCAAATCTTGCGCGGTGCGTCCTGATGCTCCCTACCGAGGGGACCGGCGCCCAACTTCTCCGTGCAAGCTGACCGCGTGGCGGCTCCCGCTCCAAAGATCCCAAACGGAAGTGTTTTGTCAGTAAGCGGGTTCAGCCCGGGTTCAGGATCGACTGAATCTCATCTATACGGGCCTTGGCAGCCAATCTTTCGGGGCAGTTGGGGAAAAGGGACACCATAAGCAGTTCCATTTGCTGGAGTGCGGTGTCCCGGCCGATGCCGCCTTCATGCAGCCCGCACCGCAGCCACAGCCCGTCGATCATGACCGAAATCGCCAAGGCGACCTCCTCCGCCCTTTCCCGCTCTGCCAGCTGTTCCAGCGCATGCATCAGGTTTGAGCGCATCCGCTGGTGAATGGCGGTCTGTATCCTCTGGTAGCTTGGATTGTACGGGATTTCCGCGAGCAGGGAGAGCCAGGCGTGCGCAATCTTGGGAGTAAAAAACTGGCGCGAGAAATTGGCTTCGATCACTGAATAGACCCTCTCCCACGGCGTGTTTGAGCGAATCAAGAGCGCGCTGACTTCGCGGGCCAGGTCCGCGTTGCCGTAACGCAGGGCCATTTCCAGCAGCCGGGCCTTGTTTCCGAAATAGTGCAGGACGTTGGTCTTGGAGACGCCTGCGCGTTTGGCGACCTTCTCCACGGTGGTTCCGGAAAGCCCTTCTTCACTAAGGGTTTCGAAGGCCGCCTTGGAATATTCCTCGGTCCTTAGCCGCCACAGTTTGTTCCGCTTCATCCGTCTCTCCCAGAGCTGACCGGAGTAAATATTTCGTTGACTCGAGTGTCAATGTGTACCTTTCAGACTAATTATAGACCAATGAGTCTACATAATCTGGGAGGAAAAAATGAAGGCATTCTCGATTTCAGCTGCCCTTGGCATTTCGCTTCTGGGGGCGGGTTTGGCCGAAGCATCCTGCGAGAAAGTCCGGATGGCGGAGCCGGGCTGGACGGACCTGGCGCTCACTTCAGGTGTGGCATCCGTGCTGCTGAAGGGGCTGGGGTATGAGGCGGAAACAAAGGTGCTCGGCACCACGGTCACCTATGAGGCGATGGTCAACGGCGATCTGGATCTGTTCCTGGGATACTGGGACCCTGCCATGGCAACCTATTTCGCGCCCTATATCGAGGGCGATGCCATCGAGACGGTGAACCAGAACCTGGAAGGGGCGAAGTACACCTTTGCCGTGCCGAAGTACGTGTATGACGCGGGCGTCACCAGCTTTGCCGACTTGGCCGCCCACTCAGAAAAGTTCGGCAGCCGCTTCTACGGCATCGAACCCGGCTCAAACACGCAGATGATGGATATCATCGACACGAATGCCTTCGGGCTGGGCGGCTGGAACGTCGTTGAAAGCTCGGAGCAGGGCATGCTGGCGCAGGTGCGCAGGGCCGTATCGCGGGAGGATTGGGTTGTGTTCCTCGGGTGGGCCCCGCATCCGATGAACGTGGAATTCGACATCGAGTACCTGAGCGGCGGCGACGACTATTTCGGTCCGGACTTCGGGGCCGCGACAGTACATACCCAGACCCGCGCGGGCTATACCGAGGAATGCCCGAACATCGGGCGCCTGATCGCCCAGCTGGACTTTACCGTGCCGATGGAAAGCGAGGGCATGGGGTACATCATCAACGATGGCGAAGATCCCGAAGAGGCTGCGATGCGGCTGATCAAACACCACCCGGGCATGCTGGACGGTTGGCTGGACGGAGTGTCCACCCTTGCAGGCGGCCCGGGACTGCCCGCAGTCCGCGCCTATGCCGGGCTGGAATGACCATCATGGAGTGGCTCATTCCTCACACCGCCAAGGCAAATGGCCAGCCGGTGCCGCTCGGCTACTGGGAGGCCGGTGATCCGGCTGCCCATCCCGTTGTCCTCTTGGTCGGGCTAGGCATGCAGGCGATCGAGTGGCCCGCGGATTTTACCCGGCAGCTGTCGGAAACCCGCCGGGTCATCTGCATTGACAACCGCGATGCTGGAAAGTCGCCGCGCTGCGGTGAAGACAGCGAGCCGCTTGCTGCCGGGATCTGGATGCAGGGCGATACCGCGGCCGCCCAGGATTTGGCCCCGTATTCCCTTTTTGACATGCGGGATGATGTCCTGGCGCTGCTGGACCGCCTGCAGGTCGGCACCTTCGACATCATCGGGTTCTCCATGGGCGGCATGATCAGCCAGCTGGTTGCTGCCGCCGCGGGCCCGCGGGCCGGGCGCTTTGTGCAGCTGGCCAGCAACGACGGAACCGCCGAAGTCGATGGCGACGCGGATTCCAAGTGCCGGATGGCGCGTCTGTTCACCCGGCCTTCGGATCCGGAACTGATCCGGACATACCTGCTGGAAGACGCTTTGGCCTATGGCGCGGGCCGCCTCACCGACACGCCGGAGCTTCGGAGCGAAGTCAACGCTGCTTTCTCCGCGGGGTATTCTTGCGGCGGCGCAGCCCGCCACGCACTTGCGGTTCTGACCACACCGGACCGGCGGCCGCTGCTCAAGTTAATCCAAAGCCGGACATTGGTTCTGCACGGCGACCGCGACAGCTGCATTTCCCCGCAACGTGGCGAGGCAGCGGCCGCGCTGATCCCTGATGCGCGCTTCGAGCTGCTGCCGGGCGTCGGGCATGTTCTGGATCCCATGATGTGCGATGCCGCTCTCAACTGGCTGGAGCCGGCTGCAGGCACAAGGACAAGAATTGGAGAAAGCCATGGAGTGGCTTGAAACACATAAGATCCCGGTCGGCCATTGGGCAAAGCTGATGGTCGACTGGCTGACCGGCAACATGGCCTGGTTCTTTGACGGGCTGTCAGAGGTGATCGGAGCCATCGTCGCAGGCACCCTGTGGCTGCTGCAGATGCCGCATCCGCTGGTGCTGGTCGGCCTGGTTTCAGGGCTGGCCTGGTATTTGCACCGCTCTCTGGCCTTGACCGCCTTTGCAGTGCTGGGCCTCCTGCTGATCATCAACCAGGGCTACTGGACTGAGACGACCGAGACCCTGTCTCTTGTACTTGCGGCAACCGCAATGTCGATGACGGTCGGGGTTCCCATCGGGGTGCTGGCCGCCGGGCGGCCCTGGCTCTACCGGGTTTTGCAGCCGCTTCTGGACCTGATGCAGACGATCCCTACGTTTGTCTACCTGATCCCAGCGCTGGTGCTGTTCGGCCTTGGCGCGGTTCCGGCCCTGATCGCAACCGTCGTGTTTGCGGTTCCGGCGCCGATCCGGCTGACCTATCTCGGGATCTCCTCGACGCCGCCTGCACTGGTGGAAACGGCGGATGCCTTTGGCGCCACCCCGGCGATGGTGCTGTGGAAGGTGAAGCTGCCCTGGGCCATGCCTCAAATTCTGGCCGGGTTGACGCAGACCATCATGCTGTCGCTGTCGATGGTCGTTATTGCCGCGCTTGTCGGCGCAAGCGGGCTTGGTGTCCCCACCCTGCGCGCGCTCAACCAGGTCAATGTCGGCAAGGGTTTCGAAGTCGGTATTGCCATTGTCATCATCGCGATCCTACTGGACCGCCTGCTGAAAGCCGGAAGGAGCTGATATGGCACAGCCAGTCATCAAATTCGAAAACGCCAGCATTGTGTTCGGCGACAATCCGAAATCCGCCCTGCCGCTGATGGACGCAGGCCTGAGCCGGGAAGAAGTCAGGGCCGAAACCGGACAGATCCTGGGGGTCCACAACTGTTCACTCGACGTGCAGGAAGGCGAGATTGTGGTGCTGATGGGCCTGTCCGGCTCCGGCAAATCAACCCTCCTGAGGGCATCCAACAGGCTCAACCCGCTGGCTGCCGGCTCTGTGCATCTGCGCAGCAAAGGCGGGCTTGTGGATCTTGCCGCCGCCTCTGCCGCAGAATTGCGGAGCCTCCGCCGCCATGACGTGTCGATGGTATTTCAGCAGTTTGGCCTGCTACCCTGGCGCAGCGTGCTGGAAAACGCGGCCTTCGGGTTAGAGGCTGCCGGTGTGCCACGGGAGGAGCGGCTTCAGCGGGCAATGCGGCAGCTAGAGAAGGTGCATCTTGGGCAATGGGCCAACACCAATGTCTCTGAGCTTTCGGGCGGCATGCAGCAGCGGGTGGGCCTGGCCCGCGCCTTTGCCACCGACGCGCCGCTGCTGCTGATGGATGAGCCGTTCTCGGCGCTGGACCCGCTGATCCGCAACGAACTGCAGGACGAACTGCTGGAGCTTCAAGCGGACCTGAAGAAGACGATCCTTTTCGTCAGCCACGATCTGGACGAGGCGATCAAACTTGGCAACCGGATTGCGATCATGGAAGGCGGCCGCATCGTGCAGCTGGGCACGCCGCAGGAGATCGTGCTGAAGCCGGCTACGGACTATGTGCGGAACTTCGTGTCACACATGAATCCGATGAATGTGCTTCATGCAGCCGAAATCATGAAGCCGGTCAACGGTACCGTCCCCTCCGGCGCGCGGGTGCGCGATGCCGGCACGACGGTAAAGGACCTGATGCGGGCGCAGCTGAACGACGGCGGAGAGTACTTCGTGTCCAATGGCCGCGACATCATTGGCAGGCTGGATCATTCCGATATCTTCAAGGCACTGCTGCGCGAATAGCGCAGCAGGTTTTCCCGGCGCAGAACCAGCTTATTGCTTAGAAAAAACAACGGAGTGGCGACCCGCTCCCATTTTCCTTAAAGGCGCAGCTTGAAGTATCCCTACATAGGGGTAAATACCAAAGCATGAAACGAATCACACATGACCGCGAAAACATGGCCCTGGTTCTGGCCCTCCTGCGCAGTGCCCAGCAGTTCCATCGGGCGATCGGCCCGGCGTTCCGGGCCGCAGGACTGACCGCGTCACAATGGGACGTGCTGGAAACCCTCAGCAACAAGGGCCCGATGACGGTGAATGCGCTGCTGGAACGGGCGCTGGGAACTTCCGGCAACCTCGATGTGGTGATCAAGAACCTGATCCGCTCCGGGCTTGTTAAAAAATCGGTCAGCGATACGGACCGGCGCAGCCGCGTCCTGTCCCTGACAACCGAAGGCAGGGCAAAGGTCGAAACCTTCCTGCCCGCCCACAACGCCGCGCTGGCGGAGATCTTTGAAGGCCTGCCCGCCGACGGCAAGCGCCAGACCATTCGGATGCTGAACCGGCTCCGCCGCAGCATGCGCCACACCCGAAAGGATCATACCGATGAGTAACCGCAGCTTCCTGACAGCGCACAGCGTGATCTACGCTTTCTTCGCGCTGGCGCTGTTCTTTGCACCCGGCCTGTTGTGGCCGAACTACGGCGTCGAGCTGAACGACCGCTACGCCTGGTTCCTGTCGCAGCACAACAGCATCTTTCTCGGCGGCATCGCCGTCATCAGCTTCCTGTTCCGTGACGCGCCCTCCGGCAGCGGCGAGAGCCGCAAGGTCCTGACCGGCCTGATGTGGACCAACCTGCTGGGCCTCGCTGTCACCTTTTACGCCGGTGCGGCAGGTATTTTCACCGGCTTTGGCTGGTCGGACCCGGCCTTCTTCGCCCTGCTCTCAGCTCTCTGCTTCCTGCAGCTCCGCAAGGGCTGAGCCCGCCCCAATGCAATCGCAACCACACGTTTCTTGCAACTCCTCAAAAGGACCCGCGCATGAGCACTCAGAAAATCTGGGACATCCACCTCACCTATGATGGCCCCGTCACCGAAGAATTCCTCCAAGGCGCCAAACAGCTTGCCGAGAGCATTGCCCAGGAACCGGGCGTTGTCTGGAAAATCTGGACCCATGAGGCCGGCACCAATCACTTTGGCTCCACCTATCTGTTCAAAAGCCTTGAGCATCTGGAGGCCTACAAGGCCATGCACATTCCCCGCCTGAACGCGATCGGCATCGAGGTCGTCAGCGACCACGTGTTCGACGTGATGGAAGAACTCAGCCAGATCAACCGCGCGCCAGTTGGGACAAGTTCGTAGACCGGCCCGCTGGTCCTGAGTGCCTCTCCTGACCGCAACAGGAGAGGCCTTCCAAATCCGGGTTCATTCTACAATTTCTTCCCGCCTGCGCCTCAATTGCGGCAAATAAACCTTGGTTCCAGGGCTAGAACGAACAAGTGGGGTAGCCGCTATTCGCCATCCCGGTAGTTTACAGCAAATGCCGACCCGTCCTTGGCAGCAATGGTCTCCATGCCCGGTATGACGTCGGTGTTGTGCGCAGCCAGGACGGTCCAGCCATTGGCCAGACGCTGTGCAAAGAACACCATTATTGCAAACCGGTCCTCAAGGGTTTCACCTGCCTTGCCAATCTGCCCTGCTAGCTTCCAGCGGGTGTGAATGATCGCGGTGTCGCCGCCAACCCGCCGGACCTTGATACCCCGGGCAGTAATCTCCGAGTGCCGGAAAAACGTACTGAGCCCGTAGGCGTGCGCTTTTTCAATGTCGACGCGGTTGTGCCACCACAGGCCCACCACGTTGACGAAATCAGCGTCCTCAGCAAAGAGAGCAGCCAGGGCGCGAGCGTCCCTGGCATTCCAGGCCTCGGCAAAAAGCCGGGGGATGTCATCCGGTGTTTCAGGCATAGGCATGCAGCACCGCCGGGATCAGGATATCTTCCTCGTCATAGGTATGCCGGTTCAGGATCTTGTTCAGAACTTTCGCCTGCTCCAGCGCCTTGCCGATTTGTGATTTTGAGGTTTCCCCGCCGCGCAGCAGGGCAAAAACCTGCTCCGACTGGTCCAGTGCCTGATCAAGGATCTGGTGGTCGTTTTCCAGAAGGTCAATGGCCGAAGCCAGCTGCGGGAAGCGCCCCAGGAACCCGGGCAGCACATTGCTGTCCTCGAAGCTGTGATGGCCGTGAACATGCGAGACCAGATCAAGCCCCAGGCGGTTCATGCCGGTCAGGCCCATCAACTCCTGCGCGCTGCCCTCCGGCTCCCCCAATACGACTTCCAGCCCGCCGATCAGTCGGGCACTGGCCTCAGAGATCGAGGCGTGAAGGCGTTGAAGATGCGCGGGCCAACCAAGAAACCGGGGGTCATCGTCCCATGCCGAACGGTCCGCTGGAAACAGGCCTTGCAGCAGGTCCGGGCCAATCCGGCCGCGCGAGGCAATGTGGTAATCGGGGGCGTTGTAGTCGTAGTTGTGCATTGTCAGCTCAATCCCTGCGCCTTCATCGCCGCCTGCACGCCGCGGTCTTCCAGCATGGTTTCCATGAAGCGTTTCACCGGCGGGTAGTCCTGCCAGGGTTTCGGCGTGTGTGCCGTCCAGCGCACCATCGCAAAGGCGTAGGGGTCGGCAATCGTGCGCTTGCTGCCTGCAACATGCGGGCCACCGTCCAGAAGTGTGCCGAGATGGCTCATTACCCGATCAATCCTGGCGAATGCCGCTTGCCGCACTTCATCCTGCGCACCCGTGGAACCGTTAACCGTGTACCGGTCCGGCACAAAGAAGGGCCAGAACGCGGGATGGAAATCGCCTGTCAGAAAAGCCAGCGCCTCATCCAGTCCGAATTGGCTGAGCGGATCTTTGGCGACGCCCAGGCCGGCTTCCGGGTATTTGGCCTCGATATACTTCAGGATCGCATCTGCCTGCGTCATGATACGGAATCCATCATCCTTAAGCGCTGGGACCATGCCCAGAGGATTGATCTTGAGGTATTCCTCGGACCCGAGTTCAACCCGCTCTGCTTCGTAAGGCTTGCCCGTCCATTCCAGGGCGATATGCGGAGCCAAGGCACAGGTGCCGGGTGCGTAGTAGAGTTTCATGACCGGTGTCCTTTCCATATAGCTTTTCAGTTGCTGCGCGGCTTGAAGGTGAGGCTTTCTGTCTTTTGTCCCGGCTGGCTGTAACCATCGCTGTCCAGCGGCCGGTCGAACAAGCCAGTCAGCCTGTTTCCAGCGATGTCTTCCAGGGTGGTGTCCACCTCAATCCGGTAGTTGGAGCTTGCCCAAGGGGCGCGGGGTGTGAAGATCCACTCCTGCTCATCCGGCCCAAAGCGCAGCGAGCCGCCGAGCCTTGCACCGGCTTCATCGGTCACCCGCACCCTGTAGGCCAGGGAGACGTGATCCATCGGGCCATTCAGTGTTACCAGAAGCGGTTCAGTAGAGTCCGCCATCGGCGCCTGCACCTGCCACTTCACCAAATCAGGCGCCTCGAAATCTGCTTCGGCGGCAACGAAGGTCTTCCCATAGCTGCGCGTTAACGTGCAGCCACTCCTGGTTTCCGCGCTGCTCCTGATTTGCAGTGTATAAGCCTTCCCCGGCTCCAGCGCCCGGCCCAGCGTATTGTGCGCTACCAGCCCGGTCTTCACCCGGCCTGGATCAAACAGCACCGTCAGCCTTCTGTCATCCGGCGACCAGAGATCGAATTTGTTCTCGATGAAGGCCCCCGGAACCACCTTGCCGTTTCCATCAAGCAGCACGACGGAGTCCCATATGCCCTCCCGTGCCATCGGTTCGGAGAAGTAGACATAGAAGCGCAGCAGGTTTTCGGGGAGCACATCAGCACTTGGGTAGACTTGGGTTACCTGGGCAGGACCTGACACGCTTTCCTCGCAGGCCTGTGCCGCTGAACTGGCCGCAAGAAGCGCGGCCAGCCAGAGGGATGCAGCTTTCAGATTGCGGAGCATCTGCACGTTACCTCGCCAGATCAGCGTAGCCCGCGTCTGCCTTCAACATGTTCTGGAAGTTGCGGAAAAACTCCTGCTCCTCCACATACTGATAGTCGGGGAAGTTGTATTCACTGACGAAATCGCTGAGCCGGAAGTAGGCGCCCTTGCGGAAGGAGACCAGGTCGACATCGCCGGTATCCAGATTGCGCTTGAGCGTGACCAGAAACTGCTCATCCTGGTCATCGGCCTGCAAGACTGCTCCCAGCGGGCGTGCAGCGGTTTTCACCCCTGCGTCGCCCCAAAGCTCTGGGGACGACAGCCCTTCGCCTTTGCTGGCCTCGGCCAGGTCAGCCACCCGGATCAGATCGGCATCTCGTTCCTTGTTGATGACCAGCACATATTCTTCCGGCTGGAACTCCTCATTCGGAGCAGTGAAGTGCAGCACTTCAAGGGGCGTGTTGCCATAGCCGAGCTCGGCCACAGTCTTGCCGGACACATGGGCGCCATCAGCTAGATCGCCAGACGGGATCGTGACCAGTGGTGTGCAAGTGTAGGCGGCAACAACCGTCTTCACACCATCCAGATCGACCACGCTCATAGCCCGGATCGGCGCCCGGGTTTCGGTCTGATTGTGAACGGTATGGTAGATTTCGATGCTGGACGCGGAAGCGTTGTCAGTGAACGGGTACGGGATCTGCCGCAGGGTTGAGGCAAACTCTCCGGTCGACAGCCCGGCAGCAAACAGCGTGCCATCCACGAAATCAAGATCCGTGACGGTGAAGGTGGCAGCCGGAATGTCATGCCAGAAAGTGACGCTGTCATCGGGTGTGCCGTTCAGTTCCACCGACGTGCCCTCCAATGCGGTCAGGTCCAGCGGTGTGATACTGCCATCCTGATCCACGCGCACAATCATCGGCGACTTGCTGCCGCCCGAGCGCAGGGACATCGAAATATAGGTTTCCTTGGAGACGGGATGCACAGCGATGTCGTGATAGCTGATGCTGTACGGATCTGCGCCGGTCGAGGCCGCCAGCCGGGCGCCCAGGCCAATCAGGTTGTAACTGCGCGATTCCGCTGCCGGGGCAGCTTCGGGCAGCGTGTAGGCAAAGATCCTTCCGCCGTCGGAGTCTGCCACAAACAGCGTATTGCTGTCGGCAAACTCAAGCACGGTGGTGGACTGAGGCGTTTCAAGCGCGGCAGCGCCTGTTGCAAACGACAGGGACAGAATTCCTGCCGCCAGGGCGGGTGAGGTGAATTTCAGTTTCATGGTGCCTCCAGGCAGGTCGTGGGCTGGCGGCTCCAAGACAGTTTCTGCCTTGCCGCCGTGCCCCAATTTAGCACCTATGGTCCAATGCGGTGAGTAGGAACACTTTGGATACTATTGAAGATGTCAGTTCGCCTTTGCACAGAGGCTGTTCATGACGCGGAACCCGGCGCCCTCCGAAAGGAGCAAGCCTTGGCAGGGCGGCGTATCCAAGGGTACATTTCTGGAGCGAGGAGCTTATTGGGATGCTTGAAGACCAGATGAAGGATGCAACAGAGGATGATGCGGCGGCGCATGTATGCCCGGTCGAAACCGTCATCGAGATCATCGGCGGGAAGTGGAAGTGCCAGATCATTCACTTCCTGCTTGGCGGCACCCGGCGGTTCGGTGAAATCCGCCGTCAAATCCCCGACGTGTCTCAGCGGGTTCTGACCCGCAAATTACGGGAACTGGAAGCGCATGGAATCGTCGTCCGTAAAGTTTATGCAGAGGTTCCGCCCCGCACGGAGTATTCCCTTACGCCGGCCGGGCAGTCTCTTGAGCCCGTAATGCAGGAGCTAGACCGTTGGGCCCAGGCAAATCTGGGCAGTTCCGGTGGCGTAGTTTAGTTAGAATGAGCGATGGCGAAGCCGGGCACGCCTGTTGAATGCCGCACCGACTGGGCGAAGCAAAACAGTTTCGCCAGAGCAAAAAAGATCTTGGAAGGCTGTCTAGAATTCGGTCCAACGCCCGAACTACCGCAACAGCCTTCACAAGGCCTGTTCAGTTCACTCCGCTGAAGCAATGTTCAAAAACGGCGCTAACTGACATGACGCCCGCCTAAGCCGCTAACTCAGCATTTCGCGCGCGATGATGGTTCGCTGGATTTCCGATGATCCTTCATAGATCCGGAATATCCGTAAGTCGCGCAAGTAGCGTTCCACCGGAAAATCACGGGTATAGCCATAGCCGCCGTGGATCTGCAGCGCCCGGTCCGCAATACGCCACGCAGCCTCACTGGCAAAAAGCTTGGCGAATGCAGACTCAGACGAATAACGCTCTCCAGTGCCCCGCTTGCGGGCGGCTTGCAGCCCCAATGCCCGCGCCGCGGCCAGTTCGGTGGCACTGTCGGCCAGCATCCACTGCAGCCCCTGGTAATGGCCGATCGGCCGTCCGCCGACCTCACGTTCTTTGGCATAGGACACAGCCGCATCCAGTGCGGCGCGCGCAATGCCAGTGGCCTGCGCGGCCACTTCGATACGGCCGTTATCCAGCACCTTCATCGCGGTTCGGAAACCGGTACCCTCCTCGCCCAGCCGGTTTTCCGCGGGCACATGGCAATCAAACGAGATCGGAAACACATGGCCGCCGCGCAGCCCCATGGTCTCCTCATGTTTGCCGATCTCCACCCCAGCGGTTTTGGCCGGTTCCACCACAAAGGCGCTGACCCCGCGGGCACCGGCTGCGCTGTCGGTTTTGGCATAAACCACGATAAAATCTGCATCACCCGCATTGGAGATGAAGCATTTGGAGCCCTTCAGCCGGTAGCCGTCGCCTTCGCGGGTTGCGGTACTGCGCATATCAGCAGGGTTGGAACCCGCCATCGGCTCAGTCAGCGCAAAGGCGCCAAGTGCCTCACCCGCTGCGGCGGCCGGCAGGAAGCGCTGTTTGAGCACCTCCCCCCCGCCCAGGAGCAGCGAATCCGTTGCCAGGAAGTGTGCCGTCAGCATCGAGGCTGTGGAGCCGCAGGCACCTGCGATAGCCTCCACCGCGCCGTACAGAGCCGGCCCGGACAGGCCGATGCCGCCGTAGGTTTCAGGCAGGTTCATACCCATGATGCCCATTCCCGCCAATGCTGCGCGGTGCAGGGTTGCAAACTGTCCCTTGGCGTCGAGAGCGGCCGCGGCAGGTGCCAGCACCTCGCTGGAAAACCGTTCAATCTGGCTGATGACAGCCTGCTCTTCGCTGTTCAAGTCGCCGATCATTCGGCCTCTCCTTCCTGTAACTGTTGTAGAATTTCCTGTGTATGCGCGCCCAGTTCCGGGGCCGCCTGCCGGTGACCTCTTGCCGCTCCACTGAAATGGACGGGCTGTTCCGGCACAGAAAATTCACCGAGAATGGGATGTTTCACCGGGGACGCCAGCCCGCGCGCCTGCGCCTGAGGCGAGGCCCAGGCCTCAGACACTGTACTCAGGGCCGCGGCTGGAATGCCCGCCTCTGTCAGGACTGCCACCGCATCCTGCGCGCAGCGCACGGCGGCCCAGTCTTCGATGTGCCGAGCCAGGGCCGGTTCATTCTGTCGCCGCAACACATCACTGGAGAAACGCTCGTCCTCCGCCAGATCCGGCGCGCCAATGGCCTCCGTGAAACGGGCAAACAGCCGGTCGTTCAGTACCGCTACGGAAAAACTGCCATCTTTGGCCGGATAAGTGCCAAATGGTGCCGATAGCGCATGTTTGCTGCCCGTCCGCTTTGGCGTCTCACCCGCCATCAGCGCCCGGCAGGCCGCCACCGGCATCATCGACACCAACGAGTCGTAGAGCGCCAGATCAACATGCCGCCCCCTGCCACTGCGCTCCCGGTCAAACAGTGCCACCATCGCTCCGAAGGCCGCGAACATGCCGCCTGCAACGTCGGCAAAGGCATCACCAGCCATCATCGGCGGGCCATTCCGATCGCCAGTCATGTCCATAAGGCCGCTCATCGCCTGGATGATGATGTCATAGGCTGGCAGCATCCGGTTCGGACCGGTCTGGCCAAAGCCTGAAACCGAGACATAGACCAGTTGTGGATAGGCCGTGCAAAGCTCCTCAGCACCCAGCCCGAACCGCTCCATCACGCCGGGGCGGAAGTTCTCGATCAGCACGTCGCAATCTGCCGCCACCGCCCGTGCCACCGCCGCGCCTTTCGCGGATTTCAGATCCAGAACGATGGATTTCTTGCCGCGGTTCACCGACTGGAACAGCAGGCTTTCGCCTTCCTTGAACGGGCCGATATGGCGGTAGTCATCGCCTGCAGCGGGCTCAACCTTGATTACTTCCGCGCCCAGATCAGCCATCAGCGCCGTGCAGTAAGGCCCGGCCAGAACGCGGGAGAAATCCAGCACCCGGACTCCTTCGAGCGGCCTGCGGCCTGCCGATTTGTCATCTTTGAACATGCATCCACCTTCAATTGCTTGCTGGAGGATAGCGTTCGGTTAGGTATTGTAGGAAATACGAGATAGGTATGAAGGGTATTCCTGTTTGAATATACCATTGAACTTCCGCCAGGTTGAAGTCCTGCTGGCGGTCGCAGACACCGGCAGCACTGCCGCGGCGAGCCGCGCGCTGAACACCTCGCAGCCCTCGGTTTCGCTAGCCATTACCCGCTGCGAGGAGGTGTTCGGACAGAAGCTCTTTCTCCGTATCCCAGGGCGCGGGATGGAGCTGACCCCGTTCGGGCGGCACAAGGTCGCCCAGCTGCGCGAACTGGAGAAGCAAGCGCGTTGGGTACTGAGCGGCGGCGAAGGAACACCGGAGTTCCTGAACCTGGGAGTGTTTTCCACCCTCGGCCCGCGCTATGCCCCACGGCTGGTGCGCCGGTTCCTGAACGACCGCCCGGACGCCGAAGTCCGTATCCTCGAAGGTGACCTGCAAACGCTGTTCGACTGGCTCAGCGAAGGCCGGATTGACATGGCGCTGCTATACGACTTCGGCATTCCATCCGACTTTGTCATCACTCCGCTGATGGCGGCGGTGCCCTATGCCCTGCTGCCGCAGGGGCACCATTTGGCACATCAGCCCAGCGTGAACGCCGAAGACCTGGCGCAGGAGCCGGTCATCCTGATGAACCTGCCCCACAGCCGCAGTTATTTTCTGTCCCTGCTGCAAAACGCCAAGGGCTCAGTGCAGGTCGCCCACGAAACCAGGTCAATCGAAATGCTGCGTTCAATGGTGGCCAACGGGTTCGGCGTCGGTCTGCTGGCCACCGATCTGCCGGATGCCCCCTGTTATGATGGGAGCCCATTGATCCGGGTCCCTCTTTCCGGCAATCCGCCCCTTCATCAGATCGCTCTTGCCCATCGTGGTGCAGCTCTGAAGCGGCCTATTCTCCAGGCTTTCAGCGCCTTTGCAGAAGCCTTTTTCAATCAGCACCACTGAGAGCGAGGCACCCTTCCGGCGCAGGCCCTCTACAACATGATTTCGGTTTCCTATCCTGCCTGCGGCATGTCGCGTTTCGGCCCTTTGCTGCCGTTGGCCACTGCGTTCCTCCGCTGCACTGCGGCCCGTCATTGCGGACTTTAGCCGCGACGCCGAATTCTGATGCTGCGTGAATTCACACACTGCGGGACTTTTAGACTTTCGCTGCGAGTTCTCAAATGACTGCTATTTGCACATTGCGTCCGAGATGGAACGTGTCTTCTGCGGAAGGCGACCGTCGCAGATGACAGGTCGTCGATGTCTCGGTCAGATAACGCTCCGCTTAATTTTACTTCAGTGGCGTCAGGTGACTTCGAACAGTGCTGCGGCCCCCATGCCTCCGCCGACACACATGGACGTAACCACGTATTTTTCGCCACGACGCTTGCCCTCAAGCAAAGCATGCCCGACTTGTCTCGCGCCTGTCATGCCGTAGGGGTGGCCAATCGATATAGCACCGCCGTTCACGTTGTAGAGCTCGGGATCAATGCCAAGATGGTCGCGGCAATAGAGCGCCTGGCAAGCGAATGCCTCGTTCAACTCCCAAAGCCCGATGTCATCGATACCGAGACCTGCATTCTTTAGCAATTTCGGTATGGCATGGATTGGGCCGATCCCCATCTCTTCCGGTGCATTGCCTGCGACTGCCATGCCGCGATAGATGCCAAGGGGTGTAAGGCCATGCTGGTCAGCAATTTTCCGTTCCATCAGGACACAGGCCGAGGCCCCGTCGGAAAGCTGGCTTGCATTGCCGGCTGTGATGACGCCCCTTTCCAAAACAGGATTCAATTGGCCAAGTGTTTCGGCTGTCGTGCCTGGCCGGTTGCCTTCATCCTTGGACAAAGTCACCTCTTCCAGGGTCTCCTCCCCGGTTTCGCGGTTCCTGACCCGCTTGGTGGCGGTGATCGGGACAATCTCGTCGTCAAAGGCGCCAGCGGCTTGTGCCCGTGCAGTCCGCTTTTGCGAAATTGCTGCGTATTCATCCTGAGCGTCGCGGCTTATCCCATATACCCGGGCCACATTCTCAGCCGTCATCAGCATCGGCATATAGGCATGTTCGCACTGGGCGGTAACGCTTGGGTCCTTCTCATCACCTGCCCACTTCAGATAGGCATTCTGCACCGCGGAAATATTCTCCTGCCCGCCTGCAACCGCAACGTTCTGCCGATCCACGATGATCTGTTTTGCGGCCGCCGCAATGGCCATTAATCCCGATGAACATTGCCTGTCTATCGTCTGACCTGACACAGTGACAGGAAGTCCAGCCGCCAGCGCGGATAAGCGGCCGACATTCAGCCCTCCTGTTCCGGCAGTCAGGACCGATCCGATCACAACATCTTCGATCAATCCGGGGTCCATTCCTGCACGTTCAACCGCGTGCTGAATGGCGTGCCCCATCATAGTTGGGGATTTGATGTTGTTCAGCGCACCCTTGAAGGCAACCCCAATAGGGGTTCGTGCGGTAGAGACGATAACGGCTTCTCTCATGATGTTCCCTTTTTGGCCTCAAAGTGCTCTGCAAGTGTCACGCCCGTGTTTGCGAGTTCCTCCAGCAAAGGCGCGGGTGTGAACCACATCTCGCCATAGGCGCCCAGCGATTGCCGGTAGTGGTTCATGCGGTCCAGAATGCGGGGCAATCCGACTTCATCGGCATAGTGCATTGGGCCGCCGCGCCAGTCGGGAAAGCCATAGCCGTTGACCCAGATCAGGTCGCAGTCCCCAGGGCGCGTTGCCATGCCTTCTTCAAGGATCAGAAAGCCCTCGTTGATCAAGGGATACAGACACCGCTCAAGGATTTCCTGATCGTCGATTTGTCGGTGCGCTACACCATGCCGTGTGGCCAGCTCTTTGCTGATTTGAACAACCTCGGGATCTTCAACCCGTGTCCGGCCCTCGTAGATATAGCTGCCTCGCCCGGTCTTCTGACCCAGTCGTCCCAATTCAAAAAGCCTGTCCTGGACTGCCTGGAATGCCGGATCATGCGCAATTTCACTTCGCCGCTCCTGACGCACGCGGGCGCCCACATCGATCCCAGCCAGATCTGCCATCGCATGAATGCCCATGGCCATGCCGAAACCTTCAAGGACGTCATCTACCTGTTTCGGCGCCGCCCCCTCAAGCAGCAGCCGGGACCCTTCGCGGAAGTATGGCTCCAGCATCCGGTTCCCGACAAAGCCGTAGCAAACGCCCACCGTGACAGGGAGCTTTCGAATCTTCTTTGCGACTGTGATTGCCGTCGCAATGACATCGGGTGCGGTCTTGGCGCCGCGCACCACTTCCAGCAAGCGCATGACATTGGCCGGGCTGAAGAAATGGAGACCAATCGCATCCTCCGGACGGGACGTGACCGCGGCTATTTCATCAAGATCCAACGTCGATGTGTTTGAGGCCAGTATCGCGCCAGGTTTTGCGTGCCGGTCTAACGCATCGAAAATCTGGCGTTTGACATTCATGCTTTCAAACGCTGCTTCGATGATCAGGTCGGCATCTGCGAGGTCTGCATAGCTGAGCGTCCCTGTGGCGTTGGATGCAAAAGCCTCTGCCTGATCGGGACTGAGCCGTCCCTTGTCAGCTGCACGCTGGAAGTGCTTTGAAACCTGATCCAGCCCCTGTTCCAGCGCCCCTTGTGTAGTTTCCAAAAACGTGACCGGAAACCCCGCCTGAAGAAAGGCAATGGCGATGCCGCGCCCCATTGTTCCCGCGCCGATTACGGCGACCGATGCAATGTCACGTGGCCGCTGCCCGCGTGAAACGCCGGGAACCTTGGTGCATTCACGCTCAGCAAAGAACAAATGCCGGCCTGCACGCGACTGAGGGGTCTCCAGCAGCTCAGCAAAACCTGCCTTTTCCTGTGCCAGCCCCTCGGCCAGCGGCAATTCACAAGCGGCCTCGATAGATTCCAGGCATCTCTCAGGAGCGACAAGATTTTCGGATTTTGGCGCAATCTCGTGCCGGAAACCTGCGAGTAAACTTTTCGGATCAGGGTGTGTGACGATCATATCCGCGCAACTGCGTTTCGGGTCATCCTTACGCGCAATCCCGGTGGCGAAGTCCAGAACATGCGCGCGAAAATCCTGGTTGTTTTCAAACAGCGCGTCGACCAGCCCGCAAGACAGAGCATAATCGCCGTTCACGGGATCACCGGAAAGGATCATCCGCGTCGCCGCTTCCAACCCGGCAATCCGTGGCAGCCTTTGGGTGCCGCCGGCACCGGGCAGCAGCCCCAGCTTGATCTCGGGCAGGCCCATCACTGCCTCCGGCGTGGCAACACGGTAGTCACAGGCAAGTGCGATCTCCAGCGCGCCCCCCATCGCTGGGCCTGCAATTGCCGCGACAACAGGTTTCCTGCTGGTTTCAATTGTTACACACAGGTCTGGCAGATCCGGTTTGTCCCAGACTGCCCCTGTGCGGAACTCGGCGATGTCAGCGCCGCCGCAAAAAAGCGGCAGTGCGGAACATAAAACGATGGCCTTGACCTGCTCGTCAGATTCTAACTCATGAATGGCCGAAGACAGTGCTTGCCGCATCTTCAGGCCAAGGGCGTTCACTGGCGGAGCGTTCAGTTCGATGACTGCAACGCTGCCGCTGCGTTCTATAGAAAACATTTTGGGAAACCTCAGATGGACTTTTGGGCAAGACCTTGTTCGATCTCGGCCCAGTCGTCGAAGTGGATGACATTGCAGCGAGAACTCACGTTCTCAAGCCAGACAAAGACCGAGATGAACGGCTGATCATAGACCCGGGTGGCATGGGGCTCGCCCGCGGCGTTCCAGATAAGCGATCCAGCAGCATAGTCCTGCCATTCGCCGGATCTGAACCGCCAGCCGGATCTCTCTGACAGGTTCAGATAAAGCTCAGGCGCGTCGTGGTTATGGTCGCGGTACAACGTCCGCGGACCCAGCATGAAGATACCCAGGCTAAAGTCCGGGTGGTGAAGCCCGCAGGCGTCGGCGCCAATCAGCAAGGAATGCAAGTTGCACTTGATATAACCCTCTCCCAGGTCGGCGCCGGGCGGATAGAACTGCGCGTTGTCCTCGCGCCAGACCAGGTCATCCTTAGCCGCAGACAGGCATTTTGCGATTTCAAGCAGTTTGGGCTCGGTGATGCCGGCGATGGCTTGAGTCAGCACCTGATCATGACGGGTTCCCTGGGGAGGGACATCACGCTGCCGCCTGCAGGAAAGATCCATGGCTGCAAGCTTGTCCAGCGTCAGATCAACACCGGGCGCATCGCTGCGGTGGGTCTCCAAATACGCGACAATGGCTCGGATGAGGGCCTGAATACGGTGCTGCTTATCTGTCATGATTTCACGTCCGCGCCTGTTTAAATCTCTTGCCGCAAGAGTTTCTTGTCGAGCTTGCCAACACTGGTCCTGGGAAGCCGTTCGACAAAGACTATTCGGTCTGGCACCGCCCACTTCGACAGGTCCCCCATGTCAGCGCGCGACTGGAATTCTTCCAGGATGACTTGGCGCACCTGATCCGGTTCGGCATTCTTTGCAAGCTGAGCAACCAGCACCGGCCTTTCGCCCCACTTGGCATGTGGCAGGCCAATCGCGGCCACGTCTTCGACGCCGGCACAAGCGGAGGCTATGTTTTCCAATGCCAGTGACGAAATCCATTCGCCGCCGGTTTTGATCACATCCTTGAGTCGGTCAGTGATCTGCAACGATCCATTCTCACGGATGTAGCCAACATCCCCGGTGTGCAGATACCCGCCAGCCCACAGTTCGTCAGAGGCTTGCTCATTTCCGAAATAACCCTGGGTCAACCAGGGTGCCCGGGCAACAACTTCGCCGGTTGTTTCACCGTCATGTGGGACGTCCTTCATATCTGGCGTCACGACACGAAGGTCGACAAGCGGGCCGGGAAAGCCGGTTTGCGCCTGTCTCTCCGGATCATCGCTGGACAGATCTGCCACCGTCAGAAACGGACAGGTTTCGGACATTCCATAAGCCGCATGCAATGATATGCCAGCCGCAGCAGCGCGGTCCTGCAGGCCGCGCGGTAAAGCGGCCCCGCCAATGATTACTTTCCACTGGCTCAGGTCTGTCTGCGGGCAGCCGGGATGGTCGAGCACCATGGACAGAATGGTGGGCACGCAATGGGAAAAAGTGACGCCTTCAGCAGCAATCAGCCGCAGAACTTCGTCTGGCGTGTAGCGGCCGGGATAGACTTGGCGCACGCCCATCATCGTCGCGGCATATGGAAACCCCCATCCATGGACGTGAAACAGAGGTGTCAGCGGCATGTAGACGTCGCCGCGGTGAAACCCGGCGTTTCCGGGGAATGCGCCAAAACCAGCGATCAGGCCCAAAGTGTGAAGCACCAGCTGGCGATGGGAATAGCTCACGCCCTTGGGGTTGCCGGTGGTTCCAGTCGTATAGAACAGTGTTGCGGTCCGGCTTTCGTCAAAATCAGGAAATTCAAACCCGGTTGGAGCGCCCCCGATCCAGTCTTCGTAGCCGTCTCCGTTTCCGATGGGGACAATGGTAATGTCCCGGTCAAAATCCGATTTAATCTCATCAATAAGCGGCATGAAATCCTGATGCACTATGATCAGGTCCGGCTGCCCATGGTTGATTGTGTAAAGGACCTGCGCAGGCGACAAACGCACGTTGATCGTGTGCAGCACAGCGCCCATCATCGGAACCGCAAAGAAACATTCAAGATAGCGGTGCGTATCCCAGTCCATGACACCAACACGCATGCCCTCGCCAATACCGCTGGCCTTGAGGGCATTGGCAAGCTGGCCGATGCGTTCGTTGAGCTGAGCATAGGTCAACCGACTATTGGAGCCGCTGACGATCTCTTGCCTGGCGGAGACCAGCCTGGAACGCGTCAGCAGCTGCTTGATCAGCAACGGGTAGCCATATGCATTCAGCGAAGGTGACGTGACGGACATGCAGAAGGAATCCTTGGCTTTCTTCACTTGCCAATCTGCCATCTCTCAACGAGCCGAAGAATTGAAAGATTTTTGCATTCATCAAGGATTTCTAACCGGTGTGTTGAACGTGAAAATACCGTTTGACCGCATGTAAAGTTGGGCAAATATTCAATGCCACCCGCCGCCGCAATTTTTGCCGCCAGTTAGGCAAGCTAAAGGATGACAGGCTGCATTCATCAAGGAGGCCCGCCGGTGACGACCCATATGCCAACATTGGTTTCTCTGCGCGCCTTTGAAGCCGTGGCGCGTCACAAGAGCTTTCGCAAGGCCGCTGACGAAATCTGCGTGACGCACGCGGCCGTCAGCCATCAGATCAAGGCACTGGAGAATTCAATCGGGGTTCAACTGCTTGAACGCACAAGCCGGTCCGTCGAACTGACGCCAGCCGGCGAACAGTTTTATCCGCCAATCCGTGAACACATTCAGGGGATAATCAAGGCCACCCGGCGCATACAGGCGCCGGACGAGCCCGATGTGCTGCTCGTTCAGTCTTATGCGAGTTTCAATACAATGTGGCTGCAGCCCAGGCTTGCCGATTTCCTTCAGGACAATCCGAACACCCGCGTGCGCATAATCTCAACCTTTGAAGACGGTGACTATGATGCGCACAGATTTGACGCGGGCATCTTCAATGCCCCGCCTTTTGACAAGAGATTTAACTACAGCCCGTTGTTTGAAACCGACATTTACCCGGTGTGCGCTCCCGAGGCTTTGGGTGATCCGGACATGGGCATGACACTTGATGAATTGGAGAGATTCTTGCTGCTGGGTGTCCCGACCACGCCGTCAGATGTTGATGACTGGACTTGCTGGCTGGAGGCGGCAGGCCTCAGCCGCGACGACATGAAATTCGGATCCGTTTTTGACAATTATCCGCTGGTTCGTGAGGCAGTCCTGAAAAACCATGGAATTGGAATGGCAAGAGCACCGTTCTGCTCCCGTGACCTTGAGAGGGGCCGCTTGGTACAGCCGTTCGCCCTCTCTGTTCCGGAGCCGAGCCAATGGTACCTTGCAACGCCAAGAAACCGTGCAGCGAACCCGAAACTGGCTTTGTTCACCAGGTGGCTTGAAGAAGAAATCGAAGCTGACCCGACGATGAGACGCATTCCAGCCGACGTTTAGGCGTCGTCATTCAGGAACCACCGGTCAGCGTTCCAGATCAACGCTGACCGCCCTGGGGTGTCACCATGCCACTCATCTCGCGTGCATGCGTTTTTTGGTTTCGCGCACACGTTCCGTTGCCTCAGGGCTGCCATCGTGAAAGCTGCCGAACCAGTTATCCCAGGGCATTTCCGGGCCGCCATAATTGCATTCGAAATACCGGTGATGCAGTTGGTGGTGGAACGACCCGATCTTCAGGTGGGCCTTGTCTCCCAGCACCAAGTTTTCAAACCCGGCATGCGACGTGGCTGAAGCAAGCGCCAACGAGAATCCGATGAAGAGGAAGTGGATCGGATGCGCGGGCACAACCAGGAAGATCAGCAACAGGCTCATGTAGCCGACATGCTCGATCGGATGCATGGAAAAGCCAGACCACGGTGCGACTGAAACACTGCGATGATGCACCGAATGCACGCGTTTATTGAACCGCCCCGGTTTCACCGGAGGCTCCGAAGTTAGTAAGGATGGAGCCTATGGGACGAGACAACAGATCAAACCGCTATTCACCTGAGACCCGCGAGCGAGCGGTTCGGATGGTTCTGGACAACGAAGGGCAATACCAGGACCGGTCAGCCGCGATCCGGGGTATTGCGCCGAAGATTGGATGCAGCAGGGAATCTCTGCGCCGTTGGGTCGCGCAGAGCGAAGTGGACAGGGGGCATCGGGGTGGTGAGACCAGCGAAGAACGCGCCAGGATCCGGGAACTGGAGCGCGAAGTACGAGAGCTGCGCCAGGCGAATGAGATCCTAAGGAAGGCGAGCGCATTCCTGGCTGGTCCGCGCCGGTCGAACTTGTAGTCGTCGCCTTGCTTCTTCCATCCGTAAAGCCACAGGTGCAGCCCTTGGGCAAAAATGGTTATCAGGATCAGGTTGCGCGCCCAAAGCTGCAATACCCATCCCCAGCTCAAGCGCTGCATTTGCTCCAAGGGTGGCACCAGCCACGCCCAGATGGCCCAGGCCATCAGGGCGTAGATCAGGTACTCGGTGATCGGCAACCAGTTGGTCGCAAACCACCGGAGCGTGGCCATGGGCCTTGGCGGCCACGAAAAAAGCGGTGTTACTGCGACAGGCAAGTCGGGATGCCAGTTCCATTCCTTGCTTGTGCCAGCTTCCACGCGCTTTTCAGTGGCCGACATGTGCGCCTCCTATGCGTCCAACCAGATCTTATCCATGTGGATTTCAAAGGTCGGGTGCATGGCCATCCCTTTCACATTTGGGCGGCTGTGATTGTAAAGGGAGCGCCAATAGGGCTGCGTCACCACACCTTCGTCGAGCAAGATCCTCTGCAGTTTGGCCATGATTTCCCTGCGCTTGTCCGCATCAGGGGTTGCCAGTGCATCTGCCAGCAAACGGTCGAACTCAGGATTGTTGAACCCGGTTTCGTTCCAGTTTTCTCCGGACCGGTAGGTCAGGGCCAGAATTTGCACGCCGAGCGGGCGCATGTTCCAATTGGTCGAGCTGAAGGGAAATTTCGCCCAGTCATTCCAGAAAGATGCTCCAGGAACTACTGTTCGCTTCACCTTGATCCCGGCTTCTCGCAATTGCGCAGCCATGGCGTCGGTTGTGTTACGGCGCCAGTCATCGTCGATCGAAATCAGCTCGTGCTCAAAGTCTTCCATGCCGACTTCCTTGAGAAGCTCTATGGCCCCGGCAGGATCGTGAGGTATCCGGTCCACTTCCGCATACTCGGGATGAATCGGACAGACATGATGGTTCTGCGCCGGTATTCCCAACCCGTTGACCCCCAACTCGAGCAATACTGAGTTGTCGACCGCCATTGACAGGGCGCGACGGACACGTGCGTCTGCATAGGGTTTTTTGCCATTCACTGTGGCGTCCTGATTGGGGCGGATAACAATGGTCGCGGCCGTCACGGCTTCGTTTTGCTGCAGGCCCAGCCCGGTCAGCACCGCAACAAAATCACCGCTGGATTCGTAGTTGGCGTCGATTTCTTCCGCTTCATAGGAAGACAGGATGGTGGTCGGGTCGGTTCCCACGTCCAGGTATTCGATCCTGTCCAAATAGGCCCCCTGGCCCTCGTTCCACCACGTGTGGCCGTCTTTGCGGACAAGCACGGCTTTAACGCCGACTTCATGGCTTTCCAGGGTGTAGGGACCTGTCCCCAGTGGCGCCTTGAAAGGATCTGCACTGCCGGCGTCTGGATGCACGATGGCTGCGGGATAGTCCGCCATGCCGGCGATCAGTGTAATATCCGGGTTCGGCAGGTTCAGCCGTACGGTCGAGGCGTCAACCACTTCGATGGTTCCCTCAGCCGCCTTTGAGGTATCGGGATCAATCAATGTCCCGAACCGGCCCGCCATGGAATTGCCTTCGGCCCCCTTATCGCACCACCGTTCAATATTGTATGCGACATGCTCCGCGGTAAGTGGATCGCCGTTGTGCCAGGTCACCCCGGGGCGGACATTCAGAATGTAGGTCTTTGCATCTTCGCTGATTTCCCAGCTTTCCAGAAGCATCGGCTCAAAGGTGAACTGATGAGTGTAGCGCACCAGATACTCAAGCCAGCCCCGGCTGATGTTGGCTTGCGGGCTGTCATCATAAGACCGCGGATCCTTGCCTTCCCGAACAACCATCCCGATCCGCAGCGTTCCGCCGGTCTTTGGTGTTTCTGACGCGAACGCCGGGGCATTCATGCCCAGCATGGTGTAGGCTGTTGCGGTAGTGGCCCCGAACGTTGTCGCCATGGCAAGAAATTCACGCCGGCTGACTTCGTCATTCCGACGCTTCGCATTGTGAGCAGAGTCTTCGAGGGTTGCGGGCAGTATGTCACAGCCGGACTTGTAAAGTTTCATGAATTCCTCCCGGGTTGGCGGGAGGCAAACGCCGCGATCAGAGCCGGAAGGGCTTCTGGAATCATGAACGCTTACTTCCCATTGTCGTTGGCACGCCTGGGGTGAAACAAAGTCCAAGCCAAGTTATGCCTTATTTGTAATGGCAATATGTATCGGCAGGCCCGCGCTCGAAGAACTGAAAAGATTTTTGGATCATGTACAATCAGTAACCGGTGCAGGATTGGAGCTGAACTTTTGCACAGGTGATCTCGTTCCTAAGTTGGCGAATATGAGCACCGGTAAGACTGCTGCCGAGAACCTGTGGGAGGTGTCATCCTTCCTGTGAATGTCTGTTTTGCGCCGTTCACACTTATTCAAGCGTACTGCAACATTGACCGACTTGGGCTCGTTGCTGCCTTGCGGTAGCGCGGAAATGAATAGGCCTAAATGAACGCCGGAATGACAGCTTTCTCAGATGGCACCACGAGATCTCGCACCCGCCGAGAAGGTCCGCAAACCGCCCGACCTGCATGCGCTGGCCCGCCAGACTGGTCACCAGGCTTGGGGCCGCCTGGCGTCGTCTGGCAGAAGCGTCTTGGTGAAGTTTCGCTGCAACCCTGCCGCCGCATCGCCGCAGGTCGGCAGAGAGCCCTACATGCCAGTTTTCTGCTCGGCGGCGAACGTCAGCTTCCAACGTCCCAACTCACTTTTTTGAACCAACTCATCTGAACAGTTGTTGAACGATTTCGCGGGCGTAGGCGTGAACCCAAACCTCTGCTTGGTAAGAGGACGAGTAATAGACCACTACCGTGTCAGTCTCAGGGGACACATAGAGGCACTGACCAGTTCTCCCTGATTTGTACATGTCTCCATCCGGGAAAACAGCATCCCACTGGTAGGACGCGCCAAAGCCATCTTCGCCAAAGTCGTTGAGGAGGCGCTTGCTCATGTAGTCTTCGCCATAGATGGCGGGGGCGGCGGCGGCTTGGACCTTTGCAAAGTAGTCCTCTGAGACCACTTGTTCTTCTGCGACAACGTCCCAGCTCGGCGTGAAAAGCACTCCGAAGCGGGCCAGATCACGAAGTCTGGCGGCGAACGCCCCCGGAGAAGAAGGTTCTCCACTGACAGTCAGGCCGAGGACCCCGTCACCCTCCATGCCTGCTTGGCTCCAGATGTGTTCGGTTACGAGGTCTTCGAAAGGCTTCCCTGTAACCTTCTGCAAGATCAACGTCGTGACGTAGGTGTTGAGAGACGCGTACTCAAAACGACTGCCAGGTTCTACGTCAACTTCGACGCGCTGCAGCGCTTCCATGAGTGACAGACCCTCTGGGATATTGGGGTCACCAAAGCCAATGGCGTAAAACAGACTGACCGGGTGGTCTGGAGAGCTACCCAACCGACTTTCGCTTATATCAAGACCGGATCGCTGGTGGAGAACATCAGCCACCTGGATATCTGCCCAAGGTGTGTCTCCGAGTTCAGGTACATAGTGGGATACCGTTTCATCAAGGTTGATGAGACCTTGCTCGTTGGCGATGTGTGCAAGAGTTCCGACCAGTATCTTGGTTGCAGAGGCCCAGAGGTGATTGTCCCAATCGCGTATGCCAACATACTCTTCGAATACGATCTGTCCCTTGTGGATAACCGCGATTGCCTTGAGCCGAGACCTTTCATCTTGGATCAT
The DNA here is from genome assembly GCF_056541825.1 of Ruegeria sp. AF8. NCBI lineage: Bacteria > Pseudomonadati > Pseudomonadota > Alphaproteobacteria > Rhodobacterales > Roseobacteraceae > Ruegeria > Ruegeria sp. AF8. The sequence goes on along the minus strand of NZ_JBQFYW010000004.1, from coordinate 22,079 downwards.
CTCGTTCAGTGTCATCGTGCCGAGAATGGTTGTCGCTCTGACATCACCAACTTCAGGCATAGGCTGGTAGCTGAGTTCTGAAACTGGCCCATAGCGATGCACAATTGCTGTTGGCAGGTTCTCACTAAGGCGAGACGCTGCATAGCTGCCGGCATCGCCGGACGTGGTCAGAGTTTCTCCGTCATAGGCTTGTCGATAGGACTGGCTCTGCTCAGCAGAAAAGCCGTCTCGGCCTTCTGTGACAGACTTCAAGTCCGCCGGAGTTGTGAAGTCGGAACGCTGTGGCTCGGCTTCTTGCCCGGCTGTATGGCTGACAAAGATAGTTAGCCCGAAGAGCAAGGCGAGAAGGGACGTTGCAGGAGAGCGACGATGATCATTTTGGTTTCTCATAAATGAAGTATCTCCCTCGTAAACCGTTCGTCAAGAAAGCCCTTGCCGACCAGATCGCAAAGTAAACCAGAGCGGCCATTTGTAGATCACCATTCAACGGCAGCAGTGTCCGGCGACCTGTGAATTCGGGTGAGTGATCTCGCTGCGGCGCGCATGAGTGACCGCTCTTCCTGCTGCTTGGCGGCATCAAACTTCGTGCTCACGCGGCGATTTTTCTGCTGCGAGCACGCGCAGCGAGAAAATCCAGGGTACAGGTTGGGCTCTCATCAAGATTTCGCCGCTACCAGGCCCGACCACGGCTTTGCGCGTGCGGGTGGCAGCGCATCACCGTAACCGGCGTCTGCGCCCCACGTTGTAGCGCCCATCCCGTGCTGCGAGATCTTGTACATCTCACAGTGGGGAGTGCGTTTCGCAATGTGCGCTACAAATTCGTTTCTCAAATCGTTGGGCGTCGAGATCTACGCGTCGGGTCACCGGCGCTGGCCGGATGAGGCCAAGGCCAGGGCGGTGGCGGATACGCTCGAGCCGGGTGCGACGGTGAATGGCGTGGCCGCGCGGTATGGGGTCTTAGCGAACCAGCTGTCGGCTTGGCGCCGACTGGCGAAGCAGGGGAAGCTGGTATTGCCAGCGGCGGAGCTGGACGAACCGGTCTTCACCCCGCTGGTGGTCTGCGATGTTCCGGAGGAACAGCCGGAACCGGACATTGCGGCATCCGATGAGGTGATCCGGATCGTTTCGGGCGAAGTCAGGATCGAACTGGCGCCGGGCACGCCCGCAATCCGGATTGCCGAGATCGTGCATGCGCTCGGGGCCACGCCATGCTGATGCCCTCACAGGGCGTCCGGATACTGGTGGCGACAAAGCCGGTGGACTTCCGCAAAGGCCATGACGGCCTTGCGGCGCTGGTGCAGTCAGTGCTGGCCGAAGATCCTTTCACCGGCACGGTCTTTGTGTTCCGCGCCAAACGGGCGGACAGGATGAAGATCCTGTTCTGGGACGGCAGCGGACTTGTGATGGCTTACAAGCGGCTGGAGGAAAACAGCTTCACTTGGCCTGCCATCCGCGACGGGGCGATGACGCTGAACCGTGCCCAATTCGAAGCGCTGTTTGCCGGGCTGGACTGGCGGCGGGTGCGGTCCCTGGAGGCGCGCCGCCCGGCTGTGGCAGAGTGACTCGGGCTGCGGAAAGCCTGCGTCCAGAGAGGCAGACCAGGGTATGCTCCGGACATGTCCAGCACCCCGCCCATCGACCTTTCTGCCATTCCCGAAGACCAGCGTGACGCTGTTCTGGCAGTGCTGCGCGAGCGGGATGTGCTTCGGGAGGCCAATAAACGCCTGGAGCATCTCGTTGCCGAGCTGAACCAGGCCGTGCATGGCAAAAGGTCGGAGAAGCTGAGCGAGGACGAGCGGCAGCTGGCCTTCGAGGATCTCGAAACCGCGGTGGCCGAGGTCGAGACGCAGCAAAACACGCAGACATCCACCGGTCCGGCGCCGCGCAAGCCAGCCCGCCGCAACCGGGGCAATCTGCCCAGGGACCTGCCGCGGATCGAGAAGGTGATCGAGCCGGACAGCCTGGACTGCCCATGCGGGTGCGGCGAGATGCACCGGATCGGCGAGGATCGCACCGAGCGGCTGGATATTATTCCCGCGCAGCTCCGTGTCATCGTCACTGTCCGGCCCAAATATGCCTGCCGCGCCTGCGCCGAGGGCGTCATCCAGGCTCCGCCCCCCGCGCACCTGATCGAGGGCGGTCTGCCGACCGAGGGCGCCATCGCGCATGTGCTGGTCAGCAAATTCTCGGATCACCTGCCGTTATACCGCCAGAGCCAGATCCTGGTCCGCTCCGGGATCGACATTCACCGCAGCACGCTCGCCGATTGGGTGGGGATGGCCGCCTTCCACCTCGGTCCCGTAGTCGACCGGCTGGCCGAGCGCCTGAAAGGATCGGGCAAGCTGTTCATGGACGAGACCACGGCGCCGGTCCTGGACCCAGGCCGCGGCCGGACAAAGACCGGATACCTTTGGGCGCTGGCCCGGGACGACCGCGGATGGGGCGGCGATGACCCGCCCGGCGTTGTCTTCACCTATGCCCCGGCCCGCGCCGGGCAGAACGCGGAACAGATCCTGCAGGGCTTCGATGGCATCCTGCAGCTGGACGGCTATACCGGCTACAACCGGCTGACGCGCCCCTCGCGGAAAGGCGGCGCGCCGGTCACCGTCGCGCATTGCTGGGCGCATGCCCGCAGGAAGCTGAAGGAAGTCTTCGACCGCGACGGCTCGGAGATCGCCGCCGAGGGACTGCGCCGGATTGCGGAGCTCTACCGCATCGAGGGTGAGATCCGCGGCATGGGCCCCGGCCAGCGGCTGTCGGCCCGGCAGGCCCGCACCGCGCCGCTGGTCGCCGGGTTCGGAGAATGGCTGCAAAGCCAGCGCCGCCGGATCTCCTCAAAGTCGCGTCTCGGAGAAAAGCTGGCTTACATCCACCGGCAGCGGGAGGGGCTGCAGACCTTCCTCCACGACGGCCGCGTCGAGATCGACTCCAATGCTGTCGAGAACCTGATCCGCCCAATCGCCCTGACGAGATAGAACGCCCTCTTCGCCGGCCATGATGAAGGCGGCCGCGCTTGGGGCCGCATCGCTTCGCTCATCGCCACAGCAAAGATCAATGGCGTCGAGCCCTTCGCCTACCTCAAGGCCACCCTCGAAGCCATCGCTGCAGGTCACCCTGCCAGCCGGCTCGACGAACTCCTCCCCTGGAATTTCCAGCCGTCAAGCTGAAAGCCCGGTGCCCTCCAGACGCCGCTTACGCATCACCGGAAACGCCGCAGGAACAGCCTCTTGGCCGAAAATGTCAACGGCCGGTCCCTATCCAAGCACGACAAGGGCTTTGCCGCGTTGGCATTCGGCAGCAGTGAGCCCATATCTACTGATGCTGCTATTTCCGCGAACGGCTGGTATGTCGTGGTCAAAAGGTGCTGACGTAGCCTTCAATCTCATTTGTATTACTAGCAAATAGGAGCACGTTCGGGTCTTGAGGGGAGTTCATCTCCTAAACGCTATTCTCGCCAAGCTCAGAAGGGGCGAGCGGTCCATAGGATACAGACCATTCAATTTTCAACCAGAAGGCTGGCGACCGATTTTGCTTCGCGGGCAGCCGACTCTGAATGTGACATGGACGCGATGACAATCGCCCCTTCTTTCAAAAGAAGGAATTGCCGGGCCAGTGCATGCGGGTTCTCTGCCCCGGCTTGCGTGGCCAGATTTTCAAAGTGGTCCACAAGCATTCGTTTGTGCGCATAGGCCTGCGCGTTGATCGCATTGTCCGGGTCTTGGAATTCGGCACTTGCTTTGATGAACATGCACCCCTGAAAGCTGTCTTCGAGAAACCACTCCTCAAGCGCGTCAAACATTGCCAGCAATTGCCCCTTCGGTGTGTCGGCCAGCTCTTCCATGCGCCGGAACAGCCAATTTCGGAAGTTCTCGTCCCGAAGGCGGAGCACCGCCAGGATCAATTCATCCTTCGTTCGGAAGTGCTTGTAGATCGAGGTTTTCGACACTCCGGTTTCTTTGGCGACAAGGTCCATGCCAGTCGCGTGAAATCCGTTCCGATAGAACAGCAAGAGTGCTTTACGAATCAGTTCGGCTCGCTTGTTTTGGCTCATTCTGGCATCCATCGCTGACTGATCGGTAAATAGCCTTGAATTGAAAGTCGGTCAATAAAACAGGCTAAAATCTATAGCTTAACCGCGATAACTTCGACGTTATCATCAGCGACCATGTCATTCATCACGAATTTTTGCTTGCCTTCATTAACCGATCAGTACACTTTTCACATTAACCGATCTGTTCACCCTTGAGCCGAAGAACCTCAGGCTCAATCGCTCCTTCGCCGAGCACACAAAACAACTTGGCCGCTCCGGCCCTTGGAGAACCAGCATGGCCTATGCCTTTGCCAAAATTGCGTTCACGCCCACAGTCTGGGACCAACAGGACAGAAACGGGGCCGGAGCATTTGCAATCTTCCTGTCCGACATGCGGTACGGCGGGGATACTCTCTCCGGTTTCGAGCGTGCTTTCATCGAGGGATGCGACGGGTTCTACCAGGCGACCGTTTCAGAAACCGGATGGTCCTATGTCCAGTTTCGCGGCGGGCCAGCCGGGTTTCTCCAGACCGGTGCCGGCAACCAGGATGTGCAGCTTGAGATGTTTCTCGATTATGGCACCAACGTTCGCGAATACGCCAAATGGCAGGCCATGTTCCGCGATAATCAACCGCCAGCGCTGATCATCTGGGGCAAGAACGACTACATTTTCCCGGCCGAAGGGGCGCATCCGTATCTGAAGGATCTGGATGATGTGGAATTCCACCTTCTGGATACCGGTCACTTTGCCCTGGAAGAATTCGGCGAGGTCATTGCCGCCGAGATCCAGGACTTCCTCCCGCGCACTCGGCAGTAACCGCGGCCCTGCCTGGCACCGCCTGGTCAGGGTCCGATCAAGAAAGGAGCCGCACAATGACCACGATAGATATGACAGGTGTTCGCCGGATAGCCGCATTTTCCGAAGGCAGAGCCGGCGGAAACCCTGCAGGTGTACTTGTTGGCGACAACTTGCCAAGTGATGCAGAGATGCAAGCCATCGCAAGCGCGGTTGGGTACTCGGAAACTGCCTTTGCAGCCCGCCAAGGTGACCACTGGCGCGTTCGGTATTTTGCTCCCGATTGCGAGGTTGCGTTTTGCGGTCATGCCACCATTGCACTTGGTGCCGTCTTGACGGATCTGCACGGCCCGGGCTCGTACGCACTGCAGATCAACGCAGGCGAAATTAGCGTTGCCGGACGCTTGGACGATGGCGGGCAGCCGCAGATCGAATTGTCTTCACCGCCGACGCACAGCAGCCCGGTTGAACGTGCTTTGCTTGAAAAAGCACTTGCACTCTTCGGTCTTCGCAGCAGTGACCTTGATCCGCGGATACCTCCGGCAATCGCAAACGCTGGCAATGATCATCTTGTTCTGGCCTTGAATGCGCGCGCACGATTGGCCGCTATGGAGTATGATCTGAGTACCGGGCGCCTCCTCATGGAGTTGCATGGTCTGACCACCATCAATCTGGTCTGGGCTGAGGACCGGCACCACTTCCATTCCCGGAACGCCTTTGCCATCGGCGGTGTGGCTGAAGACCCCGCAACCGGAGCCGCCGCAGCAGCGCTGGCAGGATACCTGCGAGATCTCTGCTGGCCCCATAATGGCGGCATCCGCATTTCACAAGGTAGCGACATGGGCGTTCCCTCCAAACTGGCAGTGACGATTCCAGACGAGCTAGGCTCGCCAGTGCTGGTGGCGGGGACAGCCCGTACAATCGAGTAGAAAGCCTGGTGAAAATCCAAATGTAAACGGGGAGGGGAATCCGAAATGGCATCCGTGGCATCTGTATTTGCGACCACCTTAACCCGCGCGGCGGGGTTTGAACTGAATGCGGATGGAGAGGTTCTGAGCGGAGGAGAAATCCTGTTCCGCCTGAACAGCTCCACCGCGCACAAGATCCCAGACAGTGCCTATTTCGAATTAGTCGGCTGGCTGCAGAAACAGAAGAAGGACGACCCTGAACTTGTCTTCAGCTATGCGCGGGAACTCCGCAGCAACGATCTTGGCGCTTTGGGCCTGGCGGCGAAATCCGCACCGACCCTCCGGGATAGTCTGCTGCGCCTGGAGCGCTATTTCCGGTTGGTCACAGACACCGCAGTTTACCGCTTGAATGAAGAATCCGCTCCAGTTCTGTTCTCGCTTGAAACCTGCACCCCTGATCACCCGGCACTCCAGCTCCGGGATGAATGTGCGCTTGCCGCCATGGCAGAGAAAATCAAAACCTTTGGCATCGGCGAAGTCGAACTGGATCACGTTTCCTTCAAGCATGGCTGCCGAGGAGACCCCGCGCGTTTTGAGGCCTTTTTCGGTTGCACGGTCCTGTTTGGAGCGAACCGGAACGCGCTCGCGTTGGCGCCTGACATTTTAAACAGACCAAACAAATTGGGAGATCAGGGCATTTCCGATTTCCTTGTTCGGCACCTGGACACGGAAATCCAGCACCTGTCCGGATCGCGTTCCCTAAAAGAAGAAGTTCTGGATCATCTGGCGTCGCGGCTAAGCGAAGGGGTGCCGCAAGCCTCGGATGTAGCAGTGCAAATGGGTATGAGTGAACGCACTTTTTATCGCCGCCTGGCGGATGAAAACCTGTCCTACAGGGATGTCCTGAGGGATGCGCAGCTGTCATTGGCGCAGGAACTTTTGACCGGCAGCAGCTGCTCCATCGCCGAAGTCGCGTTCCTGACCGGGTTTTCCGAACAAAGCACATTCAGCAGAGCGTTCAAGCGCTGGGTTGGCGAGGCACCTGCGCAGTTCCGGCAGCTTTCGCTGTAACATGCCAGGCACCAGCAGGGATTGGCAGACAGTGCCAAAAGCTTGGCAGAAACGGCCAATACCCAAAGCGCCCCGGGTCCTAAATTGGTTTCATCAGTCCCTGAGGGATGCCAGCACTCAGACGTCAGGACACTATCTGACACAGTCAAGGCAGACCTCCAACCGGAGAAGCAGGAATGAGACGTTCCGAAAAGTCTGTCCTCCCCAACCGGCCTTCATTGCCGGGCATGCCTTGTCCCCCCAGCCATCGCGTTCGCAGCCTTTCCGGCTCTATTTCTGCTTCTCCTCCTTCGTCATCCCGCGGCACTTTGAGGCCCTACAAGAAGCTGTCCAATGAAAGGGTACTCGCTCTGGGGCTCATTTGCAGTGTTTGGCCGGTTCTCGCGTCCATCGCTGAGATCGTAAGGCTTGCCGGGGCACCAGGGGCGTCACTTTGAACCTTGCCGGCCTCATGCACCCTTTGATGCAGTCCCTACAATAATCACCAAAAGGAAAGTAAAATGACACGCCCGCCGTTGCCGCCGTTCACCCGCGAAACTGCCATTGAAAAGGTCCGCATGGCCGAAGATGGCTGGAATTCCAAAGATCCGGAAAAGGTTGCACTTGCCTATACGGCCGACAGTGTCTGGCGAAACCGGTCTACGTTCATGACCGGGCGCCCCGCCATCATTAAGTTTCTGACCGACAAATGGATCCGGGAACAGCATTACCGCCTGATCAAGGAGCTCTGGGCCTTTTCCGGCAACCGCATTGCGGTGCGGTTCGCCTATGAATGGCGCAACAACAGTGACCAATGGTTCCGGTCCTATGGAAACGAAAACTGGGAATTCGCCGAGGACGGGCTGATGAAATGGCGGGTCGCCTCGATCAATGACCTGCCTATCGATGAAGCGCAGCGTCTGTTCCATTGGCCGGATGCAGCACGCCCCCTGGAACATAAAGGTCTGACGGAACTGGGCCTTTAGGAACCTGAAGACTTAGCGAAGCCGTAGCGCAACCCTGCACCGGTCCTGCAAGCAAGAAAATTTAACACCGGCAACACAGCTGCATCGGCTGTGAACAGCAGAGTTTTGCCCAAACCTCTGCACCTTCAAAGCAGGACCCCAATGTCCTGCATCCACCTCTAAAAAAGGAGACTTCTCATGAGTTTCGGTCACGAACATAAACACAACTGCGGGTGCGGACACACACAGGAAAGCGTCGATCTTGCACGCCGCCGCCTACTGGCAGGTGTTGCCGCCGCAAGTGCTGCGGGGGCTGCGTCCGTCATTGGCCAAACAGCCGCGGCCGCAACCGATGCAGCCAAGGTTCAGTACGCTGATCCTGAAAACCCAGGCCTGCCGCAAATCGACATGACAATTGAACCTGGACGCACGGCCCTTGTTGTCACCGATCCGCAGATCGACTTCCTGTCAGAGGACGGAGTGACCTGGGGGGTTGTGGGTGAAAGCGTCACGGAACAGGGTACCGTCGACAACATCGAACGCCTCTTTATCGCGGCCAAGGCAGCGGGCATGCCGGTCTTCATCTCACCGCATTACTACTACCCGCATGACCATAAGTGGAACTTCGAGGGCACGTTGGAAGCGACGATGCACAAAATTGGCATGTTTGACCGCCTCGGTCCGCTGAACCTCGAAAACTTCGAGGGATCGGGCGCCGATTGGATGCCGCAATACAAAAAATACATCGAAGACGGCGAGACCATCGTGTGCTCCCCTCACAAGGTCTACAGCCCGGCGCAAAACGACCTGAACCTGCAATTGCGCAAACGCGGGATCGACAAAGTGATCCTTGCGGGAATGTCCGCCAACCTCTGCACGCAGGCGCATCTCTATGACCTGCTTGAATTGGGCTACGAGGTCGCCGTTGTCCGTGATGCAACCGCTGGGGCCAAAGTTCCGGAAGGGGACGGATACCTTGCCGCACTGATCAACTTCCGCATGGTGGCCAACGGTGTGTGGTGGACCGAAGACGCTGTCACCCGGATTGGAAATAGCGCCTGACGCGCAGCTCCTTCCCCCTGTTCTCTGGAGAAGAAAATGACCAATAGCACTCTGAAGTCGGTTTGTTTCTGGGCCGCCACTCTCGTTTCGTCTTCTGTCATTACACTGTCGCTTGCGACCTGGGTACTGGCTGCCGACGAATATAGCGTCACCAACAGCCTGACCCTGTCAGGCCAGCCACTGGGTATGCACGGTTTTGACCCTGTATCGATGTTTCATGGAGGGAGCCCTGAACAAGGCAATGCGGAATTCACCTCCCAGCATGATGGTGTGGACTACTACTTTGCCTCCGCGGCAGCCCAGTCCGAATTCGACGCCGACCCGGCGGCTCATCTGCCGCAGTTCGGGGGCTTCTGTGCCTTTGGCGTCTTCGTGGGCAAAAAACTCGACGGTGATGCCCGCTACGCCGACATTGTTGACGACAAGCTCTATCTCTTCGTGAATGCGGCAATTTTTGCGAAATTTCTCGAAGACAAGGCGGCGGTCATCGAAGGCGCCCAAGCCAAATGGCCCGGCATCGTCAATACCCCTGTGAGCGACCTGTAGTCAACAATTACCCCCCAAAAAAGAAAAGCGGCGGCGGGGGCCACAGCAGTGTCTGCCGCGCCCCTTGTCACTTAAGGAAACACCCATGACCCGTTTTAAAAAACACACCGTCGAAACGGCACCTGACGCTGCCAGGCCTATCTTGCAGGCAGCTCTGAAAGGATACGGGTTCATCCCGAACCTTTATGCTGCAATGGCCGAGGCCCCGGCAATCCTCGAAGGGTACATGAGCCTTTCGGCTATCTTCGGAAAGACCGGGTTGTCGGAAACTGAGCGGCAGATCATTCTAATGACCAACAATCGCCTCAACGGCTGCAAGTACTGCATGGCGGCACACACTACGCTCTCGCAGATGGCTGGAGTGGACGGAGACATAATTGATGCACTGCGCAATGACACTCCAATCGCTGACGCCAAGCTTGAGGCGCTTCGCCAGTTTGCCATTGCCATCAACGAAAACCGTGGCTGGCCCAGCGAAGCGCAGCTGGATGCATTCCTGGCGGCGGGCTATACATTGCAAACCGTGCTGGAAGTGATCCTAGGTACCGCACTGAAGATCCTGTCGAATTATACAAACCACGTTGCAGATACTGCGCTCGACGAGGCATTTTTGCCAAATGTTTGGGACGTAGATACCCAAAACGCAGCAGAATGACCGGATTTGGCGGGTAGTGATCTTGTCAGGTCATCTGCCCGTCAGACTGGATCTCCAGTATCAGAAAGCGGGCGTCTTCTCCTCCAACTTCAGCGTTGCAAACCAAGACCAGCCATAGGTTTCGAAGTTGTGAATGTCGGCATTGTCCCGGTAGTTAGCATTGAAGCTTCGCGCAGTGAGTGACTGATTTCCGCCCTTGTCGAACTCTATCAATCTGAGCGGCTCTCCGGAACTAAACCTCAAACCTCTCGCCTGGATCATTGCGCTGGAAGATTGCAGCAACCATTGGATCCTCCGGCAGGTCCAGTTTCTGCCGGCATTCTGCCAAAGCTTGCGCATCCCTGGCAATCGCCCTGCGATGCTCGTGCAGCGCATCCTCGATGATTTCCGCGATAATCTTCAAAAGGATCTCGAGGAGCGACATCGCCGGCGACAGCCGTGCATGCAGCTTGAGCGGCAGCGGCCGTTCCGGACCGCCGCGTGGGCCGGCCACCAGCCTGCCTCCACGCCCGTCATTGCCGGCCACCCAATGCAATTGATCACGGCGGATCAATTCCAATCCTAAAGAAATTGCTTCAACCCGCTTTTGAACAGCTCCCGCCCTTTCTTCCTGACCCTTTATCGATCTTTCCCTGTCCTCAACCTCCTTCTCCCGGCTCGCCAACGCTTTTTCTCTTTCCCTGACCTCTGCCTCCTTCTTTTTCATTGCAATATATTCTGCCGCAAGGCGGCTCTCTTTTTCTGCCAAGGCCTTGGCCTGCGCTTCCAGCGCCTGCTCTCGCACTTCCAGCTGGGTCTCGAACCGAAGGTTCGCCAGTTGCTCTTCCGCGCGGGCTTTGGCACCGGCCTTGCGCGCAGCGTATTGCTTTGTGGTCAGGCGCTCGTGGCCCGGTCCCTTGCGCAGAAGCCCGCAGGGCCTGCCGACCGCTTCGTAGTAGCGGTCTTGAAAGCGTATCATCCCAGCATCAAACGCTTCCTTTTCAGGGTTCTTTTCTTTCCGCTTCTTCCGGGCGGCATGCAGATGCCGCCCGTTCTCCTTCTTCCACGCCTCGAGCTTTTTGGCATTGGCAGCTTCCGCCCTGGCGCAGGCTTTCTCCCATTCAGCCAATGCCCGTTCATGTTTTGCCATATTCTTTTTCTGGGTGACCCGGTTCTTGCTCGGGCGCGGCTTCTTTGGTTTCCGCGGCTTCGGCTTCAATTCTGGCTTCGGCAGGGACGAGAGTGTCCGCGGCTTCTCATGCCTGGCCCGGTAATCCGCCGCCGCCACTTTGCCGGCGTGCAGCTTGTTGGCATCCAGCCGCGGATCGTTCATGTTCAGCGCCAGGATGTGCATATGCACATTCGCCTCATCCAGGTGGAACGTCGCAGCAAACTGGATACCCCGCGGCATCCGTTTACGGAAGTCCTGCAAGGCAAGGTTCGCCCATCTGTTGATCACCGGCTGGTGCTTTTTCCGGTCTGCCAGAAACTCGCGGGCTGCAATTGGATGAGAATGAACTTCTGTGTACAAGGTCGGCGCATCAGAACGCAGTCTGCGGGTGTAGCTCTTGCCGGACGACGCCGTAACTGTTTCACGTATTTCACAGCAGCGCCGGTCATGCAGCGCCTGCAGTTCGCTGATTGGGATGGCGCCGAGACTCAGAACCGGAACCGGCGCACGCGGGTTCTCTATATGCTTGCAATAGTGCAGGTACCTCTGCGCTTCCTCGAAGACCTGCTGAACGGAGTTAAGCTGATCTTTCGTGCCCTTCACCAGCTTCGGCTTCCGGGTATAAGTTTCGACGTGGACGTATTGGTAGGCCATGAGGCGGTACTCCTTTTTTCATTGGGTACGCGGCCTCGGCGAAAACGCAAAACGCGGATCCGCCTCAGAAACTCTTCATTTTGAGGATAAGCTATTTTGCCATATAGTTTTTCTGTCTCTTTGGGCAGCTTAGACAGGCGCACAAATGCGCGGGAAAGCTCCCCAAAGAGACAGACTATAGGTAGCTGAAGCTACCTCGTCTGCCCCTTACGCCGGGGAGGCGCTCCAGCAGCCCTGCGGGTGCTTGCGCGGCCGGTTCCCGGCCTTGCACTTGAAGAACTTTCAGGTGGCTTGTTTTGGTTTGAGTTGCCTGCTGGTGTTCTCTGGAACCTGTCTTCCGGGAGGACTGATCCAGTGCTTCACCGTTTCTTTTCCGATGCAGCAAAGCTGAGAATGCAAAGCAGTTCCCACAGGATCGTTGCCGCGACCAGAGCGGTGTTGCCCGACCGATCGTACGGCGGAGAAACCTCTACCACATCCGCACCAATCAAGTTCAGTCCCTGGAACCCCCTGATCAAAGCCTGGACCTCCCGCGGCAGCAGCCCACCAATTTCCGGTGTTCCGGTTCCCGGCGTGAAAGCCGGGTCGATACTGTCGACATCAAAGGAGATGTAAGTGGGACCTGTGCCAACAATGCTGCGGGCCTCCGCCAGCACATTGTCCAAGCCCATCTGGTAGAACTCCTCGATATGGATCACCCGCATGCCACTGTCATAAGAGAAGTCCCAATGTGGTTCCGCGCGGCCCCGGATGCCGATCTGAACCGTGCGTTCCGGGTCCAGGACACCCGCCAGGACCGCATTGCGAAACGGCCCGCCATGGTGAAAACGGGATCCGTTGAATGGCCCCCCGGTGTCGGCATGGGCGTCAATATGGATCAGTCCGGCAGGAGCGTCGCGGCCGATAGCCTTGAGAATGGGATAGCTGATCGAATGATCACCGCCGACTGACAGCGGCATGACGCCTGCGTCTGCGACCGTTTGGTAATAGTCTTCGATTTCCTGAGTTGCCTGTTCCAGATTGTAGGTGCTCGCAATCGGCACATCGCCGCAATCGGCGAAACGCGCCAGCGTACCCGGAATGACTCCGGTTGCATGGTTTTTAGGACCCGCAGCCAGAACCGACAGTTCCCGGACCTGCTGAGGCCCGAACCTGGCACCAGGCCGGTTTGTCACCGCCAGATCGAAGGGCACGCCGAGCATCGCGATATCAAGGCCGGCGAACCCGTCCTGCAGCGGCGTACGCAAAAACGAGGAAATCCCCGCATAAGGGGCAACATGCTCCCTTTTGTCGCCGCCATGCGCCACTCCGCTGTCCAGATAAGCCTGAAGAGCCTGGTCGTTGAGATCGGATTTTTCCGCCAGCGCGCGCAGGCGGTCGAGGTTCATCGCGGTCATAAGGTTCACTTCCCGTCCAAGTTTTCCGGCAGGTTCAGATTTTCTTGAAAAAACCACTTTGATAAATTCAAAATATACAAATCATACTTTACTACTGCCAAAGGAATGCGCCGTGCTGAGCCTCCACGAAAACTCGATCCGCAAGCTCAGGGTGTTCGTGACGGTTGTCGACTGCGGCGGGTTTGCTGCCGCGCAGAGCGTTCTGAACATGTCCGCGGCCACAATCAGCATCCAGATGAAAGAGCTTGAAGAGCAGCTGGGCATGACCCTGTGCCAGCGCGGCCGCTCAGGGTTCCGGATCACCGACCAGGGGACAGCGGTCTATGAGGCTGCTCAAACGGTTCTGGGGGCTTTCAGCAATTTCAACCTCGCCGCCGCAGAGATCCAGAACCGGCTGGTCGGAGAGGTGAAGATCGGCCTGCAGGCAAATATGGCCACCAATCCCGCCTTCCGCCTGCCGGAGGCGGTCCGCAAGTTTCAGACACGCCCCAACAAGGTAACCTTCCGACTGGAGGAAACCCGCTCCGCCGATCAGCAAAGCCGCACGCTGGACGGCCGCTATGATCTGAGCATCGGCTTGTTTCCTGCCCGGATACCGGGTCTGGACTACACCCGGCTGTTCACTGAGCGCGTTGCGCTTTATTGCGCCTGCGCTCATCCGCTGTCGCAGATCACCGATGAAAGCCGCCTGCTTCAGGAAATTGGCAGCCATGCCATGGTGTCCTCCGGCACCGCACTGGAGCAGGTCCTGGAGAAACCTTCCGCCCTGCCCTCACCGTCTGTGTTCACTGAGGACATGGATGCAGCCATGCTGTTTGTTCTTTCGGGACAGTACCTTGGGTTCCTGCCGACGCATTTCGCACAGATATGGGAAGACAAGGGGATGGTCTGCCCAATCCTGCCCGGCAGGTTCGCCACAGAATTGGAATTCCACTTGATCACCAGGCGCGGCGGGCGGGACAACAAGGTCGTGGATGTCTTTATTTCCGATTTGCTGGATGCACACAGCGCTGAATAGCGTAGCAGCGGCAGAGCCTTTTCGCCGCGCCGCTGCAGAGTGATGCCCCTCACTCGGAGGTCAGCGCACTGAAGGTTTCAATGTCCCGTTCGATCAGTGCCTCTGTTTCGGCACGGTTCTTCCAGTAAATCTGGGCGCCATTTGTCTGCACGTAAGTTTGCGCCTCCTCGCTCTGCATCGCCCGGACAGCGGCCGCTTCGATCTTGGCGATGATGTCCTCCGGCGTTCCCTTGGGGACAAACAGACCGTTCCACAGGACGATATCCAGAGAGGGTGCGATTTCCGAAACTGTGGGAACATCAGGGGTCAGAAACACCCTCTCGTCCGTAACGCTGGCCAGCACCTTGATCTCGGACAGGCACGGCGCAACAAGTGCTGCCACCGAATTCATGACATCCACATCGCCGGACGCCAGCGTATTGCAATCCAGCGCGTCATAGGCGGCCTCCGAGCCGAACTCAAAGCCCAGTTCTTCAGCGAGCCCGAAGGTGACATGGGTCGGCACCAGCCCGGCACCGAAATGGCCAAGCGTGACATCATTCTCCCGGGCATAGGCCGCCAGTTCTTCCATTGTGTTGTAAGGTGCATCCTTTCCTGCCACGATCAGAAAAGGATAGGTCATGAAGACGCCAACTGGAACAAACGGGTTCGGAGACAATTCCGGAATGCCAAGCGTGGGTCCGACCACCGGCACCCCGATAACAAAAGACCCGACGGTGTACCCATCGGCAGGCGCCGCCGCCACGTCCAGCGCACCGGGAAACGGCCCGCCGCCGCCGCCCGGCTTGTTCACAACGGCCGCAGGCACGCCATACAAGTCCTGGAACTCGGTTGCGATCATCCTGGTCAGCACATCTTCCTCTCCTCCCGGAGGCCACGGAACAATGAACGACACGGGTTTTTCGGGGTAATCGGCAAATGCCGCGGGTACAGATCCCACGCATGCGGTGAGGGCAATTGCTGCCAGTTTCAGCATCGGATTTTTCATGGTCTACTCCCTTGCCACAGAGCCCGGTTTCTGTGCTGCGCGTCACCTGCCGGCAGCGTTGGAAGCCGGAAGCAAAGCGAAAGGCTCCACTGGCAGCTAAGAGAGCATGCTGAATTAGGTTGAAAAATTAAAAAGAAAGAAACTTCACTTTCGAAATTTTGCGAGTATCACCCATGGCACCTGGCTCTGACGTGTCCACGAATATAGCGATTTCCGCAATTGGTCTTCGGTACAAGCTCAAGAGTGCTGTGGACCAATTCGGCCGACTGGTCTGCCGGACACGCCCAACCGGGAGCTTCGGGTGACTCCTGGCTTTGGGTTTTCTGGTTCTCAGAAAAAAGAGCAAATACGACGTAAAAATCAGGGTCGTTACTTCTGATCTCCGCTTCCCAAGTTGGCATCCAAGCCAATCTCGATCAAACGCCGAATAGCTTCATTTTCTGACTGCAAGCGATTTTCGAACCTGAAGTCGGCAATACGTTTTGCCTGTTCTTCTGTCAGATTCACAAGTTTCTTTACTGGGTAGACTGTCTGCTTGGCCATAGGACACCATTAAGCGATATGCAGCATATTGACAATGCTGCATATAACGCATATGCTCAATATGCGGACGGTAGAGGTGTCGTTACCACCTTACCGTCCTAATCACACTGACCTCGGCTATGGAGACCAGCATGACTACCATCCCCGTTATCACGCGCCCCGGCGCGGCAAAAGCCCTGTGGCCGGCATCTGCCGCAAATGACAGCCCCACCTTCATCACCCGCACCTTCGACACGCTGACCAAAGCAGTGGATGAAGCCCTCGAACTGGAGCGTGATCTGTCGCACGCTCTTTCGTGGGATCCCGCATCCACCGGTATCCAAGAGGCCGCAGAAGCCAAATGGCAGGATTGCCTTAAACTCAGCGGCGACATCCTGACCGCACAGATGGTCAGTGCCGAAGATTTGCCAATGCAGCGCATGAGCATGCTGCTGCACTTTCTGATCGAATCTGAGAGCCTGGACGAGGCACTTCGATTCCAGCAGCTGATGCATGAGCACCGGGACCTTTTCACTACCGATGATCCCGGTGTCCGCGAAGCGCTGAACCGCGCGGCGCGGCAAGTCGACGCCGTGGTGGAGATGGCAGTGACAGCTCCGGATTTCGCGCCGGTCTGATCCGCCCAATCCCTTCCTGACACAACCTGACCTGGCCACCGCAGCGGATCTCTCCGCCTGCGCCCGGCCGCGTCATGCCCAATTCCAGATTTTCCCGGCAGGTGCCCCATATGCGGCGCCTGCCCTCTCTCCCGCCTTGCGCAAACGGAGTTCTCAATGACCCATACATCAACCGCCACGTCCGCCGCCTTCCCGCTCACCATTCACCCCCACTGGCGCGCCGCCGCCGAAGCTAAGGGCTTCGGCATCCTGCAGCGGGTCAAGGACCGCTATCACCTGCTCCTGTCCTGCCACACCTGCCGACGGACACATGCCAGCAAGATCTTTGTTCTTATGAACAGCCAGCCGCAGTGCCCGCACTGCATTCAAGACCGGTGGCAGACCGACGCTGTGGCCGCAGGTTTGAAGTGGGCAGGCCGCGATCCGGAAGACCGTCACTATGCCCACTATATCGCCCCCTGCGGCCATAACTTGCGCCGGCAATTTGAGATGGTGAAGCGTGCCGCCGAAGGCGTCTGCGACGTACGGTGCGAACTCTGCCAGCAGCATAAGGAGCAAGAAGAAGCCTCCGCGCAGGGTTGGGAGCTGATTGGACCGGATCCGAACAGGAACCAGAACTACCGCCTGTACCAGCATCAGGCCTGCGGCCATGTTCAGCGGATTGCCCGTGCCAACATGCAGACTGGCCGGTTTCAATGCAGCAACTGCGGCGAGGGCTGGAGCAGTGCGCCAAGCTTTCTCTACGTCATGCAGCTTAAACTCGCCAATGGCGCCAAGCTGATCAAGCTGGGCTACAGCCGCGATCCCGTCTCCCGCCTTTACCACCAGATTTTGAGGAGCAGGGAGACGGAGGCGCAGGTCCTGCGGACAGTTCCCATCAGCTCCGGCCACACAGCTGTGCAAATTGAAAAAGGCCTGCATGCGCGGTTGAAGGCAGAGCACCCCGACAGCGTCGCGCCGCCAGACCTCTACGCCGGTGAATTGAGGGTCAAAAGTGAGGTCTATTTTCCGGATGTGTGCCAAGTGATCTTCGCGATGCTCGACGCCATCCAAGCGGAAGAAGACAGCTAAACGCCCCTACCCTTCAATTTTCAACGTTTCCCGCCCGGTTTCACCGGGCGCCCGATCCCTTTTGCCTGTTCACAGGAGGCTTTCCATGAACCAATCCAACCACTCCCCCGCGCGCCCTGATTGGTGGCAGTTCGCCGAAGACTGCGCCCGCCGCTATCATCTCTACTGCGAAGAGCTGCAGCAGACGCGGCGCAAGACACTCAAAGAAGACGCGCCAGCCGACGGTGCCGACACCGAGGAGCCGCTTGTGTCCACGCCCACGGAACAGCCCCATTCTTTGCTGCAGCATCTGAGCGAGCACCCGAACGCGCGGCATCTGCCGCCAGAACTCTGGGAACACCTGGAGCAGGAAGGCGCCGACCCATTTGCCTGCGATGAGACAGGTCGCTGGCTGCCGCACACAGACCTGCCGGCCGACAAGCTGCTTCTTCTGCTGCGGATCGCCGCGGCCTTCGGCTCCCTGGCTGCGGTGGACACGCAGCTTGCCCGTGGCGCCGTGCTGATCCTTCGCAACGTTCCTGCCTCCGGGTTTTCCAACGTGGAAAACCTCCTCAACCACGCCCTGCTGCCGCCGGGCTGGCAGGCCTATGATGCCCGGCGCCAAGTGCAACTGAACCAGCGCGTGACCCTCGCTGTCCCCAGTGCCCGCGATGGTGCGATTGAACAGCAACACATTGATGAGCTGCACGATCTGATCATCAAGGGTCTAGCGCACAGCCAGCCTTTGTGGATCTGCCTGCCGGATGAGATGGCACTGCCGTCGCCGCTGGTGGCGGAGCACTGTCATCAGCTGGCATTGCCGCAAGTGGACGCGGATTTTCTGATCGCCCTGCTGCGCCAGACGCACAGCCGCACGGGCCGCATCGATGAAGCCGCCACCCGCGCCGCGCTGCCCCCGAACGGCCAGTTGCAAGAGCTCTCCACCGCCGCACTCTCATTCGCCCTGCGTGCGCCCACAGCGAAGAAGATGGCTCAGCGCCTGTCCCAGGCACTTACCGCCCCGGCAACGCCGGAACCCGAAGCCGGAACACCACCAAGAGAGATCACCGGCATCGGCCCGACCTATGACACCGCCCGGCAACTGGTTGCAGACCTGCGGCTCTGGGCCGAAGGCGACGTGGCCTGGAATGAGATCCCGCACTCCTTGCTGCTTTTTGGCCTGCCGGGCACCGGCAAAAGCCATCTCGCCCGCGCGATGGGCCGGAGCGCCGCTGTCAATTGCGTCCAAACAAGCTGCGCGGAATGGCAAAGCGCCGGTCATTTGGGCAACCTGCTGCTAGCGATGCGAAGAAGCTTCGAAGACGCGCGGAAGAATGCGCCCTGTATCCTTTTCATCGATGAGATCGACGCGATCAGCTCGCGCACCAGCGGCGACACCCACGGCAGCAGATATGGATCGCAGGTGATCGCTGGTCTCCTGGAGCAGATGGACCGCATCGGTCTGGAGGAAGGGATCATGGTGGTTGGTGCCTGCAACCACCCGCAGCACATCGACCCCGCGGTGCTGAGAGCCGGGCGGTTTGACATCAAGATCGAGATGCCGTTGCCAAGCATGGCGATGCTGCAGCACCTCCTTGCTGAGCGGCTGCAGGACGCGGTCCAAGAGGAGGATTTGCAGCAGCTGGCACGGGACTGCATTGGCAAGACCGCCGCCGACGTGGACGCCGCGGTGCGCTCTGCCCGCAGTGAAGCCCGGCACAGCGGCTGCCCGCTCGATCTGCAGCTTCTGCGCCGCCATCTCGGTGTCAGGGAGCTGGAGGAGAACCACGGCCTGCTTTACCGCATTTGCGTCCATGAATGCGGCCATGCCATCGCCGCCTGGATCTTCGGAGAGGCGATCACGCAGGTCCGGGTTGCTGCCGCAGGCGGAACAATCGAACGGGATGTTCCCCCGAATCCGGGTCTGGCGTCAGATTTCGACCGTCAGCTCTACGTCCATCTCGCGGGGCGGGCGGCGGAGCGGCTCATCTTTGGGAATGTGTCCGCGGGCGCTGGCGGCAGCGCCACGTCCGACTTGGCACAGGCTGCGCGGATTGCGTTGGCAGTGGACCACGAGCTGGGACTCGGCGCCTTCGGCAACGGCTGGTTTGGACCGCAGGATCCAGCCCAACTTGCAGAACCCGACCGCAAACGCCTCCGTGAGAAGCTCGACTACGCGGAGGACCACGCACGCGCGCTGCTGTACCCCCATCAGCAGCTGCTGCAGGACATGGCTGAAGACCTGGTGCAGAAACGAGAGTTCGATGCCAAGGTGGTCCGGTCCTGGCTGCGCGACGTGCCGCGCAAAAATGGCCCAGAGCAGGTCCTGGACCAGTAGATGCGCCCGCCAACCAAGCCGCGCCGCCGCCGCGAGGTTTGCACAATTCTTATGTGCAAACTTCCGCGGTGCAGGCTCCGGTTGGTCCAAAATCCGGATAATTCCCTTCCGGAAAGGTTTTGCCCACGCGGCAAACGCCGCCGGTCCGGCCGCAACGGCGCGCACCTCAGCTCTCCGCCCCCCGCAAACCACCCCAAAAGGCTGGTTGTCCACATAAACCCGGCCCCGGGGCGGCATCTCCCCCCTTTCACGGGGCCCGCCGCCCTCCCGCACCCGCTATAATGAAGCCAACAGCCGGCGGAGCAGTACCCCGCCAGACCAGCATCATCAATAAATCGCCCCGGGCACCGGCCCGGGAGCGGCGGGAGACCTCGGCCGATGGCACGGGACCAGAAGAGCTATGTCAATTGCCAGGAGACAGCCTGTCTCTCCGGCACATCTCAGACAAACGGCCGGGCCGACTGCGCGGACCCGCTTCTGCACATCATCCAGCTCCTCGCCCGCCAGGCTGCCCAGGAAGACATCGCGGCGCAGAGGAGCCAACCGCCTTCGAAGGAATAATCCATGAATGCAACACCCGGTCTCCGCGCTGCCATCTACGCCCGGTACTCCACAGACAAACAGAAAGACACATCGGTCGAGGACCAGATCCGGCTGTGCCGCCGCCTGTGCGAACAGAAAGGGTGGCAGGTGAAGGAAGTTTTCACCGATCACGCGCTCAGCGGCAAGAATGCCCTGCGCCCGGGATACCAGCGCCTGATCCAGGCAGCCGAACGCGGCGGGATCGACGTTATTGCCGCCGAGAGCCAGAACCGGCTGTCGCGGGACATGGCGGATTCCGCAAGCCTGCTGAAGCGCATGAACTTCTTCGGAGTCAAGATCCACACGGCTTCAGAGAATGAGCTGGATGACATGAAGGTCGGGGTCGGCGGGCTGGTGTCCACCATGTTCCTCAAGGACCTGGCCCAGAAGACACGGCGCGGGCTGGAGGGGCGCATTGCCAGGGGCAAATCTGCTGGCGGGATTGCCTACGGCTACCGGGTGAAGCGTGAGATCCTGCCCGACGGCACACTCAGCACCGGCGACCGGGAGATCGAGCCAGACGAGGCCGCCGTCATCACCCGGATCTTCCGGGATTACGCAGACGGCCTTTCCGCGCGCTCAATCGCTGCCGCGCTGAACGCCGAAGCAGTGCCTGCTCCCCAGAGCGGCAAGGGCACCGGAGTCTGGAACCCCTCGACGATTGCCGGGAACATCAAACGCGGCACCGGCATCCTGAACAATGAGCTCTATATCGGACGGCTGGTCTGGAACCGGCTGACCTACGATACCAACCCCGACAGCGGGAAACGACTGTCCCGCCTCAATCCGCCCGAAGACTGGATCACGGAGGATGTCCCCGGCCTGCGCATCATTGATGATCAGCTCTGGCAGGCGGTGAAGACGCGCCAGGGGGAAGTGCGGCAGGCAATGAACCCGGCAGGCGTTCTGACGGAACGGCCCCGGCTGGAACGCGCGCGCCGCCCAACCTATCTGCTGTCAGGCCTCCTGCGCTGCGCATGCTGCGGCGCCAGCTACACGCTGATCAACAAGACGCGCTACGGCTGCGCAGGTGCCCGCAACAAGGGTGCTGCGGTCTGCACCAACCGCGCCACCATCGGCCGGGCAGAAGTGGAAGAGCGGGTGCTTTCCGGGCTGAAGCAGCGCCTGCTGGCACCGGACCTGCTGGCGCAGTTCGCGGAGGAATACCGCAAGGCGTTCAACGACGCCGCCGCGGGGGCCTGCCAGGACCGGCAGAAGGCCGAACACTCCCTCAAGAAGGTGGAGAGCCGGATCTCAAACATCCTGACCGCTATTGAGGACGGCATGTATACCGCCTCAATGAAGGACAAGATGTCTGAACTGGAGAGGGAGAAGGCCCGCCTGAAGGCGGTCATCGCGGACAACCCGGAACCCCCTGCTCTGCGGCTTCACCCGAGCCTGTCGGCGCGGTACCGGGAGCTGATCGAAGATCTGGCTGGGTCCCTGAATGCACCAGAGGTGCGGCGGGAGGCAACGGCGTCGCTGCGGGCTTTGATTTCGGAGGTGCGGATGGTTCCGGACGCTGACGCGCCGGGCGGTCATCAGCTTGAACTTGTTGGAGAATTGGCAGGTCTGATGTCTTTGGGGGCGGCGGAATCGAAGAAGCCCCCGCTTTTTGCGGAGGCTTGGTCGGAAACGCTGGTTGCGGGAGCAGGATTTGAACCTGCGACCTTCAGGTTATGAGCCTGACGAGCTACCGGGCTGCTCCATCCCGCGACACTTAGTGCTGG